>JBBISG010000001.1:0-97664 GCA_037441365.1 Nitrospirota bacterium
CCAGACATGCCAAGAGCGCCATTAAAACGTAGATAAAAAAAGAAATAGCCTTTGTCATATCATCCTCCTTTTTCCTCGACCGACATGTCAAGCTGGGTTGATCTCATGTTCAATCCCTCCCGCCTAAATCCAGCATAGCCAACATGCCAGATGCGGCGACATTATCATTTCCACTTCAATCGAATCAACGTAGCCTAACGTAGAATTCAGTGACGAGGCGCATGAATAACGATAAAAAGCATAAAAACGGTTTGGAAGTGAATGAGGCAGCAGGCCAGAATAGTGGCCTGTGCGCCTCGTTCATCTCCAACGACTTGTTATGTGTTTTTGATGTCATTTATGCTGATCCTCCGTGGCAATACTCATTCTCTGCCAGTAAATCCCGGTCTATAGAATCTCATTATCAAACAATGACGGTTGATGACATAAAAGCACTAATGCCAAAGGCCGCTGATAATGCTGTTTTATTTCTCTGGGCAACTGCTCCGAAATTACTTGAAGCAATAGCAGTATTGCAAGCATGGGGTTTTGAATATAAAACTCATGCCATTTGGGATAAGGAATATCAAGGGATGGGTTATTGGTTCCGTAGTCAACATGAGCTATTGCTCGTAGGCGTTCGGGGAACTGTGCCCCCACCAAAAGCAGAATATCGCATATCTTCAATAATACGTATCCCACGGAATAAACATAGTCGTAAGCCAGATAAAATTCGGGAATATCTTGAGAAATTCTGGCCGGATGCAAGGCGAATCGAATTATTTGCCCGTGAATCATGGCCGGGCTGGGAGACCTTTGGAAATGAAACTGAAAAGACATTGTTCTCCTATATAACACATAACGATAAGCTCAGTGACGAGTGCCACTTGAGCTCGTCAACAAGCCGAATAATAATCAGCAAACCATAAGCCACTGCATTGCCGAAAAAGTCTACTGTGGCACTCGTTCAACTGCAGCGACTGGTTAGACATCCTTTCGTATGATCTCGGTACATAGGTTACACGTTGTTCTAAGTACATGGGTTACAGTTATGTCTTCTTTATCATTTCACCGTCAAACAGGGTATTCCGAATATCCTCTACTGAGTACGTTTGCTTAGCAGTAAAATGATATATTGGAATACCTGCTGCTTGAAGAACCTTATCTACAAACTCATCACGTTTCTGACGATTTGAGTTATTGTGACTTCTATCATCAAGTTCTATAGCAAACTGCACTGAAAGCGTCGAAGGGTCACATGCCACAAAGTCGATGTGCTTACCCTGAATACGGTTGAAGGCTCCCTGTCGTGCACTTTGGGTCATCCCTGATTTCACTTTGACGACGTCTGCAAGCCGTACTTTGCCCATGATGCGTAATCTGTTATTGACTGCCTGTTCAAGCACTCCGAAGAACGAGCGCTCAGCCGGAGAGAATAGTACAGTCTCTTTTTGATATGGGTAGTCATTAGTCTTTCGTCCACCTGGCGAAAGAAAGTACTTGGCTACCGCAACAATAATAATGAACGCTATCAGAATACCGAATATTGGAAACAATCCATGTAACATTATCGATTACCCATTGTCTTTAGTGTCTAACAGTTTCTTTTATGTTTCTTCAACATTATGATAAATTATACGAAGTAAGTGTATCATAGTCAAGTAAAAATATTAAAAAACAATTGAAAGCGAGCATAAAATGCAATATGATAATGCCATATTAATTATTATATTGCTGAAACATAGCATTGAACATCAATTATGTTGGAGTCATTTAAACAGTTCTTGTCATCAAAAGGCAAAGTAAACGCCAAATATATCCCGTTTTATTTGAAGTGGGTTACCGAAGGTTATCGTTTCCTTGATGTTCCGCTATCTCAGACCATTACAAATGATCAAAAATCTCAATTTCTCAAATACTTATCCAGAAACCAGTGCGGAAGCGCGGAAGAACGGAAGGAATTAGGAAATTAATTATTCCTTTAAGAATAGGGGGTCCCCAAAAAGTCTCTGACTTTTTGGGGTAACAGTAGAGTTAAGAGAATCTGAGAAACCAATTTGCCATAGATCGAAGACACCGCGAAAGAGGCAGGGATATAGATTTATTTAATTTTTTAATGGAATCAGTCTTGACTTTTGGGAGCCTCTTCTTTACTATATTATCTAAATATTCCGAGGTCTTCGGTTTTAGGGAGGAGATGTGGAAGAAGAAACCCTGTTGCTGGACATGATAGTGAATCCGCACATCATACCGCATTATGTCTCATATGCATTTCTGGCATCTATACTGCTGATAGCTGTGGCGTTTGCATTAAGGGGCTCGCTGACCCTTGTCCCGAGGGGTGTTCAGAATCTCGTCGAGGTGATTGTCGAGGCACTCCTCAGGCTGTCAGAGGACAACATAGGCCACCACTGGGGGAGACATTTCTTACCCCTGATAGGCACATTAGGTCTCTACATCCTCATCTGCAACTTCATGGGTTTGATACCGGGGTTCAGCTCACCCACGAGCAACATCAACACGACTGCATCCCTGGCGGTTCCTGTCTTCCTTGCGACCCACTACTACGGCATCAGGGTGCACGGCATCAAATACATAAACCATTTCCTCGGCCCTATCCGCTCAATAGCCGCATTTCCGCTTATGGTAATGATGTTCTTTATCGAACTTATCGGACATATTGCAAGACCGCTAACCCTCTCTGTCAGGCTGTTTGGGAACATGGTATCAAAGCACCTCATTCTGATTGTTCTCGCTATCCTTGCCCCTGCTATTATACCCACAGCTATATTAGGGCTTGGTGTGCTTGTCAGCGTCGTCCAGGCATTTGTTTTTGTTCTTCTGACGACGCTGTATCTCGCAGGTGCTGTGGAGGAAGCACATTAGTTAAATCTTATAGAAAGGAGGAAAGATGATCGTGAAAAAGACTATTTCAGTGATCCTGCTTTCAATCGCATTGCTGTGTCTGCTGGCCCCAGCAGCCCTTGCTGAAGAGGCTGCATCTGCTCCTCAGGATGCCAAGGTCAGATATTATGCAATGGCCGCCTTGGGTTGTGGTATCGCTATAGGTATAGCTGCGCTCGGCACAGGCATTGGTCAGGGTATCGGTTTGAGCAAGGCGTGTGAGGGTGTAGCCAGAAACCCTAATGCATCCGGTAAAATCACGACAACACTCATCATCGGCCTGGCCATGATAGAGTCTCTCTGCATCTATGCCCTTGTCGTGGTTCTTATTATCCTTTTCATGAATCCTTTCAAACTTTAATACTCAATACAGGGGGCAGTAACCATGCCCCCCATTTAATCGCCAAGATCTTCAGCAGGCACTGCCCTCAGCACTATAACCGCATTTACACCCCCAAACCCAAATGAATTCGAGATCGCAGTCCTGATTGCTGCATCCATTTTCTCAGTCACAATATTTAAATCACAAAGGACATCTTTCTCATCGATATTTATGGTTGGTGGTATTACACCCTCCTTCAGGCTCATGATCGTGGAGGCTATTTCGAATGCACCTGATGCGGCGAGCATATGACCTGTCATCGATTTTATGGCTGTTATGGGGATACTTGATGACCCTTTTCCGAATAAAAGTTTTATTGCATCAGCCTCGGCAATATCCCCGAGCTTTGTTGCCGTTGCATGGGCATTGATATAATCAATGTTATCGGGTGTTATCCCTGCCTCCTTTATGGCCATCATTATCGCCCTTGCCTCTCCTTCAGGATCGGGTCTTGTCATATGGAATGCATCAGTTGTATTTCCATAGCCAGCTATCTCACCATATATGGGGGCAGTCCTTTTCACGGCATGCCCATAATCCTCAAGCACCATAACACAGGCCCCCTCTGAGAGCACAAAGCCATTCCTCTTCTTATCAAAGGGTTTAGAAGCCATGACAGGGTCTTTTGAATCTTTAGATAATGCACCAGCAATTCCATAACCTTCTATGCATAACCTGCATATGGGCGCCTCTGTGCCGCCAGTCAGGGCGATGTCTGCGTATCCGGTCTTGATCAGTCTGAATGCCTCTCCAACGGCATTTGTGCCTGAGGCGCAGGCATTGGAAATACCGAGGCAGTAGCCCCTTATGCCGAGCCTCTGCGCCACATAGGATGCGGCCATACCGACCGTTGTTGAGGGCATGAGATAGGGGGAAGGTCTTAAACCCTGAACCCTGAACCTTGAACTGCAGGACTTCTGGAGCTCCTTTTCAATTGTCGTGATCCCGCCTCTGCTTGAGCCTATGATGACGGCAGCAGCAGCATTAAGTGATGGGTCTGTCTTATAATCCCTTTGCTCAATATTCGTTTTGCCTTTTATCAGCCTTGCATCCTCCACTGCCATAATCGCAGCAGCCACTGCATATTGCACAAATGGGTCGAGTCTATTTATCTCCTTCTGTGAGAGATACGCCCCGGCATCAAAGCCCTTTAATTCCCCCGCCACCCTCCATGGGTTATCAGAGGCATCAAACCTTGTTATCAAACCTGTGCCAGACCTCCCTGCCTTTATCGCCTCCCATGAGTCTCCAAAGGAGTTTCCGAGGGGGGTTACCGCTCCGATACCGGTTACTACTACCCTTCTTTCCAAAAATACCTCCCTACCCGTGCCCCAAAAGATCTTTGATTTTTCGGGGACCCCCTTTTTGAGATATGTTAACACAGGACATCGCGATTAAGGCTGCCACCTCTGCACTTTTCCTATGTTTTATGCTATATTGTTATATAACAATCCGGGTTTTGGCAATTGATAGGAGAGACCCTTAAGAAAAATCGTGAAGACCGTGGGCTTGACCTTCATGACATTGCAGGCAAGCTGAAAATACGACACGAGTATCTGAGGGCAATAGAAGATGATGCCTTTGAAAAACTGCCTCCAGAGGTATACACAAAGGGCTATATAAGGGAGTATGCCCGATTTCTCGGTATCGACCCCGGCCCCCTTATAAAGGCGTACTCAGAAAAAGGCACAGCACTGCATGATGAGATTAACCCCCGCCCACCTGCGGCAAGAAAGAGTGTCCTCCCCCGTATTGTTTTCGCTGCAATTGCAGCGGCCATTGTTTTGATAGCGATCATCCTTTTTACGCACCTCTCGAGTAAAATGGAGATCCCATTGGAAGGGGGTAAGAATCTAAATAAACCATCATCAGGTCCTGTTGATGCCACAGCAGTCCCTGCAAATCCTCAACAGCAATACCTGCTTAAGGTGGTTGCTGGTGAAACCACATGGCTTCGCGTTGAGATGGACGATGGGAAGTCCGAAGAGGTGCTTCTTAAACCAGGGCAGTCAAGGGAGTGGGCATCCAGGAATGGGTTCGGTCTTAAGATAGGGAATGCAGGTGGTATAAGGGTGATGTTAAATGGAAAGGACCTCGGGGCGCTGGGCAGAAGGGGAGAGGTTTTGAAGGTCAGGCTGCCGAGAGAGGGCTCCAACCATCTGTCAGACGACAGGTAAATATCATGTCACCCTTTTCCTTGGGCACAATCAGCACTTATATTACCAAAAAGACTGTTTTCCTCTTGCTCTTACAGTTTGTTCTTATAATATCCTTTTTAGGATACCGCTCCTATAGGGATTCAAGTGCTGAATGTGTTGCCTGCCATAGTGATAAAGAGAGGATGCGGTCTCTCGGTTACCCTCAGTTTTATGTAACACAGCGGATGGTGGAAAGTGAGAGCAACCATCCCAATGTGAAGTGCCGTGAATGCCATCTCGGAAATGGGAGGGCAAAGAAGGCTGCGGATGCCCATAAAGGGATGTTAAAGGCGCTTTTAATCAGCGAATCAGGGGAAATCCTGGATAGAAAAATGGTCTCACCCCGCCCTATCCTTTTAGAAGGCAGAGACAGGATAAGGGCATTATTGCCGCCTAACCCTGAGGTAAGAAACATCCTCTGGCATGATAGAAACCCTGAGACTCTAAACTTCGATCCTGATATAGCAGAGAAGACCTGCGGTAAATCTAACTGCCATCCCCAGGAGCTAAAGCAATTCAGGACTACGATAATGGGGACGAACTTCAGGCAGCGAACTATGAAGACATGGCTGAAACCCTATGGCCCGCACAACTGTGGCCCCTCTTTTGCAGACATCCCACCACTGCCACATCTCAGGGATGCAGGTTTCGATTTCAGCAATACAGAGGAGATAGCAAGAAATTTGAATACTGGTTTTACAAGGGAACAGGCCGTTGCAAAACAGAAATTCTGCAATGTCTGCCATGCAGGGTGTCTCGACTGCCATTACACACCGAGCAGGGAAAAGGGGGTGCATTCATTCACAAGAAGGCCGAATTCAGAGACCTGCTCTGGTAATGGCCGTGGAACGAGCATCTGCCATCCAGGTGCGATGAACAGCAGGAGGGGTGAGACCTATATTGGTGGCGACTACTCTATCCCCACAGGTATGGCCCCAGATGTCCACTACAAAAAGGATATCCATTGCGTGGATTGCCATCCAGCAGGTGAAAAGGGTATGGGAGATATGCAGCGGAAGGCAACATGTCAGGACTGTCATATAAAGATCGAAGACGCCCATAAGAAAAGCGTCCATAAAAATATCGATTGTGCCACATGCCATATAAATGAACTGAGGGGCTACCAGATCACCGTATGGGGGCCGGGCTATGTAGCAGACAGACCGAACCCCTTTAAGAAGTATTCCCTCTACTACGGCATCCAGAGGCCTCCTATACTGATGAAAGACCAGAAGGGTATATGGATGCCTGTGAAGGTATGGCCGCACAGCGTAGGGAATATAAAGTCAGATGTGAGGCCTTCAGATGGGATAATGTTCAGGTGGCCGAATGGTGAGACGCGGGATGCCTATTATACAATTGGAACCTTCAGTATTGACTCTAATAAGGAATCCGTGGCGGCGACGAAGTCTCCCCCAGGCTATAACAACAAACATCTCCTGTGGCTCGAGATAGAGCAGGCTGCACACCCCTATGGGAGGTCAAGGACATGCGAGAGCTGCCACAAAAGCGAGTCTCAGTCTTCTGTATCCACATGGGAGTTTGAAGATGACCAGGGTGCAGAGCCATTTAAGGGAACTCACAGGATAGTTGCCGACAGAAAGGGCCTTCGCATAGAGGGCATCAAAAATACAACACCAATAAAACCACTCGAGGGTTCGAGTCTCGAGGATTTTGCCTCATGGCTATTCTTCAAGGACAGGTGGAAGGCCCCTGGAGACTTCTCTATCAGGATTGACAGGAGGAAGTATAAAAGCTCTCTCAGGATCTTTAGGGATATAGAATGGGAGCTGAGAATCCTCGATGTGAGGTTAAAGGGTTCTGACAAGAAGACCATGAGGCGGTATAAGGATTTAAAGGGTGCTGCGCTTCACAACCCTGAGGGAGAAAAAATGGCAGTAAGGGATTTTCAGAAGAAACTCGGTTATAATATCATCAAATGAAATCTGCCCTGACCATAGCAGGCTCCGACCCGACAGGTGGTGCAGGGCTTCAGGCAGACCTGAAGGTCTTCAGGGCCTTTGGCGTCCACGGGCTGTCTGTTCCTGCTGTGCTGACTGCGCAGAACACCTCAGGCGTTGAATGGATATTACCTGTCGAAAGAGAATTTTTTGTCAGGCAGATGGATGTTCTTTTCAGGGACATAATGCCGGATGCCCTTAAAACAGGCATGCTTTTCAGTGCAGGGATTGTTGAGGCTGTTTGTGAGATGATAAGGGATTATTCCCCCCGGAATCTCGTTGTTGACCCTGTCACTGTCTCATCAACCGGCAGGAGCCTCGTAGACGATGGAACCCTCGATAAGATCAGGGAGCTTCTCTTTCCACTATCGGCGGTAATCACCCCGAATGTCTATGAGGCGTCTGTCCTTACAGGGATGAATATCGAGGGTGAAGGAGATATGGAGAATGCTGCTATAAGACTGAAAGAGATGGGGCCATGGGTTGTGGTTATCACAGGAGGTCATCTTGAGAGATTGACTATGGACCTTTACTATGATGGGATCAGTTTTCACAGGATGGAGGGTTCAAAGATCGAGGGTGAATACCACGGCACAGGCTGTGCTTTTTCAGCAGCCATTACAGCATCTCTCGCACTCGGTTATACACCTCTTGAGTCTGTCAGGAGGGCAAAGGAATTCGTGACAGAGGCAATAAGGAAGGCCTATCACATAGGAAAGGGGATGGGGATATTAAACATATAAAGACCTTTTTCCAGTGCCAGGCATGCGGTTACAGCAGCCCTAAATGGCTTGGCAGGTGCCCTGACTGCGGTGCCTGGAATACCCTTGTAGAGGAAAGGTCATCTTCTGGTTCACGCCATTCCGCCAGGGCATCTGACAGGTCTCAACCACAGCCCTTGAGCTCTATCGCTGGCGGAAAGGAAAGGCGGATAACGACTGGGATCAGGGAACTCGACAGGGTTCTGGGTGGTGGGGTCGTTGAGGGCTCTGTTGTACTCGTTGGCGGTGACCCCGGGATCGGCAAATCAACGCTTCTCATCCAGGCGGCATCTAACCTCTCCGGAAGGTCAGGGAGGGTGCTTTATGTGTCGGGCGAGGAATCACCCGAGCAGATAAAACTGAGGGCAGAAAGACTCTCTATCGATTCCGATTCCATAATGCTTCTGTCAGAGACAAATCTCGAGGACATCATTAACGCTGCCTCTGAGATGCTGCCGGGCATGGTCGTCATAGACTCCATACAGACCATGTATACAGAGGAACTCACCTCTGCGCCCGGCTCTGTTGGCCAGGTAAGGGAATGTGCAGCGAGGTTAATGACCTTTGCAAAGCATTCGAGGATACCGCTTTTTATCATAGGACATGTCACAAAAGAAGGGGCCATAGCAGGTCCACGTGTCCTTGAACATATAGTTGATACTGTCCTTTATTTTGAAGGGGACAGGGGACATGCCTTCAGGGTATTGCGGACAGTCAAGAACAGGTTCGGCTCCACAAATGAGATAGGGGTCTTTGAGATGACAGACTCAGGCCTTCTCGCCATAGAAAATCCCTCTGAATTGTTTCTCTCTGAAAGGCCCGAGAATGTCTCTGGATCGACTGTAATGGCGAGCATCGAAGGGACAAGGCCGCTGCTTATTGAGCTTCAGGCACTCGTCTCGCCAACCACCTTCGGCATGCCGAGAAGGACATGCATCGGTGTCGATTTTAACAGGGTTAATCTCCTCATCGCTGTTTTAGAAAAGATAGCAGGCATCCATCTCGGCGGGATGGATATATTCGTTAATGTGGTGGGTGGGATAAAGATTATTGAGCCTGCAGCAGACCTCGGGGTCATAGCAGCCATAGTGTCCTCATTTAGGGAGGTCCCGATTAATCCAAAGACCGTAGTTTTTGGCGAGGCAGGTTTATCAGGTGAGATAAGGGCGGTAAATCAGGCCGATGCGCGGATCAGGGAGGCTGAAAAGATCGGTTTTAAAAGGGCGATAATACCGATGACGAATGCCTCACGCCTGAAAAACCCATCAGGCCTTGAGGTAACAGGGGTGAGAAGTGTTGAGGACTTCCTTGAGACAATCCTCGGCAAATAGGCAGAGCGGAAGCGTAAATGTGCTGAATAGCGCTGGCAGGTTCGGGGCTATAATGCTCTATGTTCTGACAGTTCTGACAGTGTCTTGCGCCCCGAAAAAGGCAGAGATGCCAGTGTTTGAAGGCGGCCTGAAGGGTCTATTGGCTGAAAGGCAAGGGATAAGGTCTATCAGCTCTACCGTCTCTATAGAATTCGATAGGGATGGAGTCATCATGAGGGGAGACGGGGTGCTACGGCTTACACATGATACCCTCGACCTCCGGGTCTACTCCCTTGGTTTTCTTGTAGCAGAGGTCACATCGAACAATGGCGTTACAACGAGTAATCCCCCCTTTGACAGAAACAGGCTCTCGGTGCTTGTGGACGGCCTGAGGAGCAGTTTTTTCTGGTGGTCGATAAAAGACCCTGAAATAGATGAAGATGGTGATACATACTCTGTATCGAATTCGTGGAAAAGGCTTTTTATAAACAAAAAGACGATGATGCCAGAAAGACAGATAATCGATCTTGAAGATGGAAGGGAATTGGATATCCATTACGGAGAGCCTGAGCTATTCAGCGGAATGTGGTTTCCCTCAAGGATGCGGATAGAACTCTCTAAATATTCTGTTGAGCTCAAGGTAAAGACCCTGTTGATCAATCCCCGTTGAGACCGAGGTCAACGGCAACGGCCCTGATGATTGACTCGTCTATGCCCTTTGACTTGAAAAGATACCCCTCGAGGATCGCATTGTCACAGATCGTATTTATAAGCCTCGGTATCCCCCTTGAGTATCTCCAGACCTCTGCAAATGCCCTGTCAAGGAATATCTGATTTTTGCACCCTGCAATCCGCAACCTGTGGTTTATATACTCCCTTGTGTCACCCTCAGAGAAGGGCTTGAGGGCGATCTTCATGGCTATCCTCTGCTTAAGTGGTTCGTCGAGAGACAGGACATCCTCAAGGTCAGGAAGGCCAAAGAAGACGAGGTTGATTATTTTACCCCCAGGGACCTCCATGTTCAGGAGGCCCCTGAACTCCTCCATTATCTCCTTTGACTTGAGCATCTGAACCTCATCCATCAGCACGACAGCGGTCTTGCCGCTGTCGTGGATATCGAGCAATCTCCCGTATATCTGGCCCAACATCTCAACCTTGCCGTCTTTTAGATCATTAACCCCTATCTGGATTGCGAACTTTTTGAGGAGCCATTCCGAACTCACCGATGAATGGATTATGACGATAAGCGCAGCCTCATAGCGGGCCTCGTCAAGTTCTTCAAGGAGTTTTCTTGCAAGTGTGGTTTTGCCTGTGCCGATATCGCCAATGACCACAGCAAGACCTTTCTTTGTCTCTATGGCATATTTGAGTTTCACCAATGCCTCTTTATGCTGCGGGCTGCTGTAATAGAATCTGTTGTCCACAATATTCGAGAATGGTTGTTCTTTCAGGCCGTAATACTCCAGGTAGTCCATGTTTAGAGGTAAGAGATCCTGTCCTTTCTTTCCTTTTGTCTGGCCTCGCTCTTTGACAGCATGGCCCTGAGGTGATCGAGCCTTTCAGCGACCCCCCTGAACTTCGAGTCTCTACCGTATATCTCGCTAAAGAGTTCAAGTGCCTCTCTGATGTTGCCGTTTTTTTCGTATGCTGATGCGAGGTCATACATAGCTCCCCAGTAAGACTCATCCCGTGTCTCGATGTTGTTCATTGCGGCCTTGAATGCATCTATGGCGAGAGGAAAGAGGCCCTTCTCCATATAACATACACCGAGCATACTCATAGAGCGGACATAACACCTCGGGTCATTCCTCGATGTCTGGAACTCCTTTATTGCATCATCAATGAGCCCCATCTCTTTGTAGGCTATACCGAGGTTGTAATGTGTTTCGTAATCCTCTATCTCCAGCTCTTTTTCGATCCCCTTCTTGAACTCCTCGAATATATCGAGGACATCGCTATCAAACTGAGGCTCAACGAATTCCTGTGCTGAGATGGTCTCCTGGGGTTTGATCTCCTTTACCTGCCCGCCCCTGTCAATGTCTGGGGCCGTCTCCTTTACAATGGGCTCAGGCAGTACCCCTCCGAGTGACGATACCCTCTTCTGCAGTTCCTCGTTTTCAGGGAACATCATGAGGAGCCTTTCATATATCCTTAATGCATCCTCTTTCAACCCCTGTCTTTGATAGAATTCTGCCTCTGCCATGTCCTCGATGTAATCATCGAGACTGGGTGATGATATAAGCCCCTCTGATACCGGAGCCATTGTCGGTTCTTCTGCACCGGCGGACATCCGCTCTAACAGCCTCGGGTCATCAGGATTTATCTCGAATGCCTCCTTCAAGACCGCCCCCCTCTTTTCGATCTCTCCATACCTCCCATAAAGTTCAGCGAGGATGAGACATTCTGTTACAGCCTGCTCTTTATCGTCTGTCTCGATGTAGAGGGATTTGAGTCTCGAATGGACATCTGTATTGAAGGGTTCCTTTATTTTGAGGTCTTCGAGGATTGTCCTCGCTTCGTCATAGAGGCCGTATTTTATAAATATCTCTGCATCCATCAGCAAATCCTCGGTTGCCTTTTCTTTCCCTCCCGCGGGCACAATCCCTATCTTCATCTCTATTTCTGCAAGCATCTTCCTGAGTTTCATGTCATCGGGATGGATCTTTAATGCCTCCCTGTAAAGTTCTATGGCCTCCTCTATCATGCCACTGTTAGAGAGCAGGTCTGCAAGAGAAAGGGTTTCTTTAAAGACCGCTTCCATGTCATTGTCCTGCCTGTAGAGGGAGATGAGGAGCCTTCCAGCCTCGATGGGGTTGATATCCCTGAACTGTTTTACAATGTCCATAGCATCTCGAAGCTCGCCCCCCGCCATCAGGGAGTCCGCCACTATCTTATAGTATTCCCATGCCTTTTCCCTTTCGCCCCTTGCGTGGTGAATCTCTCCTATCAGCCTGTTTGTCTCAATGTCGAAGGGCCTTATCTCAAGGACCTTTGAGAGATAGGTTAAGGCGTCATCAAATGCCCCTGACGCCTTCAAGAGTGTGGCGCATCTTAGAAGGAGGTCGGCATCGTCCTGATGTGTCTTGACGGCCTCCCTCGTATACTCAATGGCCTGATGGATATCACCTGCCCTTTCATAGATATAGCTCAGACCGAGCAATGCATCTTTGCTGTCATTCTGGATATCAATAACCTTTCTGAAATACTCCTCTGCCTTCTTAGAATCGCCCCTGTCGTCACACAACCTTGCCATATAAAGGTATTCCTTGACAGCATCCGATGTGAGCCCCTCTTTTAAGAAAAGCCCTGCTACCTTTTCCCTCAAGGGGAGATTGAATGGGGCAAGGGACAGTATCCTCTCATAGATGCTGAGGAATCTCTCCTTTTTAACATCCCTTGAGAGTATGTCAGCCGCAGAAAGGTAATACTTTATAGCATCTGTGATGAGCCCCTTTTCCTCGCTTAATTCGCCCAGCGCAATTAAAGAACCCACGTCTGATGGATCAATATTGATAATCTTTTTGAAAAGGGCGAGTGCCTTAAGGGAGAATCCCTCCTGTCTGAAAAAGTCTGCAGCCTTGTGAAAGGATTCTACCGCAGAGGATTTATTGCCCTTTTTCAGATAGAGGTCGCCTATAGTGTTGTAGGCATTGCCATCAGGGGCCTCCCTTACCAGCCTTTCCCACTCTGCAATGGCCCTCTCAATCTGCCCTCTCGCAAGATACCTCTGGGCCTCTTTTATTATCAGAGCCTTATCTGTCATTGCTTAATATTGAAGGTATCATAATTGGCAAAAAGTGTCAATAACCGAGCACTGTTTTTGCTTGTAGATCAGACCCTAACCCCTGAGTCTCTTCCTGTTGAACTCCTTGAGAAGTGTTATGAGGTCATACTCAGAGATGGCCCCTATCTGGAGCAGGGCCTCTCCAAAAAAGATATAGCTGTCCTTCTGTTTCTTCAGGAGCTCTTCTAATTGCCCTTCTGTGAGATATCCTTCCCTGACTGCTATCTCTCCAAATCTTTCACACGTATCCTCCTGGATTATCAGTATTCTGTTTATGTCGTCCTCTGTAAGCCAGCCCCTCTCCATGGCGAGTTCTCCGATTTTGAGGTTGTTCTTTTTCTGGACGAACCTCGCGTGCAATATATCCATCTCGCTTATCAGTCCCCTTTCAAGGAGGAACTGACCGAATTTCATAGCCCTGCTCATGGATTAATTTACACCATTTCAGCAGCGTGTGTCTAATCGAAATGAATGTTGTATAATAAGCGGAAACGGTGCAGGAGGTTGGTTAAAGGGTATGGAGATAAGATTGACATCAGGAAAGACCCTTACTGTCTCAGAGGGTGAGAATATCCTGAGCTCTATGAAGAGGCAGGGGGTCTATCTTGTTGCCTCCTGTGGAGGCAAGGGGACCTGCGGGAAATGTAAGGTAAAGATACTGGAAGGCGACTCTGAGGTCATCTCATACGGGAGGCTCGGTCAGAGCGAGAGGGAGGCGGGTTTTGTGCTTGCATGCCAGACAATCCCAGAGGGTGATATCACAGTGGAGATCCCGGAGGAATCGAGGCTTGTTGTTGGAGACAGGATAGCCATCTCAAGGTCGAGGGACCTTTTTGAGCTCTTCCAGTCCTTTGGTGTCGAGCTCTCACCGGTTGTTAAAAGGCTCTACCTCGATATCCCTCCACCAACAATCCATGACAATATAAGCGACCTTGAACGGTTGAAGCGGTCGCTGCAGGGAAAAGGGGTAAAAGGGATGAGATTCTCCCATGGCTTTGTCTCCTCCATGGCCAACCAGCTGAGGGGCGCAGGATGGAAGATTGCCCTTGGATACACAGATGACCCAGAGGCTATATTTATCTCAGATGCCGCTGAATCCACTGACAGGTATGGGCTTGCAGTGGACATAGGGACGACTACTATAGTTGTGTATCTCGTAAACCTCTCTGATGGTCGCCTTGTAGATGTTGGTTCGACTTATAATTCCCAGATGAGACATGGCGATGATGTCATAACCCGCATAATCTATGCAACAGAGGGAGGGGGACTCGATGAGCTCAGGGATGCGGTTGTATCCGATATAAACGACATCCTGACCCCACTGGTCGAAAGGCATAATTTAAACAGACAGGACATTGAATCAGCTGTCATAGCAGGCAACACGACCATGTCCCACATATTCTGGGGGCTCGACCCTGCCCATATCAGGGAAGAGCCATACATCCCCACAGTGAATTTCTTCCCTCGATGGAAGGCGGGAACGGCCCGACTCGAGATAAATCCTCAATCGCCGATATACACAGTTCCATGTGTGGCAAGCTATGTTGGTGGGGATATTGTTGCTGGTGTGCTCGCATCGAGGATGCACAGGAATCCCGAGATAGCCCTTTTTATGGACATAGGCACAAATGGTGAGATAGCCGTAGGAAACAATGAGTGGCTCGTGACTGCTGCCTGTTCTGCTGGGCCGTGCTTTGAGGGTAGCGGGATCAAAAATGGCATGAGGGCAACAGAGGGTGCCATCGAATCTGTGAGGATAAATCCTGACACCTTTGAGCCAGAGATAGGGGTCATAGGGAATTCAAGGCCCATGGGCATATGCGGCTCCGGGATGATAGATGCCATATCAGAGATGTTCCTTACAGGCATCATAGACCAGAAGGGCAGGATTGTTGAGGGAAAGACTGACAGGGTGAGGGCAGGGGAAGAGGGGATGGAGTTTGTGTTTTACAGGGACACCGGCAGGGATATTGTCCTTACGGAGGTCGATATAGAAAACATACTCAGGGCAAAGGCTGCGATATATGCAGGGGTCTCACTCCTCTTAAAGGAGGTCGGTTTCAGCCTTGATGCTATAGAGAGGGTTTATATCGCAGGGGGATTCGGCAATTATCTAAATGTAGAGCGTGCGATTATCCTCGGGATGCTACCTGACCTTCCAAAGGAAAAGTTCTCGTTCCTCGGCAATACCTCTATCACAGGGGCGTATCTATGTCTCCTCTCCGAAGACCTGAGAAGGGAGGCAGGGGATATAGCCTCAAAGATGACCTATATGGAACTTTCTGTATCAAGGGGCTTCATGGACGAGTACATGTCAGCCCTCTTCCTCCCCCATACAGATATGAGCCAGTTCCCGACCGTGGAGGGGTTAATTAAGAAGAGGGTTTAGTGCAGAGGGCCTGAGGATAAGAGTCTTTCTACCTCTTCTCTTATTACTGCCCTCGGTATCCCGCCATGTATCCTCGGTACGCCGTTTATGAGTATGACAGGGGCATTGATCGCCCCCTGCCTGAGCATCTCCTTTATATCAGAGAAACCTGTATCATCGTCCATAAATAGGTCGATATATTCCACTGATACAACAGTTGGATAGCTGTAGTTCATCTCTTTTCGGAGTTCCTCTGCTAAGATCTTGTTCTTTATCGGCTCTTCAAACTCCTCTGCATCAAGGATAACGTTCTCCAGGGGGTTGTCCAGAATCTGTATATGAACCTTCTGCAACATCTCCGTCTGCCTCCTTATATCTCTATCTGTGCCTCTTTTAAGCTCACAAATATATTGTCAATCAGCCTTGTGCTGCCAATCTTAAGGGCAATCGCAAGGAGTGTCTCACCCTGTATCTGCCTGAGCTCGTCCAGTGTCTCAGGGTCGTATGCCGAACAGTACTGTATCTCTGAAATCAGGGGCTCTGAAGCGAGCATATCCTTCATGAGCCTCTTTAATCTTTCAACTTCTATTATACCAGACTTTATAGCTTCCGATGCCTCCACCAGACATCTGTAGATTATCCTCGCTGCAGCCCGCTCCTCGGTTGTGAGATACATATTCCTTGAGCTCATTGCAAGGCCATCGTCTTCTCTGACAGTAGGGCAGACAACGATATCAATATCCATGTTGAGGTCCTTTACAAGCCGCTTTATAATAATCGCCTGCTGGAAATCCTTTTGTCCAAAATAGGCCCTTGTGGGCATGACGATATTGAAAAGCTTTGCAACTATCGTTGCAACCCCGCTGAAATGCCCGGGCCTGAATGCACCGCATAGTCTATCCGATAGACCCTCAACTTTTAGATGGGTTGAAAAACCATCTGGATACATCTGGGAATCATCAGGGAGAAAGAGTATATCGATCCCCTCCTTCCTGAGTTTCTCTGTATCTCCATCAATGTCTCTCGGATACCTGAGAAAGTCCTCTGATGGGCCGAACTGTTTCGGGTTTACATATATGCTGACAACGGTGATATCGTTCTCTGCCCTCGCCATTCTCACAAGGCTGAGGTGTCCTTCATGCAGGGCACCCATTGTTGGAACAAAGCCTATAGTCCTGCTGTGCAGGAGATGACCCTTTGATGTATCCTGCATGATATTGGGTATCCTGATTATCTCCATTATTCGCCTCTCATGATCTCTTCAAAGAGGGCATCGAGGAGTTCATCCTCACGAACCCTTTTCACAACCCTCCCCCTCCTGAATATAATCCCCATCCCCTTTCCACCTGCAATGCCAAAGTCGGCCTCCCTCGCCTCACCAGGGCCGTTAACAGCGCAGCCCATGACAGCCACTTTTATCGGCCTATTTATATCCCTGAGCCTTTGTTCAGCCTCTCTTGCTATGCCCCTTATGTCTATATCACACCTTCCGCAGGTCGGGCAGGAGATGAGGTCAGCACCGAGCGTTCTGATCCCGAGCGACCTGAGAATCCCATAGGCAACATATATTTCTTCTATTGGGTCTGCTGTGAGAGACACCCTGATCGTGTCACCTATGCCTTCTGAAAGGAGTATACCGAGACCGACAGAGCCCTTGATGACCCCTGTAAAAGAGGGCCCTGCCTCGGATATTCCGATATGGAGCGGATATCTGAATCTCCTTGAAAACAGCCTGTATGCCTCAACTGTAGTCGGGACATCCGATGCCTTGAGGGAAACCTTTATCTCCTTAAACCCCAGTCCTTCCAGTATATTGATATGCCCCTCCGCGCTTTCTACAAGGGCCTCAGGTGAGGGATGTCCATATTTGTCGAGCAGTTTTCTGGATAATGACCCCGCATTTACGCCGACCCTGATGGGTATACCCCTTTCACTGCACGCCGCGACGACCTCTGCCAGCTTCCATCTTGCGCCTATATTGCCAGGGTTTATCCTCAGGCCATCAATGCCCTGCCTTACGGCCTCTATGGCCAGCCTCCAGTCAAAGTGTATATCTGCAATTACCGGGATCCTTATACCACGTTTTATCTCGCCGATTGCCTTTGCTGCATCCATGTCAGGGACGGCCACCCTGATGATCTCACAGCCTTCATCCTCAAGCGACCTTATCTGTTTGACAGTCGAAGGGACATCCCTCGTGTCTGTCTTTGTCATGGACTGGACAGCTATGGGGTTTCCACCACCGACAGGGACATTGCCGACATGGATCACCTTTGTCTTTTTCCTCTCCTTTAACATGCTCATCATCCGTTATTCCCCTTCTTGGCCCGATAGGATTTTACAGCGTCTGAGTGTTCACCGAGGGTTACTGAAAAATTATGGGTTCCATCATTATTGGAGACGAAGTATAAATATGGGACCTCGGCAGGATACAAGGCAGCCTTGATAGACTTAAGCCCAGGCGATGCTATAGGCCCGGGAGGCAGTCCTTTTATAATATATGTATTATAGGCGGTCTTTCGCAAAAGGTCCTTTCTTGTTATCCTTTCTTTATGACTCTTTATACCGTATATGGCCGTCGGGTCAGCCTGCAGCGGCATATGCCTCTTTAGCCTGTTGTAATACACAGCGGCAATAATTGGCCTCTCGCTGTCTGTAACGGCCTCCTTCTCAATTATAGAGGCCATTGTGAGGACATCCCTCTCTGTAAGGCCAAGCTCTGAGGTCCTTGCCAGCATCCCGGCATCGTATTTCTCTCTCAGGTTCGCTATCATCATAGAAATAACCTCCCTGACCTCGAGGCCCTTTGGGAATCTGTATGTATCAGGGAATAAATAACCCTCCAGTGATGGGGCATCTATATTATAGAGGTCGAGGAGGTCCCTATCAGTACTCAACCTGAGAAACTCTGTCTCCTCTATCATCCCCAGCGAGGCGAACTTTTCTGCTATCTCTCTCAGGGAATCACCCGGCAGCACTATTATCTCATACTCTATGAGCCTTCCGAGCCGAAAGGCGTCAAATATCTCAATGGGCCGCATAGTTCCCCAGAGGGGGTAGTAACCTGCCTTGATCTTGCGGTCTAACCCTGTTATCCTGCCCAGAAGGAGAAAGACCCACCTATCCCTCACCAGCCCTTTCCTCGAGAGCCCCTCGACTACCTGCCTGAATGTGGCACCCTTCTTAATCTCAAACTCAATTGCCCTGTTTCCAAACGGGAGGGGGACAAATAGCTCGACTGCAACGTAAAACGAAAAAACCAGCAAGATGCCTGCGGCCATTAATGCTATATTCTTTTTCATCTTATTATTTTAGGATGCCAGAAGGAGGTAGAAATGTAAAGTGAAGGTCCTGTTGTTTGGTGGTTAGCAGTGATGGGCCTCACCGCTAACCACCAGTCGTTTTGCTGTCCTGTTTTAGTACATCTCTCCCATGCCGCCACCCGGCATCGGGGGTTTCTTCTCCTCTTCAGGGAGCTCCGAAACCATTACTGATGTTGTGAGCATGAGGGATGCTACGGATGCTGCATTCTGGAGAGCGGTTCTCGTGACCTTGGTGGGGTCAATGATGCCTGCCTTCATCATATCGACATACTCCTCATCCTGAGCGTCAAAGCCGTAGTTTACGTCCTTTGATGCCTTCACCTTTTCGACAACTACAGAACCCTCGACCCCTGCATTGTTCACGATCTGCCTTATAGGCTCCTCGAGGGCCTTCATCACGATCTGAACACCCATATTCTGGTCATGGTTTTCGAGTTTGAGATTCTGCAGGGCTGGACTGCATCTAAGAAGGGCCACTCCGCCGCCCGGAACTATTCCTTCTTCTACTGCAGCCCTTGTGGCGTGTAAGGCATCCTCAACCCTTGCCTTTTTCTCCTTCATCTCGGCCTCTGTGGCAGCACCCACATTTATCACTGCCACCCCGCCAACTATCTTTGCAAGGCGTTCCTGGAGTTTCTCACGATCATAGTCAGAGGTCGTCTCCTCTATCTGTGCCTTTATCTGCTTGACCCTGCCCTGTATCTTTGCGGGGTCGCCAGCGCCCTCAACTATGGTCGTGTTTTCCTTATCAACCGTAATCTTCTTTGCCCTTCCGAGGTCAGAGAGTTTTATATTCTCAAGTTTGATGCCAAGGTCTTCTGATATCATCGTCCCGCCTGTAAGGATCGCAATATCTTCAAGCATTGCCTTTCTCCTTTCACCAAAGCCGGGGGCCTTGACAGCACAGACCTGGAGGGTGCCACGAAGCTTATTAACAACAAGTGTAGCGAGGGCCTCACCTTCCACATCCTCTGCGATAATGAGCAGCGGCTTGCCCATCTTTGCTATCTGCTCAAGCACAGGAAGGAGGTCCTTCATGCTGGATATCTTCTTTTCGTGTATGAGTATAAATACATCCTCGAGATTGCATTCCATCCTCTCAGGGTCTGTTATGAAGTACGGGGATATATAACCGCGGTCAAACTGCATGCCCTCAACAACATCGAGCGTTGTTGCCATACTCTTCGCCTCTTCAACAGTGATGACCCCGTCCTTTCCGACCTTATCCATAGCCTCTGCTATCAATTCCCCAATGGATGGGTCATTATTGGCAGAGATGGTTCCTACCTGGGCGATCTCTTTTTTGTCGGCCACAGGCTTGCTGAGTTTCTTGAGTTCATTGATAACGACCTCGACAGCCTTATCTATTCCCCTTTTAAGGTCCATGGGATTTGCGCCTGCAACAACATTCTTTATGCCTTCCCTGTAAATGGCATGCGCAAGGACAGTCGCTGTTGTTGTCCCATCTCCAGCCACATCGGATGTCTTTGATGCAACCTCCCTGACGAGCTGTGCACCCATGTTCTCCCACGGGTCTTTCAGCTCTATCTCCTTTGCCACTGTGACACCATCCTTTGTGATAGTCGGTGCACCAAACTTTTTGTCCAGTATCGCATTCCTTCCCTTCGGGCCTAGGGTTGCCTTGACCGCATCAGTCAGGATACTGACCCCCCTCAGTATAGCGCTCCTTGCTGCATCATCAAAAATAAGTTGTTTTGCCATAAATAACCTCCTTTATTTCTCTAATATCCCCAGGATATCCTCTTCCCTGATTATCAGATACTCCACATCATCCATCGTGACCTTTGACCCTGAGTACTTATCAAAGAGCACAATATCACCCACCTTGACCGACATGGGCTGGAGTTTTCCGTCATCAGTAACCCTCCCGGGGCCGGTTGCAACAACCTCTCCCTTCTGCGGCTTCTCCTTCGCTGTGTCAGGGATGTAAAGCCCCCCAGCGGTCTTCTCGGTCTCTTCAGAGTATTTTACCAATACCCTATCCCTCAATGGTTTAAACTTCATAGACTCCTCTCCTTTCTTTTTGTAGGATTTATTAGCACTCCTAAATGGCGAGTGCTAATATAATGGTTATGGGGATAGTATGGCAAGGTCGTGAATTGACAAAAAAACTGGGAAAAAATATTTTATTAGATAATTTCTCTATTTTTCTAAGAATATTGAATTAATTCTCTCTTTCTTTTCTCGATAAAGTTATCCAGGGCCTCATTAAAGAAATCCCCTAAGCCCCTTATCTCAGGGGGCACCCTGTTTTCATAGAGTTTGGTGCCTTCCTTTAATTCTGACGCGAAGGTTGTATGGAAGGTATTGTTCCTTATTGCATCATCTACCTTTGCCTTACTGTAAAGGTAGATGTCCGATATTATTGTCCTTGCAAGGCGTCTGGCCCTTTCCACCATCTCGTCTGTCTCGGCACTGGTGGGCTGTTGTGCCCTCTCCTTTACAGCCTCTGTTTTTTCTGTTTCCCTTCCTCCTGCCCTGCCGGTCTCCTCAGGGGGTTTCACTCCTTCACGTCTTTCCTCAGCTACCCCTTCTACACCCCCTCTCAGGGTATTGATCTTTTCTATCAGGGATTCTTCTATCTGGTACTCCTCTATATAGCCGTCTGCTCCGTGCAGGGATTCGGGCTCCCTCCGATACCTATTTTTATCATAAAGGGAGGCGATAAGGATAACCTTCATATCCCTGGTCTCAGGCCTGTTCTTTAATCTCTTACAGACCTCAAATCCGTAGATCTTTGGGAGGGATACGCCGAGTATAGCGAGATATGGGAGCTCTTTTGCCGCGTTCACCATGGCCTCTATGCCGTCATTTACAGTGATGACTTTATAACCCTCTCTAAAAAGGACCGTCTTAATCCGTTCTGCAACTGAGGGGTCCTCATGGGCAACGAGAACCTTGCCTTTGTCGAGAGGCCTGACAGCAGGTGCAGGTTTTCTTACCAACAGCACAGTGCTGCACTTCGGGCATTTGAATCGTGAACCTTCAGATGCGACCTTCTCATCTGCAATCTTGAGCCTTACCTTACACTTCGGACATATTACAACCACCCTTTAACCCTCCTTTTTGGTAGCCAGAGCCTAATGGTCAACAATCCAAATAGAAAACCTCCTACATGGGCAAACCAGGCGATGCCGCCCTGGCTCAGCAGCCCCTTCGTAATTATACCATTAATGAGCTGTATAATAGCCCAAAACCCGATCACTACGAGGGCAGGCACCCTCACAATCTGCCAGAAGAACCCGAAGAATATTACAGTATGAACCCTGGCGTGGGGAAAAAGCAGGAGATAGGCACCAAGGACGCCCGACACGGCACCGCTTGCACCGATCATGGGGATATGAGAGCCGGGCTCTGTAATGGTATGGGCATAGGCCGCTACCGTCCCTGACAGGAGATAAAAGACCAAGAACCTGATGTGGCCTAACCTATCCTCTATGTTATTCCCGAAAATCCATAGATAAAGCATATTGCCGCCGAGATGAAATAGCCCTCCATGCAGGAACATAGAGGAAAAGACCGTTGCAACAGGATGGATGGGTTGATTCTTTTCGAATGTAAGCAGGTTGTACGGAATGGCCCCGTAAGAAAATGCAATCTGCTGCTGACCTGACGGAGAAAACATCTCCCAGAGATATACCAGGACATTCAACACTATTATTCCGATAGTAATGAAGGGAAAGACAGCAGTGGGGTTGTCATCCTTGTACGGGATCAATGACCCTTACCTCAATTTTGCTCCAATTTGGGGACCCGTTTTTCTCTATCGTATCCATACATCTCGAGGAACGGATTAACAGATGCCTCTCTCTTTTATTTATGGTCAATTATAACACACGGGCTGGTGAATAGGTAGCCCGGAACATAACATGGTACAGTCAGTATTACGAAGGAGACACAGCAACTCTTGCAAGGATAAAGGTATCTGAACTTGAAAGGATTGCTGCGTAATTAATAAACCATAAAAGCCATTGAGAATAAAGCCCATAAGAGGATTAGCATAAAAGGCTTGACAATACCTTTTTGGTCGGGGCGAAAGGATTTGAACCTTCGACTCCACGGTCCCGAACCGTGTGCGCTACCAGGCTGCGCTACGCCCCGACAGCATGGCGGGAGTGTGTGGGAATCGAACCCACCCTGCCGCCTTTTGGGCGGCAACACTGGATTTGAAGTCCAGGAGGGACACCAGAACCCTATCCACTCCCATTTGCTATTTTACTTGCTTTGAGGTCTTTTAGGCAACTCCGTAAATTGCCTCATCAAAAATCTTTACGAATGAGACAGGTATGGGATAGTCTAAAAGAAAGGCTCTACGGCGATTTTACGAAGTCGATTTTAGGGTTTATATAAAGATTTTTACGTGAGGCAACGGGCTCCGAAGGTTAGACCTTGGAAAACAGACTTTTTTTGTTCGTCTGTTGTCTGTTAGAATAGGCTTCTATTATGAGAGCTGCAGACTACAGCGATACCGTTAGCTATCTGTATGGCCTGCAAAAATATGGCATAAAGTTCGGCCTCGATAACACTATAAGGTTGCTCTCACTTCTTGGCGATCCGCAAAAGTCCTTCAGCTCAATACACATAGCAGGGACAAATGGCAAGGGGTCCACATCAGCCATGATAGCCTCGATATTGAGGGCTGCTGGCTTAAAAGTAGGGCTCTTCACATCGCCACACCTCGTGAGCTTCACAGAGAGGATAAGGGTGGATGGCGCTGAGATGCAGGAGAGCGAAGTCGTTGCGCTGACAGAGGAGATAAGAGAAGCGATGGGCAGCGTCAATGGGGTCCCCAAAAAATCAAAGATTTTTTGGGGTACTAGCGGAGCCGACAGTCCCCTGCCCATGCTTACCCCCACTTTCTTCGAGTTCGTGACAGCGATGGCCTTTCTCTATTTCAAGAGGCGCGGTGTTGGCTGGGCTGTTGTCGAGACAGGCATGGGGGGGAGGCTGGATGCAACGAATGTAATCACCCCTACCGTTTCAGTAATAACAGATATCAGCCTCGACCACAAGGAATTCCTCGGACAGACATTAAAGGAGGTCGCTGCGGAAAAGGCAGGGATAATAAAGGAGCGGATCCCTGTCGTCTCTGCAAAACAGGAGGCAGAGGCAAAGGAGGTGATATGCAGGGTAGCGAGGGAAAGGGCATCCCATCTGTTCATATACGAAAGAGATTTCAGGGGCATCCCAGGATCACAGGGTATTGGCGGCATTACCTTTGACTATATCGATGACTCATGCATAATCAGGGACCTGCACATCCCGCTGGCAGGGGATCACCAGCTTTCAAACGCCTGCCTTGCAATAAAGGCGTCACTGATTGCGCTGGAAGGCCGCGATATGTTATACACAATGCGTAACGGAGTTAAAAGAGACCCATCGCTTATGAGGTCCCCAAAAAATCAAAGATTTTTTGGGGTACTAAGAGAAGGGCTCGCCCTTACGAAATGGCCTGGCAGATTGGAACTGATCAGGGATGCAGGCATGCCTGATGTATTGATAGATGGCGCTCATAACCCTGCTGCCTCAAATGTCCTTGCCGATTCCCTGAAAAGGTATTTTCTGCCCTCGTACGAGCAGATAATCCTGATACTCGGCATCATGTCGGACAAAGATATAGAGGGGATAATGAGACCACTATTGCCAATCGCATCAAAGGTTATCGTCACAGCGCCTGACTATGAGAGGGCAGCGCCGCCGTCGAGGCTTGCAGAATGTGCCCGTTTTCTTGGATACGACACTGAGATTGCAGGCTCTGTGAAAGAGGCTGTAAAGATGGCTATGAAGATAGCGGCAGGAGGCAGTGCCCTTGTAGTTGTTACAGGTTCCTTTTATACCATAGGCGAGGTAAAGATGCTACTCGGTCAGCCTTGCAGCTGTCCCTCCATGGCAGGGCTGAGATGATGAGGGTTTCAGGATACCTGACCGGGGTCCCCAAAAAGGGGTCCCCAAGAAGTCGAAGACTTTTTGGGGTAACAGTGTCGGAGACTTTTTGGGGTGCCCTGTTTCCTGCCTTATTTATCCTGCCTTTTATTGCCTGTCTGGTCTCTCCATCTCTTGCAGAAGAGACGATAGCGATCCAATCGGACATCCTCGAATACGAGGCCGGAACAAACACATATACCGCAAGCGGTCATGTGAAGATTCAGAAGGGTATGGCAACAATGGAGGCCGCTCGGGCCGTATACGATGAAAAGACATCTGATCTCTCTGCAGAGGGGAGTGTCACATATAATGACCCTGATGTCTCGATAAAGGCAGAGCGGGCAGAGTTGAACCTCGAGTCAAAGACAGGCAAACTCTACAAGGCAGAGATATTTTCTAAGAAAGATAACTACCATATAACAGGTCTTGAGATCGAGAAAAAGGGCGAAAAGGAATATGCTGTTAACAGGGCATTGTTCACCACCTGTGATGCACCTGTCCCTGCATGGTGTTTCAAGGGCAGGGACGTTGATGTCGTGGTGGGCGACAGATTGAGGGCAAGGGGTGTTACCTTCCATATTAAAGACCTGCCTGTTTTATATACCCCTTATCTCTCTGCCCCGATAGAGAGGGAGAGGAAGACAGGACTTCTGTTTCCTGCCATTGGATATGTAAAATCAAAGGGCCTTCATTACGAACAGCCGTTCTTCTGGGCTATCTCAGAAAACAGGGATGCCACATTCCTGATGGATGTGTATAGCAAGAGGGGGATCGGCGAAGGGTTGGAATATAGATATATAGAACAGGACGGCTCAAGGGCAAATCTCTGGTCATACCACCTGAGGGATAAAGAACTCGGAAGGGATTTCTGGGACCTTAGATGGGTTTATGAAAACAGGGATAAGACAGACGCAATTACAGGCTATCTCAATCTGAATTACATCAGCTCGAGGGATTACTATAAAAACTACAACCCTTATATCATCAACAAGACCATGAGGTTCCTCGATCCCGCTTCTTATCTGAGCAAGACAACAGAGCGATTTATCGAATCCACAGCAGAGGTGTCCATGGGGTCTGGAGATTCACGCCTGTTTCTGACATCGAGGTACCTCATTGACCTGAAAGATGGGACGGACGACTCGACAATCCCGCAGAGATTACCAGAGATAGGATACTTCCTCAGCCCCAGAAAGGTCGGACCTTTTGTGTTCTCCCTTTCCACAGCCCTTTCGAATTTCTGGAGGGAGGCCAACGCATCGGGCCAGCGGCTTGATATCTATCCGAGATTTGCATATTCCTTCGGAGGCGATGTCGTTGTTACACAGGTCCTCGGATTGAGAGAGACCGCCTACTCCCTCCATAATGCCGATACCTATGGCAGCTCGCCCCACAGGGAGGGTCTCGACTACAGCATAACCGCAACCACAAGGCTGGTAAAGGATTACAGTACATTTATCCATATCATAGAGCCGTCCCTCGGATATACATTCATACCCTCGTCTAACTCGAATCTTCCTCTCTTCACCTCCACAGAGCTTTACACGAAGACCTCGAAGATAGGGCTCTCATTAAACAACAGGTTCATGGACAGCAATGGTGAGTTTATGAATATAAGGGTCACACAGGCATATGATTCTTTCAAAGGCGACCGTGCCTTTCTCCCCCTTGGTCTCGAGGTTGCGATCCGCCGGCCGTTAGGGCTGAGGGGAGAGGCCTCCTATGACCCGAATACAGGAAGGATTGAAACAATAAATTCTGATGCGGGCATAAGCATATCGAAGGCATCATTCACAATAGGAGAGAGATACAACAGGTCCGAAGACATACTGTTTTACTCCTTCGGGGTTAATTACATCCATTCGAAGACGGTGTCAGTAGAGGGGAATTTCTGGTATGATGCGAAGAGGAGCGAGTTAAAGGACATTATTGCGAAGTTAAAATATCAGAAACAATGCTGGGGTGCGACATTGATATTCACAAAAAAGGGAAGGGACTACAGTGTATCTGTGCTCTTCAATCTGCTGGGGCTCGGGACGATCAAGATTTAGCTAAGAACTGAGTCTCTTAATGAGGTCCTCTATTAACCGTAATGCATCTGGAATAGGGGTCTTATCCGTCTGTATCGTTATCTCAGGATTTATCGGTTCCTCGTACGGCACAGTCATGCCGGGGACAGGCCACCCAGCCCTTCCTTTTTCATATATATCCCTCGGGGCGCCATGAGTAAAGAGCCTGTTCTTCTCCCTTTCGATACAGGTCTCGATCGGACATTTGAGATACACCTCTGCAAATCTCTCTATCCCTTTCCTCGCAAGCTCCCTCCACCTCCTCATATTACCTGTTGCATCTATTATGACATCATGGCCAAGCCTGACTAATACTGATGCAAGATAAACAAGGCTTCTATAAACTATCTCCCTTTCTGGATCCGAGTATGTTGGCTCAGGGGTAACGAACCTTCTCAATTCGTCCATCCGCAGTATTACAAAATCAGGGTGTCTCTTCCCTAACTCCTCAGCCAGGGAACTCTTCCCGCTTCCAGGCAGTCCTGTTATCCATAGTGCGATTGCAGGCATATCACTCGACCCACTTCACTATTTTATCTATCCCCACCCTATCACTTCTATAACTGTTTGCCTTATCAGCGAGGTCGGGATAGCCGATAGAGATGCCCAAGACAAGCCTCTTCGATTCTGGTATCTGGAGGAATCTTTTGACCTCGCTCGAATAATCGGTCAGAAATGCCTGGGGAACAGTACCGAGACCATACGCATTTGCAGCGAGCATAAGACTCTGGGCAAATATCCCCATATCGAGCACCGACCACATCGAGAGGGACGAATCCTGAAAGAGAAAGATCGCATGGGGTGCGCCGTAAAACCTGAAATTGGCTATCTTCGATTTCTTCCTGAGCTCGGGGTCATTAAGGTCAAGGCCGAGCTTTTCGCCCCTTTTCCTTATGTGTTCTCTGATCCTTCTGTCAATATCGGCAGGCCATGACATGGGCTCAGGGAGGTCGGACCTTGGCTCTGTGCCCTTTTCTAAGAGTTCGATGAGCAGTCTTGATAGGTCTTCCCTTTTCTGTCCTGAGACCACTACAACCTCCCACGGCTGGCTGTTCTTGTATGAAGGACTCCATACCGCTGTGTTGATGATATTCAGGAGTATCTCCTTCGGGACAATGTCGGGTTTGAACTTCCTGATGCTCATCCTCGTTCTAATGCATTCTATGGTATCCATGATTCCCTCCATATGCCTTCAATTGCAATTGCAATTTATTATAGCATCCCCCTCACGAATTTCAGGTTCCGCACATCATCCTCACCGTCCCTCTTTGGCGTCTCAAGGATTAACGGGACATCCATAAAGGCAGGGTGGTTAATGAATCTCTTCAGGCCTTCCTTCCCGATATAGCCCCGACCTATGTGTTCATGCCTGTCCACCCTTGAACCGAGGCTTCTCTTTGAATCATTGAGGTGTATGAGTTTTACCCTGTCAAGCCCTGTAAACGTCTCTATTTCCCTTATGAACTCTGACAAACCTTTTGTCCTCGATATGTCATACCCCGCTGCAAAGGCATGACAGGTGTCTATGCAGATGCCCCCTATCGATGGGCTGCCTGTCTCGTCTATAACCTCTGCCAGGTCCCCTATGCAGGGCGATATATCGCCCCTCTGTCCAGCAGTGTTTTCCAGCAGGAGTTTAGATCTCCATACTTTATCTTTAAGGACCCTCTTGAGCGCCTCTACGGCCTTCTTACGGCCTGAATGGTCTGTATCTCCTGACGCACTGCCAGTATGGAGTATCACATAGTCTGCATTTAGCCTGTCAGCAGTATCCATCTCATGTACAAGAAGCTGTATCGATTTCTCCCTCACCTCGTTATTCGGTGATGAAAGATTGATTAGATAAGAGGCGTGTATAAAGACAGGGGTTATATCATAGGCCCTTCTCAGATATATGAACCTTAAAGCTGAATCATCGGGTATCCCTTTGATCAGCCATGTCCTCGGATTATGAGAAAATATCTGGACAGTGTTGCAACCGAGGTCTTTTGCCCTATCAAGGGACATATGAATCCCCCCTGCTATGGATGTATGAACCCCGAGTCTTCTCACGGTTTATGGTATAATAGAAAATCTCTTAATTCAATCCTTATGATAACATGAAAAAACAGTATGCAATCGGGATAGACCTCGGAGGAACGAATCTGAGGGCTGGACTTGTGACAGAAGAGGGCAGCATTGTAAAGAGGGTTAAGGTGCCTTCTTCAGAGAATTTGCTGGAATCCCTCCTGAACTCCATAGGTGAGGTGTTCAGGGATGGTGTAATAGGGATAGGCATTGGTGCGGCCGGTCTGGTTGACAGAGAGACGGGCACTGTCCCGGTTTCGCCAAATATTCCTGCCATCGATGGTCTGAACATCGTGGAGACTGTAAGGGGTAAATTCAATGTCCCTGTGATCATCGAAAATGATGCAAATGCCGCTGCCCTTGGTGAGAGGTGGATTGGTGAGGGCAGGGGGGTTAATAACTTTATCCTTCTCACCCTCGGGACAGGCATTGGGGGTGGCATAATTTATAATTCCCGATTAATGGCTGTTGCAGCAGAGGTAGGGCATATGAGTATCATAGCCAATGGCGAGAAGTGTCACTGTGGAAATTATGGATGCCTTGAGGCATATGCCTCTGCAAGGGCGATAGCCGCATACGCAATAGCAGGCCTCGAAGGCGGCTCTGAAAGTTTGCTGAGGGAATGTTGTAAGGGAAATATATATAAGCTGACACCAGAGGATATCTACAGGGCTGCACTTGACGGAGACAATCTTTCAAGAGACGCCTTAAAGGAGGCAGGGCGCTATCTCGGTGTTGGTATATCGAATCTCATAAACATACTGAGCCCTGATGCGATAATACTTTCAGGGGGGCTTGTTGGGGCATGGAATATATATGTCCAAGAGGCCATAAAGGAGGCAGGAAGGCGGACCTTTAAGCATTTGTTCGAGAAGGTCAAGATCATCCCCTCCTCCCTTGGTGACAATGCAGGCATTGTCGGTGGAGCATACCTTGTCTTTGAAAGGGGAGTCTCAAAGAGATCGTGAGATTTCCTTGGGGACGGTAATGCCAAAGAATATAAGAAACTTTTCGATAATTGCCCATATAGACCACGGCAAGTCTACCCTTGCTGACAGGCTCCTCGAATATACAGGGGCCCTTACCGGCCGGGAGATGGTAGAGCAGGTACTCGACTCCATGGACCTCGAAAGGGAAAGAGGCATAACCATAAAGGCCCACGCTGTTAGGCTCAACTACAGGGCCAGAGATGGCAATGAATATGTGCTGAATCTCATTGATACACCAGGCCATGTGGACTTCTCCTATGAGGTGTCGAGGAGCCTTGCATCGTGTGAAGGGGCATTGCTCGTAGTTGATGCAACCCAGGGGGTCGAGGCACAGACAGTGGCTAATGCCTATCTTGCTGTTGAGCATAATCTTGAGATGATCCCTGTAATAAACAAGATAGACCTCCCTGCTGCTGAGCCTGAAAAGGTAAAGAAACAGATAGAGGATGTCATCGGGATAGATGGTTCAAATGCCATCCTTGCCAGTGCGAAAGAGGGGATAGGGACAGAGGAGATACTCGAGGCGATAGTGAGGAAGGTCCCTCCCCCTGATGGAGATGACAGCAGGCCGCTCAAGGCGCTCATCTTCGACTCATGGTTCGATAACTACCAGGGCGTTATAGTCCTTGTGAGGGTCTTTGATGGAAAGGTCAGGGCAGGAATGCGGATAAGGCTCATGAGTTCAGGGAAGGACTTTGAGGTCTCCCACGTAGGGGTCTTCACGCCGAAGATGAAATCGGTGGATGAGCTTTCTGCTGGAGATGTAGGGTATATAATTGCAGGGATGAAAAGGGTGGCTGACACAAAGATCGGAGATACCATAACAGGCGCTGACAATCCAGCCTTAGAACCATGCCCGGGCTATAAGGAGATAAAACCCATGGTCTTTTGCGGTCTCTATCCAACAGAGACACATCAGTATGGTGAGTTGAAGGATGCCCTTGAGAAATTAAGGCTCAATGACTCGGCATTCACATTTGAGCCTGAGACATCAACTGCCCTGGGCTTCGGGTTCAGGTGCGGGTTTCTGGGGCTTCTCCATATGGAGATTATAAAGGAAAGGTTGGAGCGGGAATTCGGCCTTTCATTGATAAGCACCGCACCGACCGTTATATACAGGGTCACTGACTTGCGTGGCAACACCATCTTCATCGACAATCCAACACTGCTACCAGAGAGATTTCTCAAGATAGAAGAACCATTTGTAAAGATAACCATATTCGTGCCTCAGGCCTATATAGGACCTGTTTTAGAACTATGCAAGGAAAAGCGGGGGGTACAAAGGGAGTTCACCTACATCGGCAGGGAGAGGATAATGGTCGTCTACGAGATTCCGCTCAATGAGATCCTCTGGGATTTCTATGACAGATTGAAATCCCTGTCAAAGGGATATGCCTCGATGGATTATGAGTTTACAGGGTACATCGAGTCAGACCTCGTGAGGCTCGATATACTCCTTAATGGCGAGCCTGTGGATGCACTTTCGTTAATAGTTCACAGGGAGAGGGCTTATTACAGGGGCAGACAGATCGTGGAGAGGCTGAGGGAGGTCATACCGAGGCAGCTCTACGAGGTCATTATACAGGCAGCGATCGGAAGCAAGGTGATAGCGAGGGAGAGCGTGAAGGCACTGAGGAAGGATGTCCTCGCAAAATGTTACGGCGGCGACATTACGAGAAAGAGAAAGCTCCTCGAAAAACAGAAGGAAGGCAAGAAGAGGATGAAACAGTTAGGAAGGGTCGATGTCCCCCAGGAGGCATTTCTTTCTGTGCTTGAGGTGAAGCGATAAGGAGGAATGACAGTGAAAAAAGACAGAAAAAAGGTAATATGGGAGTACACAAAGGCCATTACGACCGCCCTTCTGCTCGCCCTCTTTATAAGGGCATACTTTATCCAGGCATTCAAGATCCCATCTGGCTCTATGATACCCACCCTTTTGATAGGTGACCACATCCTCGTAAACAAGTTTATATACGGGACAAAGATACCCTTCTCTGACAGAAGGGTTCTTGTATTCAAGAAGCCTGAAAGGGGTGATATAATAGTATTCAAGTATCCCGAGGACCCGAGCAGGGATTTTATAAAAAGGGTGATAGCAATTGAGGGCGATGTGGTAGAATCCAGGGATAAGACGATCTATGTGAATGGGAAACCCGTGAACGAGCCTTATGCGCAGCATACAGACAGCTCCCTCAGGCCAGGCGGCATCGAGCCGAGGGACAATTTCGGGCCTTATATCGTCCCGAAGGGGAAATACTTTGTCATGGGGGATAACAGGGACCAGAGCTATGATAGCAGATACTGGGGGTATGTGGATATGAAGGATATAAGGGGTGAGGCACTGATAATATACTGGTCATGGGACAACAGGAATCACATGCCGAGGCTTGCAAGGCTGGGGAGGCTGGTGCGGTGAGACATCTCAGTCAGGGGTCCCCAAAAAATCGCAAGATTTTTTGGGGTATTGGTAGGGATGGATTCATAAAGCCGATCCTATGTATTGCTGTCCTTGCAATCACGCTGTATGCTGGCATTCAATTCGGGATGCCATACTACAGGTACTCTGCCTTCAAAAATGAGGTGAAAGAGATCGCCAGGCTTGAACTCGGCGACGTTGAGAAGATAAAAACCCAGGTTTATGAGTCCGCAGAGGTATTAAAGATACCTATAGAAAAGGAAGATATCATCGTTATAAAAAAGAAGAATACTGTCCGCATCCAGACGGCGTGGGCTGTAGATGTCGATATACTCGGGCTGTATCAGAGGACAGTGAACTTTAAGGTCGATGTAGAGGAATGATTTGTTCACAGGTATTGTAACTGAGATGGGGGATGTTATATCCCTCAGGCAAAAGGAGGCAGGTGCATCCCTCACGATAAGGGCGCCAGAAACCGCAAGGGATGCAGCCATAGGTGATAGTATATCGGTCAATGGGGTTTGCCTCACAGTGGTAGACAGGGGTGATGACGGGATACTCTCCTTTGACCTATCAGGGGAGACATTGGGCGCAACAAACCTCGGACAGTTGAGGCCCCGACAGAGGGTCAATATCGAGCCGTCCCTCAGGGCTGATGGGAAGCTCGGAGGCCACTTTGTGACAGGCCATGTAGATGCTGTGGGGAGGATAAGATCCAAAATCAGGGCAGGCGATACCCTTAAGATAGTGATCGAGGCCCCCGAGGAGGTAACCCGGTCCCTCGTCGAGAAAGGTTCGGTAGCTGTTGACGGTATAAGCCTCACTGTTGTAGACTTATCAAGGGATACCTTTACAGTATTCATCATACCTCACACCGCCAGTATAACGACCCTTGGATTGAAGGGTCCCGGAGATACTGTGAATCTCGAGGGTGATATAATAGGTAAATATGTCGCAAGATTTATGGGAAGGGATAGATCAAAAGCAGCCGACGAAAGATTCAGAGGGTCACTGACGAAGGCAGGGTACATTCAGTCGGAGGGCATCCGGTAATGCAGAGGTATAGATTCAACACCATCGATGAGGCAATAGAGGACATAGCTAAGGGCAGGATGGTTATTCTGGTTGATGACGAGGACAGGGAAAACGAGGGGGACCTCTGCATGGCGGCAGAAAAGGTCACACCTGCTGCTATAAATTTCATGGCAAAGTATGGTAGGGGGCTCATCTGCCTATCCCTGACCCCCCAGAGGGTTGAGGAGTTGAAACTGCCGATGATGACGGATGACAATACCTCCCAGTTTGGCACTGCCTTTACAGTCTCTATAGAGGCAAAAAAGGGTGTCACAACAGGCATCTCTGCTTCTGACAGGGCGACAACCATACTCACTGCCATAGACCCTAAAACCACGCCAGATGACCTTGCAAGGCCCGGCCATGTCTTCCCTCTCAGGGCAAGGCCTGGTGGTGTGCTGCAGAGGGCAGGCCAGACAGAGGGCTCTGTTGACCTTGCGAGGCTTGCCGGGCTTTACCCTGCTGGTGTCATATGTGAGATAATGAGCGATGACGGGACGATGGCAAGGGTGCCTGAATTGATGGAGTTTGCAAGCAGGCATAACCTGAAGATAGTGACCGTAAAAGACCTCATCCATTACAGGATAAGGACGGAGAGGTTTGTAAGAAGGGTCTCGGACATCAAGCTTCCAACGGACCACGGCGAATTCAGGGCCATCGCATACACAAATGACATGGACAGCAATCTTCACATCGCACTCATAAAAGGTGATATAAGACCGGAGGAGCCTGTTCTTGTGAGGGTCCATTCGGAGTGTCTCACAGGAGATGTCTTCGGCTCTAAGAGGTGTGATTGCGGTGAGCAGCTTCACAAGGCGATGGAGATGGTCAATGAGGCAGGCAAGGGTGTTGTCCTGTATATGAGGCAGGAGGGAAGGGGTATCGGCCTTGCAAATAAACTTAAGGCATACGAGCTGCAGGACAGGGGACTTGATACGGTAGAGGCGAACCTGAGGTTAGGATTTAAACCCGACCTGAGGGATTATGGTATAGGGGCCCAGATACTTGTTGACCTCGGTGTGAGAAAGATGCGCCTCATGACCAACAACCCAAAAAAGATAATCGGCCTTGAGGGATACGGCCTCAAGGTTGTTGAGAGGGTGCCGATAGAAACGAAGCCCAATGAAAAGAATATTATCTACCTCAAGACAAAGAAGAAGAAATTAGGGCATATGCTGGACAATGTCTGAAAGGAGGCAGCATGCATATAGCTGATGTATCAGAAAATGGGGTAAGCGAGGGGATTCCTCATAACAACATCAATGCACCACACCCGATATGGGGCTCTACCTTTATGAGGGAGGTTCCTGCCGTAGTTAATAAATTCAACGATGAGCTCGGTTTCGACCTTGAGTATTCGATAAATCAACCCGAAACTCTGGATGGCGATCCCGAAAGGGCGAGGATGGTGGCATTCACAATAAGGCGAGCCCTCTGGTTTGACAATGGCAGAAGATACTGCCTCTATGTCCTCTATGATGGAACTGGACTCTCCGGCTTTATAGGGAGGGTCAGCGGCAGGGATATAATCACACTGAGGGAAATGGGGTATATCACAGACCTGTCAGAGGGCAGTGTAAGTCTTTACATCTGGTTGGTAAACCTGATAAAGGCATCGTGCGATAAGCCCTGAGGATTGATTTTATCAGGAGAGATATGCTATCTTAGTAACTTATAAGATAATGAGGAGGTGGAAGAAGGATTGCCTGCTAAACCAGCACCAAAAAAGAATCTATCGGCCCTCAAGAGGGTCCGTCAGGCAGAAAAACGGCGGCTCCGCAACAGGGCAGTAAAGACAGCAATAAAAACCCTCATAAAGAAGGTGGAGGCTGCTGTAAATAATAAGAACAGGGAAGATGTTCAGAGGGCATTCATAGAGGCCACAAGGGTAATCACCAGTGCTGCCTCAAAGGGTATAATACACCGCAATACGGCATCCCGAAAGGTCTCACGCCTTGCCAGGCTTGCCAACACCGTCCTTAAAGCCGAAGCAGCCTGATAAGCAGATATTCAAGAGGGAATACCCCGCCAGATGTCTTGATACGGACATCGGCCTCGTTAAGCAGATCGAACACCTTACTGTAGTAAGAGGCCCTACTGCTGTCCTTTAAAGACAGGCGGGTGTAATGCCAGTTGATGGCGCCTATCAGAGTATAAGGCTCCTGGGTCTCAAGGAGTGTTCGGGCTATCCTGAAGACCTCTGGTGCATCCCCTCTGCCAAGGGCCTTCACAAGGTCAAAGGCATCGTAATCACTACTGCCCCTTACAACCTCCCTGATGTCCTGCACATCTATGCGACCCTTCCCGATGAGGGTGAATTTCTCCAGCTCGGATGATAAAAGCCCCACATCAGGGCCTGTTATGCCAACCAGATACTCAATCGCCCTCTCTGTCAAATCCATCCCCTTTTGCTTTGCCTTTTCCTTAAGCCACAACGGGATGTCCTGCGGTCTTATATCGAGCGGTATGGTCCTGACCTTACCCGCTATTGCATTGAATTGCCTCTTAGGGCTCCCCCTGTGTAAAAGGATAAGTATAGAATGAGGCGAAGGATTCGACAGGTATCCTTCAAGCCGCCCCATATCCCCTTTATTAACCTCCTGGACGTTTTCGATCACAACAATCCTGTTCCTGCCAAAGAACGGCATTGTGTTCAGGACATCTAATATATGCTCAAATGGCGGTGTTTCATCAATGCCGTCAAGGTCGAAGACATTGAAGGAAAAATCCCTTTCCTGTTCAGGGACCGCCCTTGAAACCATAATAGAGGCCTCCTTAAGAAGATAGGGGTCATCGGTGTATAAGAGATATGCAGGTAGATGTAACCCCCTTTTGACTTCCTGTATAAAGTGTTTGATGCTCATCCCTGGTGTCCACTCCAAAAAGTCTTTGACTTTTTGGGACCCGGTGGTGTGGGAGCTCACCGCTGTCCCGGAGAACCCCCATAAATTGCAGAGGCGACAACCTCTGATGAAAGATCCCTCAATGCCCTTTCTATGGCCTTTTCTTTGAGGGCCATGACATTCTGGAGACTCTCGGCACTCAGGAAAGAGACGATGTAGACACCCTGTCCCATCAATGGCCTTGCCTTACCTGATGGATCAATGAGCTTAAAATCCCCCCTGATGACGACCTCGTATTGGACAGCCACCCCTGCCTTTTCTGAAAGGGTTCTGAGCTCATAGGTGTTAATAACCCCGTTTATCTTATGCCCGGCACTGCTGTTGATCAGAAGTCCGTTCTTCATCAATTCATCCACGAGGGCAATCTTCATTCTATCCTCAAGTCCTGGCTCAAAGGTCTTATTAATGATACTCCCTATGCTTATAGAATTGAATAGCAGGTTCGCTCTGCCGTGGATCGCGTATCCACAGGCCGTCAGCAGTAGCACGATAGCAGCAAGTAGCAAGGTCTTTCTTTTCACTCTCCGCCTACCATTTTTAATTATTTATCACTATATTCACAAGTCTGTCCCTGACAACGAAGATCTTTCTGATGCTCTTAATGCCGATGATGCCCTTTACCTTTTCATCACTCAGCGCCTTCTCTTTGATAGCATCCTCAGAGAGACCTGCCGGCACCATCAATCTTGCCCTGACCCTGCCGTTTACCTGTACAACAAGCTCGATTTCACCTTCCTTTACGAGCTCATCATCCCACTCAGGCCATCTCTGCTCGGATATGCTCGGCGTGTTACCTATGGCCTCCCAGAGCTCTTCTGCTATATGGGGTGAGAAAGGGGAAAGCAGCAGAAGGGCGGTCTCTATTGACTGCCTCAACACCGACCATTCATCATCGCTCCGGGGCTGGAACGATGCGCACTCATTTACGAGCTCCATGAGTGCTGCAATGGCGGTATTGAAGTGATACTCCCTTTCTATGTCTGTGGTAACCCTCTTTATAGTCTGGTGCGTCTTTCGCAATAAAGACAGGGCTGCAGGCGAAAGGCCGCAGGCGATGGGTGCCTCTATTTCCTGCCTCTTCTGCCCTCTTTTGCCTTTTATCCATTGCCCCTTGTATTTACAAACGATCCCCCACAGCCTGTTCAAAAACCTGTAGGCACCTTCCACCCCCCTGTCAGACCATTCGAGGTCCTTTTCAGGAGGCGCTGCAAAAAGGGAGAACAACCTCGCGGTGTCTGCCCCATATTTTCTGATGAGGTGGTCAGGGTCTACCACATTCCTTTTTGACTTCGACATCTTCTCGACCCTGCCCCGCATCACTTCTCTTCCGCAGTGTAAGCACGTGTTGTCCTTTGCCTCCTCAGGGAAAAGCCAGCCGTGTTCAGGGCACCTGATGGTCTCTTTACACACCATACCCTGAGTAAGGAGTCTTGAGAATGGCTCATCGAAATCAACAATGTCAAGGTCCCTCAGCACATGAGTGAAAAACCTCGAGTAAAGCAGATGCAAGACAGCGTGTTCAACACCACCGATATACTGTTCAACAGGCATCCAGTATTTTATTGGTGATCGCTCATCGCTAATTACTGATTTAAAATCGATATTGCCCCTCTCAAAACAATAGGCCAGAAAATACCATGAGGAGTCAACAAAGGTGTCCATCGTGTCTGTCTCACGCCTTGCAGGGCCTCCGCACCCCGGGCAATTAACCCTTATGAAGTCCTCCGAGTTGAGAAGCGGAGAACCACCCCTGCCAGTGAACCTCACATCCTCTGGAAGTATTACAGGGAGGTCCTCCTCAGGCACAGGCACAATACCGCATTTCTCGCAATAGATGATAGGGATAGGTGTCCCCCAGTATCTCTGCCTCGATATGCCCCAGTCACGGAGTTTGTAGTTTATCGTTACCTTTCCTAATCCCTTTTCTTCTATATACTTTGCGATCGCCTTTCTTGCATCAATGCTCCTCAGTCCCGTAAACTGTCCTGAATTGATGAGCACGCCCTCACCTTCAAAGGCTTCTATTATGCTGCTGTACTCTACCCCATCTGCTACACTACTGTTACCCCAAAAAATCTTTGATTTTTTGGGGACCCCGTCTTCAGGCACAATCACAACCTTTATCGGCAGGCCGTACTTCCTTGCAAAGTCAAGGTCCCTCTGGTCATGGCCTGGCACAGACATAATGGCGCCAGTCCCATACTCCATAAGCACGAAACTTGCTGCATAGATAGGTATCTTCTCGTTATTCATCGGATTTATAGCATAATGACCGGTAAAAAGCCCCTCTTTTTCCTCCACCTTCCCATATCTTGCCTTCACCCTGTCCAGTCCTCCCTTGTCAGCGACAAGTTTATCGAGAAGCGGGTGGCCGGGGGCAAGGCATATGAATGTCGCTCCCCAGAGTGTGTCGGGCCTTGTGGTGAATATCCTTATCTTTTCATCCATCCCGGCAATCGGGAAATCCATCTCTACCCCTTCACTCCGGCCAATCCAGTTCTTCTGCATGGCCACGACATTGTCAGGCCAGCCTGTCAGGCCCTCACATCCCTCAAGAAGCTCTTCCGCATAATGGGTGATTCTGAAGAACCATTGTTCAAGTTCCCTCTGGAGCACCTCACTATCACACCTCCAGCACCTGCCGTCTATCACCTGTTCATTGGCGAGGACAGTCATGCAGGATTCACACCAGTTAACAAAGGAGGACCTTCTATATGCCAGCCCCCTTTCAAACATCTTCAAGAAGAACCACTGATTCCATCTGTAGTATTCAGGGCTGCAGGTTGCTACCTCACGACCCCAGTCATAGCTAAATCCCATGCGGTTAAGCTGTTTCTTCATATAATCTATGTTCTCGTAGGTCCACCTTGCAGGATGTATTCCCTCTTTTATTGCAGCGTTCTCGGCAGGCAGCCCGAAGGCATCCCATCCCATCGGGTGAAGCACATTGTATCCCCGCATGCGTTTGTAGCGGGCTATGACATCGCCTATGGCGTAATTGCGTACATGCCCCATATGTATCTTGCCAGAAGGATAGGGGAACATCTCGAGGCAGTAGAATTTCTCTCTGCCCGGCTCAATTATGGTCTTGTAAAGTCCCCTTTCGGACCAGTATTTCTGCCACTTTAGTTCTATCTTCTGCGGGTCATATCTCTCTTGCAAGGTCAGGCATCCTCTCCACTTTTCTATCTGTTTTTCAGAAATTAATCCCGAAATCGGGCAGGAGACCTGAGAGCTCCCTGATACGGTTTGTCAGAAGCATGATGCCGAAGATTATGAGAAGGAGTCCACTTATGACCATGATCACACGCATATACCTCTGGAGCCTTCTTGAGTAACTCAGAAAGCTGTTGATGGCGAGTGATGATACAAAAAATGGTATGGCAAGACCAAGTGAGTACACCGCTAAGAGCTTGAATCCGTAAAAGGCCGATGCCTTCGAGCTCGCATACAGGAGGATGGTGCCGAGTATCGGTCCTATACACGGAGTCCAGCCAGCTGCAAAGGTCATCCCGACAATAAATGTCCCTATATACCCGGCAGGCTTGCCGCTGAGGTGCAGTTTCTTATCCCTTGTAAGAAACCCTATCCTCAGGAAGCCAGCCACAAAGAGGCCGAAGACAATGATAACAATGCCGCCTATTATCCTTATCCATTCCTGATATTCGAACAGGAATCTCCCTATGGCAGAAGATGAGGCGCCGAGGGCTATAAAAACTGCGGAAAAGCCGAGGATGAAGGCTGAGGAATTGGTTATTGTGAGGCGGCGTATCCTTTTTCTGTCAATGCCCCCTGTCAGGTCATCAAATGATATGCCTGTTATAAAGGAAACATAGGAGGGAACAAGGGGCAACACACAGGGCGAAAGAAATGATAATACGCCTGCTAAAAATGCCAGAGGAAAAGATATATCCTTCATCTATTTACCCTCGCTCACATTCGTATCTATCTGCCGCATTCTTTTGTATCACCTTTTATTTTCTCTATTGCATGCGGAATAACATCCATGATTACTTCTAAATTTTCTTTTACAGCAGCAGGGCTTCCTGGAAGGTTTACTATCAATGTCTGCCCCCTCACGCCAGCTATGGCCCTGGAGAGCATCGACCTCTGTGTTTTCTTCATGCCCTCAAACCGCATCACCTCTGCAATGCCGGGTATCACCCTGTCTATTACCTCAAGCGTTGCATCAGGCGTTACATCCCTCGGGCTCAGGCCGGTCCCGCCTGTTGTGAGTATTAAGTCAACCTTTGTGGAGTATTCTATCAACCTCTCCTTTATAATCTCCTTTTCATCAGGTAATATCTCATAGTGCCTTACCTCTGCATCAATGTCCTTGAGCATCTCTTTAATGACCGACCCGCTCAGGTCCTCTCGTTCTCCCCTAAAACCCCTGTCGCTTAGTGTCAAAACCGCTGCCGTAATCATCCTGGTTTTACTGATGGGTTTATGCCGATGGCATCGCCTACCCTTACCCTGCCGCCTTTAAGGACCCTGACGAATATTCCTTCCTTTGGCATAACACAATCGCCTGCCTGGTAATATATGGCGCAGCGCGTATGGCATTCCTTCCCGATCTGGCTCACCTCAGCCTCGATACCATCCCCGATGATGAGATGCGTCCCCACAGGGAGGGAGAGCAGGTCAATACCTTCTGTAGTGATATTCTCTGCAAAATCCCCTGGTTTCACATCAAGGCCCATGTCCTGCATTTTCTTAATGCTTTCCAGGGCAAGAAGGCTCACCTGCCTGTGCCACCCTGATGATGCATGTGCATCACCCTTAATCCCGTATTCGGCCTCCAGTAGAACCTCTTCTACAGGCGTCTTCCTTACACCCTTCTTATCACTTATATTTATAGAGACGACCCTTCCTGTCATTGTTTCCTCTGTATACGGTCATTAAATAAAATAACACAAATACCCCATAAAAGTCAGCTTATTTAATTAAACCTGTAAACTTTGCATTTTCTTCAGCAGGAGTGCTAAACTTTATGATAATCCAGAAAAGAGTCAAAATTATGGAGCTCAATAAATTAACCATATCAGAGTTGAGAGGGATGCTCGACCGAAAAGAGGTATCCCCAAGAGAAGTGGTCGATTCTGTCTTGAAGAGGATAGAAGGCGTTGAGGGCAAGATAAATGCCTTTGTGACACTGACATGGGAGAATGCCTTTGAGATGGCTGCTAGCGCGGAAGACCGCATCAGGGCAAACAACACAGCGCCATTGCTCGGAATCCCTCTTGCAATAAAAGACAACATCTGCACAAAGGGCATAAGGACAACATGCGCCTCAAGGATATTATCTAACTTTATCCCTCCCTATGAAAGCACTGTTACATCGAGGTTGCTCGAACATGGATATGTCCTGATCGGGAAGACGAACCTCGATGAGTTTGCAATGGGTTCATCCACCGAGAACTCAGCCTTTTTCACGACTAAAAACCCTTATGACCTCGAGAGGATCCCTGGCGGAAGCAGTGGTGGCTCTGCTGCTGCAGTTGCAGCAGATGAATGTATCGCTGCATTGGGCTCTGACACAGGAGGCTCCATAAGACAGCCTGCGGCACTCTGCGGTGTTGTTGGGCTTAAGCCGACCTATGGGCGGGTATCGAGATACGGCCTCGTTGCCTTTGCATCATCCCTCGACCAGATAGGGCCTATAACAAAGGATGTGAGGGATTCGGCAATATTAATGAATATAATATGCGGCCACGACCCCCTCGATTCCACATCAGCACCTGTGGATGTCCCCGACTTTACAAACGCCCTCGGCAAAGATATAAGGGGTCTGAAGATCGGTATTCCAAGGGAATACTTCATAGAGGGCATGGATAAGGAAGTCAACTCCTCTTTAAAGGCTGCAATTAAACAACTCGAAGGACTTGGTGCCATACCCATAGAGGTCACACTTCCCCACACAGATTATGCCGTGGCGACCTATTACATCCTTGCCACATCAGAGGCATCATCCAATCTCGCAAGATACGATGGCGTTAAATACGGTTTCAGGGCATCAGGCAGAGACCTCCTCGAGATGTATATGAATACACGCTCCCGTGGTTTTGGCCCTGAGGTTAAAAGGAGGATAATGCTCGGCACATATGCCCTTTCATCGGGATACTATGAGGCATATTATAGAAAGGCTCAACAGGTGAGGACATTGATAAAGAGGGATTTTGAGGACGCCTTCAGGATTGTGGATGTTATTGTGACACCCACGTCCCCTACCGCTGCATTCAAGATCGGTGAGAAGGCGGACGACCCCCTCCAGATGTACCTCTCGGATATATTCACTATCTCTGTAAATCTTGCCGGGGTGCCCGCAATTTCCATACCCTGCGGTTTCACATCGGACAATCTCCCTATCGGCATGCAGCTCATAGGAAGACACTTTGACGAAGAGGGGGTCCTTCGGGTCGCCTATGCTTATGAGCAGTCCACAGACTGGCACAGGAGAAGGCCTGATTTGTAGTTAATGGAAGAGCTCATCAACAGGTTGAGGGCCTTTGCAAAAGAGAGAGACTGGGAACAGTTTCACTCACCCAAAAATCTCGCCATGGCGCTAAGTGTTGAGGTTGCTGAAATTGTAGAGCTATTTCAGTGGATGACGGAAGAGGAAAGCGTAAATCTGACGCCTGACAAACTCCAGAAACTTAAGGAAGAGATCGGTGATGTTATGATTTATCTTACAAAACTTGCCGATAAATTCAGTATTGATCCTATCGAGGCAGCGTGGCAAAAGATAGAAATAAATGAGAGAAAGTACCCTGCAGAGGTCGTAAGGGGCAAGGCAAAGAAATACGATGAGTATAAAAATAGATGTTAAGGGATTACCTCAAGAAGATATTCGAGTCAGCTAATCGAGGCGATGTGTGCCTTACCTATAAAGACAATGACCCCGATAAACCAAAGGTAAAGAGCCAGTATGAAAAGGGATAACTGGCAGGGTATTTATAAATCAGTAAACTATTGTAAGTGAAAAACACATACACATATTGCCACCTCATTACTCATTAGGGATTGCGTACGTTCCTTGCGGCCTCTTTTATCAATGCCTGGCCTATGACATTCCTCTGTATCTGGTTTGTCCCTTCGTAAATCTGGAGGATCTTTGCATCACGCATCATCTTCTCAACGGGATATTCCCTCATGTATCCTGAACCGCCCATGACCTGGACCGCATTCGTTGTGACACGCATAGCAACATCCGTTGCAAAGACCTTTGCCATTGCAGATTCCTTCGATATATCCTTTGCACCGCTGTCTATGTACCTCGCAACTGAGTAGACGAGTGCCCTTGCTGCCTCTATCTCGGTTGCCATATCAGCGAGCATATGCTGAACCGCCTGAAAGCTTATTATCGGATGGCCGAACTGGACCCTCTGCCTTGCGAATTTTAAGGCCTCATCAAAGGCACCCTGTGCAACACCTACACCCTGGGCACCAACCCCTGTCCGTGAATTATCGAGGGTCTTCATGGCTACAATAAAACCGAGGCCTTCCCTGCCCAAGATATTATCCCTCGGTATCCTGCAATTGTCGAATATGAGCTCCCTCGTCACAGATGCCCTTATGCCCATCTTCCTCTCCTTCTTGCCGAAGCTGAAACCGGGCGTCCCTTTTTCGACTATAAAGGCAGAGGCACCCCTTGCACCCTTTGCCCTGTCTGTCATTGCAATGATTGTGTATATCTCTGCCTCGCCGCCGTTGGTAATCCACTGCTTTGTGCCGTTCAATACATATCCGTCACCCTCACGCCTTGCCATGGTCTGTATGCCTGCTGCGTCGCTTCCTGCATTGGCCTCGGTAAGACCGAAGGCAACAAGCCTCTTGCCTGCCGCAATGTCAGGGAGGTATCTCCTCTTCTGCTCATCAGAGCCAAAGAGGAGGATCGGATATGTGCCGAGTGCGTTTGCAGCATAGGATGTAGACACACCAAGGCATGCCCTTGATAGCTCCTCAACCGCAATGCATAATTCAAGGCTTCCTTTTCCCAGACCTCCATACTCCTCAGGGATAAAAAGGCCAAAGAGATCAGCCCTGGCGAGGACCTTCATTATCTCGTGGGGGAACTCTTCATTGTCATCAAGCTCCTCTCTGACAGGCACAATCTTGTCTTCTGCTATCTGCCTTGCGAGGTCTCTTATCATCACCTGTTCTTCGGTTAGGAAATAATCCATAACTCCTCCTACTCCATTTCAGAGATATCTAAAATCTAACCTCTCCAGAATGACAATTTGTCGATGAAGTTAAAAGTTAAAAGTCGAAAGTCAACTAAGTGCGGAAGCACCATACACGTATTTTTAACTTTAAACTTTCGACCTGACTGGGTGCCCTCTTTATGCGCTTATGTCAACAGGGCCGGTTAGAAGACTCGGAGCACCTATATTCCCATAAAACCTGAAGTCGTCACCGGCAGCCTTCACATATTTAAAGAGGTCGAGTATGTTCCCAGACATTACCGCCTCTTTCACAGGATACCTTATAATACCATTTTTTATCCATAAACCCGAGATACCGACAGAAAACTCCCCGGATACAGGATTCACAGTATGAACACCCATGGCCTCTGTTATGTAAATGCCGTTATCCACGCCTTCAAAAAGACCTTGATATACATGCCCTGGGTCAACGGTGATATAAAGGTTTGAAGGACCGACTCCAGGCAGTGCAGAGAAGCCTGCCTTTACAGCATTACCTGTGGATTTTACACCATCCTTTTTTGCTGTATAGACATTGTATAAATATCCTGTCAATATGCCCTCCCTTATCAGATATTTCTTTGATGTCGCTACACCTTCATCATCAAATGGTCGACTGCCGAGCCTCTGCGGTAAACATCCATCGTCTACAATGTTGAGGATCCGGCTCACCACAGCTTCATTCATCCTCCCTGCAAGGAGTGACTTTCCCTTCTGGACGTTTTCCGAAGAAAGCATCAAGGCAAAGATGCCGAGGAATTCTGCTGCCACTGAGCCATCGAGGACTGTCTGGGTCTTTACCGCATCTATCTTCTTTGCCCCGAGAAGCTCGACTGCCCTTTTTGCTGCATTCCTGCCGACTCCCTCGAATATAGCATCATTCAGAAATCTGCTGCCATCAGAATCCCATCCCATCTGGCTATCACTGCCATCCTCTGCAACGACCATTATCTCTGCAGTGCATGTCGTGGCTGAATATTCTGCATCAACGCCTTTTGAATTAATGATCAGGACATCCTTGGTCGAGAAGGATGCTGATGCCTTTCTCACCTTTTTTATTCTGCTGTCAGAGCCGAGGGCAGCCTTCTCTATTAAGAGGGCCTTATCCTTTGCTTCATCAATGCTCAATGAACTTACCGCATCATCGAAGATGTCGAGACTCTGTTTTTCTGAATGCCCTGGAAGGTCAAGGTAATCATCCTGTTCTGTCCATCTCGATGCCTCTACAGCATTACTGATAACAGTATCGGCCTCTTTAATATCTGTAGAGTAAGAAAAACCAAGTCTGCTATTCCGTATAACCCGAAGGGAATAACCGAAATCACTGGACAGCTCAACGGCATCAGCTCTCTGACCTTTAACCTCTACTGAAAGATTTCTCGAAGACCTGAGATACACCTCGGCAAAATCCGCACCACCCCTCCTTGCGCCTTCAAGAAGCCTGACGGCAAAACCTCTTATCTCAGCAGGTTGTGAGGGACGGCTGTTAATCTTCATAGTATGTAGCTGAGGCTGTTTCAGACTCCCAAACAGTGACCGCTGTAAGTTGGATATATTCGTTATTGACCTTCCTCTTGAGGGAATCGTATATCCATTTTGCTATGTTTTCTGAGGATGGATTCTTCTCCGTAAAAGGGAAGATATCATTGAGGAATGTATGGTCAAGTGGCGTTGTGACCTCACTTAGAAGATGTTTTATCTCATGAAAGTCCATTGCTATGTCTATCTCGTTCAACCTCTCTGAAGAGACATGAACCTGAACCTTCCAGTTATGGCCGTGGAGCTTTTCGCACTTTCCCCTGTATCCCCTCAATTGATGGGCTGCTGAAAATGTGGTTTCTACCATTAGTTCAAACATATTCACTCCTTGTCATTGACGTCTATCACTTACACCGCTGATTATAATTGTCTATGCAACCCTTGTGCCTACTGTTACCCCAAAAAGTCTTCGACTTTTTGGGGACCCCTTTGCATCATAATAGATTGTTTTTATACAGATTTCCTGAATATCGCTATATAAGGAAGATTTCTGAATTGGTTATCATAATCGAGGCCATAGCCAACAACGTATTCGTTGGGTATCTCAAAACCCACATAATCCAGAGGCACATCCACAATCCTTCTCTCCTTTTTATCGAGGAAGGCACATATCTTTAAACTCCTGGGGCGCCTTGAAAGGACGCGCTCCCTTATATGGTTAAGTGTTATCCCTGTATCAACTATATCCTCGACGAGCAGGACATCCTTATCAGTTATATCCTCCCTGATATCATAGTAAACCTTCACCTCGCCTGTTGTGGCTGTCTTCACATAACTTGCCGCTATTATAAAATCCACTGTGAGAGGAACATTTATAGACCTGACAAGGTCTGAAAAGAACATGAAGGCGCCCCTCAGTATCCCGACAGTCAGGAGGTTTTTCCCCTCGTAGTCGTGAGATATCCTCTCCGCCAGCTCCCTCACCCTTTGCTGGATCTGCTCGGCAGTGAAAAATGGTTTGCCTATGATCATCGCCCTCTCCGTCAGTGCATGATGGGATAATTATATCTGATAATTGCTTTTATCTCAACTAAATTTCTCCTATCACGGTCTCTCCTGCCCTTACCCTGTCCCCTAATTTGACCTTGATAGCCGTATCCTCTGGTAGATAAACATCGAGTCTCGAGCTGAACTTGATGATCCCGTAGCGCTCCCCCGTTTTCAAGGCATCGCCGGTCCTTACCCTGCAGACCGCCCTCCTTGCAAGAAATCCTGCCACCTGGCGCACCAATATCCTGCCATGTCTTGTATTGAACAGCACTGCAATGTTTTCGTTCTGCAGGGATGCCTCGTGCTTAAAGGCAGAAAGGAATCTGCCAGGCGTATGGATGACCTTCTCTACAATGCCATCGCAGGGTGCCCTGTTTACATGCACATCCAACGGTGACATGAAGATGCTTACCTCAGTGGCATTTTCTTTCAGATACAGGTCCTCATAAACCTTGCTGACCAGTATGACCCTTCCATCTGCAGGGGATACAAAGATGTTCTCTCCAGCAGGGGCCTTTCTTTCAGGGTCACGGAAGAAAAAAAGCATGAAAAGCGTGAGAAGAATCGGCAGATAGGCCATCCACGATTCACCCCCGAAGATGGTTATAGATATGGTGGTGATAGCTGCCGAAGAGATGATATATGGATAGCCCTCAGGCGCAAATCTGAACATGACCTCTTCATGCCCTTGACTTATCTACCAGCCTGCCTTTCTTAAGCCACGGCATCATGGCCCTGAGCCTTGCCCCGACATCTTCTATTGGATGCCCCTCCCCCTTCTTTGTTAGCGCGTTAAACACCGGTTTATTCGCCCTGCACTCAAGTATCCATTCCCTTGCAAAGGCCCCTGATTGAATCTCATCGAGTATCTTTTTCATCTCTTTCCTCGTCTCATCATTGATTATCCTTGGCCCCCTTGTCAGGTCTCCATACTGGGCTGTGTTACTTATGGAGTATCTCATATTCGAGATGCCGCCTTCATAAATGAGGTCTACGATGAGCTTCACCTCATGGAGGCATTCGAAATAGGCCATCTCAGGGGCGTAGCCTGCCTCAACCAGTGTCTCAAAACCTGCCTGTATAAGGGCTGTGAGCCCCCCACATAGAACCACCTGTTCTCCGAAGAGGTCTGTCTCTGTCTCTTCCCTGAACGTGGTCTCTATTATACCTGCCCTTCCACCCCCTATGGCCGAGGCATAGGCCAGGGCGATATCCTTTGTATCCCTGGATGGATCCTGATAGACTGCAATGAGGCACGGGACACCGCTTCCCTTTGTGTATTCCGACCTCACAAGATGACCCGGCCCCTTCGGGGCGACCATGAATACATTTGTGTCCGGCGATGGCACTATCTGACCGAAGTGTATATTAAACCCATGGGCAAAGGCAAGATAGGCGCCCATTTTCATGTTAGGCTCTATCTCGTTTTTATAAACATCTGCCTGAAACTCATCAGGCAGGAGGATCATGATTATATCAGCAATCCTCGATGCCTCCTGTGGCGTCATTACAGAAAATCCTGCCTGTGCGGCCTTGTCCCAACTCAAGCCCTTTCTCAGCCCTATGCTTACATCCATTCCGCTGTCCCTGAGATTATTGGCATGGGCATGGCCCTGGCTGCCGTATCCCATTATCGCAATCTTCTTGCCTTTCAAGACCTCCAGTCTTGCATCTCTGTCGTAGTAGATATTCATCCTTCCTCCTTTTGTATGGTTACCTGTGTTATCTACCAGTGGCAGCTTAGCATCAATACTGTACCCCGCATTCGCCGCTACTGATCATGCCTCACCGGGGTCCCCAAAAAGGGGTGCCCTATTCCCTTAAAAGCTTATACTCGATGCTGTCAACGAGGGCCTGCCATGATGCCTCTATGATATTTTCAGAGACGCCTACAGTCCCCCATCTCCTATCCTCGTCTCCTGACTCCACAAGCACCCTCACCTTTGCCGAGGTCCCCTTGCCTGCAGTGAGGACCCTCACCTTGTAATCATGGAGCTTCACATCCCTCAGCTGGGGGTAAAACTTTTCGAGCGCCTTTCTTAGGGCATTGTCAATGGCGTTGACAGGGCCGTTTCCTATGGCAGCAGTGTGCTCGATATGACCTCCAACCTTCACCATAATGGTGGCCTCGCTTAATGATTCCTCTTTCTCCTTTCTCTTCTCTACAATCACGCGGAACCCTATAAGGTCAAAGAACCTTTTATGGAGCCCGAGGGCCTTTTTCATGAGAAGCTCAAAGGATGCCTCTGCTCCTTCGAACTGAAATCCCTGGTTTTCGAGCTCCTTTAGTTCTGTCACTATCTCCTGAACCTGGGGTGAATCTGGGTCGAGCCTTATCCCAAATTCAGACGCCTTTCTGAGGATATTGCTTTTGCCTGCAAGGTCTGATATTAAAACCCTCTGGGAGTTTCCGACGAGCTCGGGCCTTATATGTTCGTACGTCTCAGGCCTTTTTATAATTGCACTAACATGAATTCCCCCTTTATGTGCAAAGGCGCTATCGCCAACAAACGGCTGTCTCTTAAAGTGTCTGAGATTGGCTATCTCATTGATGTATCTCGAGACCTCCCTGAGCCTCCTGAGCTGCTCAGCGGTGATGACCTCAAGGCCAAGCTTCAGCTGGAGGTTCGGTATGACAGAGCAGAGATTCGCATTCCCGCACCTCTCTCCAAGCCCGTTTACTGTCCCCTGAACGTGGGATACCCCGCATTGCACTGCAATGATGGAATTAGCAACAGCGCATTCAGAGTCGTTGTGGGCATGGATCCCGACATCAACGGACAGTGTCTTAACGACCATCTCTGTTACAGTCCTTATCCTGTCTGGTAAAGTTCCGCCATTGGTGTCACAGAGCACAACACAGTCAGCACCTGCATCCTGGGCAGCAATGAGGCACTTCATCGAAAATTCAGGGCTGTCCCTGTATCCATCGAAGAAGTGCTCAGCATCGAAAAAGACCTTATCGGTATGTCTCTTGAGATAGGAGATCGAATTATGTATTATCTCGATATTCTCCTCCAGAGTTATTCTCAATGCCTCCCTTACATGAAAATCCCATGTCTTACCAACGATGCAGACTGCGCTGGTCTTTGAATTTAGGAGTGCCTTAATATTTGCATCGTCTTCAACCCTGTGCCTTGGCCTGTGGGTGCTTCCAAAGGCAACAATCCTCGCATTGTCAAGCGGGATCCTTCTCACCTTCTTAAAATATTCCACATCCTTTGGATTAGAGCCGGGCCAGCCACCCTCAATGTAATGGATGCCCAATTCATCGAGCTTCTCGGTAATCCGTAGTTTATCCTCCACAGAAAAGGATACATCCTCTGTCTGTGCCCCATCCCGGAGGGTGGTATCGTATATCTCTATCCTTCGTTCAGCCTTTTCCATGTCTTGCAGGAAGTTATGAGGATTCCCCTGCCCCTTTATAAGCCAGGCCAAATGCCTCGTGCAGGGCCCTCACAGCAAGTTCTGTGTATTTTGACTCTATCAGGCACGACAGCTTTATCTCTGATGTGCTGATCGCCATGATGTTTATCCCGTGCCTCGCCAGTGTCTCGAACATCAGTGCAGCAACCCCTGAATGTGTCCTCATCCCGACACCAACGATGGATATCTTTGCAATATCCTCCCTGAGGTCAACACCCCTTGCGCCGAGGTCTGCAGCTATCTGCTCTGTAAGCTTCAAGGTCTTTTTACTGTCCATTACAGGCACTGTAAAGGAGATGTCCGTGGCCTTCCCATCGCTGCTGACATTCTGGACGATCATGTCAACGACTATGTCGGCGTCAGCAATCCCCTTGAAGAGTCTTGCTGCTATGCCAGGTCTGTCAGGAACACCCATTACAGTGATCTTTGCCTGATTCTTATCGTATGCAACCCCTGATACAGCGACCTTTTCCATGTCCTCATCCTCCTTGGTGACGAGTGTGCCGGGATTATAATTAAAGCTCGACCTCACTACCACAGGAACCTCATATTTCATTGCAAATTCGACTGATCTTGTCTGCAATACCTTTGCCCCGAGGCTTGCCAGTTCAAGCATCTCCTCATAGGAGATCTTATCAAGCTTCCTTGCCTCAGGGACTATATTCGGGTCTGCAGTGTAAACACCGTCAACATCTGTGTATATCTCGCACAGGTCAGCCTTAAGCGCCGAGGCAATCGCAACAGCAGAGAGGTCAGAACCGCCCCTTCCGAGGGTTGTCACATCCTCTGCCTCTGATATGCCCTGAAAACCTGCTACCACAACGATATAGCCTTCATCCAATGCCCTCTTTGCCCTTTCACCTGTGATCCTCTCTATCCGCGCCCTTGTGTGAACAGCATCTGTAACTATGCCCATCTGCCTTCCTGTAAGGGCTATCGCCTTATGACCCAGCTCTTCAATAGCCATGGCTGTGAGGGCGCTGGTGATGCGCTCACCTGATGACAGGAGAAGGTCCATCTCCCTTTCGCTCGGATTGGAGGAGACCTGATGTGCAAGGTTTATCAATTTATCAGTCTCCCCTGCCATTGCGGAAACGACAACCACAACCCTGTGCCCTTCCCTGGCCACATTTGAAACCCGCTCTGCGACCGCCCTGATCCTTTCCACATCGGCAACAGATGTACCGCCATATTTCTGGACAATGAGCATTAATCAAGGGCCTCCTTGATAAAGAGATCCATCAACCTGTGGCCGTCCTCGATTGTTATTATATCTCTTCTTCCTTTGATGGACTCATCAAAGGCAATCCCCTCATTTTTCCTCTTCACGCGGCTGTCGTATATTACAAATGGAACTGGCTCATCCGTGTGGGTCCTCACCTCTATAGGTGTTGCATGGTCAGGCATTAGAAGTATGCGGTACTGCCCAAATGGCTTCAGGCCGCGTAGAATTGTGCCGACAACAAGGGCATCAAAGTCCTCTATAGCCCTGATTTTGTCCTTGTAATTCCCTGAGTGGCCTGCCTCATCAGGTGCCTCTACATGGATATACACAAAGTCAACCCTCTCGAGGGCCTGAAGGGAATACTCAGCCTTACCTGCATAGTTTGTGTCAAGATACCCTGTAACACCGGGGACCTTGAGTATCTCGAATCCTGCATATATCCCGAGTCCCTTTGTGAGGTCAACTGCAGAGACCATCGCACCGTCTATGGAATACCTGTCCCTGAATCTCGGGACCTTCGGCCTTTTGCCCTGGCCCCAGAGCCATACGCTATTTGCTGGCCTCTTGCCGCTGGCTATCCGCTCTTTGTTTATAGGGTGGTTGTTGAGGATGCCGACCGAATCCCTCATGACCCTCCTGAGCACCTCCTCTCCCTTGCCTGTGGGAAGATAATCTGAGATGTCCTTGCCGATAATATCATGAGGGGCGGTACACTCCACATCCACCTCTCCGTTTTTCCATACCATAAGATGCCTGTAACTGACCCCCGGGTAGAAATTGATCTCCTCTGTTGCGAGTTCCCTGTTCAGGTCTTTGATGAGCGTAGATGCCTCAGCAGTGGATATATGTCCACCGCTATAGTCCTCCATAACTGCCCTTGTCCCTTGCCTGTAATACTTCAGCGTCACGAGATTACACCTGTAGGCAACATCCTTCTCATTAAGGTCAACCCCCATACTCGATGCCTCAAGTGGGGCCCTGCCGGTGTAATAAACCCTCGGGTCATAACCGAGAATGCTCAGGTTCGCTATGTCTGAACCAGGATGGAATCCGTGCGGGATTGTCCTGACACTTCCTAATATCCCTTCCCTTGCAAGCCTGTCCATGTTAGGGGTAAAGGCCATTTGAAGTGGCGTCTTATTGCCTAAATCCTTCAATGGCCTGTCTGCCATTCCATCGCCTATAATCACTATGTATTTCATGTTCTCTGCCAGAACCTCAATCTTTAGCTTAACAGACTTTTAAAACCTATTAAAACTATATTATCCCTTCGATTACCTTTGAAACTGCCTCTACCTCTGCCTTAACCTTCAATAGCCTCTTTTCAACCTTAAATACCGTGTCTGGGTCCTTCAAACCATTTCCTGTGAGGGTACAGACGACCCGACTGTTAGGTTTCAAATAGCCCTCCCTGTATAGCCTTATCACACCTGCCACAGATGCTGCAGATGCGGGTTCACAGAATATCCCCTCGGTAGACGCAACGAGGCTGTAGGCATTCAGTATCTCATCATCGGTCACAGCCTCTATCCTCCCGCCTGACTCATCCCTTGCTTCAAGGGCAGACTTCCAGCTTGCGGGGTTACCTATTCTGATGGCGGTTGCTATGGTTTCAGGCCTTTCAACAGGATGGCCCAGAACAATAGGCGCAGCACCTGCTGCCTGGAAACCGAGCATCCTGGGAAGGGCCTTTATAATTCCTGCATTAAAATATTCCTTAAACCCTTTCCAGTATGCCGTAATGTTTCCTGCGTTTCCAACGGGAAGGGCATGATACTCTGGTGCAGAACCGAGCTGATCACATACCTCAAAGGCAGCCGATTTCTGGCCCTCAAGCCTGTAGGGATTGATCGAGTTTACAAGTGTGATGGGATGTCTGGTGACAAGCTCCTTCACAATATTCAATGCCTCATCAAAGTTCCTCTCGATCTGCAGGACATGGGCGCCGTGGATGAGTGCCTGGGCAAGTTTTCCAAGGGCGATCTTGCCCTCAGGGATTACCACTATGGCCTTTATTCCTGCCCTTGCTGCATATGCAGCAGCAGCGGCTGATGTATTGCCCGTAGAGGCGCATATAACCGCCTTTGAACCATCTTCTACCGCCTTAGAGATTGCAAGCGTCATCCCCCTGTCTTTAAAAGAACCTGTAGGGTTTACACCATCAAATTTAAAATATAGATCGATGTCCATACCTGCCTTTCTCTGCAGGTTTGTTGCCTTTATAAGGGGGGTATTGCCCTCCTTCAGTGTTATAACAGGCGTTTTATCAGAAACGGGGAGAAAACGCCTGTACTCCTCTATAATACCCCTCCATGAGGCCTTTGAAGTACTGCATCGTTCGATTTCCATTTACCTCTCTCTACTGTCGCACTATTTATTCTATGACATCGCCTTCTACGAGCTCCACATCTACGCCCTGATCTTTTAAGGACTGGATGCCTTTTTCGAGGTTCTCCTCGGTTCCCTCCAGTTCAAGCACCATCTCACCGACCGTCTCTGTGACCCTTGCCCGCCTTATGTTGGGCATGACATCGAATCTCTTCGCCATTGTGAAGATCACAGGTTCCTTGATGAGATGCTGCGGAAAGGTCAATTTAACGCGCTTCTTCATAAAACCTCCTCTTTCGATTGCTGATTTTCAATCTTACTGATAAAATCCGCATTCCGAAATCCACAATCCAGAATTCTCATCTGCCTCCGGCTATAGCAGGGACTATCGAAACCTCATCGCCATCCTTAACCACGGTGTCCTCTGCCTTGAGAAACCTTATGTCCTCCTCATTGACATAGATGTTTACAAACCTCCTCACCTTACCTCCCTCAGAGATCCTCTCTCCAATACCGGGGAACCTTTTATCGAGGTCTGTGATTAGTTCCATTATCGTGCCTGGCGCACCTTCCACTTCCTCTTTCCCCTGGGTCAATCTCTGTAACGGTGTTGGTATCCTCACCTTTACTGCCATTTTTTACCTCCTCTCCTCATCACTTCTTCAAATGCATCGATATTCGGCTTTATGCGGTACACCTCTGCTGTATGGCCTGCAAGCGCCTCCTGCGTCTTGAGCCCATTGCCTGTGACACATATCACAGTGCTTTCATCCCTCTGTATCTTTCCTGCCTCAATAAGCTTCTTTGTGCATGCAAGGGTAACGCCACCTGCTGTCTCTGCAAAGATACCTTCTGTCTTCGCTAGCAGCTTTATGCCATCAATTATCTCTTCGTCAGATACATCCTCACCATCGCCGCCTGCCTCCTTTACGGCCTGGACAGCATAGTAGCCATCTGCTGGATTGCCTATTGCAAGTGACTTTGCTATTGTATCAGGCCGAACAGGCCTTATCACATCCGTTCCCATCTTTATGGCGGTGGATATAGGGGAACAGCCCGTGGCCTGAGCAGCAAAGACTTTTGTCCTGATCTCCTTCAATATCCCGATCTCCTTAAACTCCTTAAATGCCTTCCACACCTTTGTCAATAACGAACCGCTGGCGCAGGGCACAACAACATTATCAGGCGCCCTCCATCCCAATTGCTCTATAATCTCAAATCCCAGTGTCTTTGAACCCTCTGCATAAAATGGCCTGATGTTTATGTTGACAAAGGCCCATCTGTATCTGTTGGCTATCTCGCTGCAGAGCCTGTTGACCTCATCATAATTTCCATCAACAGCCACAAGGTTCGGTTCGTACACGAGGGATGCAACGATCTTGCTCGGCTCCAGCGAGGCAGGTATGAAGACAAACCTCTTGAAGCCAGCCTTTGCACCGTGGGCAGAAACAGAATGGGCAAGATTACCTGTAGAGGCACATGCAACAGTATCGAATCCGAACTCCCTTGCCTTTGTAAGTGCAACGGCCACAACCCTATCCTTAAACGACAGTGTGGGGTGGGCTACTGTGTCATCCTTTATATATAACTCTTTAACACCAAGCTCCCTTGCAAGGTTATCAGCCCTTATCAGGGGAGTAAATCCTGACTTTAAACCGGCCTGAGGCTCTCCATCTACAGGGAGGAGTTCTGCATATCGCCAGAGGTTCTTTTCCCTTTTCTCGATATTCCTTCTTGTCAGCACGCGCTTTATCTTTTTGTAATCATAAACAACCTCCAGAGGGCCAAAACAGAACTCACATACATATATCGGCTCAACGGGATATTCCCTGCCACACTCCCTACATCTAAGACCACTTACATATCCCATAAGCACCTCCTGCCGTGTCTATGTCTATGTGTATGTGTATGTGCTTTTCACTTTCACTTACACTTACACTCAAAGGGGCGTAGCCCCTTTAAACCCCCGATATGGGATTTTCGGCATTGGGAATTTGGGCCCGAAATCCGAATTCGGGGAGTTTGAGGGACAAAGTCCCTCAAATGAGATACTATTTTACTCTAAACGGGTGACAAATTTAAATAGACAGGACCATCTACAGGACAGATATTACAGACAAACAGACATACAGTCTGTCGTCTGAAGGTCTGAAAGTCTGGGCTAAAACAACTCCACCACTACGCCTTCTCCATCCTCTATACCCCGCACCTCGGGGGGGATCACGACCGTCCCGTCAGCCATGACGAGTGTCCTTATGAGGCCTGACTTTCCAAGCACAGGTATCGCCCATAACTCTCCATCCCTCTCTTCAATGGCGACCCTCACATGTTCTTCCCTCCCGTGGCTTGAGGAGATATTTCGTGCCATCCTTGCCTTGACGGTTCTTTTTCTGGGCAGATATGCCTTCTCGATGACCCCTGTCAATGACTTCAGGACTGGTTTTACAAACAGGTCGAAGCAGACCGTGACTGCTGCTGGATGTCCTGGGAGTCCAAAGACAGGGGTACCATTCACGATCCCACCAATCGTAGGTTTTCCGGGCTTTAAGGCCACGCCATGGAATAAAACACCTGGCGAGCCGAGGCCATCAATAACCTTCGATGTCAAGTCCTTCATTCCTATGGAGCTCCCACCAGTGATGATGACCATGTCAGAGTCATTCAGGGACTCTTTAACAACCGCCCTTATTTCTTCATATACATCCCTGAATATCCCCTTTCTTATCGGTTTGCCGCCATTTTCGATTATCAGGCCTGCAAGGTTGTAAGAGTTTACATCACGCACCTGGCCAGGCCTGAGGAGGCTATCGGCAGGGACTATCTCATCCCCTGTGGAGATGATAGATACCCTGGGTTTCTCATAAACCTTTACCTTTGTTATCCCTGCGGCAGCAAGGGCCGCCACATCCTGAGGCCTGAGGGTATGGCCCATCTTTAATATCGTCTCCCCCTTTTTTACATCCTCGCCTGCTGAGATGACATTCTCCCCGGGGGCAACAGGCTTCAATACCTCGATAAGGCTGTCATTGACATATTGGACATGCTCAAGCATCAGGACGGCATCAGCACCCACCGGAAGCATCCCTCCAGTTGCTATCTTTGCTGCTGAACCCTTTTTCACTCTGAAGATAGGCTCTTCACCCATTGAAATCTCATGTGTGACATACAGATATGAAGGGAGGCCCTCTGTTGCACCAAATGTATCGGTTGAGTCTACAGCAAACCCATCAACGGTTGAACGTGAGAAGGCAGGCACATCTTCGGGGGAAAGTATATCCTCGGCAAGAACCCTCTTATACGATTCATCAATTGCGACTGTTATGCCCTGCGGTTTCTTGGGCACCAGATGCTCAGACATAAGGCCCTGTGCCTCTCTGACAGAGATTGCATCCTCTCTTCCGAGCATGTCACGCATATCCGATTACAGGTTCGCGATGGGGGATAGGGCACCCCAAAAAGTCTCCGACACTGTTACCCCTTTTTGGGGACCCCGGTTGTGTAGTGTTTTATCATCTTATGCCCGCCATCGGACTTTCCTTCATCACCTCTGAGGTCTTGCCCTTACAGAGGATATCGACAATCCTGTCAATGGATTCATCATGTAGCTGCATGATGCTCCCCCTGGTGGGGATTGACAGCCCTGTGGCATTCCTGTGGAGGTAATCACCTATCCTCTCCTGATTAAAACATGACAGGAAGAGCATACCCTTGAATATCCTCTTGTTCGTCTTGAATGAGAAGATAAGGCTGTCGAGTGACCTTTCAAGAAAGGTATCGTTTCTCTGCTGGACGTTTCTGTCTATGCTCATTGCCTGAAGCCAGTATTTCCTGTCAATTATGCTGTCTGCCCTCAATTCGACGAGCGTGTGTCCGATGTTTTTTCTGTTACCCATGAACCTTCCGTGAGCAACAGTGTCTGCTGCAAGATGGCTCATATACCCGTAGACAAAGGCCCTCTGCTGCGGGGTCTTCGCAGATTCAAGGAGGTTCAATGCTGTGTCCCAGCTATGCGGGTTTTTGTCTTCCGGCAGGAATTTCTTGCCGATTATAATATCGGCCATGAGATTGCCGTAAAGGAAGTCATGTCTGTACTTCCTGAGCAGGGCATAGATCGTCGCCGGCAAAAAAGGTCCGAGTGAGAATATCTCGCTGCCGAGATAAATGTGGGTTAGCGGCCCCCATGCGAGTGCAAGGGAGGGCACCAGAAGGATAGACAGGATTATTAGCAATTTAAAGATTTTCATATCTCCCTCAGAAGATTTAATAAAAGCCTCACACCTATGCCTGTAGCACCCCTTGGGATATATGGTTTTTCCTTTTCGGCCCAGGCAGTCCCTGCAATATCGAGATGGACCCATGGTGTGTCCCCTGCAAATTCCCTCAGGAAATACGCTGCTGTCACAAGGGAACCCGTCTTACCACCTGTGTTTTTAATGTCAGCAATGTCGCTCTTCAGGTATTCCCTGTATTCATCATAGAGGGGCATCTGCCAGACCCTCTCATAGGTTTCATCCCCTATAGACCTTAGTTTATCCATCAATCCCCTATCATTGCCCATCATGGCGATTGCCTCACTGCCGAGTGCAACGGAGCATGCACCCGTTAGTGTGGCTATGTCTATTATAACCCGTGGCCTGAATTTTTTCGCATATCCTATGGCATCTGCAAGGGCGAGCCTTCCTTCGGCATCGGTATTTATAATCTCAACCGTCTTGCCGTTAATGGTCTTCACGATATCGCCGGGTTTTGATGCGGTGCCACCTGGCAGGTTTTCGGCTGCAGGCAGTATGCCGATAAGATTGATGGGGAGTTCATATTCAGATGCCACCTTTATTACAGCAAGGACAACGGCCCCGCCTGCCATGTCATATTTCATCTTCTCCATTCCTTCAGACGGCTTTATCGATATTCCACCGCTGTCAAAGGTGATGGATTTGCCTATAAGGGCAATCGGCGGGCCATTACCGCCGTTGTATCTCAGGACAACGAATTTAGGCGGCTCCATAGAGCCCCTTGCCACTGATAGATATGCCCCCATGCCTTCCCTTTCAGCATCCTCTCTTTCGAGAATCTCGACTGAGACCTTATCTTTTGCAAGACCCCTCGCAATCTCTGACAGGGCGGTCGGGGTCATATCATTCGATGGTGTGTTTACCATGTCCCGTGCAAAATTGACTCCCAGGGAGACCGCCTCTATCCACCTGATGGGCCTATCGAGATCTTCAACCCTTCCCAGCACTGTCAGCTTCTCAATGCCCCCTTCTGTATCCTCCTTTCTGTACTTCTTGAACTTATAGAGCGACAGCAGGATCCCTTCAATAAATACTGTTGGTGAATGCATTAAGGAAGCTATGTAGCGGGTCGAAAGAGAGACGCCTTTGAACCCCAGACTGTCGAGGTATGACGCAGCCTTTCCCCCTGCCTGCCTGATACCTTCTCCCGTCATCTCTGCCCTTTTGCCAAGGCCTATAAGCAGGATCCTCCTCGGGCCTATTATATCATCAGGTGTGTGTAAGAGCGCGATCTGATTGTGCCTGCCTTCGAATTCCCTTGAGGACATAACCCTGCCGATGAGGCCACTCAGGGCAGAGTCAATATCCCTGTAAGGAATCGGTCCTTCGCCTTCGCACAATGGAAGGATAAGGGCGTCGGTAATGCACTCGATCTCTTTTATGTCCGTTATGACAATTTCCATAAAAAGATAGAAAATTGAAAATCTCTCCGTCACACACACCTTTTTTGAACTTTTAACTTTTAACATTTTATCACAAAGCACACATTATTTTCCTGTCCATGATCCGTAGCCAATTGATAACAGACTTTCAGAAGACAGACTGTCTGTTGTCTGTATGTCTGTGCTCTGTACAGTGCGACCGTGCGACGGTGCGACGGTTATTAAGGAATAAATTATTCCATAATTTACGGTCGCTCTGTCGCGCTATCGCTCTGTCGCACTAAGTTTGTCTGTAATATCTGTCCTGTTCAGCCTTTGGCAGCTATTGTTCGAACTTCTGGGCCTTAACCGACAGATAGTAGGCAAGCATAAGGATTAGGATCACAACAGCGCTTAACCCGATCTCATAAAGTTTCTCTACAGGCACGTGCTCCATAAAGGAGGTCTGGGCCTCTATCAGGAGTATCCTCCTTATAGCCGCTATTATACCTATTGCAAGGAAGGGGCCAAGGATGAATTTCTGCCTTTTCAAAAACCTGATAACAGTCCAGAGGAGTTCAAGGATTATCAGGGCCAGAAGCACATCATTTACAAGGTGTATTATCGAGTCGCGGGATGGTTCAAGGATATTTAGCATTGCATAATAGAATATGAAAATACATGCAATCAGCAGTAGCAGTGCTGCTATGATGTGAAAGACAATATCTACCTGAACAAGTAACTTGCGGAATCTCTCTGGCAGTTCAATCTTTTGCTGTTCCATCGACATCTGTCACTTTATCTTTTTAAGACCCTCTATCGTTGCCTTAATCACACCGGTGTCCCCAAAAAGTCTCTGACTTTTTGGGGTGCTCTGTTCCTCTGGTTCTGGTTTACATACAGGGCAGTACGCTTCTCCCAGGTCCAGCAGGCATACATGTCCGCATTCAGGACAGCATACGCACCTATCTACTAACTGCTGGCAGACCGGACATGTCTCCATGGGGCTTAATTATATCATAACCTCAAAGATTTGCGTGTATCTTTCTCATCTCGTCCTCCTCGATACCGAGCCTGTTCATTAATTCGAGGACGCACGCCTCAAAGAAGATGAGGGTCGAAATCTCGAAGAGTGAACCAAGCGGGGGGAGGGGAACGCCCATAAGCTCCCTTGTTGTATAGCCTGTGATCTCCCTCGGAATGGCCTCAGACCTTATAAGGACGACCGTGTCAGCAAGCCTCGCCAGCTCAGAGTTCGGATCCCATGTGATAGCAGCAACCCTTCCGCCGAGGGTCTTCGATGCCCTTGCAGTCTCCACCACCCATGTGGTCTTCCCCGATCCAGAAACGGCTATCAAGACATCACCCTTTCTCATTGCAGGTGTGATGGTCTCTCCCACAATGAAGACCTTCTTTTTGAGATGGACGAGCCTCATCCCGAAGGCCCTTGCAACGAGGCCTGAGCGGCCAGCGCCAATCATATATATCCTCGGCGCCCTGATAATAAAGTTAACAAAGTTATCAAAGTCCTCAGCGGATATCCTGTCTGTAACCTCTCTTATCTTTCCCAGTATGAACGGATAATAGCTCATAAAACACCCCCACTTACTTAACTGTATGGGCCTCTATTGCCATCTTGATTGTCTTAGCAGCCGCCTCAGGGCCTTCTGCCCTCGTGATATATCCTCCCACTATAATGATCGCTGGCCTGAAGGGCATTATGAGGGGAATATCATCAGGCTTGATCCCCCCTGCAATTGAATATGGCAGTTTTATCTCCCTTATGAATTCCTCCAGCCTTTCAAAGGGTCTCCTGCCTTTCGTCTGTTCATCAAGAGCTGTATGGATGCAGAAGTAGTCGGGAGAGAGGTCACTTAATTCCCCTGCCCTCGAAATCCAGGCGGTCGACCCTATGAGGTCTATCATCACTTCTCTATCCCATCTCCTCGTCTCTTCTATGGCCTCACGGATCGTCTCTGCCGATGCCTGTGCACAGACGCTTATCATATCAGCACCGCCCTCAAATGCCATCCTCGCCTCGAGTGCGCCTGCATCCATAATCTTCAGGTCTGCAAAGACCTGCTTATCAGGAAATCCTTTTTTGAGAACGCTGACCGCCCTGATGCCCTCTGATTTGATAAGCGGTGTGCCTGCCTCAATGATGTCAGCATAGGGATAGACCTCCCCTGCAACCTCAACGGCCTTATCGAGATCGATAAAATCGAGTGCTACCTGAAGAAGTGCCATCCTGATAAAATCATAGTTTTACCAGCCCCGGTTGTCAAGGACTATCTTGGCCTGGGTATTTAAAACAACAGGGTCGAAACTCGATCTGCCTGAACAAAACTGTTTAACCCGCACAAGAACATTAAGAACATCAGCAAATTTCCATAATGAAACATCACTATTCCATATAGAAAAGCCAAATATCCTATTTTCCCCTGAAGATAATTTAATTATTAAGGCTTTACGTATTGGCATATATCTTGATAATCATTAGATTGTTCAATTAACACAAGAACAATAGTTTTATGGTAGCGGAAAATGGGCACCCCAAAAAATCAAAGACTTTTTGGGGACCCCGGTCCGGATGTCAGGGTCTTTAGCTGTGCTGGATTCCAGTTCAGGGGGGGCAGCTTCTATATTATTGAACGGACTAATCTGATAAAAAGGGAGGTGATGGGAGTGAAAATTATAAGTGTAATATTGTAACTACAGTAGTAGTGGGAGTGGTTTTTCTCAGAAACTTAGTTTAAATTAAATATTTTTGAAAGGGGAGGTTAATATGGGTATAACAAGAAGAAGTTTGTTGAAAGGAGGAGTTGCAGGAGCAATTGTGGCAGGCATCGGCTCTAAATTGGGTCTCGGTGGTTCTTCGTTAGGCGTAGGAAGGGCTGAGGCTGCGATCTTTGGGGAACCGACATTTCAGGATGTATTTAAACAATTTGGAAAATATATTTACCTTGTCCCAGGGAAGTTTGCTGGATTAGTTGCAGCATATGATATGTCCACCGGTGAATGTCTTGCCTTCTTGAACTTTTCTAACTGGGCAGGGAATAGGACTCCTATTCCGCACCATATTGCTGCCTTTGCATCTCCAGATCCGTACAAGGAATTTGAGTTTATACTTGACTCCCAGGGTGGTAAAAACCTTTACATATACGGGATACCAACTTCAGTAAAGGAACCTGCAGAGGGATTCAATATCTGGAGGATCAAATACGACGGAACCAAGATGGAGATTCTCGAAGACGTTGCCGAGACAACAGGAATTGGCCTTGGTGTTCATGTAAACGTTGCACCGGATAATCATCGTTTTGCTGTTGCTGATGGGCAAAAGGACATTTTTGCTATATTCAGAAAAGGTGAAGGAAGGAGTCATTCAAGTGTGGAAGCTGCTGTATTCTTTGACTGGGAATATAACAACTCGGAACTCTCAAGGGCATGGAGCGATGGCGGAACACTAAGAATCAGAAAACTGCACCCACCTTATGATCTTAAAGGATTGAAAGGGCTAAAGCTTGATTGGGAGCTTGTTCCAGGCGGTGAGCTCTTCGCAGAACAGGGAAAGGTTCCAGGGCCGAGAGTAAAGCATGCCGTGGCATTGGACTCCGTATGCTGGGATGCTCATAACAAAAATTATGCGATTGCCGCCCTTAGACTACCTGGATGTGCGGTTGTCTTTGATACAAAGACATGGGAACCGAGGGCAATTTGTGTTGGAAGTGAGAAGTTTGCAAAACAAGATTACCAGATTCCATTGAATAAAGTATCATCAGATGAATGGACAGCAAAGTTCCCATTTGTGCCAACACCTGCCCACCAAGCAGGGTATAATCCGACAGGGGATCGTATGATAGTGATGAACAACGCAAAAGAGAATATAATGGCGGTGTTTGACACTTCAAACCAAAAAGATCCGACAACATGGAAAAGAATCGCAGGACTTGGAGACCCTTCATGGAGAGGAGCATACCCTAACCCGTTCCACATGGCCTTTACACCTGACGGAAAGAAAATGGCCTTTACACTCTGGTGGCCTACCCCAACCACAAACGGTATTGCCATAGTGGATACACGCAACTGGAAGATTATAAAGACGATTAATATTGGACCAGATACTCATACAGTTGCATATACATATGACGGAAAGTGGCTAATTGGCGTCTATAGCGGCTACCAGAAAACAAAGTGCGGGTTATATGTAATACGCGCAAAGGATGATAAATTTTACGGGTATCTGCCAAGCCCCCTCGGACACCACGACTCCTGCATTGTACCCAGAACACTTAAAGATTTGGCTATTTCTCGCTGTACAACAACATAAAAAGTAGACAAGTCGATTTTACATCCCTGGGGGAGTAATCTCCCTCAGGGACACTTGAACCTTAAAACAAAAGAAGGAGCGAAGGTCTATAATGGTCACATCCCTATCAAGACTTGCCTACCAGAACCTCCAGGTGAAGCACCTGAGGCTTTATATCATACTTATTGGCGTAAGTATAGTAATAGGGGTATTATTTGCAAGCTCTATCTTGATTGCCGGAATATACTATAGCCTTGAGAGGGGGCTCTCGAAGCTGGGTGCAGATCTCTTAGTAATTCCAAAGGAGTCCCTTGTCAATCTTAAATCTGCACTATTGACAGGAGAGCCCTCCACCTTTTACATGGATAGGTCTGTCCTTGAAGAAATACGTACCTTAAAGGGTATTAAGAAGGCCTCGGGTCAGGTATTCCTTACAAGTGCAACAGGGGATTGCTGTGTGGTCGGTAACTCCTTTCTGATCGGTTTTGATCCGTCCAATGACTTTACAGTAATGCCGTGGGTAGTTAAAAAAATGGGCGACTCTTTTCCCGATGATGGGGCGATCGTAGGTGGAATGTTACCGTGGAACTTAGGCGACAGGCTTAAGTTCTTCGGGGTTCCTCTAACAGTTTGGGGACAGCTTGAAAGGACAGGTATAGGTCTTTATGATAATGCAGTATTCTTTCATATAAAAAAGGCGTATGAGATGTCAGAAAAATCCCAAACCGATCCATCTATTCAGCCACTAAAGCCCTTCAAAGACAAGATATCAGGTGTGTTGGTGCAGCTTTCTGTAGGGGCTAAAATACCATTCATCACCTTTTCTATTCTGAAAGGCCATCCTGAACTTAAGGTCGTAACTACAGGAAATATCCAGACATCAGCACGCCAGACAACCGTTGCGGTATTCTTTGGTGTGATGGTCTTGATAGTTGTGCTGGTCTTGTCAAATGTGCTGATGATCAATGCAATATTCTCTGCTGTGGTAAATGAAAGGAGAAGGGAGTTAGGCATAATGAGGGCGATAGGTGCAACAAAGAACTCCATATTCAAACTTATTGTTTATGAATCGACAATGGTTACATTACTCAGCGGATTGTTAGGAATGATCGTGGGCGGGATTCTTCTAAAAATCTTCCACAGGACGATCATATTTTACCTGAGACTCCTCAATATCCCATTTATGCTTCCACCGGTTGAGATCATTGCAGGATTAGCTCTGTTAGCCATAATCATGGCCTTTATAATGGGTATTAGCGGTTCAACATATCCTGCTCTCGTGGCAATAAGGATAGACCCTCACGAGACCATGAAACAGGGGTTATAAATGGATGGATTTATTCAGGCAATTGAATTACAGAAGATTTATCATGTCGGTAACCAAAAAATAGAGGCGGTAAAAGGGGTAAGCCTTCAGGTCCCGAGGGGAGACTTTATTGTAATACTTGGGCACTCAGGTTCAGGCAAAACAACCCTTATAAGCATGATAGGAGGTCTGACTCGTCCATCTCTGGGCAAGGTCTATATAGAAGGTATTGACCTTTGGGATCTCGGGGATAAAGAGCTTTCCCGCTTCAGGAACAAAAAAATTGGGTTTATCTTTCAATCTTTCAGCCTTTTACCGTCCCTGAATGTATTAAATAATGTTCTCATGCCTGTTATATTCAGCAAAAAAGCAAAAAAAGACAGAAAGGCATTGCAATCTAAAGCACACTCAATCCTCTCTGACCTTAATATGGCTGATAAGCTGAATTCCTACCCTTCCGAACTATCAGGTGGAGAACAGAGAAGGGTAGCGATAGCAAGGTCACTGATAAATGACCCTGATATAATACTTGCCGATGAACCAACAGGAGAACTGGATATACGAACTGAACATGAGGTGATAGAGATATTCCGAAACATAAATGAAGTATATAAAAAGACGATAATAGTCGTCAGCCACAGCCTATCATGGATGCAGAAGGCAAAGAAGGTGATTGTAATGAAAGATGGACTCGTTCAGAGGGATATTGCTGACCCTGTTGAAATACTTATGGGTGGACATAAGTAAAAGAATATGAGGGTGTTCAGGCTTGCCATAAAAGAACTAATAAGGAGACCTCAAAGGAATGCCTTGCTTATGCTGGCTATAGTGGTGTCCATAGCCCTGATTACTTCTCTAACAATAGTAGGCAACTCTGCAAATAAAACGATCCTCGAGGTTATAGCAAAAACAGGTCATACACTTACCGTTAAGCCAGCTATAACAGAAGAGAACGCAACATCTTTAGGTAACCTGACCACCACGGAAGTTGTCATAGGGAAATATATACCAGAGACGGTCATCCCGGAGATAAAAAAACTCTATGATAAGGCCATACAATCAGGCTGGGAAAAGAGAGGAACTCTCCTGACAAGTATTGGGAGTATAGAGAAGGAAATCAGGATCGAACCACCCACATGGGCCCCAAGGCTTTATGAGAAGGTAAGGTTTAAAGATAAAGATATAATAGTTGCAGGGGTAGAATTCGACAAGGAATACTTCGTGCGGTTCTGGTGGAATCTCTCAAGCGGCGAATGGCCGACTGATGCGACACGACTGAGGGAAGTCCATGAGGATGAAGCATTGATTGGTGGTTCCCTATCAACAGCCCTTGGATATAAAACAGGCGACAGGATAACTATAAATAACATGGAGTTAAGAATATTAGGTGTGCTTGAGGAGACCAACTCTCCAGATGACTATATGTTATTCATTCCGTTAAAGACCGCCCAGAAGATATTCAATAAAAAGGGTCTTGTTTCATTATTGAGCGTAAGAGCCATGTGCCCTCAATGTCCTGTAGGAGATGCCATGGTAGAACTAAACAAGACAATAACTGGGATAACTGCTGTATCACAACTTGATGTTGCGCAGGTTCAGTTCGATTTCTTTAACATGCTTTATAAATTCCTCCTGGCAGTTATCATATCAACTATTGCTGTGGGTATATTCTCTATATTCAATACTGTCACAGGATCCCTGTATGCCAGGGTCAGGGAGATCGGGATGCTAAAGGCAGTAGGGGCTTCAGGATTCCAGCTTTTGAGGATATTCCTCTACGAACAGTTAATCCTGGGGTTAACCGCAGGGATTGTGGGATATACAGTGGGCATTGGGCTTGCTTATATCTTAAATTCCCTCCTCGGGATAAAAGCGATAATAAAGCTTAATCCCGAATATATCTGGAGAGCCTTGATATTCGGGGTCATCTGTAGCCTTGCAGCGATAATCTACCCTGCCTATAAACTCTCAAAGATCAAGATAACAGAGACCTTCAGAACCCAATGGGAGATCTAAAATGGATATTCTATCCCTGGCTATAAAAGACATCATGAGGCGAAAAGGAAAATCTATCTACATGCTTATAGCTGTTGTTATGCCTGTCGCCATTCTTAGTACTATCATATCAACTATTAGTAATGCTGATACATCTCTATCTAATCTTGCATCGAAATTTGGTTTCACCATAATGATCCAGCCGAAGAGCATAAGCACTGACAGGATCGATCAGTTAGGGGTGGTCGTGGATGAATATATCTCTGAGGCATCTATTATATCTGTAAAGGAGATAATAATGCGAATTCTTCAGACCGACAAAGACCCAATAATCATGGCGCCACGGCTTTATATAAAAACCGAGATTAATAGTAAAAACTCACGGACAACTTCAATATTGGCAGGGATAGATTTTAAGGCCGAATTAGATGCAAGACCTTCGTGGAATCTCATAGAAGGTAGATGGCCTGAAAGGGACTACGAAGCAGTTGCTGGAAGGGCACTTGCCAGGGTATTAAAACTGTCTTCGGGAGATTATGTGACCATCAATAATAAAGGGTTCAATATCGTAGGCATTTTCAAAGAGCACAACTCGCCTGAGGACCATATGGTCTTTGCATTTCTCGGAACAGCACAACAAATCTTCGGGAAAAAGGGGCTGGTATCGGTTATAAATCTTCAGAATGTATCACTGGACAGAGATGAGAGGCTACTCCGTTTAACAATAGAGGAGTTAAATAGAGGCATCCCTAATATAAAGGCCCTTTCACCTCAGCAATTCAGCACAATGAAATATATAATGCTAAAAAAGACATTCAAATTTCTGATCTCCATTGTCATTGCAACAGTTATCATCAGCATCTTTTCGATATTTAATATCGTAACCTCATCATTATATTCGAGGGTAAGAGAGATAGGACTGTTGAAATCAGCAGGTGCATCGTGGTCGCAACTCTTCAAGCTGTTCCTCTATGAATACCTTATCATAGGACTTGCTGGCGGTATGGTCGGATATTCCATCGGCATATTAATGACTTACCTATTGGATTCATTCCTTCTAAAGATCGGATCAGGAATAAGAATAAACATAATGCTGTTTGTGGTTACATTGTTTATAGGTATTTTATGTAGTCTATTGTCAAGTTTTTACCCTACCTACAAGCTCTCAAAGATAAAAATAACCGAGACCTTTAGAACGCAATGGGAGGTATGAATGAACAGGGATATTGTCATTGAAAGACCCCTCTTAGAACTGAAGAGTGTGACAAAGATATTCAATACCGACGCAGGTGATGTAGTAGCCCTCCAAGATGTCTCGTTAACCCTCAGCAAGGGGGAACTAATAGCATTAGTAGGCCCGAGTGGTTCTGGTAAGACGACGCTCCTCAATATAATGGGGGCCCTTGATAGACCGACGAGGGGTGAGGTATGGCTTGAGGACATTCGTATCGACGTTCTCTCAGAGCAGCAACTCGTTAATTTCAGGCGAGAGAAATTCAGTTTTGTCTTTCAGGATGCAAGACCGCTCAGGATGCTAAATGTCCTTGAAAATACCCTTCTGCCTTTTAATTTCTTTAAACCCAGAAATAACTCGAAAAATATAAAGGAAGAGGCTATAAAAATAATAAAATCTCTGGGTTTGGAACACAGGGTCTACCATATGCCAAACCAGCTAAGCGGTGGTGAAAATCAAAGAGTTGCAATTGCGCGGGCATTAATAACAAAGCCTTCGATGATCCTGGCAGATGAACCAACAGCCAATCTTGACAGAGAAAACAGACTCTTTGTGATAAAAACCTTTAGAAGACTAACCGAGGAAAAGGGGATTACTGTCGTAGTTTCAACGCATGATCTTGAGATAGCAAATTTTGCGGATAGAATAGCATATTTAAAGGATGGTGTTCTTTTAAATATCAACCCCCGGATTGTCCACCCACCGATAATTCTGCGCTAAACAATCAGCCTCTGCCGGGGAGAGGTAGCAGTGAAGTACTTTAAAGGGATTGGAAAGAAAAAATTAGTTTTATATTTTGCAGGCATAATTGTAGTTGTTCTTATCACTGATTTCTTTATTGGCAAAAGGCAACAGGCAATTATTGACGAAAGGGAGACAAAGATCAAAAGGCTCGAGAGGCAGGCATTCTACATGCTTTCTGCCGAGATTCGTGACATAAAGGAGACGGATAATATCAAAAAGACAGGAAGATACGAGGCATTGCTAAGGATAGATAATGTTGCTAATGAACCTGTATATATATCCCATCCACACATAAAGGCTTACATACAGACAGGAGAAATTTCATGGTCAGAGGTCCCTGTTCAGGATACGGAACCCCATAAAACAAGGCAGGTATATAAGATCGAACCAGAGAGCTATATCTTTTATAAAAAATGGATAACAGTTAACAGATCTATACCATATAACAAAAACCTTTTGCCTGAGTACATGCATGTAAGGTTTCATATATCCATGTATGTATTGCCTGAAAGTGGATTCAAAGGCGATGATGTTGTAGAACGGAAATCAACTACATATGTCTATCTCAAACCATACTTTGTGAGCGACAAGGAGATCAGGAAGGCAATCGACTTTGGGGATACAAAGGTCCCCGTTTACATACCTATAACGGCTTTTAGGATATGGAAATAAGTGAGAGGGAAAGAAATGAAAGGTTACTCAATGATAGCCAGAAAAAGAAAGGCAATAACGGTTATCTTTGGAATATTACTTCTCCTTTTCCTTGTTGACCAGTATATCGGTAGTAAAGAGAGGGCGATCATCCGTGAAAGAGAAGCAAAGAGGGAAAGGCTCGAGAAGCTTGCCTTCTTTATGATCTTCCCTGATATAAGTGATGTAAAAGACATAAAGGATAAGCCGGAAAAGTATGAGGCAATAATAAAAGTAGAAAATTTAACCGATGAACCTGTATATATCACACATCCTGAAGTCAAGGCATACGTGCAAACAGGCACATTCTGGACAGAAGTGCCAGTTCATGAAGACAAAAATGAAAAGAAAGAGCAGATATACAGACTTGATCATGGCATACATCTTTATAAAAAGGTCATAACCATAAACCGCAATATTAAGTATACCTATTATATGATGCCCTATTATATGCATGTGAGGTTTCACATCTCCTTCTTCGTATTACCTGAGAGCGCATTTAAAGAGGAGGAGGTTGTAGAGAGATATACCGATGTATATATCTACCTGAAACCTTATTTTGTTAATAAAGAACTAATTTCTAAGGAACTCAAATTTCCTGATAATAAGGTACCGGTCATGATACCAATGCCGCCACATTAATTTATAAATAAAACCAGTAGGAGGTTAAGATGAAAAAATGTGTTTATAATTGCACGGTAGCAATCAGTGTAATGCTGATCCTGATATTAACTTCTATCCTATACGCATTCGATAAGAAACAGGTAGTTACAGAACAAGGGTTCTATCTCTTAACAGTAGAGGCTGTAACAAAGCCGATCAGGGTTGGCAAGAATACGTTTAAAATAATGACCGCTGACAGCAAGACAGGAAAGCCTGTTGGAGAAAAACTTGCCATAGAGGTTATCCCATGGATGCCAAAGCATGAACATGGGGTAACCGAGATGCCGATTATCAAAGAGATTGCGAAGGGAGTATATATTATGGAAGGAGTGAATTTCAGCATGCCTGGAGATTGGGAGGTATATATAAGAATAAAAAAGAATGGAAAAGAGGATACGGGTGTTTTTGATGTGAAGGTTGTTAAGTAGGAATCAAGGTAAAGGGTCAGGTCTACACACTTGTGTGCAAAGTCAATTGAAGTAAAGGTCAGGTTTACACACAAGTGTGTAGACCTGACCCTTGCCCCTATAAAATTATCAAAGTTGAAAGGAAAATACAAAAGACCTCTTAAGGGTCACTGGCAATGAAACTAAGAACTTCTAAAGTAAAGGTTTTTATATTATTCTTTCCAATTCTCTTCAGTACAGCAATTAACTCTGATCGTGTATATACAAAGGCGAATGGCAATAGATATATAAATGTTACGATAAAGGATATTTTTTATCGAGGGAATGAGGATTATGAAGTGAGAATACTCCTTATTAACAAAACCGATAAGTCAGTTTCAATTGATGAACTCGAATGTAAGTTTTATATTCAGACCGAAATTATCGGTCAGTGGAGAGAATTGAAGGGCAGAGGGCTGAACCCTCAGGGTTTCGTTCTGTCCGCTTCGCAAAAAGAGATTCAGACACTTATAAACATCCCTATTGAGAATGTGTATAGAAACTTTGAAGGCGATATTAATCTGTTATTCACATACAGAGTAATCTTCCACATTAAAGGGTCGTCTAAAGACCTTATTGATTCTGGAGAGTTTTTTTATTGGTTAAGACCGAAAACAAACATATGGATCCTCAGGGAGGGTATGTAATGAAAATTAAGAAGAGGAAAAAAAACTGCTGGGAAGTTATGAAGTGCGGCAGAGAGCCAGGAGGGCAAAAAGTAAAAGAACTCGGGGTATGTCCTGTCCCGCTTTATGATCACCTGAACGGCGCTCATGGTGGTATTAATGCGGGAAGGGTTTGCTGGATAGTTGCCGGAACTATGTGTGGAGGTGAGATTGAGGGTAGTTTTGCAAAAAAATACGAAGATTGCAGAAAGTGCCCATTTTATCAACTCGTAAGAAATGAAGAAGGAGATCAATTTCTTATCACAGGTGATCTTATAAAATGGTTCTCAGAAAAAGATAAATAATCAACTTATGTCGTACTTCTTCATCTTCCTCCAGAGTGTTGTCCTGCCTATTCCGAGCTCTTTGCACACTTTGGTAAGGTTATGGGAGTGCTTTTCAATAGTTTTCACCAGCAAATCCCTTTCCCATTCTTCAAATGTTTTTGGTCCGCCATAGTCATCAGACTGCGATTCCTGTACATTAAACAGCTGCACCGTAAAGCCAAGAGCTAAATCTTCTTTCTTTATAAGTGAGTCCTGACATAACGCCGCTGCACGCCATATGATGTTCTGGAGTTCTCTTATATTTCCATGATAATCGTGAGTATACAAAAAGTCGAGGGCACCATTAGAGAACTTAAGGTCAGGCCTGCTAAGCTCTTTTTTGCAGGGATCAAGAAAATACTGGGCAAGTAGCGGGATGTCCTCTTTATGCTCTCGAAGAGGTGGTAGGTGTATACGGATTACATTTATCCTATAGTAAAGGTCCTCTCGAAATCTTCCTTCTTTTACAGCATGTTCGAGGTCTGTATTTGTGGCAGCCAATATCCTGACATCTATTCTTTTGCTCTTATTACTGCCTACTCTTCGGATATGTCGATCTTGCAAAACATCAAGAAGTTTTGTTTGTATAGTGATTGGCATACTACCTATTTCATCTAATAAAATAGACCCCTCATCTGCCTCTTCTATCAATCCTTTTCTTTCAAGATATGCTCCTGTAAAAGCCCCACGAATATGTCCGAATAATTCACTTTCGAATAAATTTTCTGGTACTGCAGCACAGTTTATAGAGATAAATGGCTTGTTAGCCCTTTTACTGAGGGCATGAATGGTCTTAGCCGCTAAGGTCTTTCCCGTGCCTGTCTCGCCTGTAATTAATACGGGTAGATCAACTTCTGATGCCTTCTTTATAAGAGACACCACAGCCTGAACCTGTCTGCTTTTGCCAATAAACGGAAGGTTTTCTCCCTCTCTTTTATAACTATTCAAAAATGAATCAATATCCCTTTTGTCATAAACATTGTTAATAGCCTTTCTCACCCTGTGAAGGATCTCTTCATACTTGAAAGGCTTTGAGATATAGTCAAAGGCGCCCATCTTCATAGCAAGCACAGCAGACTCAACCGTGCCATATCCTGTCATTATGATTACCTCTGTAGAAGGATACCTCTCTTTAACATACAGAAGAAGATCAAGCCCTGTGCCTGGTGACATCTTGAGATCGGCAATAACAGCATCAAAATGATCTTTGGCGAGAAGTTCGATAGCCTGTTCTCCATTTTCTGCTTCCTCCGCTAAAAAGCCAGCCTTCTTAAGGAGTATCGAGAGGCTTCTCCTCATTCCTGCCTGATCATCTACTATAAGAATTTTGTGCGTCAATGCCGTTGTAACCAAGGCTCCTCTGTGTCTTTTAAAAATGTTTTCTCACCAATAATAACAGGTAAATGTAATATCACCGTTGTCCCCTCCCCAACCTTGCTCGATACCGTTATGTATCCACCATGTTCATGAACAATTTTCTGTGCAATATTAAGCCCGATGCCGAGCCCCTTTTCTTTTGTGGTGAAGAAAGGCTCAAATGCACGAGAAATGGTCTCTGGAGACATCCCTACCCCTGAGTCCTCGACCACCAATTCTACTTCACTTTCCAGTGGTTTATACCTTGTGCTGATGATCAAATCCCCTCCGTCTGGCATTGACTCTATCGAATTCAGAAAAATATTCAGCAGAGCCTGTTTGATATAGTTTCTATCAGTCAGAAGCATCGGAATGTCAGGATCAAAGAATTTAACAATCCTTACCCCAGACTCCTTCTTGTCAAGATGTAATAAAGAAAAGACATCTTCTACTATAGAATGAATGTTTGTCTCAGTCTTTTTTAGTCTAAAAGACCTTGAAAAAGAAAGAAAGTCCTCGGTAAGTTTATTTAATCTTTCGAGTTCGGTTTCCACTATATAAATAAGTTCCAATTCGTCTGAACTGTACGACCCACACCTCTTTAAGACCTCTACTGAATTTGTAATTGCTCCTAAAGGATTTCTTATCTCATGAGCCAAAGCGGCTGCCATCTTACCCATTGATGCGAGCTTCTCGGATTCTTTCAGACGTTTTTGTGTTTCCTTTAATCTTTCATAAGCATCCATAATTTCAATATTCTTCTTTTTTATTGTTTCAATCAATTCTGTTAATTTAGCTCGGGATTTGTTAAGTCTAAAAAGTGTCTGCATGAAACCATAAACCAGCCCTAACAGAAGACCTGTAGCTATGAGCACCTTTATAAAATGCCAATACCACCATACAGGATCCCACAATTTTGAAAAGACAAATGATAGCTCACTCCCAAATAAGAGTAACGCCGCTGTAGCAAAGATTTGGTAAATTACATCGTTACTTTGCAGAAATCCCCTGATAAAGGTTAGGCCCGCTATTAAGAAAAATATACTGGACAGAAAATTTATGCAATAAATAACATAGCTGAATTGGCCCTTTGCCATGGTCACAGGGGTATGATGCGGTAAGTGTGTTACGAGAGCATCCGGTATAAGATAGTAAAATCTAATAGAAAGTAAAGCAAAAACAACTATTAAAGTAACCCCCAGAAGTATGTAGAACTTCCTTTTTAAAAGGGCATAACTGTTATTGTCATCGTTATTCTTCTCCACAATTAAAAGTGATAAGAAGAAAAATAAAGATCCAAAAAAGGCCCCGGATGAATGGAACCACACAAACATGTTATGGCAGTATTCAGAAAAGGCATGGAAAAAATCGAGGATCCCCATAGAGAAAAAAGCGAAAGTAAGGAAGAGACTTTTTGCCTTACCAGAAGAAAGATATTCCAATGATAAAATTAGTCCGATAATAATAGATATCAATGCATAAAATGCTTCAAGAAATGAATGTGTTGGAGCGTTCACCCAGAAGGTATGTTCACTAAAGAAACTTTTGATAAAAAACTTGCTTAAAGGGATGAGTCCGACAATAATAATAGCTCCGAATGTTAATATAACAAGCCATCTCTTTATCGAATCAGATATATTCTTAATGGTCTCATCAACAGTAAAATTTATGTTGTGCAGTAGTGGTTGTTTGAGATTTAAAGAAGCAAACACCTCTTACCCCTTCAATTAATTTAATTTAGTTTTAATCAAACATCAAACTATATTTTATAATAATTACAGAATTGTTTGCTATCCGAGGTCTGAAATCAGAACGATGCAACATTATTCATGTCGTATTGCAAGACCTGCACTGACCCCACCCTTTTGGAGGTTTTAATCTGTCAAACCTATCTTTTCTTTATCCAGTTCCCTGGAGTATATCTCGACCCTGTCCCCGCCTCTTTTAATCGCCTGGGCAAGGGCACTTTCACAGCACAGGATAAAATCCTCTGTGGTCTGGCCGTCAAGGAATGTAAGCCCCACGCTGGCAGTTATCTTTCCCTTGGGCTGGCTGTCTCCGTGAACAAAGGGATAATTCCTTATTATGGCATTAAACCGATTGCCGAGAGAGAGGGCTGCCGAAAGGACTGTATTCGGGAGAATTATGGCAAAGGAATCTCCCCCATACCGCACAACAACATCAGAACCCCTTATGTTCTTTCTCAAAAGCTCTGCAATCTTCCTCAGGACATTATCTCCCTGCTGTTGTCCGTAGTCCTTTATATATTGACCGAAAGAGTCCACATCAAGGATCATGAGGTTAAGAGGCTGCTTGTATCTCACTGCCCTTTCAATCTCCTGGGCCAATCTGATCTGAAAATACCTGTGGCTGAAGAGGCCTGTCAGCTCATCCACGAGACCTGCCCTCTTGGGGTAAAGGACCTCGATCTCCATTATGTGGTCGATGAGCTCGTTTATATCAAATCTGTGCTTCTTTATTACCCGCTCTATCTCCCCCACAAGGCTGATCCTATCCTCTACTGATATGTCCTTTTCTGTAAGGATGAATATAGGAATGTTCCTTGTTGGGGGATTCTCCTTCAGCTCCCTCACCGCTTCAAAGCCGAGCATATCAGGGAGTTCAAAGTCGAGAAGTATCACATCAGGCCTCAATGCTGTAGCAAGCTCAACCCCTCTCTTGCCCTCCATTGCCGAGTATACAAGGAATTCCTGGGGGTTGAGGTATTCCTTCAGGTAATTCCCATCTCCGCCTGATTCTATTATCAGCACGGTAGTCGGATATCTTCTCCCCGATGCCATGCCAAGCCCATGGAGTTTATCCAGAAGGGCATCCCTGTCGAGGGGTTTCAGAAGATAGTCTGTTGCACCAAGGGCAAAGGCAAGATCCTTATTGTCGATGATGGAATGTATGAGGACAGGGATGCTGGATGTTACCTCATCACCCTTCAGTGACTGCAGCACCTCCCACCCATCCTTTTTAGGAAGCATTATATCGAGCAATATGGCAAACGGCCTCAATTTCCTTGCCTTTTCTACGGCCTCTTCGCCATCAAAGGCATGTGCAACCTTGTAGCCTGCCTGGGTGAGGTGGATGGTAAGGAGTTCAGCGCTTGAGGGGTCATCCTCTACAACGAGTATCAATGGTGCTTTCTCCTTAGTCCACGGGTAGTTCAGGCTGACGGCCTCGAGCCCTTCTACCTGTTCCCCCATTGCCTGCAATGTAAGGGGGATGTAGAAAGTAAATTTGCTCCCTTCGCCGAGTTTACTCTCCAGCGTAATCCGTCCACCGTGCAGTTCGACAAGCCTTTTTGACAGGGCAAGGCCGAGGCCTGCACCGCCATACTGCCTCGAAAATGCAGTGTCTGCCTGCTCAAATTCATCGAATATCCTTTCTCTATCCTCAGAGCTTATACCTATCCCTGTATCCCATACAGAGAATCTCAGAAATTCATGGCCTTCTGAATCGCCTCTCCCCATTTCCTTTTCGACGGTGACGCCAACCTCACCACCCTCGGGAGTAAATTTTATTGCATTCGACAGGAGATTATAAAGCACCTGCTTGAGCTTGACCCTGTCTGCTGTTATGGAATCGGCATCATCGCTTATGAGAAGATTGAGGTCGATGGATTTCCTGTCGGCCATCGGCTTCATTATGCTGAATACCTCGGAGACGACATCCTCCACACGGAAGCTCTCATAGCACATATCGTATTTGCCTGCCTCTATCTTTGCTATGTCAAGGACATTGTTTATGATCTCGAGGAGGTGCTTGCCCGATGAGTTGATGTTCTTGACATATCTCTCCTGATTCTCCGTGAGATCTCCGAAGGTCTTTTCCATGAGGACATTGGAAAAACCTATGATAGAGTTAAGGGGTGTCCTCAGTTCATGGCTCATATTTGCTATAAATCTGGACTTGAGCTGGCCTGCACGCTCAAGCTCTCTATTTGCCCTTTCGAGTTCAGCGGTCCTTTCCATTACCCTTACCTCTAACCTCTCACTAATATCAGAAAGCTCGACCTCCCTCTCCTTAAGCCTTTTGCTGAGTCTCAGTCTGCTAAGGGCAAGACCTACGATCTCTGCCAGGATGGCGATGGCCTGCCTCTGCCTCTCTGAAAACTGCCTTGGCTTAAAGTCATCAAGATAGATCATCCCGCAGACAAGGCCGTCAAGAAAAAGGGGAGATATGAGAATCGCCCTTATCCCTTCATCTATAAGTGCAGGATTGTTTATATAATCCACCTTCAGCACATCATTTATCACGACCATCTCTTTTTTGCTGAGAACCATATCCGTTAAGCCGCCCTGCATTACCTTCCAGCGCCTGTTCTCTGTAAATCTCTTGCCGAGTCCCTTTGATGCAATAAGGTGCATCTCATCCCCCTCTACCATCGCTATGCTGCCTGCAGGTGAATCACTCATCTCAAGGGCCATTGAGAGGATAAACTCCATAAGCTCATTGAGATTATCTGTCCTGTAAACATACTCTGCAATTGCGAGGAGCCTTTTTCTATCCTCTGATGTTTTGTAGAGCTCGATCATCGCTTTCTTATATCTCTCCATGGCCCTCCAGAGGAGCCTTGCAGCCTTTGCATCGATAACATCTATCCTGCTAAAGAGGGTCCTCATGGTTTCGCTAAGTTTTGCATCACCTGTAAGATTGATAATGACCTCTGGTCTGACTGCGGTGGCAAGGATATTGATGTCTTCAAAGACAGGAATGCCCCATTTCTGCGCAAGGAGCGCCCCGGGGGCCTCCGGGTCTCTTTCATAAATCCCGACAACCTCTACCTCAGGGTCTCCCCTGAGCATCGAGATCATGGTGCTGCCGGCAATGTTGCCTCCGGCTATTGCGAGTTTAGCCATCCCATTATCCTCTCTGCCTCCGTCCTGGTTATCATATCGATAAAGTACTCAACAAGGTTCGGGTCCCATTGTCCGCTATACCTTTCGTGTCTGAATATCTCTATGACCGCATCGACTGACCGGCCCTTTCTGTAGGGTCGTTTTGAGACCATGGCATCGAAGGAGTCAGCGATGGAGAGTATCCTCGCATTAAGAGGTATATCCTCTCCTGAGAGGCCGTCAGGGAAACCACTGCCATCCCACCTCTCGTGATGACTCCTTATCGCAGGCAGCGCCCATTTCAGGGAGACGAGGGGCCTGCATATCTCCTCTCCAATTATAGTATGCCGTTTTACAGTCTCAAACTCTTCATCTGTGAGACTGCCCCCTTTGCAGAGGATCTCCGAACTCAATCCTAACTTACCTATGTCGTGAAGTATACCTGCCTTTTTCATCTGTTCCTGCTCTTTTCTGCCGAGGCCGAGGAATGAAGCAAAGGACATGGAGACCTCACCAACCCTCGTTGAATGCCCCCTGGTATAGGGGTCTCTCGACTCCATCGCTACAGCAAGGGTGAGTATGATATTTTCTGAATGCTCAAGCTCATCGTAAAGGGCCTTTAACCTCAGGAGGGACCTTACCTTTGTAATCAGTTCCGTTGCATCAAAAGGTTTGCTTATAAAGTCATCAGCCCCGCACTCAAGACCTGTTATCCTGCTCTGTCTATCTGTGAGGGCAGTAAGGAGGATGACGGGGAAAAACTGCCTTCCATTGGAGTTCTTTAATCGCCTGCAGAGCTCATAACCATCCATGCCGGGCATCATTACATCGAGTATCGCAATGTCTATCCTACTGGATTCGAAGATGTTGAGTGCTGAGTAGGCATCTGGAGCGGTGAATACATCAAAGCCGGCCCCCGCAAATACTGTTTCGAGTAATTCGAGATTGGACAGCATGTCATCCACCAGAAGGACAGACGGCTTCTCAGTACTTAAACCCTCGAGATGGATCATAATAAATTAAAGCATCCTCTTAAATGTTTGTCAAGATTTTTCTTTAATATTTTATGCTTATACTAAAAACCTAACTTAGAACTTAACATTTAAAGCAGGCGCAACCCTGCATAATAGCAGCAGCACTCATTATCGAGGTCGTTGATAAATGCCCTCTCTATCCCATCCTCGAATAGAACCCTGACAAGACAGAATCCACCAGCAAGGCTTGAGTGGCTTTCTTCAACCACCCTTCCATTACCCCAGGAGTGATACCTTATATGTTTGACCCTATCGCCAACCCTCAGATACAGTTTAGGTCCCATGATTAATTATAACCCAATCCCATTAGCCACAAGATCACCGGGTCCATGAAAGGACTCAGCCTCAGTCTTATCTTATATATGTCCCATAGAGGGAGTATACAAAATGGCCTGTAATGGTAATGGCGTCCTTCCCCCACTCATCTGGAAGGGGCCAGAAGGGCTCTGCTTCCTTCAGGGCCTTCATGGCTGCCTCATCAAGGCTCCTGTGACCAGATGTCCTTACAAGCTCTGTATCGCCGAGCATCCCATTCTTATTTATCGTGAACCTTATATAAAGGTCGCCATAGATGCCTCTCGATGCTGCTTCATTAGGGTATTTCCATATCCCCTCTATCCTCTCCTTCAGTCGCATCATATAGGTATAATATTTAAGCTCTTTTGTCTCAAATGTGATGCCATTGTCCCTTCTAACATCCTCCCTTTTTGCAAATCTCTCAACAATTTCTCTATCAAACAGTTTCTCCCTTAGCGGCATCGGGGCATTCGTCACGCCCTGCCTTTTCTGCGACTCGATCGCCGGAGGGCCTCCCTTAACCTCCTGACGGGCCTCGACGCCCCTATCCCCTGCACTTAAATCCCCTGTGCCGGATTCTGGGGTCGGTGCAGTGAGGGGGTTAAGTGGAGGGGTAGAGGGCCTGATCTGAGGCAATGACCCTTCAGGACCATAATCCCCAGAAGTCGGAGACTTCTGAGGGAAGTAGTGTCTTTGACCCTTTTTGGAGACCTCCTTTGGGATAGCCGTAGGGCGAGAAGACTCCTTTATCTCATCAGGCGATACAAGACGGGTTATAAAGGGCGTGTCGCTTTCTTTTTTCTGCACAGGGGTCAGAAGGATTAACAATCCTACCAGCAGGTGGATTGCCAGCGAGACTGCTACAGGCAATGTCCATCGGGGGTATCTATATTCTTCCAGTATATAGCCTTTTATCATCCCATTACTCTATTTGCTCCGGAAATATCTTCTACGGACTTAGAAAACCCCACCTATCGATAGGCGGGACATTCCTGTCCCGCCTAATTTTCATTCCCCTTTATGCCGACCTGTCGGCATGAGGGTTCCACCTTAAAATCTCTCCTACCCCTCTTTTCCAAAGTCCTTGTTACCCCTTAACAAAGGGTGATAAGGGGAATTTTCACTTCTTCGGCCTATCCGCCATTCAGACTGTCTGTTGTCTGAAAGATGTAACCCCTGAAGATATTTATATACGACAGAAGGCTCCCCTTTCCCTGGTCCTTTCTGAGCCATAGCTTCATGGACACCTCCTGGACCTCAGGTCTCTTGTGTAACTGAACGAGTCTTTCTGCCCGGGAATCGTCCTTCAGAAAGAACGCCCAGAGCCTCTTCATCAATGAGAATCGTGCATGAAACCTCTTCTCCCAGAGCCTTCTATACTCACCTATTCTTTTGCTGATTATTGCCATAGCAGCCAGCTCTCCTGACTTCATAGCATAGTATATGCCCTCATAGCTCAATGGCATTACCTGACCTGCTGCATCACCAGCAAAGAGAACCCTGCCGAGATTGTATATATCCCCCTGCCAGAGGGGTATCCTGTATCCCCTCACAGAACCGCATCGGGGTCCCCAGAAAGTCTCTGACTTTTGGGGGTGCCCGCCTGTCCCGAGTCCCCTCTTTTCCAAAAACCTCTGATAGAGGGCCTTTATTCTATGGTGGTCGAGGGAACCTGTTCCAACAGAGATGCCCTCTTTCTGGGGGAAGACCCATGAATAAAACCCGGGCGCATGTGATGAACCAAACCAGAATTCACAAAAATCTGTATCCTCTTTTATCCTACCAGATATGGTAAGAAAGGATGGGACAGGTCTGATATTGAGTGCAGCCCTTACCCTCGAGTTAATGCCGTCAGCAGCAATCACATAGTCAGCCTGAACATTGATAGTCTTACCTCTTGCCATTAGCTCTGCAGTCACAGTCTTACCGACATCTATGAAGCGCCTGAATTCAGCATTGAGAACCATTGCACCAGCCTTTTCTGCCTCTGCTCTGAGGACAGAGTCAAAGTCACCTCTTTCTACAATAGCGATGAAGCCGCCAGTGAGTTTTATATAAAGCGTATCGCCTTTTGGGGATACAACCTTTATAGTGTCAACGCGCCTCCTGATAGGATATTCGGGTATCCCGAGTTCGTGAAATGAGGTGGAAGGGATGCCTCCACCGCAGGGTTTGATAAAGGAGGGATTTCTTTCTATAAGAAGGGTGTCTATACCGCCCTGAGCAAGGAACCTTGCAGCAGATGAACCGGCAGGTCCGCCACCGATGACTAATGCCTGAGCCCTGAGCATGGCTTAAGGGAGATATTTCACGGATTTAAGAATCCTGGAGGGAAAGGGCAATGGATCTTTGCGCGCTTTGAGACACTTCCATTGAGAAAATAGGCAGAGATCTTGAAAAAGAAATCCCCGACAGACCCTGAGATTGTGCCATCCCTATTTTCACCCCATCCAATGGTCTTTTCATTGTTATTGATGGCGACTATGAGGTAAACATGCCCATCTTTCATCCCTGCGATGTCTTCTTCGCTTGGGACAGGGAGGCCCTTGGTCAGGCCAAACTGCGTGTGTGAATGAAAGTCGCCTATGATCTGAAGCCTGTCGAACCTCTCGAGGATAGGTTCTATCTTCTTGTGGTTCTTTTCATGGACAATGACAGCCTTGTGCCTTCTGTTTGCCGTCTGGAAGCTGAAGGCATGCTCAACGATGAACCTGTCTTCAAGCCTGTAGCCGAGCAGAAAACCGAGACACTCCCTCTTGTAGACCTCAGCAGAGCTGAGGAGTATATCGATAAAGGCATTCTCAGAAACATATACCCTCACGCCTGGTCATCTCCTCTTAAACGGATGTCCCACGGTCAATACAGGGCATCTGGAATCCCTGACCACCCTCTCAGCGGTGCTACCGAAGATAACCCTGTCAATGCCCTTTCTACTATGGGTTCCCATGACAATCATGTCTATGTTGTTCGCCTCAGCGAATTTCAGTATCTCTTCATGGGGGACTCCCCTTAATACCCTGTATTCGATGTCCCTGTATCCCCTGAGCTCTTCGATGCAGCACCTTTCGAGTTCTTTCATGGCGTTGGCCTCCATCTCCTTATACATCTCGTCTATGTTGATGTGAGGGACATACCAGCCTGTAGCCCGCACAATATCATACAGTACATGGATTATATAGAGTTTTGCTCCGTAATGCCGTGTGAGATCTGCCACATACGGAATAGCGTTTGCAGAACCCTCTGAAAAATCTGTTGGATACAGAATCCTCTTGATCTCCATAATTAAGCCTCCCTTAAATATTTAGCTGCATCCTCAGGGGATGTCGTCAGGACATAAAAACCAGAACCCCATTCAAAACCGCTCGTCCTTATAAGACGTGGCATAATCTCTATGTGCCAGTGAAAGTCCTCTCCGAGGGTATGCCAGTGATTCCGCCTTGGAATCCTGTTAGGGGCGGTATGTATAACATAATTATATGGCGGCTCTTTTAATACCCTTCTCATCTTCTTTAACATGGTCGAGAGCATAAGGCTGAGGTCCTCTATCTCTGCATCGCCTATCTCGTGAAAGGCACAGGAATGCCTTCTGGGCATTATCCAGAACTCGAAGGGAAACTTCGGGGCAAAGGGGCTGAAGGCAAGGAATCCCCCTGTCTCGAATATTACCCTGTCACCAAGCCTCAGCTCTTCCCTTATTATATCACAGAAGATACAGCGCTCCTTATATGTATAGTATTGTTTAGCACCGTCAAGCTCTTCCTTAATCTGCTTTGGGATTATCGGTGTTGCAGCAACCTCTGAATGGGGGTGGGTGTATACTGCCCCTGCCCCTCTGCCCGAATTCTTGAATATTAATATATACCTCAATCTCGGATCCCTTTCGAGGTCAGCAACCCTGTTCCTGTAAAGCCTGATAACCCTGAGCATCTGCTCAGTGCCTATATCCTCTGGTGGTTTATTATGTTCGGGGCTCTCTATTATTACCTCGTTGGCCCCTATGCTGTTCATCTTGTCATACATACCTACGCCCTTTCTGCCAAGGTCTCCCTCTATCTGGAAAACGGGGTCGAAGTTGGGTATAACCCTTGCCAGCCACACGCCGTCCTCCCTTATGGCGGTTATCTCGTGCGGGGTCTCCCCCTCTCTTCCAGGGCAGAGGACACAAGAGGTCTCTTTATTTTCCTGAGGGGTTTCATACATATCAGGCAACCTCGACTCCTTAAGCACAGCCACCCATCTGCTCAGTATGGGGTCCTTTCTCAATTCATGCATCAGGCATTCCTCTCGTAGATCAATCTAAGTCCCTTCAGCGTGAGGTCCGGCTCAAGATTGAAATCCCTTCTTATAAGTCCGGCCATGAGGCAAGAATACCCACCTGTTATGGCAATCTCGAAGGTGCAGCCCATTTCTCTTTCGATTTCACTCACAAGCCTCTCAACAGCCCCGGCTGTTCCATATATAATACCAGATATTATACATTTGTTCGTATCCCTGCCAACGGCATGGATATCCCCTGACTGTCGGTCAATTTCCACAAAGGGTAGCCTTGCGGTCCCCCTGTGGAGGGCATCTGCCATTAATCCTATGCCTGGGAGTATGGCCCCGCCTAAAAATATTCCATCTTTACAAACACTTACAGCCGTTGCGGTACCAAAATCGATTACAACAACCGGCTCACCAATGCCTTCCCTTGCTGCAACGACATCAGCAATCCTGTCTGAACCGACCTCCCCTGGGCTGTAGACATCAAAGCTCAACCCTGTGTCAAGGGAGGCATTTAAGAGCAAGGGTTCTTTTGAGCTCAATTCCCTTACAGCCTCCCTCAAAATCCCTGTAACTTCAGGAACAACTGATGATATTATAACTCCACCCAGGGCTTCTCCTGATGCAATTTTTGATAAGAGGGCGTTGATCTCACCCTGATAGGCCTCTGCTGTCCTTACTGGATAGGTAGGTAGTTTAAGTTTCCATAGAATGACCGGGCCAGAAAAGAGCCCGATATTTATCGAAGAGTTGCCTATGTCTATGGCGAGGAGGAGCATTATCTCAATGTCGTTAAATCCCCGGCACTTATCCTCTTTAGTCTCCCTGATGGCAGCCTTAATATCAACATTCCCTCTTCGTCTATGTCCTCGGCTATCCCCCTGTAGACACCTTCACCTGCCGAAACCATCACAGCCCTGCCGAGTGTTGATGTAAGGCGCCGCCATTCATCAAGAAGGGGCCTCCTGCCCGCTGTCACAAAGATATCATACCACATATCGAGGTCGTTCAGTATATCGGCTATGAGAATGGCCCTCGGCTGCTCCTTTGCCGTCTCGTTCTTTATGGATGTCGCTATCAGCCTTACATCTGGTGGAAAGTCCTCAGGGCAGGCATTCACATTTATGCCGATGCCTATCACAGCAAAGATCATCCTTTCACCGCCTGATCTGATTTCTGTAAGGATCCCACCAATTTTCTTATTCAGGACAATAAGGTCATTCGGCCATTTAATCTCCACACGAAGCCCTGTGACAGCCCTGATCGCCCTGGCGCAGGCAAGACCAGCCATTATGGTAAGGACAGTAGCATCCTGTAATCTTATGTCAGGCCTCAAGATAATGCTCATATAGATATTGACAAGAGGTGGCGATACCCACGTCCTCCCGAGCCTTCCCCTGCCTTTGAACTGCCTGTCGGCGATGACAACCGTTCCATGAGAGGCACCCTTATCCCCCAGTTCCATGGCTAATCTGTTTGTTGAATCCACTGCCTCCAGGAGGACCAGGTCCCTACCTATAACCCCTTTTATGAGCGGTTTTATCTGTTCTATGTCTATGCCAAACTCCATCTTTTCCCATTTTAACTTTCTAACTAAGCCTTTCCCCCTTAAGCCTATCTTTTACCCTTCTCAGGCCATTCGCATTCATCGTATAAGACACATTCGCCGCATCGTGGCCTCTTTGCGGTGCATGTCTGCCTGCCATGCAGGATAAGTGCAAGGCTGAAGGGTGTCCATTTATCATGCGGTATCCTCTTCATCAATTCCTGTTCAACCCTTTCAGGGTTACCAGAATGGGCAAGGCCGAGGCGGTTGCTAACCCTCAGGACATGGGTGTCCACAGGGATGGCCTGTTTTCCGAAGGCACTGCCGAGGATGACACTGGCCGTCTTCCTGCCAACACCCGGAAGGGTCACAAGGTCCTCTATCTCTTGAGGGACCTTACCGTTAAACTCGGTGATTAACTTCCTGCAGCAATCTATAATCATTCTTGCCTTGTTTTTATAAAAGGTTATGCTGCTTATCTCCTGCTCAAAACTGCTTTTATCTGCCTTTGCGTAGTCTTCGGGTCTCTTATATTTCTTGAATAGTTCTCTTGTGACCTCGTTCACCATTGTATCAGTGCACTGCGCCGACAGGATTGTGGCAATAAGGAGCTCAAGGGGGGTGGAAAAGTTCAGGGCTATCCTCGGATTGGGGTATTTCCTGAGCAGAAGTTCTGTTATCCTCTTGCCGTCTGCCATCGCTATTCTTCCTTGAGTATCACGACTTCTACCCTCCCCTTCAATCCATCGGCAAAACGCTGTGCATCCTTTTTCGAGCCGACTATAGAACCGTAATGCATCGGAATTGCAATCGCAGGCTTAATATCCAGTGCTGCCTGGACGGCCTCATCCGCCGTCATTACATATGTGCCTGAGACAGGAAGGAGCGCAATATCAGCCTTGAATGTCTTCATCTCGGGGATATAATCCGTGTCACCCGCAATATAGATCCTCTGCCCCCTGACGGTGAATATATATCCGACCCATCCCCTCTCCTTTGTGTGGAACTGTTTGTTGGTGTTATAGGCAGGCACTGCCTCGATTTCGATTCCCTCTAATTTGATCTTATCGCCTGGTTTTATAGTCCTTATATCCCCTGAGAGCTTCTTTGCACAATCAGTGGTTGCGACAATCACAGTGTTGGGTCCCTGAATCCTCTTTACATCATCGGGTGAGCAGTGGTCATAGTGTTCATGGGTTATTAATATAATGTCTGCGGTATCCTTCCTTTTGATCCTGAAGGGGTCTGTATATATCACCCTCTCCCCTTCAATCCTGAATGTATCATGCCCGAGCCAGTGGATATCCTTAACCATTGTCATGACCTCCTTTCCCCCTGCCTGAGACACGGCAGGAAGAATTAATAGACAGACAGAAAGAATAGCCCCTGCAAATCTTTTGTGTATCCTCCCTGGGACCATACCTATAACCCCCTTTCTTTTGTCCCTTTCACCCATTCACCTATATTCATACTATAGCACAGATTAGCAGACCGTAGAGCATATTAAGTCGAAGGTCATTAGACCATAGACCATAGTTGTTTTTGTGACTATTGACCGTGGACTGTGGACGATTAAGCTATCTCCTGCCTGCCCTTTTCGATGTCTTAGAAACGCCTGATGTCGGGATCCCCCGCTCAATGAGTATCTTCTTGATCTCCCTGATCCTGTCCCTCAGCGATGCTGCCCTTTCGAAATCGAGATTTTTTGCCGCCTCTCTCATCTCCGCCTCGAGCCTCTTCAGGGTCTCCTCATCACAGCCATATTCGGCAACCTCCTCAGAAACAGGCACTGTCCAGTAATCCGATTCGTATATGGAGCTCAGGATATCTTTGATGCTGGACTTTACAGTCTCAGGTGTTATGCCCATCTCCTCATTGTATCGCATCTGGATCTTTCTCCTTCTGTCCGTCTCTTCCGTGGCCCTTTTTATCGAGCCGGTGATCGCATCGGCATAGAGTATCACCTCTCCGCTTACATTCCGCGCAGCCCTCCCTGCTGTCTGGATCAAAGAGCGCTCAGAGCGGAGGAATCCCTCCTTGTCAGCATCCAGTATTGCCACAAGAGAGACCTCTGGTAGGTCAAGGCCTTCTCTCAGGAGGTTAACACCTATCAATACATCAAACCTTCCCTGACGGAGGTCCCTCAGCAGTTCCACACGCTCAAGGGTATCAATGTCCGAGTGAAGATACCGCGCCCTCACACCAAGTTCTACGTAATAGTCGCACAGGTCTTCTGCCATCTTCTTTGTGAGTGTTGTCACAAGCACCCGCTCGCCCTTCTCTGCCCGATTCCTGATCTCAGAAAGCAGGTCATCGACCTGCCCTGAAACAGGTTTTATAATCATCCGAGGGTCGACAAGGCCTGTGGGTCTGATGATCTGTTCAACAACCCTCCCGCCTGATCTTTCAAGCTCATAAGGCCCTGGCGTTGCCGACACATAGATGACCTGGTTCACCCTGTGCTCGAATTCCTTAAAGGTCAACGGCCTGTTATCGAGGGCAGAGGGGAGCCTGAAGCCATAATCCACAAGGGTCTGCTTCCTCGACCTGTCACCCTCATACATGCCGCTGATCTGGGGAACAGTTGCATGGGACTCGTCTATCACCACAAGGAAATCCTCGGGAAAGTAGTCTATAAGGGTATAGGGCGGTTCACCGGGCGCCCTGCCGCTCAGATGCCTCGAATAATTCTCTATGCCGTGGCAATACCCGAATTCCCTCAGCATCTCGAGGTCAAACCTCGTCCTCTGCTCTATCCTCTGCGCCTCCAGGACCTTGCCCTGCCTCATAAAATACTCTATCCTCTCCATCATCTCATCCTCTATCCTCTTTAAGGCAGGTTCGAGGCGCTCTCTTGGTGTAATCCAATGGCTATTCGGAAAGATGGCAAACCTTTCGAGCCTCCTCAGCCTGTCGCCTGTAAGAGGGTCGAACTCGTATATGGCATCGATGCCATTGCCGAAAAATTCAAGCCTTATGGCCTTATCGAGAGAGAATGATGGATAGACATCCACGATGTCTCCCCTGACCCTGAAGATGCCCCTCCTGAAGTCTATATCTGAACGGACATACTGCATCTCCACAAGCCTCCTGAGGATCTCGTCCCTCTCTGTGGACATCCCCTCCTCTATAAAGAGATGTATATCCATGTAATCCTTTGGTGAGCCTATCCCATATATGCATGAGACAGAGGCAACCACAATGGTATCGCGCCTCTCCAGCACCGCCCTTGTGGCAGAGTGCCTCAACCTGTCTATATCGTCATTTATGAGGGCATCCTTCTCGATATAGGTATCCGTTGTGGGAATGTATGCCTCGGGCTGGTAATAGTCATAATAACTCACAAAGAATTCAACAGCGTTTTCAGGGAACAATTCCCTGAACTCACCGTATAACTGGGCTGCCAGCGTCTTGTTGTGGGCGATTACGAGTGTCGGCCTGTTCACATTGGCTATCACATTGGCGATTGTGAAGGTCTTGCCCGAGCCTGTGACACCGAGGAGGACCTGATGTTTGATGCCTCTTTTGATGCCCTCTGTGAGCTCTTCGATCGCCTTTGGCTGGTCTCCCTTCGGGGTAAAGTTTGTTGAGAGTTTAAAGGCCATAAAACAAGTCTATCAGCATGAATGGAGAGCGGTCAAGGGGAGAGGACAGGGGTTTAAAGGGAGGGCAAGGCCCCTCCCAGGAGGGTTAGAATATCACATCGAATGTGGCGTAAATGTCCTGCGCGTTCTTGAGCGGTGCAAATAGCTGGGTCTTTGAAGGGTCTCCTGCGCTCAGCTCAGATATCTTCTTCGGCTCTCCGACCCAGTTGTTGCTGCCGGTGTAGTTGAACTTGTAATACTGATAGCCAATCCTGACAAATGCCTTTCCCCTCTTTGCAATCGGTTTTTTGTTGAGTTCCTGGATCAGATATACCTCGGTGACATCGCCTCTGGTGCCGAGCTTTGATGTCCAGAGGTCATCACCGGCAGGAACCATACCGATCCAGTATTTCGTGCCGTGGTTGTACTCGAGTCCTATCTTTGTTCCAGTTGCCTTGATGTCATACCGACCACCGAGGTATATTGCTGAACCTGTATGACTCCTCTTGTCGACCTCAAGCGTATTGGGGTCGTCATCGTAGAGGAGGCCAAAGCCTCCATTGAATGTGCCCATCCCGCTTATTGAGAAAAAGGGCAGCTGGAATGTATTAGTATTTGGATGCGTCTTGCTCATGGCTGCGGAGGCAAAGAGGTTCAGGTCACCAGGGCCGAGTTTCTCGAGTTTGCCCATGATGACACCGCCAAACCAGCTTATATCGCCCATATTCAAAGAGACAGGCATCGGCATGCCCATAAAATTGACACCATCTGAAGGGGCATTGAATATATTCCATCCCCTCTGCCACTGGAGTTCCACATGAAGGTTGTCTGTGTCGTAAGGGACTACATTTATACCGAGGAAGTCGGTGTCCTTAAGGCTGTTCTGGAACAGCCCGCCGTTGGTCTTAAAACCGCTATCATAACCTCTACCATAACAGAGTTTTGCATAGGCACCTGGCAGTGCAGCTATATCAGGTGCAACACCGAGGGTCAGACCATCAAAGGCGTAATCGACCATGATATTGGGAATCCCTGCAGTTCCGATCCTTTCTGTGTTTTGCCTTATGTTGCTTGGGACTCCGCCTGTCGATGGCCTTCTACCGATCGAAAACCATATAGGTGCGCCGCCAATGTTGCTCCATGTTGCATAGGCATAATCGACCCTGAGGGTATTGTCAGAAGGCACATGCGTCACAGTTCCATCAAACGGCCCGAAGGCCCTGTCTGCAAAGAAATTACCCTCAACAGGTGTCATCGTCTCATGCCCCCAAACCTTATACATTAAAAGACGAGCCTTTACAGTGATATCCTCTGTTGCATTTGCCTTCAGGTTCAGACCAAACCGGTTCAGGAGTAGTGAATCATTCTTTGCAGTATATCCTGGAACACCTGTTGCAAAAAATGTTGTTGTCAATCCCGGCATAGGATAATTCGGGAATGATATCCCTGGCTGTCCTGTGTACTGCACATAGTCATGAACCTTACCCCTGAGGGAATCGAACCTGAAGCGGTAATCCCCGCCGAGTTCCAACCATGACTGGCCTGAGGCCTGTGCAGCCTTTTCTTCAACCTTTGTGATCCTTTCCTCCTTCTGCGCCTCCTGCGTCTTCAGGTCTTCCATCTGCTGCTTCAGCTTCTGGAGTTCCTTCGAGAGGGCATCGATCTTCTGCATGAGCTCTTCCTGAGAAGCAGCAAAGACCGAGACGGGGAGAAGCAATGAGAGAGAGAGGAGAAAGACCAAAACCTTACCTGCACCCCAGAAAACCCTTGGCCTTCCGGGGGCCCCGTTCATAGACTTCATAAAGCACCTCCTCCTAAAAGATTTAAAGATATGATAGAAGAGTTAAACGGTTTTGTCAATAATAAAATTCGAATAATCGAAACTGTTAAATTCAAAAATCATGCCAGGGGGTCCCTAATCCCTGCCTCTTTAAAGCCCTTTGCCCTGAAAAGACAGCTATCACATCTTCCGCAGGGGACATAGTTAGAAGACAGACTAACAGATAACCGTGAACCGTGGTCTGTTGTCCGTGGTCCGTGCAACGACTCACGGACAGCAGGCTGCGGATCGTAGCAGCTCCATGTAAGGGCATAATCCAGGCCAAGCTCTCTGCCCTTTTTTATTATCTCTCCCTTTGTCATATAGAGGAGGGGGGCCTTTATCCTGAATCTAAGTTTCCCCTCAACAGAGACCTTTGTTGCCAGATTCGCCATCTCCTCAAATGCCCTGAGATACTCAGGCCTGCAATCAGGATAACCGCTGTAGTCAACTGCATTTGCACCTATGAAGATGTCAGGCGCCTTGAGCACCTCTGCCCACGATAGGGCAAAGGATAAGAATATCGTATTGCGGGCAGGGACGTAGGTGATGGGGATTGGAGTGTTGGAGTGTTGGAGTGTTGGGGGATTCTCATTACTCCATTTCTCCATCACTATCACTCCATCGTTCCTTTTTTTGGGTACTTCCATCTCCGCTGTCAGCGCCGAGCCGCCGATCTCTCTCAGATCAAACCTTATAATGAGATGCTTCTTAGCACCGAGGCTCTCGGCTACCATCCTTGCAGATTCCAGTTCCCTGCTATGCCTCTGACCATAATCAAAGCTCAGCGCATATAGCTCGTAGCCCTCTGATCTGGCGATTGCAAGGGTAGTTGATGAATCGATTCCGCCGCTTAAAAGTATAACCGCTCTCTTAATCATAATGAAGGGTTATGCGAGTAATCATTTGTCCGTTGCCCGTTAAAGTTAAAAGTTATAAAGTCCAGAACTTTCAACTTTCAACTCGCCTCTGGCCTATTGCCTGTAGTCTATGTCCACGCTGTGGACGATATAGCGACTTAAATCGGATGAGCCCTTTTTAATAAATATCATCCTCTGTGCCTGCCCTGCCATCAGGCCCTGAGCTCATGATTATCAGGTTATCACCTTCTACCCTGTAAATATACGCCCTCCCCCATACATCCTTTGTCTTTCCAATCTGGCTCAGATCCTGTGGATAGGATCTGTTTTTGTATTTATACACCTCTGCCATAAATCTCAGCTCATCAATGTCCCTCACTGCCCTCAGCCTATCGAGGTGTCCCCATCCCTGAGATGCGGCGCCCCCAGAGGGTCCTGTGATTTTTTGGGGCAGCAGTACGGTTGCTATCAAAGCTATTAAAAGGGATGCTGCGATTATGCCCAGAGACAGGGCCTTTACAACCGGAGTCTCCGCCCTTTCCGCAGCAGTTTTTGTCACTGATACCACAGGGGAAACCTCCACCGGTTCGATAATACCCTTTTCCATCAGGGAGACAAGGCTCTTTGATGTCTCAAAATCATCCATGCCGCTGAGGTCGATTATTATGCTCACATCGTTTTCGCCATCAACAAACCGAAGGACACTCTCCTCTGTGAGTGTTAATACCTCTGTCTTCCCTGTCTTTCTGAAGACAGTGTCAAGGGTCAGTTTCCCTTCTATTAGTGACCATTCATCTATCATGCGGAGACCTTCCATGAGGAGGTGCTGGGTGTTGAGGGTGATGGGCATCTCTTTGCTGACAGTTATCGGTTGCGGTTGAAACTCGTATGCCCCCTCTTTCCATGAAAAAATCTGGACCACTGTCTCTGTGATCTGCGAAACGAGGGTCTCCCTTATATCTTCCTTCCCGATAAGGCCCTTCCTGACAAGTATGTCCCCAATCCTTGCACCTGTTGCCTTTTGCTCCTCAAGGGCGGTCTGGAGGTCCTCTTCCTTTATGATCCCCTTCTTGAGGAGTATCTTCCCTATCCTGTTTTCCTCTATCCTCTTTCTCGATTCTGCTGATACGATATCCCCTTCATAAAAGAGAAGCCTGACCCTGTCAGAGCGTCCGATTAAGGTAAGGACACCTGTCTTTTTCTGGAAGTATATAAGCTGCAGGATATCAGCGAGTCCGAAATCTTTCAGAGACCCCTCTAAAGCCATCCCCTCTGTATCCCCCTTCTCATATGGGCAATAGAAAGCATATAGATCGATACCATAAATAATGCTATGAATGGCACCAGCCAATCATGTGAGAGGTAAGAAGGCCCTATAAGCGGAAACATGGTCATTATAATCAGCAGGAGAAAGAACAGGAACGGCCATAACAATAGCAGCCCTGACACCATCCTGCCTGAATATACCTGACCTGCCCCGGGCATGATGTATGAAAGGAGCCTCGCCGTTCTTCGCCTCCTGACCTGACCATGGTATATGAAGAGCAATTTCGCAATCCTTTCCTTCGGGTCCAGCCCTTCCATCTTTATAAAAGACCTGAAACAGTCAGGGCACATCTCTCCCCATGTTATGGCCCTCGAACATTTACTGCAAAATATCATCCCGCATCTCTTGCACCTGTGCGCCCTGTGTCTTATCTTCCTGTCGAGGGCATAAAACATGGCTGTTACAATAACAGCTACCACGCTCAGGAAGAGACCCTTCGCCCGAGACTCTGGCGCCCTGTCTATGGCAAACCTCCACAGAGCAGACATCGGGAGGGTTTCGTCCACAACAAAGCGGTTTGGATTCATGCCCGAGATAGAGGTGAATCGGTGGACGGCATCGGGATTAAGCCTTGCTGCCTCTAAAAAATACTCATCCCCCCTTGCAAAATCGAGCATCTCCCTGTGAATCTGGCTCAGGTTGTAAAAGGCAGATGGAAGTGGGGCGATCTCTATAGACCTTTTGTAGGATTCCCTTGCTGCCTCAGTATCCTTTATTGCATAGTATGAATTACCCAGATTTATATAGACACGGGGCATCCAAAAACCCTTCAGGTCTTTCGCGGCAGAGGCAGTGCGGGCCACAAGGCCCTTATAAACATCTATCGCCTCATTATAATAACCCTCTCTTTTGAGGGCAAGTGCATAAGAAAAGGCAGAGGCAGGGTCATCCCTGCCCCTAAGCACCAAGAGGGCATACCTGTTATCCCTGCCTTCATTCACAGCCGTTACAGCCCTGAGGGCTGGTGATGGTGGTGCGAAAAATATGCATGCCATACCCTGAAATAGCGGCCACATGAAAAGGAACAACAATGAAGCATAGACCATGACCCTATTTGTCTTTTTAAGATAAAATCCGATAAGGAAAAAGGCACCTGCGATAAATGAGACGAGGCCAAAGACAGACAGAACGGGCAGCAGGCAAAAGAGGGTCAATCTTTTTCTGTCCTCCATGCCATCATGTAAGAGGAGCCTCACCTCCATGGGAAGCCTGATGGACAGTACTATTAGCATCGATAAAACAAAGGAGATTAACAGGCAGGCATAAATTATCCCTGTAATGCTAAACCCCCACCAGAAGTTGCGTCCATATGCCTTTATCCCCTGTCTCAGGTATTCAAGGCCATCGAATATACCGTGAGGGGATAGAGAGAAACTCTCCCTGGCAAGTCCGAAATATACGGTTGGAAGGTCAGGCGAATACCTCCTAGCAGAATCAAGGAGTGCCCGTGCCTTTCCTCTGTCCTCCTGAGCCATCTTTATGAGGTGATATGAATAGGGCTCTGTATTGGAAAGGCCCCTGTCCAATCTCGACTCATACAGGCCATCTGCCGCGTGACAGATGCCATGCAATGCAATTGCAAAATGAACAGTGCAAGAGGCAAAAACTATATAGATGGATAATCCTGCAATCTGCATTTTACATTTTGCATTTTGCACCTTATGCCCTCTTACCTATCCTGGGTTCTATCCCTTTTACTAATCTCTTTATATTAGCAGCATGTCTCAATATAAGCAAGGCTGTGATTACGCCTCCTACAATCAGTCTTTCCCGCGTACAGTCGAACAGGTATATGTTAATGGGCAGCAATCCAAAAGAGACCAGGGCGGCCAGTGAAGAATATCTTGTGATTAATATTACGGCAAGCCAGAGCACGATGGTTATTGTAGCAACCATTGGCGAATATAGCAGAAGAACCCCGATGCTTGTTGCAACCCCCTTCCCGCCCCTTAATCCGAGGAATATGGAAAAATTGTGTCCGATTATGGCAGAGATGCCCATGACACCCTCATATACAGGCCCTGCAGATAAATATCTGCCGATGGCAATAACCGCTGTGCCCTTCAGTATGTCTCCGAGAAGGGTGAAAACGGCAGGACCCATCCCGAGGGCCCTGAGGACGTTTGTGGCACCGATATTGCCGCTACCTACCCTTCTGAGGTCGACACCTTTAATCCTTGCTACTATCACACCGAACGGGATCGAACCGATGATAAAGGCAGAGATTATAAATAGACCTGTCTTTAACATTTATACCCTTCTCCAGAAAGAGACCGTGTATTGAACACCTGATACTATAGACAGGACGAGGGCGATCCAGATGAGAACTATGCCAGCATCATAAAGGTCGATGCCTAAAATATTCACATCTATAATGAGGCATAGGATTGCTGCTATCTGCGAGATGGTCTTTAGTTTCCCCCCTATCTCTGCAGGTATCACTATACCTTTTGAAAGGGCCACAGCCCTGAGACCTGTGACGAGAAATTCCCTCACGATTATAATGATGGCAATCCACGCAGCGAGCCGCGCCATGTCAACAAGGAGGATAAGGGCCGATATTACAAGGAACTTGTCTGCAATGGGGTCGAGGATGATACCGAACTTCGTTATCTGTCCTGTCCTCCTGGCGAGATACCCGTCAAGAAAGTCTGTCATCGAGGCGATACTGAAAATCAATGCACCGAGCAGTGGATTGTTCGGCGTGACTATGACAAAAAATGGGATTAGTATAACCCGGCTGAGGGTTATCGTTGTTGGCAGATTAGGCCTCAAGACCCTTCCGGGGTCCTCAAAAGGTCTTTGACCTTCTGGGGTGCCCCTTCCCCTGTCACTGCTTCCCATGCACCCCTTGCCCTGAGTAAAAAATCGCACACCTCCCTGACAGCCCCTCTGCCTCCGCGATTCTTGGTGACCATCATGGCATGGGCCTTTGTCTCATCAGTGGCGTCACTTGGAGCGATTGAAAGCCCAACCCTCTTGAAGATCGGGATATCGACAATGTCATCCCCGACATAGGCCACCTCATTATCTATAAGATTAAACTTCTCTTTGATGATGTCATATGTTATGACTTTCTCTTTGCGCCCCTGATAGACCTCTTTTATATCCAGCTCCAGCGCCCTTCTTTCAACAACCTTCGATTGCCTTCCTGTGATTATGGCGACCTGAACCCCCGCCCTCTGTAGCATCTTTATCCCATGTCCATCCCTGACATGAAAGGATTTGAACTCGTTTCCTTCGTTGTCGAGGATGATACTGCCGTCTGTGAGAACGCCGTCAACATCAAGGACCAGGAACCTGATCCCCCTCGCAATTTTCTCAAGTTGTTTTTTTGTTGTTTTCATGAGATTTAACTAATTATATCAGACTGTCTATTTAATCTGGTGGAGCTGAGCGGGATCGAACCGCCGACCTCTTGAATGCCATTCAAGCGCTCTCCCAACTGAGCTACAGCCCCTCGCGCCTATAAACTAACATATCTTTTATAATACTTGTCAACTATGCGAATTGCCTCATCAAAAATCTTTATGAACCCTTAAACCAGCATCGAGGGCCATCTTTATGGCATCTGAGTATTCCTTGCCTGTTATCCTCCTGTCAAGAGGGGGATACTCAAATGCCTTATAACACGGATAATACTGATCCATGATGTTTATGTAAGTATCCTTTGATATCTCTTTAGCGATAAATCTCACAACCTCCTCTGTGCCGGCAATGCCGCCAGGGAGCACAAGGTGCCTCACAAGCAGACCCCTGAGGGCGATCCCCCTTTCATCTATTACAAGGTCTCCAACCTGTCTGTGCATCTCTTTGATTGCGGCCTTTGCCACCTGTGGATAATCCCTTGCCTTCGAGTATCTCACGGCCATTTCAGGGTCTGAGTATTTGAAGTCAGGCATGTAAATGTCAACGATACCATCGAGAATCCTTATCGCTTCGATAGATTCATATCCCCCGCAGTTATAGACGATGGGCAAGTTCAGCCCCATCTCTGAAGCAATGGCTATTGAATGAAGTATCATAGGCATCTGGTGGGTTGGAGTGACAAGGTTTATATTGTGACACCCCATCTCCTGTATCTCTATCATTATCCTAGCGAGCCTTTCGAGGGATATCTCGCTGCCCTCACCTAAGTGGCTGATGCTCCAGTTCTGGCAGAATATGCATCTGAGATTGCAGTGGCTGAAGAATATGGTTCCTGAGCCGAATCTTCCGACAAGGGGCCTCTCCTCTCCGAAATGCGGCCCCCAGCTTGCTACAAAGGGCTTGTCACCTGTCTTGCAGACACCGACCTTCCCAGACGTCCTGTCAACCCTGCAGTTCCTCGGGCAAAGGGTGCATTCCTTTAATATCCCTTCAGCGGTCCGAATCTTTTCCTGTAGCTCATCCGCTGATAATTTACGATATGATGCGATAAATGGCTTCTCTTTTTTATCCAGCAAGCCTTGTAGCTATCTCCTTTGCATGCCAGGCGATGCCCTTTATAGCATCAAGCATGCTTATATAAAGTGATGATGCCACAGGAAGACACAGACCCACTATATCTTCGAGACC
>JBBISG010000002.1:0-86491 GCA_037441365.1 Nitrospirota bacterium
CATATCTGTCCAAAATAGATTTTAAAAAGGGAAGCCTCAACAGGTAAAATAGGCAAAACTTATTTTATCAACACAAACTAACCTGTAAGGAGGCATCCCATGAACAAGTTTAGCAGTATTTTTGGACAAATTCTGGAGATTTCAAAGAGGGAGTTTTATAAAGCAGTTATGGAGACAAAGGCAGAAAGAGGGGCAAAAGGGTTTACCTGCTGGCAGCAATTTGTAGCGATGTTATTCTGTCAATTAGGGCAGGCACATTCATTAAGGGAGATAACAGGAGGGCTTGCAAGCTGTCTTGGGAAACTAAAACATCTTGGAGTTGACAGCGCTCCTAATCGTTCAACATTATCCTATGCCAATGAACACAGGCCGTGGCAGTTATACCAGAAGATATTTTACGAACTTTTAGGCAGATGCAAGGCATTGTCTCATGGCAAGAAGAAATTCAGATTTAACAATAAACTATTCAGCCTTGATGCCACATTAATAGAACTCTGTGCCAGTTTTCTCCTTCCCCACGGCTTGTTACCCTTAACCTGCTGGTGATGTCCTAACCCAAAAGAAAAAAATTATTGACATTCCTGAATGACTTTGCTAATATTATATCAGTTTCAGGTGCCGAAAGGCTTGATAGGGAATCCCGTGAGATTCGGGAGCGGTCCCGCCGCTGTAAACGGGGACGAAAGCCGACTGAGCCACTTTTCCGATTATTGGGATGGGAAGGCCGGTGAGTAGGTTGGTCGCCAGAAGGGCAAAGGCTTTCTGGTAGCCGATAATCCGTGAGCCAGAAGACCTGCCTGAAAATAGCTGATGGCTCATGGCTGTTAGCTCTTAAGGGTGCGGAAGCGTGAAAGACGGAAATCAAGTTATGGAAGAAAATTTCTTTAAAAAACTTGGAACTTTCGCACTACAGCACTTCCGAGCCTTATGAGCCATAAACCATGAGCTAAGATACCCTCACGCGGATGAGGGTGGGGATGAAGTAAAACAGGGTGCAATCCTCAGAATCTTTGATTCTGGGGATTTTTTATTTTAAGGGGGTAAAATGACACAGCAGGAAAGGGCTTCAAAAGGAGAGGTTACCGTTGAGATCAGGACGGTCTCAGATGAGGAGGGGCTTGCCGCCGATATTATCAGGGAGTATACCGCTGCAGGGAAGGTTGTGATCGCTGCAAACGCGAAGAGAAAACAAAAAATTGTCGGCATAGGCAAAGGACTCAGGACAAAGGTTAATGCCTCTATCGGGACATCCACCGATATTGTTGATATCGGGATGGAGATAGAAAAGGCAAGAACAGCAGAAAGATATGGTGCCGACACATTGATGGATCTGAGCGTCGGGGGTGATATAGCAGGCATCAGGAGGGCTGTAATGGATGCCACAAGCCTCCCTCTGGGAACTGTGCCCCTCTACGAGGCATTTGCCATTTCCATAGAAAAATATGGCGCTGCCATTAATATGCCTGTTGAGCTCCTCTTTGAGATCATAGAAAGGCAGTGCGAAGAGGGTGTCTCATTCATGGCGATCCACTGCGGCATCAACAGGAAGACTGTAGAGATGCTCAGGAGGCAGCATTACCGTTATGGAGGACTGGTTTCAAAGGGAGGATCGTATCTTGTTGCATGGATGGAACACAATAACAGAGAAAACCCTCTTTATGAACACTTCGATAGGGTGGTTGAGATACTTAAAAGGCATGACACTATCCTCAGCCTCGGCAATGGATTCCGCGCAGGTGCAATTCACGATTCGACCGACAGGGTCCAGATTCAGGAGCTGATCATAAACTGTGAGCTTGCAGAGATCGGAAGGGGCATGGGGTGCCAGACAATGGTGGAAGGACCAGGACATATCCCCATTGATGAGATAGAGGCAAATATAATCCTGGAGAAGAAGATGAGCGGAGAGTCACCGTTTTACATGTTAGGCCCGATAACCACAGACATTGCACCTGGTTATGATCACATCACTGCAGCAGTCGGCGCTGCACTTTCATCTGCATACGGGGCAGATTTTATATGTTATGTAACTCCATCAGAACATCTTGGTCTGCCCTTCCCTGAGGATGTCAGGGAAGGGGTTGTTGCAGCGAGGATTGCAGCGCATATCGGTGATATGATAAAACGCAAGGATATCGATAGAGACCGTTTAATGGCAAAGGCCAGAAGGGATATGAGGTGGCACGAGCAATTTTCATTAGCGATAGACCCTGAAAAGGCCGTGGCGGTGAAGTCCAGAAGGGATAATGGCAATGAACAGACATGCACCATGTGCGGAAGGTTCTGCGCCAATGATATCCTGCAGGGTATGTTTGAAAAAGAGATGAAAGGTTCCGATAAAAGATAAAAATGGAAAGGGAGGCAAGGGTTATCTTCATAACAGGCGGTGCAAGGAGCGGTAAGAGCAGGTTTGCTCTTAAACTTGCCGATTCTCTTCACCCCCTCACATCTTCACCTATTCAGCCGCTAAAGGCATACATTGCAACTGCTGCTGCCCTTGATGATGAGATGAAAGAAAGGATAAAGAGGCACAAAAGGGAAAGGGGGCAGGACTGGGATACTGTTGAAGAACCCTTAGATATTGTTAGAGCACTAAATGACTTTAGCGAATATTCTGTTATTCTTCTTGATTGTCTTACTTTATGGATTTCTAATCTTATGCTAAACAATAGGGAGATTGAGAAGGATATCGAGAGGTTCTTAAACTGTCTCGGACAGCACTTCACCCCTTCACCGCTTCACCCATTCACCAGTCCATCCACTATTATCATTGTCTCCAATGAGGTTGGAATGGGCATTGTGCCTGAAGGTGAACTTGCAAGGAGATTCAGGGATGTGGCAGGCATGGTGAATCAAAAAGTGGCAGAGATTGCTGATGAGGTCTATCTTGTGGTCTCAGGGATACCAATGAAGATTAAGGGTTAAAGGAGGAGTTTTTATGATTGATGAAACACTAAGTAGGATTAAGCCTGTAAATCAGGACCTGTTGGAGGTTGCCCAGAGGAGGCTTGACAATCTCACAAAGCCCCCTGGAAGCCTTGGAAGGCTTGAGGAGTTTGCAAGAAGGCTTGTTGCCATAACAGAGGATACAATGCCTTCATTGAATAAGAAGGCTATATTCACATTTGCAGGTGATCATGGTGTAACAGAGGAGGGTGTTTCTGCATACCCAAAGGAGGTCACACCACAGATGGTATTTAACTTCCTGAGGGGTGGTGCTGGAATAAACGTCCTTGCAAGGCAGGCAGGAGCTGATGTGATTGTAATAGACATAGGGGTTGATTATGATTTTGGAGACATAGATGGCCTTCTTCATATGAAGGTTGTAAGGGGAACCAGAAATTTTACAAAGGGTCCCGCCATGACAAGGGATGAGGCAATAAGGTCTGTAGCGATCGGCATAGAGCTCGCAAATGCCTATGTAAGAAGGGGTTATAAGATATTTGGCACCGGAGAGATGGGAATCGGAAACACGACACCCTCAAGTGCCATTGCTGCAGCCCTTACAGGAAGACCTGTCTCTGAGGTGACAGGAAGGGGAACAGGGATATCTGATGATGCCTTAAGAAGAAAGATAGATGTCATAAAGAAAGGGATAGAGGTAAATAGACCTGATCCTTCTGATCCTGTTGATGTGCTTCATAAGGTTGGAGGAGCAGAGATAGGAGGCATTGCAGGCCTTATCCTTGGTGCAGCAGCAAACAGGGTTCCTGTAGTGATTGATGGATTTATCTCAACAGCAGGTGCACTGATTGCCTACAGTCTAAAACCAGAGGCAAGGGATTACATGTTTGCTGCCCACAACTCCGTTGAGATCGGGCACAGGGCAATGCTCGACAAAATGGGTTTAGAGCCAATTCTCAATCTCGATCTAAGACTCGGTGAAGGCACAGGTGCTGCACTTGCAATGACACTTATAGAGGCAGGACTGAAGATATACAAAGAGATGGCAACATTTGGCGAGGCAGGGGTTTCAAGCGAGATACAGAATTAAAGATGAAACAGCTACTCCTTGCATTTCAGTTTCTTACGATAATACCACTAAGGGTTAAGGGCAATGTATCTGAAAGAGATATTGCCAGGAGCGCATCCGCTTTTGTCATCGTAGGTATTGTTCAGGGTCTGCTCCTTATAATTTCGGACTATATACTCGGCACGCTATTCCACCAGGAGCTTGTGATGCTCCTTGTCCTGCTTGTAGCGGTGCTTTCAAATGGCGGATTTCATCTTGATGGGCTCTCTGATACCCTTGATGCTATCTCAGTCAAGTCATCAGGCGACATAAACGCAGACAAACAGAAAAGACTTCTGGTGATGAAGGACCCAACAGTTGGCCCTATAGGCGTTGCGGCAATAATCTTTTCTTTAGGTCTTAAGTATTTTGCCCTCAAAAATCTGTCACATCTTACGCTATTCATTTATTACTCATCGCTCCTGATGATGCCTGTATTGTCAAAATGGACAATGGTAATATCGATATTTTACGGGAGGGCTGCGAGACATGACGGCCTTGGGAAGATATTCCTGGATGGGGTTAATTTAAAAGAGGTTATTATTTCAACCACCACTACAGTCGTGCTGATATTAGCAGTGCTCTCACTATTCGGCCGTTCTGGCTACCATTCTCAATATATCTTTTATGCCGCTGTAATGGTAGCGATGTATATCGCCTGCCGATTATGCATTGATTAAGGCGAGCTTGTCATTGGAGGCATTACAGGTGATGTCCTGGGCGCTATAAGCGAATTCACAGAGATATCCTTTTTACTGTCAGCGATAATATGGTCAAGACTCTTTATTTAATAAGGCATGGTGAAACTGAGGGAAGCGAGGTAAGGAGATACAAGGGGAGTATCGATGTGCCCTTATCTGAAAAAGGAATAGAGCAGATAAAGAGACTGTCAGACTTCATGGCAAGAACATCTGAACTGCAGGCAGTTTACTGCTCTCCACTCATAAGGGCATTAAATAGTGCAGAGATAATCGCCGAACCCCATGGTTTGAAGCCGATTGTAATACCTGACTTCAGGGAAAGGAGTTTCGGCGTATGGGAGGGAATGTCATTTGATGAGATAAAAGCGAGGTATCCAGAAGGATTTGAGGCGTGGACAGGTGATCCACTCAGATACAGCCCCTTGCAGGGAGAAAGCACACTTGAGGTAAAGGAGAGGGTAATAAGGGAATTAAACAGGATTCTGAACCGCTATTCTAATAGTGCAGCCCGTTCAAACAGTTCAAACGACCTGGACGATATCTCTATTGCAATTGTTGCGCATGGTGGTGTAAACAGGGTAATCCTCTGTCAGATGATGGGAATCCCGCTGGAAAACATATTCAGGATAGAACAGGATTATGGATGCATCAATATCATTGAGTTTTGTGAAGATTACGCTGTGGTAAGGCTTATGAATGGACGGTGTCAGATCACGGGAAATAGGAAGTAAGAAGTTAGGAAGTAAAAAGGAATAAATTTTATTCCTTCACTTCCCATTTGTTATCTGAACTGACAATGAAGAAGGCATTGATGATTCAGGGTACCGGCTCTGGTGCTGGAAAGAGCCTTATCGTTACGTCGCTCTGCAGGATATTCAGCGGCATGGGCATAAGGGTTGCCCCATTCAAGGCGCAGAATATGGCACTGAATTCATATATAACCATCGAGGGTGGAGAGATAGGCAGGGCACAGGCACTGCAGGCAGAGGCAGCAGGGATAGAGCCAACGATTGACATGAACCCGATATTGCTCAAGGCATCAGGTGAGCTGGGCTCGCAGGTAATTATTCATGGAAAAGTTCATTCCACAATGACGGCACAGCAGTATTACGCCTTCAAAAAGACCGCATGGGAGGCTGTAAAAGAGTCCTTCGAAAGGCTTTCTAATAAATATGATCTCATAATCATCGAGGGTGCCGGAAGCCCTGCGGAGATTAACCTCATAGAGGATGAGATAGTAAACATGTCGGTTGCTCGCTATGCAGATGCCCCTGTAATCCTCGTTGGCGACATCGATAGGGGAGGTGTATTTGCATCCTTCTATGGGACGGTCGGTCTCCTTGATGGGGATGCCGATCGTATAAGGGCATTTATCATAAACAAATTTCGCGGAAACCTTGAAGTGCTCAAGCCGGGTCTTGAAATGATAAAGGACAGGACAGGGAAACCTGTAATAGGCGTGATGCCGTATGTGATGGATATCGGGTTGCCCGAAGAGGATGGACTATCGCTATGCCACGGTTCACAACCCCGGCGTTACGGTTCACAGAGGATTATAAAAATGGTCGTTGTGAGGTTGCAGTATATCTCAAACTTCACAGACTTCGATCCCTTTTTATATGAGCCTGATGTGGAGCTTGTGTATTCGGATAATCCTTCAGATATAGAACATGCAGACATAGTCATCGTTCCTGGCACAAAAAATACTCTAAAGGACCTGAACTTCCTCAAGGAAAGGCAACTTGATGAAGCCCTGAAAATGGCATACAAAAAGGGCGTTCAGATCATAGGCATCTGCGGTGGTTACCAGATGCTCGGCAAAAGAATCTCAGATCCACATTGCATTGAGAGCGATTACAAGGAAGTCGATGGTATAGGGCTTCTGAATATAGAGACTATTTTTCAGGACACCAAGATCACCTCTCAGGTAGAGGCAGAGATAGCTCATAGCTCATGGCTTATGGCCCATAACAATAAAAACCATACGCTATCAGCGATGAACTATCAGCCATTGCGGGGCTACGAAATACACATGGGACAGAGCACAGGCGATACAGGGCTTTTCAGGGTTTCACGCATTTCGCATGGGGCATCACGCACTTGTATCTCTGACGGTTCGATAAACGGAAACGCATGGGGCACATACATCCATGGGATATTCGACAATGATCTTTTCAGAAGATGGTGCATCAACATCGCAAGGCAGAAGAGGGGTCTTCCCCCCATCGGGTGCAGAGTTAGATATGCTGAGATAAAGGATTCTGCCATACAGAGGGTGGCTGAAATTGTGAAAGAGAGAATTGATATCGACTTTATAAAGAGACTGATAGGGATATGAGCGATTTAATTAAGACGACCATATCGTCTCCGATGGTGCCCCAAAAAATCTTTGATTTTTTGGAGACCCCTCTGGATGCAGGGGCACTGCTGATCGTCTGTGCATTCCTGATCGATCTCCTGATCGGCGATCCCCCACACCTCCCCCATCCTGTAAGAATCATAGGAAAGGCTGTCTCGATGTCTGAAGGTATTGTCAGAAGATTCTCAAAGACCCATTTTCAGGAACTGATCGGCGGCATGATCATTGTAGCAGGAATAGCATCAGGCACATTCATCTTTACCTATCTATTTCTGAAGGCCATCCTCACCCTCATAAATGGGGGCATCTTGCCTGACAGGGCCTGGGGGATTGCTGTCTCGATCTTCGGCCTGACAGTAGTTCTATATATCGCATCGACCACCATCGCACTTAAAGATCTGATAGATTCTGCACGGGCTGTAATAAATGAACTGGCCCAGAACAGGATACAGGATGCGAGAAAAAAATTAGGCATGATAGTCGGAAGGGACACAGATTCTCTTGATGAAAAAAGAATCCTTATGGCAACCATCGAGACCGTCTCTGAAAATCTCTCTGACGGGGTAATAGCGCCCCTGTTTTACCTCTCAATTGGGGGGCTTCCTCTTGCAATGACATACAAGGCCATAAACACAATGGATTCCATGCTCGGTTATAAAGATGAAAGGTACAGGTATCTTGGATGGGCAGCAGCAAGGCTCGATGATATGGCAAACTACATACCCTCAAGGATAACCGGATGGTTGATAGTGGCGTCTGTATCAGCCCTCACATTTTTTAAAGATACCCGCCGCACACTGACCATCGCTCACCGGTCGATCATGATTATGCTCCGCGACGGTAAAAAACATCTAAGTCCGAATGCGGGAATCCCTGAAGCGGCTGTAGCAGGCGCTATCGGTGTCAGGCTCGGTGGGGCTTCCACATATAGAGGCGTCCTTGTAGAAAAACCATATATCGGATACGATATGAGCGAGGATTATTTTGCTGCCTTTGACAGCACAATAAATATTGTAAGGGTTGCGTCATTGATAGGCGTTATAACAGCGGCAATGATTTTATACATGAGGGGAGCTATATGAACAGGACATGGAGTCCAGAAATGGGGTCCCCAGAAAGTCGCAGACTTTCTGGGGCAGAGAGTCAAGTTGCATACCCCTTAGAAATCCACCATTCCCTGTCGATGCAGGGGTGTGGTGAAACCGATGGGATGTCTGGCTCGTGCGGATACCCCAAAAAATCTTCGATTTTTTGGGGACCCCATGGTCTCAGCGATTATGATATAGAGCATGGAGGCAATATATACAGGGCATCAGAAGAATTGGGCGTGCCCGAAGGCGGCATAATTGATTTCAGCGCATCCATAAACCCCCTCGGCGTTCCCTGGTCGGTGATCACCGAGGTCATGAACAATATCAGATCGCTGCGCCATTACCCTGACCCCGATGCAAAACGACTCAGGCAGGAGATCGCAAAATACCACAATGTCGAACCAGAATCAATCGTCTGCGGTAACGGCAGCACCGAATTGATATATCTTATCGTAAGGGCGCTGAGGCCTGATGCTGTTTTAATCCCGGCACCAACATTCTCAGAATATGAAAAGGCATGCAGGATGAGTGATAATCGGGTAGTAACGGAGTACAAGCTGAAGAAAGAAGAATCCTTCGATATAAATCCTGACCGGTTTATCGAAGAATTGAAAAGACTTGCCGCATGCCACTCCTCACCAGGCACTAATATTATGGCGTTTCTCTGCAATCCCAACAACCCTACAGGCAGGCTGCTCAAAAGATCCGATATAATGAAGATCGCCGATGCCTCAAAAATGCTGAGGTGTTATCTTGTTGTTGACGAGGCATTTGTAGATTTTGCGCCGGAGGAGAGCGTAATCAAAGATGTCGGGGGAAACCCGTATCTGATCGTCCTTAGATCAATGACAAAGTTTTATGCCCTTGCCGGCCTGAGGCTCGGCTATGGGATATTCCCATCAAGCCTTCTGAAGGTCATGCATCAGCATAAGGAACCATGGACGGTAAATACCCTTGCACAGACGGCTGGAATAACTGCAATAAATGACAATGGCTACAGAAATGAGACATTCAGAATTATCAGGCAGGAAAAACAGTTCATGGAGAGTGGATTTAAAAAACTCGGGATAGATTATATCCCTTCATCAGTCAATTATTATCTGATAAGATCGGGCAATGCAGAGAGGGTGATCACCTCACTCCGCAATAAAGGCATCCTTGTGCGGAAATGTTCCAATTTCTCGGGGCTTGACGAATCCTACATCAGGGTTGCAGTTAGATCCCGAAGGGATAATGCCCGTTTGCTTAAGGAGTTCTCCTTATGTCTAAAGGCATAGTAATAGCAGGCACACATAGCGGATGCGGGAAGACGACCATAACGCTTGGACTTATGGCTGCCTTAAAGAAAAGAGGGCTGAAGGTCCAGCCGTTCAAGGCAGGTCCTGATTTTATAGACGCCGGGCTTCACAGGATGGTGACGGGCAGACCTTCAAGGAATCTCGATTTATGGATGTGCGGTGAGGAATATGTGAAGGATTGTTTTTATAAATACTCGCAGGATGCGGATATGGCGATAATTGAAGGTGTAATGGGAATGTATGACGGCGAATGCAGCACTGCAAAACTGGCAGGACTGCTTAACCTGCCTGTGATTTTAGTTGTCGATGCCTATGGCATGGCTGAAAGCGCAGGGGCGTTAGTTCAAGGGTTTAGGGATTTGGGATTTGGGATTAGTAAAAAAGCTAACCCCCAGTCCCTAACCCCTAATCCCTTAGTGGGTGTTATCTTCAACCGTGTTGCATCGGAGAGACATTATGAAAGACTCAAACGCAGTATCCGCAATGTGAAAGTTCTCGGTTATCTGCCAAGAGACTTGAACTTCGAGATTCCTCACAGGCACCTTGGATTGACCGTTGTAGAAGAGAATCCTCTTGCTGAAGAAAATATGCAAAGGCTTGCAGACGCAGTTTTGAAGCATATTAATACTGATTTACTTTTAAATATTGCAAGCACACCCCGGCCACTCCACCCCCTTCCCCCTCCGCCCCTGCAGTACTTCACCGCTTCACCATTAATCGCAGTCGCTTACGACAGGGCATTCAGTTTTTACTACGAGGACAACCTCGATTTGCTGAGAGATGCTGGCGCTGAAATAGTAGTGTTCAGTCCTATCGCTAATGTATCGGTCCCTGCTGATGCAGATGCCCTTTACATCGGAGGGGGTTATCCTGAGCTTTATGCAAGGGAATTATCTGAAAACAGTTCTATGCTTAAGTCTATTAATGAATGGGCAGATTCTAAAAGGCCCATTTATGCTGAATGCGGGGGGCTTATGTATCTGTCAAGGGGCATTTATGACCCTGACGGGAACTTTTTCCCGATGGCCGGGATATTCTCCTTTGAAACACGGATGAAAAAAGAGAGGGCACATCTGGGCTACAGGGAGATACTTTTAAAAGAAGACTGCATACTCGGCAAGAAGGGCGAACGATTAAGGGGGCACGAGTTTCATTATTCGGAGATAGTTGACAACAACTATGAGTCAGGGGTTATGAGTTATGAGTTAAAAAACGAAAAGAACTCCAGCCCCCTGAATTGTTACTCGTTACTTCACGGTAATCGTGATGAAGGATATGTATTTAAAAATACCCTTGCAAGCTATGTGCACGTCCATTTCGGGAGCAACCCATGCATTGCACAGAACTTCGTAAATTTCATATCGCAGGAGAGTAAATGGAAATGGAAAACATAATACTCATAGGACACGGCAGCCCCAAAAGAAGTGCAAATAATATTGAACTTGTAGGAAGGCTCTTACATGCTGCAATCCATCCAGATTGCGAGAACGGCTGTGTAAGGGTTGCGTATCTGCAGTTTGCAGAACCTGATCTTAGAGCCGCCATTAAAGAGAGTGTTCGTGATGGGGCCAGAAGGATAATAATACATCCATACTTTCTGAGCAGTGGCATGCATGTCACAAAAGACATACCTGAGATAATAAAAGAGGCAAAGGATATGTATCCTGACGCGGAATTTATTTATACAGAGCCTCTTGGTATCCACGAAAAATTGGTTCAGGTTATAGCGGAAAGGATTCTATCAGCAAAGGGGTCAGGACCGCAGGACATCGAGAAGAGAAGCTTTGAGATAATCTCAGAGGAACTCGATTTAAGGAACGTCCCCCCTGAACGGATGCCGATCATAAAGAGGGTGATACACGCAACTGCCGATTTTGAATTCCGCGATACACTCATTTTCCATCCCGATGCAATAAAGAGTGGCATTGAGTCGATAAGGTCTGGAAAAGATATCCTGACCGATATTGAGATGGTTAAGACCGGAATAATCAAACGGTGGCTCGAACCCTTTGGCGGAAAGGTAATATGCAATATTAATGACGAGGATGTTATAAGGCTCTCAAAGGAAACAGGAAAGACTCGCTCGGAGATTGCAGTTGAAAAAGCATTAAATGAAAACAATAGTATTGGCATCATCGCCATTGGCAATGCACCAACAGCCTTACTGAAAGTCGTTGAGATTTTAAGTTCCCACAACACTCCAATACTCCATCACTCCGTTCCCCTTGTTATCGGCGTGCCTGTCGGTTTTGTTAAGGCATTGGAATCAAAGGTACTGCTCTCGTCACAGAGATTTCCCTTTATTACAAATCTCAGCAGAAAGGGAGGGACACCGGTTGCAGTCGCAATCGTTAATGCATTATTAAAGATGGCAAAGGAGGAAGCATGAGAATTAAAGTTTCAAAGTTCAAGGTTCAAAGTATCTGTACTGCTCTGTTGCTTTTACTTCCTGTCTGTGAGGCCCATGCGATGCACATATCAGAGGGGATACTGCCCTTCGACTGGGCAGCGTTGTGGACTGTAATTGCAATCCCATTTGTAGCATACGGACTATATAAGCTAAAGAAGCTCTCTGCCATTGATCTGTCTTTCAAACCCCTTGTGGGATTGATGGCAGCAGTCGTCTTTATCATCTCCTGCATGCCTATACCTGTGCCGACTGCAGGCACATGCTCACATCCATGCGGAACCGGGATATCAGGGATACTCGTGGGTCCTGCAATAAGCATATTGATAACTGCTGTTGCCCTTCTAATTCAGGCGCTCTTTCTTGCTCACGGTGGTCTCAGCACATGGGGAGCGGACATAGTATCAATGGGCGTGATCGGCTCATTTGCAGGATATCTTACCTTCAGGGGATTGAGGGCGTTAAAGGCTAATCTCTGGATTGCAGGCTTCATGGCAGGTCTCTTTGCAGACTGGGCAACATATCTGACAACATCTGTTGAACTTGCCTCAGGCATAAAAGGTGATTCGCCGTTCATGCCTCTTTTCTGGAAGATACTTATCGCCTTTATACCGACACAGCTTCCATTAGGAATCCTTGAAGGCGCAATGACAGCAGGCATGGTTGTCCTGCTTTATAAGAAAAGACCTGACCTTCTTGTGAAGATGCGGGTATTAAAGCCAAAGGAGGCGATATGAAGTTAAAAGTTGAAAGTTTAAAATTTAAAGTTAAAAGTTATGGCGTTATATTTTTGTTTATTTTTTCATTGTTAGCTGTTCACTGTTCACTTGCAACCGCTGCTGACAAATGGCCTGGTGTTGATGAGTCGGTTGTAGAGAAATACGCAAAAGAGCATGGCAGAGAGGCGATGACGCCCTTAATAAACACTGACCAGGGAGACCTCCTTCTCTTTGTCTTCCTGCTTGCAGGCTCTGTTGGCGGTTTTGTAGCAGGATACTACTGGAGGGAACTGATAGTCAAAGGACAGCGAGATGATAGTTGCGAAAAACAAAAGATAAAGACATAAAGGGATAAAGGTGGAATTATTTTCAGACTACTTTAAAAAGGATCATCTACTTTCAAAGGTTGATGCAAGGCTAAAGCTTATTGTCAGCCTCACCCTTCTGGGAATGATTCTAAGCTATAAGGGATTTACCCTTCCTCTGCTTGTGACACTGCTCTGTTTGCTGCTCTGTTTAAGGATGCGGATACCCTTAAGGGTCTTTGCCCTCAGGTTTTCAGAGCCGTTGTTCATTATCTCGGTGATCCTTATTTTAAAGGTCTTATTCTCAGGGGAGGACATCCTGTTTTCCATCAGCATATTCGGCGCCAACATTGTTGGACATAAAGACGGGTTACGGGATGGACTCATGATAGGAAGCAGAATAATAGGCGCAGTATCGGTAGTTGCAGTAATGGGATTTTCCACGCCCTTCACAGAGATTATGGCAGCCCTTTCATGGATGAGGGTTCCGAAGGGGTTCATAGAGATACTCATGTTTGCCTACCGGTATATCTTTGTCCTTCTTGAAGATGCAATGGTAATTTACAATGCACAGAAAAATCGTCTCGGTTATTCCAGCATAAAAAAGGGTTTAAACTCTTTCGGAACACTTACCGGCTCTCTTATTATCAAGGCATTTGAGCAAAGCCAGAATATTACAACTGCGATGATTCAAAGGGGATACGAAGGAAATATGCCAATGCTGAAACATAGACCATTCAGGCCTTCAGAAATTGCCGTTTCAGTCCTATTAATAATTGTGCTGGGGTTTGTATGGAAAATATAACAAGAACAGACAACACAGCCCCACCTACCCATCCCTCTCCCTCGAGGGGGGAGGGTAAGGGAAAGGGTGAAAGTCCGGGGTCTGCTGTCCGGGCTCTGGATTCTGTTAGGTTAGCCGTTAAAATAAATTCATTCAAATATCCTGATGGGACTCGTGCGCTGTCTGATATCACGTTTGATGTATCGCATGGCGAATTTATCGGTATACTCGGCTCAAATGGTTCTGGAAAGACAACACTGCTTAAAGTAATGGACGGCCTGATGAAAGATTTTGAAGGCAATGTTTATCTTGACGGAGTTGACATAAAAAAACTTTCTCCAAAGGAGATTTACAAAAAGGTCGGACTCGTCTTCCAAAACCCCGATGACCAGCTCTTTGCCTCAACGGTCTTTGAGGATGTTGCATTCGGGCCGAGAAATATGGGATTTTCTGAAAGTGATGTAGTAAGCCGTGTATGGAATGCCCTGAGCGCTGTTGAAATGGAGGCCCACTCTAAAAAATCCATCCATAACCTGAGTTTTGGACAGAAGAAAAGGGTCTGCATTGCAGGCCTTCTGGCAATGGGGCATGAAATATTACTGCTTGACGAGCCGACTGCTGGATTAGACCCGATGGGGGAGTATAAGATGATGAACCTCCTCACAAAATTAAACAAAGACAAGGGGGTAACCACTGTTATGGCAACGCACAGCGTTGACCTTGTGCCCTTATTTCTGGACAGGCTTTATATCTTGAGCAGAGGGGGCATTGTGAGGGGTGGATACCCGGAGGATGTCTTTCAGGCGCCAGAGGAAATGGAGAATGTAAAACTCAGGCTTCCCCAGATCGCAGAGCTCGTATGGAGGCTGAAACATGAAGACAATATGCCCTTTGAAAGGATTCCGCTCACCGTGGGTGAGGCGAGAAGGGAGATTGTAAGGTTATATGCGTAAAGGTTATATACAGGTATATACAGGTAATGGAAAAGGAAAGACCACTGCAGCGGTAGGGCTTGCTGTAAGGGCAGCAGGTGCTGGTCTCAGGGTATTATTTGCTCAGTTTATAAAAAAGAGAAGGTGCAGCGAACACAAGGCCCTTGAGAGATTCAGCGACCTCATTACCGTCAGGCAGTATGGAACGGGTTTTATAAGGGGAAGGAGGCCCTCAAGGGCAGCAAGGTCTTTATCAGAGAAAGGACTTGAGGATGCAAGAGAGGAGGTGGTCTCAGGACAGTACGACATCGTTATCCTTGACGAGATAAATGTGGCAATTAATCGCGGGCTTATCGATCTTGAAGATGTCATCTCGATGCTGGACAGCAAACCTCCGAATGTTGAGCTTGTTCTTACAGGCAGATATGCCCACAGCAGGATCATAAGAAAGGCTGACCTTGTTACAGAGATGAAGAAGGTCAAACATTATATGGATAAAGGTGTAAAGGCAAGAATAGGAATTGAAAAGTGAGAGGTCAAAAGTGAGGAAGATATATCTCATCGGTATAGGTCCGGGTGATCCGCAGTATCTGACGCAGCAGGCAGTAGAGATAATGAGAAATGTCGATGTGTTTTTTATCCTTGAAAAGGGGTCTGAGAAGAACAGAGAGCTTGTGAGGATCAGAAAGGGGATCCTTGAAAGATATCTGCCTGACAGGAATTACAGGATTGTCACGGCGAAGATCCCTGATAGAAGTAGAGGCGGCAAGGAGTTTGAGATATATAGGGGAAGGGTTGACTCATGGCGTAAACAGAAGGCTGAAATCCTGGCCGGCCTGATCAAGGATGGGATGAATGACGGAGAGACTGCTGCCATACTGATCTGGGGTGACCCATCTCTTTATGACGGACATATAGAGATATTAGATTATATACTCAGACAGAAAAAGATAGATCTTGAATTTGAGGTCATACCGGGTATAACGAGCATACAGGTGCTTACTGCCAGGCATAAGATACCGCTGAATCAGATAGGTGAAGGCATTGTGATAACTACATCGAGGGGTCTCAAGGAACTCCTCCCCTCAGAGGTCAGCAATAATGTAGTCTTACTTGATAACTATCTGACCTACAGAAATTTCAGGGAAACAGATCTCTATATATACTGGGGGGCCTATCTCGGCAGCCCTGATGAGATCATCCTTTCAGGAAAAGTGAATGATATCCTTGATGACCTTATAAGGACAAGAAATGAGGCAAAAAAGAAAAAGGGCTGGATCATGGAGACATACATCCTGAGGAGGCATAGGGAGTGAAGGAGAGGCTGATGTGCTGAGGATAGGGCATCTATCGACTTTTTATCATACATCCTTGTTGTTAATGGCCGAGGGAATTGACGATAGACTCGGGACTGTGGTGGAATGGAAACTCTTTGGAACAGGACCTGACATCATACGGGCATTTGAACGGGATGAGATAGACATTGCTTATATCGGGCTTCCACCGGTGGTGATCGGGATAGACAGAGGGCTCAGGATTAAATGTATAGCAGGGGGGCATGTAGAAGGGACTGTAATTGCCGGGGCTGACAGTGTAAGGGGTTTCCCTGATGTGCAGGATCTCGGAGAATTATTACGTCAATTCAGAGGCAAGAGGATCGGGGTGCCCGGTAGGGGTTCTATCCATGATGTGATAGTGAGAGACTGTATCGATAGCTATAGCCTTGCCGGTGATATAGGGGTAATAAATTTCCCATGGGCTGATCTCATTGTAGAGGCTGTGAGAAAAGGCGAGGTCTCTATCGCCGCAGGCACGCCAAATCTATCCGTAGCATTAAGGCGGTTTCTTGGCAGAAGGATTCTATGGCCGCCAGAGAGATTGTGGCCGGACAATCCGAGCTATGGGATAGCGGTGAAGGAGGAGTTTCTCAGGGAATCAGAACTCATAAAAAAATTTCTTCTCCTCCATGAAGATGAAACATCTTTTTTGAAAAGAAGGCCCGGGGATGCATCAAAGGTCATAGCGTCAGTCGTGGGGATAGTGGATGAGGACTTTGTCCTTGAGACCCTCATGGTCTCACCAAAATATTGTGCCTCACTGCCAGAGGGATACATCTCATCAACAATGAAACTTGTGAAGGCCATGAAAAGACTCGGTTATATAAAACAGGAACTGGCAGCACACGAAATCTTTTATACCGATATAATCAGCGAGATTCACCCCGGCAGAGCTCATTACTGAAGATCTCCTTTATTTCTACAGGTGTGAGGGGGATATTGGGGACATCTCTGTTCCCGGGCAGTGCAAGGACATGTATGAAGCGAGGCCCCGGCGACCTTTTATTTATAGCCTCTATAAGGTCCCTTTTCGTTGATACCTTTACGGTATTAGAAATTCCAAAACCCCTCGCAACCATCTCAAGGTCTGTACATCTCGCTGTGAGTGTAGGCTGGTCGCCGGTAGAACCATAAGATCCATTATCAATTGCGACGACACTGAGATTTCCCGGCCTGAGATAGGCCATAGTGCCGAGAGTGCCCGGGTTCATGAGAAGGCTTCCATCTCCATCAATGACAAGGACATCTCTTTTTGTAAAGAGAGAGATGCCAAGACCAATGGGGGTTGCCATACCCATACTTCCGAGCATGTAGAAGTTTGAAGGCTGGTGTTTTATATAAAAGAGCTCCTTCGACGGAATGCCGAGATTAGAGACCACTATCTTTTGCCCAAGATAGGGTGCCAGTGTCTCTATGAGCTCGAAACGCGTGTATCTCGGCACAGGTATTTTCGACTGCTTGATCCTGGGTCCCCTGAATCTTCCATCCCTCGGTCTTTTTAGCTGCTTCTTGATACCCCATAGTGCTGGACTCATAAGAAAGACGGATATTTTATGACCTTTATAGACATTCTGCAATTCCTCCCTCACGAGTCTTAAATCACTGTCTTCCCTGAGGATCAGATATTCAATACCGCATGCCTCAAGTATTCCTAAAAGTGCCCGCCCCATGGGTATCTGGGCAGGTATCCTCTCATTGTCCATCCCACGCCAGCTCACGAATATACTCAAAGGTAAATCATAGGTCTTCGTCAGCGACATAATGGCATTTAACATGTTTCCAAGGCCAGAGCTCTGGACAAACATCGCCGGCCTCTTCCCACAGAGGGCAGCACCTGCACAGATGCCCACGCCTTCCTCTTCCCTTGTCAGGGGAATATGTAAGAAATTGGATTCGATGAGTGAGAGGAGAACATTGATCTTTTCACACGGAAGTGTTGCGATGGGATCTATCGATGATGCCCTGAGGATCTCTATCATCTGTTCCTCACAGGTTTGCACAATGCCTCCTCTATCTCCTTACCTTCTGCCCTCTTTGAGATAAAGATCGGTTTGACAGGATAGGTGTTATACGACCTTCTATATAGATTTTCCCCTCCACCTGTTATGTGAAGAAGGATGAGGTCATTCTTTTTAAGCCTCCCCTCCTTTTCAGCCTTTATAATGCCTGCCACAGCAGCACCGCTGGCAGGGACGATATCGATCCCTTCTGATTCAAGGAATAAAGCCATAGCTGAAAAGATTTCCTCGTTTGTCACCCCGTACATCTCTCCATCTGTATTGTCAAGAATATCATATACACCACCCTTTACAGAATAGGCAGGGTACCTGCTTGAGAGGACCCTCGTTGATATCCTGTTTATTAATGCAGGCTCAATATCCTCTGGCGATATCCCCCTTGACCTTCTCTGCCATGCCTTTACCATCGGGGCAAAGGGAAGGTTCTGGACAAGATGAAATCTTGGTAATTTCGACCCAAATCTGCCGTCACGGATAAATCTTTCAGCCATCTCAAAGACCCCTATCGCCCCGGCACCACTGCCAACTGCCTGAAAATAATGGTCGGGAAGCCTTTTTATGACAGTGACTGCCTCAAGAAGGACAGCGCCGAGGCCATCCCTCTTTGCAGGATTCCTCACCCCTCCCTCAAAGGGCATCCCCGTTGTCTCGGAGACCCTCTTTGCGAGGTCTATGGCATTGGAGTAGTCTCCATCAACTACAACAAGGGTTGGAGGATTCCCATTTTTATCTATATACCACATCTCTTTAAGGCAGGCTATTGGAACGACTATTACGACAGGAAGACCTGTGATGCCTGACAGGTATGCAAATGCCTTTGCCGTATTTCCTGCTGAGGCAACGACAAGACCTTCAATGCCATTTTCTATCGCATTCTGCAAGACCACGGCTACTTCCATCTCTTTGAATGTGCAGGTCTTTAACAGGGCCCCCCTTTCAGGCCAGTATCCGCTGAAAGCTATATAGAGGTTATCAAGCTCAAGCCTCCCTGCAAGGCTATGAGATTTATACACAACAGTGGCCCCTGCACTGAAGAAACTACCATGCACAGGAAGCCAGTTAAACCTCCAGATACCTTTCTTACAAGGGTCTTCTCTGAATCTATCCCTGTACTCTGTAACAAGCAAGGATCCCCTGCAGTGCTCGCAGAAGGCGCAATAAGAATCCTCAAGGGCCTTTCCACATCCCCTGCATCTTAATATAAAATGGCTCATAAGAGGCTCCCTATCAGTTCCATGATATCTACGATCTCTATCTGGTTATGATAGCCTTGCATCGCCTCGTTCACCTTTGAATAACAGGCAGGGCAGCTAAGAATGAGTTTTCTGGCGCCCTTTCCGACAGCCTCATCTATTGTCAATCTCCCCATAGCTATAGCATTGTCATGGAAGACCTTCCGTGCAGCACCACCGGCACCGCAGCATCGTGAGTCAAGCCCGTGACGGTCAAATTCAATGAGTTCAACATTGGGGATGCTTCTCAGGACAAACCTCGGTTCTTCTATCACTCCAACGCCTCTGCTCAGGTAACATGGGTCGTGATAGATCAATTTTTCATTCAATTCCCCCCTGATCTTTAGCCTCCCACCCTTTATAGCATCTGCAACGAACTGGCTTATATGCCTTATCCTGAATGGTAATGGTCTTCCATAAAGGGATGGCCAGTCCCTTGCCATTATATTCACACAGCAGGGACATGACGACAACAGCATCTTTACACTCCTTGCCTCATAGGCCCTCACAAGTCTCATTACAAGGCCTTCAAGCATATCCCACTGACCTGTTATGAAAAGTGGAAACCCGCAACATACCTCATCTTCGGGTGGAAGCATTGTAAAGGGAATGCCGATGGCATCAAGCACAAGGACATCACCCCTTACCATTGGTTGTGCCTCATAGCAGCCGGTGCATCCCGCATAATACCCCACCTCTGCCTTTTCATGGACCCTTACCCCTTCAGGAAACCATGGTCTGAATCTATCCTCTGGAGGCTTGTTATAGATATTGCCCGTCTCCTTTACAGATTTCGGGAGGTTAGCCTGTGGACCAATCGGTCCAAGCCCTATCTCGACCATTTTTCTCCTGAGCGTGGGCCAGAGTCTCTGAGTAAATATCCCGACCTCGCATGCCTGGCCACAGGCCCCGCAGGTGGTGCATTCATAGACCGCCCTTGTAAAGTCATCGAGTAGCTTTTTGTCAATCTTTTTACCACGTATCTTTGCCTTCAGCCCTTCTGTATTCTCGATAAATTCTCTGTAAAGCCTTATCTTCTCAGGTGGAGAGATATCCCTTCTCCCTGTAACCTCCTGAACAGGGCACCATTTTAGACATTCGCTGCACCTCGTGCAAGCGTCAAGCTCTATAAGCTGGCGCCGTGTTAAACCATCAACTAAGGATGCGCCCTTACCCATGGACAAGCCCCTCAAGATAGGCCCTTCTCTTTGATGCCTCAAGGGTGGTTATCTGGGCTGCAAACATATGGAACTGCTTGGAAAACGGAATAAAGGCAATAAAGGTAAATGCAGAGAGGGCATGGAATATCCAGAAGACCATGTAGAGAAGAGGAAGTGGAATGTCTCCACCGAGGGATTTAAATATAGAGGAAAACACTGCACCAACGGGCGACCAGTCCATGAGTGGAGGATTAAACCTTGCCAGACGTATCCCCTCGATGCAGAAACCACTGAAAATAACAATAAACATCAGGATAAGGACAGCTGCATCATCCCAGCCTGAAACCACTGAATGCCTCAAAAACACAGATCTTCTCAGGATATAGAAGGAAAGGCTTATCAGGGCAAGTCCGCCTGCTATGTCAAGGACGAAGGAATAATAAAGATAAAACTTACCCTTCAGGATATCCAGCCCGAGGTCATAATCAACAGCAACTAACACCGTCCCGATAAAAAGGATTACAAACCCCCAGTAAATGAATATAAGCATCATCCCTCTGAGTTTGCTCTTCTGCATAACCCTTCGAGCCATGAGACAGTCCGCTGAAAAGATATAAAGGAGGCTTGCCATTATTAATTTAGATACCGATTTTCCAGATAAGCCGTCGGAAGGGTCAGCCCTTCCCCTGAGCCAGATAGAGACCTTAAACCACGAGCCTATAAAGAAAATAGCCACGGCCATCGAAGCTGCTGCATAGAAGACATATCTCAGCGATAATGGGATATCTCCAAAAACCTCTCTTGATGCCTCAACCATCTATCCTCCTCACATCTGACCCTTAGAGGGTGCCCTCAAAAAACACGAAAGGACTCTTCATCAGCTCGCTCCTCTGGGCAGATTTAACTGTGTTTTCAAGGAGCATTGCTATAGTAACAGGGCCAACGCCGCCAGGCACCGGGGTGATAAAAGATGCCTTTTTTGCAACCTGCTCGAAATCCACATCGCCGACAATCGTCCCATCACTGAGGACATTGATCCCGATGTCCACAACCACAGCTCCTTCCTTAACCATATCTCCTCTTATCAACCCTCTAACCCCTGTTGCCGAACATATAATATCTGCCTGTCGGGTATGATGCCCCAGGTCATGGGTCTCTCTATGACAGACTGTCACAGTTGCCTCCTTGGCAAGAAACATCAAAGACAGCGGCTTGCCAACGGCAAGGCTCTTGCCGATGACAACTACATGTCTTCCCCTGATCTCCACATTGTAATATTCGAGGAGTCTTATAACACCAAAGGGGGTGCACGGCAAAAAGCTTGATAAGGCAGGCATGTATTGGTTCATTACCACATGGGGCTTATGTTGAAACATCTGGAATGTGGACTCCTCAGCAGCAAGCCTCCCGACAGAGATAGAACCGAGACCATCAACATCCTTTTCAGGCACTATTGAATTCACGATCCTTCGTGAATTCATTTTGCGCGGCAGAGGGAAGAGCATCAAAAGACCATTAATCCTTTCATCATGGTTGATGGAATACACAATGTTCAATATCTCATTAATCGATGTTGAGGCAGGCAATCTATACTCATATGTGCTTATGCCGACCTTCCTGCATGCCTTTAAGGTGGCGAGGAAATACTGTTCAGATGCAGGGTTATCTCCGACCATCAGAAGGGCCAGACCCACATCGATACCGAACTCGTTCAGACTCTTAACGCTCTCCCTTACCCTTGCCTTTATCTCATCGGCGAGTTTTTTACCATCCATTATGTTTGACATCTAACAGGCACACCCCCTCTCTATACCCCTGTTCTGATTATGATCTTCAAAGACTATACTCACATCCCTCGGGATACAGACCCCTGCCTCAACCTCAACAGCCTTTAATATCCCGCACGGCACAGGGCAGGCCACATGTCTTAGATGCATCGCTGCTGACCTGTAAACAGGATTTCTGGCAAACCCGGAAAATGCGGCCCTCACATCGAGGACTGAGATATCTTCAAGCATCCTTTTTACCATCTCACACTCTGTTTCGAGAAAGACGTGGATCTTTTTATCCTTTTCCATCACAACCATAATTCTAACAGAGAAGCCGCATATACCTGAATTTACGATGACCCCTGTCAACTTCCTTATCCTTTTACCCCGACACGAGCCGCAGACTGCTCAAGGAGGCCTTTCAGGTTCGGGAAGGGGTCTTTCATGTGTGGTATATGCATGGCCTGCATGAACTCCTTCTGGAAATCGGGCTCTACAGCTATTTCGACGAACTCCACCCACCGCGCCCTCTCCTCTGCCTCGACTCTCTTACCCCTGTTCAGAAGGGCCATCCTCGCGCCATCTCCTGCTGCATTGCCGACTGCATAGACATTGTTAATATCACAGTCAGGGAACATGCCGAGGGTCAGCGCAGATTCCTTATCAATATAACTCCCAAACGCACCTGCGAGTATCACCTTGTCAACCCTTTCGATACCCATCTTTTTCATCATCAGCTTTGCCCCTGCATAGAGCGCCCCCTTTGCGAGCTGAAGTGCCCTCACATCTGCCTGGTTGATAGTGATGTCCGTGCCTATGGATGTCTCATCGGCCCATGCGAGCACATACTCGGGTCTTCCATCAGAGTCGCGTCTTACCCTCGGTGTATCCAGTCCGGAATTAAATTTGCCTGTCTTATCTATTATCCCTGCCTTGAACATCTCAGCAACCGCATCAATGATTCCAGAGCCGCAGATGCCCTTTGCATCTATCTTTTCGAGATGGGTATGCCAGTCTGCCTTTCCTATAACCTTATATTCAGGCTCTTTTGTTTCAGGGTCTATCCTTACCTTCTCGATTGCACCTGGCGACGCCCTCATACCAAACTTTATCTGGGCCCCTTCGAAGGCCGGACCTGTTGCACAGGATGTTGAACAGACCCTCTCTCTGCTGCCGAGCAGTAGCTCGCCGTTTGTCCCGATATCGATAATCAAAACCTTTTCATTGAGGTTATAGGGCTCTTCTGCTATGAGCACACCGACATTGTCAGCGCCTACAAAACCAGCCTCTATCGGAAGGACATATATGTACGATGACGGGTTTATCTTTATCCCTATGTCGCGGGCCTTTACATTCAATCCATGCTGCAGGGCAGGTATAAAAGGCGACCTCCCGATATATTCAGGATCGAACCCGAGGAATATGTGGTGCATTGCCGTATTAAAAACAACTGTCATGTCAATAATGGCATCACCCCCGTCTCTGCCATTCACACGGAGGTCTGTCGTTATTTTATTAATGATCTCATTGATCCCGTCAATAATCGCCTTCTGCATCTTTTCAAGGCCGTCCTTATTCATCATGGCATAGGTAATCCTCGACATAACATCCTCGCCAAACGGCACCTGTGGATTCATCATCGATTCAGTATTGATGACCTTTCCTGTGTTCAGGTCGCAGAGATAGCCGACAACAGTTGTTGTCCCAACGTCAACGGCGAGGCCGTAGGATGATTCAATAAACCCTGGTTCAACCTTTATAATCTCTTTATCCATCCAGATAGAGACCGTAATGTTCCAGTTGCCCTTCCTGATGATACCCTGAAGGGTTCTGACCACAGGGTAATCGATACTCAGGCCCTTAAGGGCATACTCGCTCTGGAGGGCATCTATGACCCTCTCGAAGTCGCCTGTTGTGAGGTCATGGAGGGTCGGCTGTCTTAGTTCGAGGAAGTATTTTTTTACTGTAGGGTCGAGGCTTATGCTCAGCTCCTTCGCAGCCTTTCTCACAATCTGTTTACCTGCCCTCGATTTCTCAGGAACGAAGACCTTTACATCACCTCTTATCACAGCAGCACATGCGAGCCTCATATCAGGGCCTTCATCAGACTTGATAAATTTCCTCTCTACCTCAGTCATCGAGGTAAGATGAGACATCCTCGAATCCATCGCATCCTTCTCAAAATACCCCTCTTCAATTCTCACCTTGCATTTCCCGCATGTGCCCTTTCCACCACATATAGACTCGATATCAACACCGAGCTGCCTTGCTGCATCAAGCAGGGTTATCTCACCCTGAACCTCTCCCCTCCTGCCAGAGGGCTGAAAAATCACTCTATGCTTTCGCATTTAACCTCCTGAAATTAAGCAGTTAAGCTAAGAACCCCGGACATGGAGCCTTTTCTACCATAAGGACAGATATTTATACAGACACCGCAGTTGGGTTTTCTGTTCACTGCTCTGGTGTTCTTCTTGTACGAACTGCAATGGTCGGTCCTGACAAGTTCTACATAAGGCGCATCCCTCGACCAGTCCTTACCTGTGATTGCACTGGACGGGCAGTACTCTACGCATAGTTTACACTCCCCGCAAAGACTGAATTTTATCGGACTGCCGGTGCTGAGCGGCGCGTCTGTCAGGACAGTTGCGAGCGAAAGTCTCGGACCATACTCAGGGCTTATAAGAAGACCATTCCTGCCGATCCATCCAAGCCCTGCAGAGGTTGCTGCTATCTTATGTGTGAATAACGGGTAAAGCCTCGATATAAAGGTTCCACGTATCCTATCCGAATCTGGAGGTATACAGAGATACCTGTGGCCATCTCTTCTCAGGCACCTCGCAGCCTTCTTCTGCAGGGCAAGGAGCAGCTTTACTGTATCGTCATTAAGGTTTTTATTTACACCTATCGAGATAGCCTTTCTGAGGTGTGCTATCTCGGGACCCAGAACCTCACCCACATCGGCAAAACCTACAACGGTTGCCCCTGTGGTCATAAGTTCCTTCATGATAGCCTCATTTAGCAGCCCTTTTAGCATCCGCCTCCTCTTTGAGTTTCTTGAGAGAGCTCACCATATTGATGGCATCTTTCAGGGCATTGCTCGCATCCTTGGCATAACCATCTGCCCCCCATTTCTCAGCTATATCCTGAGAGACAGGCGCACCACCGATCATTATCTTGACATTGGGATTCCTGGCCTTGAGGTCATCAATAACCTTCTTCATTCCCACCATTGTGGTCGTCATCATTGCAGACAGACATACAAGGTCAGAATCTGTCCTCAATTGCTCCTCGATAAACTTATCAAGCGGGACATCGCGGCCAAGGTCATACACGGTAAAGCCTGCCACATCAAACATCATCTTCACAATATTCTTACCGATATCGTGAACATCGCCCTCAACCGTCCCGATCACAACAGAGCCCTTCACCCCGAGGTCAAGCCTTTTTACATGCGGTTTTAATATATCCAACCCGGCATAAAGCGCATCGGCACACATAAGCAACTCGGGCACAAAATACTCCTGGGCCTCGAATAGTCTACCGACCTCCTCCATCCCGCTTACAAGCCCGCTGAATATCGCATCGGATGCGTCCATCCCCGATTCGACGGCCTCTTTTGCTGCCTGCCTCGCTGCATCTTCATCATAGTTTACCACCGCATCTCTGAGCCTTTTTAATATATCCTGTTTCTTTTCCTCTGTAACCATCGTTACACCCTCCTGTATTTTCTTACTTCATCCATCATTGCATCAAAATTTTCTGGCGGGACGGTTGGCCATATATCACAGCCAGGCCATACAGCACTGACCCCATCATCCATACACCTTTTAATGGTCTCCCTTACAAGCCCTGGGGTCCCTGAAACGAGGACATTATAGGGGTCATAGTTACCAAATATAAGCGCCTCCCTGCCAAGCCTTTTACGGGTCTCGGCAACATCATTTTTCTGATCAACACTGATCGCCCTTGCACCTGATTCTAACATAAAAGGGGCTATATCATTGGTCTTGCCGCAGATGTGTAAAACGCTCGGGACTGTAATCTTCTCAAAGACCTTTTTGAGATAGGGGAGTATCAGATTCTTGAAAACCCTGGGGCTCAACACATCAGAGGTTGCACCCATCTCCCTCACTGTTATGTAATCAACACCTGCCTTTTCATACTCCCCAGCAACCACAGTGATGACATCAGCAAGCGTATCAAGGAGCCTTCCTACCTTATCAGGCTTTTTAAAGGAGAGTTTTAACAGATCATTAAGTTCCATAATCTGGCCTGCAAGGGTAAATGGTCCGAGGACATAGGAGCCAACCACAACGTCATCCCCTATCTCCTTTTTCAATATCCTTATTGCTTCACACACAAGGGGAATTCTTCCCCGTTGCTGCAGATTCTGCGGAATCGATATAGCCATCTCATCCTCATTATGGATCACCTTATTTTTGATTGTGGGATACAATATGTCTGATGAATGGGCATACACATTTATTTCACAACCGAATGCCTCTGCCTCAACACAGAGGTCAAAAGGGACAACCCCGCACTCGAAGCCGAAGCGTTTATAACTTGTTGCCGCTGCCCTTGCCATTTTTTCTGCATCGAGGTGGACTGTTGCAAACTTATATCCGAGGGATTTGAGTCCTTCTATGGTAATGTTTCCCATTCCGCTAAAACAGGGCGGCCTGTCGACCCCTTCCCCATCAAAAAGCCTCAAGACCCTCTCCTTTGAAGATAAATTAGTACCTATCATCTAATCTCCTTTCCATTTTAGTACGCAATTTTCATACCAGTTAATTTATTTTATCTCCTCGCCCCGCCTGTCATCAATTTCTCTATGAAATCAGGGAAGTATTTTCTTATGGGAAGATTCCCATTGTCAGGTATGCTGCAGGTCTCACCAAACACAAGCGTAGAAAGCAGTATATGGGCAGTAGCCACAGCAGGAAATATTCTCGGCGCTGTAACTATCGGCCCATAAAAATTGAAATCGCTCCACAGGACAGAAGACATTCCCTGTGCAACTGCATCCATAGCCCTGAATCCGTCGATTCCCCAGATAGATATTGAATCTTTCCACATATGGGTTCCGTTTGAGTATGCACCCCCGCATGGCAGTCCGAAATCTTCCTTTATAAGCCTGTTTGCAATCAGGGAAAGCGATGTTGCAGGCAGATTCATGACCGAGGTGTCAACGATCACTGTATCGAAACTATCTGCCCCCTGCGAGAGGATATTCTCAAGGGACCTGAGCCGTCCTGCTGGAGATTGATCGGTGTCATCAAATGCCTGAATAACGACGTGCCTTATTCCGAGGTCCTTTAGTTTATTCACCTGACCCCTGATATCCTTGTCCCATGGAGTTATGCTGTTATAGAGGAACCTGTCCTGAAGACCGAGCCGCGCTATATATTCTGTGGCCTTTGCCCTCTTTTCAGCGACCCACATATCTATTCCAAAGGGCATATCGGTCGTCTCGATGTAGAAATCTATATAAATCCTTGCCTCCTCAGGGGTGTTTGCGACCATTGCAACCATCGCAGGTATGCCTGTAGAGGCAGAGAGCTCTTCCTGTTTTTTTATAAGTTCAACTGCCTTTTGTCTGTCGAAGCTACCCTTCCTGTCAATTAGTATCCTGTCCTTATTGTGAAACATTGATGCTATGAGAAGCGGTGGATTCTCCCCCGGCTGACCACCGATCTTTATGCCGGATATCTCAAAAGTTTTCTGCTCTTTTGCAAATCTAAACATTCCTTCTCCTTTTGTTATCTCTGAATGGGTTTGGTTAATAAAACCTTTCGTGAACAGCGCCTGTGTCTGTTACTGACACGGGTTACCGAGTCACTGACAGCAGAACGGAAAGGGGGAGTTTGCACTCCCCGCATTAACTAATACACCCCATGGTCGAATCTGGGTTGGGGCAGGTACTCCCAGCTTTCACCCTTTCTATACTTGGCAGCAATATCCATGCATTTAAGGGCATACTCGAAGGCGTATGGAATACCAGGGCCGCCTGGCACAAAACCAGCCAGTATCATGCCAACAGCCGCAGCCTCGAATATCTCCTGGTCAGTTGCGCCGGCATTTATAGCAGGGACGACATGTATGATACAGCGGGGTGAACAGTAGGCGACTCCGCCCGCCATGAACATCAACTCCTTGATCTTCTTAGAGAGCGCCCCATCTCCGAAGATGGTCGCATAGAAATCTGCAAAGGTCTTTCCGGGGTCAGGTGTAACAGTGTTTATTATCTGGAACATCCTCGGCACGAACCCCATGGTCTTTTTCATGTACTCGTTGACTTCCTCTGCTGTCATGGTCTTTCTTTCTTCGGCCATTTTTGCCTCCTTTTTCTGCTCGTAAGCGCTATGGCCCCGAGCAAATACCTTCCTAAGTTCTTCCCATGCCCCATGGGAAACCTCCCCTAACCTAAAACTAAACTGATACTCCTTTTTATCACCCCCTTCTCAGAGCCTCCATTCCCTGGCGACCTGAATGAATTTTTTGATATTCTCGTAGGGAACGGTCGGCGGTATATCACAGCCTGGCATAAGGACAAAGCCTCCATCGCCTCCAGCGGTCTCGATCACCCTCTTGCTGGTCTCCTCTACCTCCTGGACAGTGCCCTGAAGCATCACCTTTACAGGGTCTACATTCCCTGCAAAACACATCTTCCCGTGAAGTATCTCCTTTGCCCTGGCTATGTCGGTCTTATGGTCGAGACTTATACAGCTTGCACCAGTGAGTGGAAAGAGGTCGAGCCTGTCAGTGGTATTTCCGCATATATGAACAAGCGTATGGACATTGTTAGATTTTGCCCAGTCACTGAACCTCTTAAGATAGGGCATCGCAAATCTTTCAAATTGCTTCCGCGATATAAGGTCGCCCGATGCTGTGGGGTCAGCGAGGGTTATAACCTCAATGGTGCCGTCCTTTACAAGGGGCTCATATAAATGAATAAGCAGGTCTGTAGCAAAATCCACAACCTTTTCAACAAATGCAGGTTTTTTAAATGTTGCCTTCATCATGGGTTCCTCTCCAACGAGCCTCGCCCCAAGAGTGAAAGGCCCCCATGCAGTCATGGTCACAACATATTCATCGCCGATTCTCGATTTGACGTACCTTAATGCCGTCTTTATCGTTCTTATAACATCTTCTCTGTCTATTGCCGTAATATCAAGCCTCTGAAGGTCGTCCTCCGAAGATACAAGGGGTGCCTCGAGGTCAGGGGCGCCTATCTCCCTGAACTTTATGGCGCCTCCGAGGGCAGCCGCATGGAAGTTGTTGTACCCTGAACCAGCATAGACTATGTCACAGAGTAATCTTCCCGACATCTGCACAAGCATGTCAGACATCTTTGATGCATCCAGTGATAAGTCTTTGAATGTGGTTCCAAAATTATGAATGCTCCACATACCACCGCCGAAGAGCGTTACAGGGACTCGTTCAGGTTTACCCCCCTCAAATGCCTTTAGAATTATCTCTCTGGGTTTCATAGTTATCCTCCCTCTATAACCCTATAACCCAATCTTAAAAAGGGTCGTTGCACTCTTAAGGGGCGAAGCCCCTTTAAAATCCTGAATAACGGGCATAGATCCATCATGCTAAGGAGTTTGAGAGACCGTCTCTCAACGCTCAAGATAATGAATTACAGTGATGATGAACATGGCCGATATCATGTATTACCTGTTTAAATTCTTCAAGGTCAATAGGGTTTCCGATACTAAGCGCCTCCATAGAATGCCCCGTGTCTCCAATAATCACCACCGGTATATCAGGTGACACCGCCCTTATTATCTGGATTGCCTCTCCTGCCGAAAGGCCAAAGGATTCTGAGTCGATTATTATAGCAGCATAATTCCACCTCAAGGTCATCTGAACAGCAAGGGCAGGATGATCAACAACCTCTACACTATACCCTTCATCCCTCAATGGCCCATAAAGACTCTTAACCAGGATCGGATTATGAGAGCATAAAAGAAGATTCTCCATGCTTATGGAATATGCAAATTTAATACCATAGCGCCAGCCAGATGGTGAGGCAGTGAATGACACTTCATAAAGGGGCAAAGCCCCTTTAACCCCCCCTCTCCGCCACCTTCACCAATCCCGAATAGCTGAAAAATTACCCACCCTGTGGTATTTTTCCCCGGTGAGCATCTCTGTCTACCTTTTCCTGATCAAGAATGTGATTGTGCCATTCAGTTCTTTTACCCCGAGGAGTTCATGCCCGAGCCTCTGTAAGAGGGCCGGAATATCGGCCTTTGATGCGGCATCTGTCGCAATTACCTCGAGTGTCTGTCCTGGTTCAAGCTCGGCCAGCGCCTTCTTTGTCCTTAGCACCGGCATGGGGCAGACGAGACCCTTTGCGTCAAGCCTTTTGTCTGCTTTAATATCAGTCATTCTTCCTCCTACTTTCTTCTTTTAATAGCAGTGCGATTATATAGTGCGATAGTCCCCGTGAACCGTGAAACGGAACACGGGTCATAGATTGCCTAAAGATAATCTGCGATTGCATCAAGTACCTCACTAACAGCATCTGATTTATTCAGGGTATAAAAATGGAGATACCTTACACCGTTGCTTAGCAGGTCTTCGCATTGCTCTATAGCATACTCAACTCCCAGCTTCTTCATTTCATATGGTTTATCAAGGGCAGGCTCCATCCTCTCCTTGATAACTTCAGGGATAGTTGTCTTACATAGAGTAGCGAACTCCAATATTTTCCCGTAATCAGTAATAGGCATAATGCCTGGTATTATAGGGATGGTTATCCCCTTTTTCTCTGCCCTGTCCATAAAATCGTAGTAATATCTGTTATCAAAAAACATCTGGGTAATACCAAAATCTGCACCTGCATCTATCTTTTGTTTCGTATACTCAATGTCCTTTTCACGGCCCCGAGATTCCTGGTGTCCCTCAGGATAGACAGCTACTGCTATCGAAAAATAATCGTATCTTCTAACAAACTCAACAAGGTCCTTTGCATATTTAAACTCACCTTTAGTTGGGTCAAAGTTTGGTACATTTTTGGGAGGGTCACCCCTCAGGGCAAGGATGTTATCGATGCCATTGGTCATGTAATCCCTGAGGAGAGAATCCATACTTATCTTTGTTGCTCCGATGCAGGTAAGATGAGACATCACGGTGAGGTCTGTCTCCTGTTTTATCCAGAGAAGGGTATTCCTCGTTCTATCCTGTGTGCTTCCTCCTGCTCCATAAGTAACAGATACATAGGTTGGATCATAATGCCTCAGGGCATTAATAACTTTCATAAAACCTTCTTTTCCCTCCTCAGACCTGGGAGGGAAAAATTCGAAGGAGACCCCCTTTGCCCTTTTCTTCAATATCTCTCTAATCCGCATACATACCTTACCTTAAGCCTATTTTCAAGGTATAACAGACTATGCAAAAAGAATACCACCTGTCTGTGTGCTGCACACAGACAGGTATCTTAATCTTCTCTAAGGGGAAAATGGTATAATAATTAATATGGGAAATTCCTCTGTTTCGGATATCTTAGACAGGCAAGACAAAAAACTCTCCATCCTTTATGAGATAGCCCTTACAGTCAGTAAGTCCTTGGATCTGAAAATGATCCTTGACGCTGTCCTCGAAAAGATAATTGCCTTTATGGGTGTGGATGCTGGAGTTATCTATGTTATCGAGGAAGAGACACTCGAGATGGTCCCCGTGTCGTTTAAGAACCTTTCTGATGAGGTTGTGAGAGACCTTTGCGAAAACAGGGTGAGGGTCGGTGAATGTATGTGTGGCAGTATCGCACAATGCGATAGAGAGGTCATAATCCTCAAGGACGCATCAAAAGACCCGAGATTCACCAGGGCGACATTGAAAAGGGAGGGGATGGAATTTTATGCCGGTCTGCCGTTGAAATCCAAGGGAAGGGTAGTTGGGGTCTTATGTGTTATTACGCATACGCCCTATTACATAGAGGAAGAAAGCCTCGATGTGCTACGCGCTGCGACTGTCCCTATCGGTCTCGCTGTGGAAAATGCAATGCTCTTTGAAAATACAAAGAGGCAGGCCGATGCAAAGATGAGGTATTACAATTTTGAGGGCATCATCGCAAACAGTCCGAGGATGAAGGATGTCCTGAGCGTTGTAAGGAAGGTAACGGATGTGCCATCGAGCATATTGATATACGGAGAAAGCGGGACAGGGAAGGAATTGATAGCGCGGGCAATCCATTTTAACAGCATCAGAAGGGATAAGCCATTTATCGCCGTGAATTGCGCTGCTATTCCCGAGAGCCTCCTGGAATCAGAACTCTTCGGATATGTTAGAGGGGCATTTACGGGTGCTAATGCTGATAAAAAGGGTCTCTTCGAGGCAGCAGATAGCGGCACCATTTTTCTCGATGAGGTAGAGGCTATGAGTAAAAACCTGCAGGTTAAACTCTTAAGGGTTCTTCAGGAGAGGACGTTTTATAAGGTCGGCGGCACAACGCCTGTGCCTGTTGATATACGGATTATTGCTGCAACAAACCAGAGCCTCGAGGATGCTGTGAGATCGAAGCAATTCAGGGAAGACCTCTATTACAGGTTGAACGTTATAAAGATCGAGCTCCCACCCCTTAGAGAAAGGATAGAGGACATCCCTGTACTTGTCAGGTATTTTGTGAATAAATTCTCAAAAAAAATAGGCAGAAATATAAGAAGGCTTTCAGATGATGCAATGGATGCGCTCATAAAATACCCGTGGCCAGGAAACATCAGGGAGCTCGAAAATACCATAGAGCGGGCGGTGGTTATCGCCGAAACCGACGAGATTCGGGGGAAAGACCTTCCACCAGAAATTACCCTCGATTCTAACATCACAAAAGAGGACCTCTCGCTCAGGAGGGCGATGAAGATCTTGGAGACGGCCCATATCCAGAGGGTTCTGAACCTAACTGGTGGCAATAAGAAAAAGGCTGCAGGCCTTCTTGGTCTGAATACTGCTACCCTGTGGCGTAAACTACGAAGTGCTGCCAACACATAGATTGCAGTCGTGCAATACACTTAGAAAAAGATTTTTACTTATATGATAACTCTTTGGGCTGTTTAGTCAGGATACGGCCGTAAAAAAGATTGCATTGTTGCAATTGTATATACCCTCTAATCATCCCAGAAAAGACCTGATTTCTTTTACCTCAAGGTTAATTTATGAAAAAATATGGCCTCTTTGAAGACAGACTTACAGAAGACAGACTGTCTGTCCTCTGTCCAAGGAACACCTTCAGCGATTTAAATTCTGGCAAGTAAATTGCATGATCTTTTTAAAACCAAAAAGGAGGTAGCGATTATGGCAATAGTAAATGGGCTTGACACAGAGAAATTATTGAAGGTAGTTGAGACCGTCAAGCAAAACTGGGAGGCAGGAAAGACGGTATGGAAGGCATCGACATCATGGAAGGGCGGTTTCAGGGTCGGGGGATGGTCAAGGGATTTTGCCCCTGTCCTTTTTGATGAGCCTGAAATGCTGTGCGGGACAAATACGGCGTGCAATCCCGTGGAGATGGTTCTCCAGGCATATGGGGCATGTTTGACGATCGGCTATGCGATGAACGCTGCTGTCAGAGGGATAAAAATTGATAACATCAAGATCGAACTCGAAGGTGAAATAGACTTGCCAGGATTTCTCGGGCTCGAACCCCCTGAAAAACTCCATATGGATAAGCTGCCCGGATTCAAGACCATCACCGCAAATGTAAAGATAAAGGCCGATGCTGACGCTAAAACCCTTAAAGATCTCCATGAACATGTAATTAAAACATCACCTGTGGGTATAACCCTTTCAAGACCTGTAAAGGTGAATACCAATCTGGAGGTTGTTTAGATGCAGGAGACTGTGAGCGGCGGTTCTGCTGAGAATAAAAACGAGGACCTCTTTGTCGTTCTCTGTGCATCAGGTTTTGATAGGGTTGCAAATGCCCGTTCAGCCCTTATGTTCGCCACACTCGCTGCATCAGCCAACTATAGAACGATTCTTTTCTGTGTGCAGAACGCAGTAGATGTCATGGTCAAGGGCGCTATAGAGAAAAATGAAACCCCTGTGCCTGGTGCCCCTACACTTGCACAGAGGCTGCGTGAGGCGATGGAGATGGGCGTTGAGATCCAGTGCTGTTCCCAGACGATTGACAACAAGAGGCTTACAGAGAATGACCTCCTCACAGGCATAAAGGTAGCAGGGGCTATGAACCTCATAGCCCTTGCTACAAGGGCAAAGGGAACGCTTTCTTTTTAGTCCTTAATATAAATATAAGAGCTTGCAAGGAAACCCATAGGACGGAAAGGGATTAACATCATAATCCGTATCGAGGGTTCTTTGCGGAGTTTATCCTGAGCGAAAATATGAGATTCTTCGCTACGCTCAGAATGACAGGCGAAGGGTTCAGAGCCGCGAATAAAGCATTCTAAAATACCATGAATAAGATCCTTACCCTCTGTCCTTACTGTGGGTGTGGTTGTGGCATCCATCTTCATGAAGAGAATGGACTTATTACAGGTGTCTCTCCAAGCAGGTCGCATCCAGTAAACAAAGGAAGTCTATGTGTAAAGGGCTGGAATGCCCATGAATTCATTCACCATCCTGATAGACTGAAATATCCGGTTATTAAGAAAGACGGAGAACTGAAAAGGACTACATGGAAAGAGGCCCTCGATTTTATTGCGGCACGGCTTAATGAAATCAGGGAAAGATACGGATCTGACTCCATAGGGATCCTCAGTTCAGCAAAATGCACAAATGAGGAAAACTACCTGATGATGAAGTTTGCAAGGGCTGTGCTGGGAACAAATAACATAGACCACTGTGCAAGACTCTGCCATTCCTCAACAGTTGGTGGTCTTGCAGCAGCCTTTGGTTCAGGTGCCATGACCAACTCCATCATCGAGATTGCCGATGCGAAGGTTCTCTTTGTTATAGGTTCAAATACCACAGAGCAGCACCCAATGATAGCAATGCATATGCTTGAGGCCGTTGACAGGGGAGCCACATTGATTGTGGCAGACCCGAGGAGGACAAAGATAGCCGAGTTTGCCCATACCCATTTGAGGCACAGGGGCGGCACAGATGTTGCCCTCCTTATGGGGATAATGAATGTCATAGTAAACGAAGGGCTTGTTGATGTGGATTTTGTCAGACGAAGGACAGAGAACTTTGATATCTTTGAAGAGTCACTCAGGCGATATCCCCCGGTGGTCGTTGAGAGTATTGCAGGTGTGAAGGCCAGTGATATAAGGAGGGTGGCAAGAATCTATGCCATGGAGAAACGCTCAATGCTCTTTTATGCTATGGGAATTACCCAGCATGTAACTGGGGTCGACAATGTAAGGGCATGTGCAAACCTCGTTATGCTTACAGGTCATATAGGACTGCCAATGTCAGGGATTAACCCCCTGCGGGGGCAGAACAATGTGCAGGGGGCCTGTGACATGGGTGCTCTGCCAGATTTCTATACGGGTTATCAGAGAGTAACAGACCCCATGGCAAGAAGGAAGTTCGAAAGGGCGTGGAGAAAGAGATTGCCGCAAAAACCTGGATTGACCTTGATGGAGATGGTGGACAGGGCATACGAGGGCAGTCTCAAGGCAATGTATATTATGGGAGAAAATCCTATGATTTCTGACCCACACCTTAATCATTTAAGGGATGCCATGGAGAGGCTTGAATTTTTAGTAGTTCAGGACATCTTTCCTAATGAGACCTCAGAATATGCAGATGTGATACTCCCGGCTGCATCCTATGCAGAAAAGGACGGGACATTTACGAACACGGAACGGCGAGTTCAATTGATTAGAAAGGCAATCGAACCCATAGGTGAATCAAGACCTGACTGGGAGATCATATGTGACCTTTCAAGCAGGATGGGATATAAAATGAATTATAGAGGTACATACGAAATAATGGAAGAGATTGCACTCTTAACGCCCTCATATGGTGGGATACTCCATCACCGGCTCAATGAAGGCTTTGGTTTACAATGGCCCTGTCCTGATAGTAATCATCCGGGGACACAGTATCTTCATAGAAAAAAGTTTGCCAGAGGTCTTGGCACCTTTATTACAGTTGATTTTATACCACCTGATGAGCCACCTGATGAAACATATCCTTTACTTCTTACCACGGGCAGGATTTACTTCCGTTACCACACTCGAACCATGTGCGGTAGAACATCTGTGCTTGAAAGGGAAGAGCCCGAATGTTTTGTGGAGATAAATCCTGTAGATGCAGAAAAACTCGGCATAAAGGATAGGTCAATGGTAAGGGTAATGTCCAGAAGGGGGTCCATTGAAGTGAGAGCCTATGTCACAAACAGAACACCTGAAGGAATTGTCTTTATCCCCTTCCATTTCAGGGAAGCTACTGTAAATATTCTAACAAATCCTGCTACAGACCCAACAGCAAAGATACCTGAATATAAGGTCTGTGCTGTAAAAGTAGAGCCGCTTCTTAAAGGGCAAAAAATAGAGAGGCCACATCTTGTAGAGGCAATGAGAAATACATGAAGGTGAAGGCGTAAGTATTAGTGGGTGAGGTAACAGTGGGTGAATGGATACTGGATAAAAATCATCTCTCATACTGGCTGAGACAGTTAAGAAAAGACAGAGAGCTCATTGGCCCATTAAGGAATGAAGGCAAGGATATAGTTTTCAGTACTGTTGATAAGATCCACGAGCTTGTTCTTGACTGTCCTGCCTTACTTCCTTCGCCAAAGGAGTTCCTTTTTCCCCAATATGAAGCCATGCTTAGATATACTCCCAAAAATTTTTTGGGGTCCCCGACAAAGAAAGGCACAGGTATCAGCAGGAAAGCCGTGAATAGTGGTACAGATATCATTGACCTGGCGGACAGAAAAGAGAGGGTTGTCTTTGGGATAAGGTCATGTGATATCTCTGCCCTGAGTCTTCTGGACAGATTTTATCTTGAAGGGTACAGAGACCTTTATTACGAGCACAGGAGAAAAAATACCCTCTTTATATCAGTAGTCTGCAACAATCCAGACCCTACATGTTTCTGTATTGGCCTCGGAACAGGACCTTATCTTGAAAAGGGCTTTGATATCCAGATGACTGACCTCGGTGACAGGTATTTTTTACAGACAGACTCTGCTGAAGGAACAAGGACACTTAGGTCCATGGGTTTTCTTTTTCGAAAGCCTAAGAAACTGGATTATGAAGACCAGTATGAGGTTTTTCTCAGTTCAAAGGCAAGATTCCAGAAAAGGATAAACCTCGAGGGTATAAGACAGATTATTCTTTCAGGGAGCTTAAAGGATGATTTTTGGGAAAAGGTTGCCCTGAGGTGTTTTGAATGCGGTGGCTGTGTCTATAACTGCCCCCTCTGCACATGCTTCACTGTGACTGACAGGGAATATACTGAGGGTATTGAGAGGATAAGATTATGGGACACATGCCTTTTTAAGGGATTCACACGAATGGCAGGGGGATTGCTTCCCAATGAAAGAATGGTTCTCAGAACCAAGAGGTGGTATTATCATAAATTGATTTATTATCCGGAGACACTGGGTGGTTTCGGGTGCGTTGGTTGCGGCAGGTGCACCATCACCTGTCCCGGGAAAATTGATATGGCCACTATCACAACAAAGATAAAGGGTCTTAGCCTAAATGGATAAAACAATGAATAGGTGGCAAAGTAACAGTGACGAAAGAAAAGTAAAGAAAGGCGCAGGTATTAGTAAAGAAAACATCTACATACCTATCAATGGAAGAATCGAGGAGGTAATACAGCTGACTGATGATGTAAGGCTTTTCAGGGTTAGACCCGATACCCCGTTGAATTACAGTCCAGGACAGTTTTTTATGGTTTCGGTCTGGGGTGCTGGTGAGGTTCCGATATCTGTAGCATCTCTGTTCGGTGGCGTAATTAACGGTTCTGAAGAAAAGGGGATACTGGAACTCTGTATCAGAAAGACAGGACTTGTGACTACCGCAATCCACTCCTTACAAAAAGGGCAATCAGTTGGATTAAGAGGACCCTATGGCAATGGCTTTCCCCTTGATATATCAAAAGGCAGGGATGTGGTTTTGGTTGCAGGAGGAATTGGCATAGCCCCTCTGAGACCTCTCATTCAGTGGTTTATAAAGAATAGGCACAGAGATGGAGAGGTAACCCTCCTTTATGGTTCAAGGACACCTGATGATGTGATGTTTATGAATGAGGTGGAGAGATGGAGGGCTGGAGGCATAAAGGTGGTTCTTACTGTTGATAGAGGCAACGAAAACTGGAACGGTCATGTGGGTCTTGTGACAGGCCATTTGCATAAGGTAAATACAGACTTTAAAAAGGCTGTAGCTTATATGTGTGGTCCTGAGGTGATGATAAAGGCTGCCATGAGGGAGCTCTTTTCCCTTGGAATGTCTGAGGAGCTCATAATTGCTACCCTTGAGGCACATATGAAATGCGGGGTTGGTAAGTGTGGTCATTGCTATGCAGGCTCCAAATACATATGCACCGATGGTCCGGTTTTTTCCTGTAGAGAGATTAAAGAAAATTCTATCTGGGAAATGTCAATCTGAGCCTTTTATGGAAAGACTTTCTGTTTTAGAGATCTTAGACAGGCAAAACAAAAAACTCTCCCACACTCGCTGCATCAGCCAACTATAGAACGATTCTTTAACGTAACAAATGGGAAGTGAAGACTTCCTATTTCCTACTTCTTACTTCCTATGTGCCTGGTGCCCCTACACTTGCACAGAGGCTGCGTGAGGCGATGGAGATGGGCGTTGAGATCCAGTGCTGTTCCCAGACGATTCCGATTCAGGCAGAACCCTTGATCTTGATACCGTATTTCTTGAGCTTAAGATAAAGGGTTTTTCTATCGATACCGAGTATCTGGCTCGCCCTCGATCGATTTTCGTTTGCCTCCTTGAGGACCCTGAGTATATGGTCTCTTTCCATATCCTCAAGCGAAAGAGGTGTCCCAGAAAAATCCTGCGGCAGCCATGGGTGGAGAGGTGCTGTCTCCCCCAGCGGAAAGACCGCTATAGAAAGGGATTCAGGCCCTATATTTTCCGAGTCGCAAAGGATTACAGCCCTCTCAATGACATTTTCGAGCTCTCTGACATTGCCGGGCCAGGGGTAGTTAATGAGTATCTCTACCGCCTCCATGGTGAATCCCAGAATGGACTTTGATAGTTTCTGGCTGTATTTCTTCAAAAAGTATCTTGAGAGCTCAGGGATATCTTCCCTTCTTTCTCTGAGCGGTGGGATGTTTATGTTTATGACATTCAACCTGTAATACAAATCCTGTCTGAATTTTCCCTCTTTGATGAGTTCCGTCAAGTCTCTGTTAGTAGCCGCAATTACCCTTACATCAACAGTAATGGTCTTATTACCACCTACCCTCCTGAATTCACCTGAGTCAAGAAAGCGTAGAAGTTTTGCCTGCAGTCCCAGGGGCATCTCACCGATCTCATCAAGGAAAAGCGTTCCCTTATCAGCCACCTCAACGATGCCATACTTTGTTTGATAGGCATTCGTAAATGCGCCTTTCTCATGACCAAACAATTCAGATTCTATCAGGTTTTCTGAAAAGGTGGCACAGTTCAGGGCTATAAATGGAAGTGTATTCCTTTTGCTGTACTGCCATATAAGATTGGCGACAAGTTCTTTACCTGTCCCGCTTTCTCCCTGAATAAAAGCTGTAGAATCAGTCGGCGCAATCTTTTTGATTAATGCAAGGATATCTTCGAGCTTTTTGCTTTTATATACAAACTCTGCCGGTGATTCTTTCCTGACAAGTTCCTGTTGAAACAGTTCACTCTTCTTTTTCAGCCTTCCATATTCATAGGCCCTGCTTATTACAATAATGAGTTCCTCAAGTTTATAAGGCTTGGTGAGATAATCATAGGCGCCATTCTTCATGGCCTCAACAGCCGTCTCGACAGTGGCCCTGCCTGTCAGGACGATGATAACTGGAGCTGCAGGGTCTTCCTTCAGCCTCCTCATAAGTGAAATGCCGTCGATCCCCGGCATCACAATATCGAGAAGGATAACATCAAAGGATTTATCCTTAAGCAGCTCAAGGGCCGCTTCTCCATCAGGTGCCACCTCTGTGTAAAACCCCTTTCTCGTAAGCTCTTTCTTGAGCAGTCTTCTTAAGGGTTCTTCATCATCAACTACAAGTATCCTTATCACTGTAATGGCACCACCAATCTCCTATTTGGGTTTGGGATAAAGTTCTCCCTTTGCCTTTAACTTTATGATGAATGTCGTCCCCTTTCCTTCTTCGCTCTCCACATCGATGGTCCCACCGTGTTCTTCCACGATCTTGAGGCCGATCGCAAGCCCAAGCCCTGTCCCCTCACCGACAGGCTTTGTTGTAAAAAATGGATCGAATATTTTATCGATGAGATCACCTCTGATCCCTATACCGTTGTCCTTAATGGAGACCCTGATCCAATTGTCAGCCGTCTGCAATCCCAGGGCTTCTACTGGATGGTCCTTCTCTGTTTTAATAACAATGCTTCCACCCTCAGGTGTGAAATAGAGGGAATTGATAATTATGTTCATAAAGAGCTGCCTCAGACTGCCAGGGTCTGCATATATCTTTGGTAAATCTCTGTTCAGCTTTAGCTCTATGTTGTGCTTGAGTCGTGTGGCCTTATGATTCACCAGAAGTATTACCTCCTTTATGAGTTCATTGATGTCTATTTCCCGAAATGCAGCTCCCTGCGGCCCTGCAAATTCGAGCAGGCTCTGCAATATTTTCTTGCATCTGAATATCTCGTTATGAATTGTCCCAAGATACTCTGGAAAATCCTCAAATTCCTCGATCTGTAACAGCCTTTCATCCTTGGACCTTTCAAGAAGAGCCTCTGAATAACCTGCAATTATACTGAGTGGGTTATTGATCTCGTGGGCAATGCCAGCAGCAAGTGTTCCCAGGGATGCAAGCTTGTCTGCCCTTATAAGCTGTTGTTCAAGAAGCCTTTGAGAGGTAACATCCTTCAGATAGTGAACGATTGCATAAAGTCGCCCATCTTCATCAATCAATGGATAGGCCCAGAAATGGAAGATATTTCCACCCGTACCTTTAAGCTCTCTGAAAGATGGCCTTCCGGTTAAAAGGGTGTCCGAACACAGACATCCAGGGCTATGAATCCCTAACCTATCGAGGATCTCTTTACATTTTTTCCCGGATACCCCAAATGTCGAAAGGCCTGATTTTTCTAAAAGGGTGCGATTAGCACGAATGACGCATTGACCTTCATCCTCGATCCATACCATATCTGTAATCGCATCAAAGGTCCTTTCCCATTCCTTTTTCTCCCTTGATATCTCTTCAAAAAGAAGGGCGTTTTCAAGGGCTATGGATATATGTTTTGCGACAGGGAGTAATATGTCGAGGTCCTTTTCCGAGTATCTAAAAGGCACTGTGCTATAGAGATTGAAAACACCGAGTATCTTATCCTGGAAGAGTGGTATGCTGATAATAGACCTGATGCCTTCATCAAGCAACTTCCTGTCGTCAGGGAATCTTATTCCCGTTGAAAGATCGTAGTTTATCAATGGCTGATTATTTTTAAGGACCCACCCTGCAGTCGTGCCCTCAATGGGGATGCGCACACCTTTCTTCAGATCGGTCTTTAAAGAGGTATCGAGGGCGAAGATAAACAGGTCATTCTCGTTTTCATCAAAAAGTAAGATGCTTCCACTGTCGTAATCAATAAGCCTCTTTATCTCGTGCATCATTATCCTGAAGACGGTGCCTATGCTCAGACTTGAGTTGATAATGCCACTCAGCTCATTAATAAGTTCTATCTGCCTCATCTTCTCCTGCAGCTGCCCGATCAGTTTCGCATTCTCAATCGCAACGCCAAGTTGGCTCCCTATAGTCTTCAAGAGCTGGATATCCATGGCAGTAAAATACGATGCCTTCTGACTCGCCACACCAAGGACCCCCAAAATAGTCCCCTTAGAAGATATCGGTACGCCTGCTATACTTTTTATCTTCGTATCCCTGCATGTCGCCCTCGGATCAGCATGGGCATCCTTGACAAGCAATGGCCTGTTGGAAGAAAAAACCTTACCGCTGAACGACTCTCCGGGTTTTAACCGTTTATCCCTCCCACAGATGTCAACAGTTACGCCTTTCTGGACCGCAGGGGTGAGATCCCTGGTCTTATCATCAATCAGGTATATCCATCCACCATCTGTTTCCATAAGTAAGAGTAACATATCAATAGTTTCCTGCATTATCTTCTCGGTGTCGCTATCCCCTGTAAGTATCTTTGCAAAGGTATCGAAGATAGAAAGTTCCTTTGTCCTCTGGGATGCCTTCATTTGAAGTCTCTTCTGGTCAGAGATGTCCTGTATTACAATGAGGGTCTGTATGTCTCTGTATCGAGGGATAACAGATACCCTTGCAAGAAAGAACTCACCGTTTTTCTTCTTGCAGAAGGACTCGAAATGAATGCCGCACAGGCTAACATCTTCGGGGAAGGATGAAACAGGTGACAAAGGGTATGATAATTCACAGACGGAGTCGGGACCGGATACAATAACTTCAGTGATGGTTTTACCTGTGATTTCATCAGGGGTGTAATGAAATATACCTTGAGCCGCAATATTGAGCGCTACAATCCTTTGTCCCTCTGTTATAAAAACAGGTATTGTGAGAGAATCAAAAATGTTTAGCAGGATATCAGATTCTTTGTCAGGCAAAATTCTCATATTTATATTATTATATCAAGGTAATAAAAAGATTTGAAGACGCGAGGGGGCACACCTTTGTGAGAGGTGACCCTGGGGCAAAGTGGGTTAGGAGGGCAGATGTCAGAAGACAGAGGGCAAGGGGCAGAGAGAATTATAGTTATAGGCATTGGTTATAAGCCGCTCGATAAAAGGGCGCGAAAGATTATCTCCACTGCCAACATTATCCTTACATCCAATAGGCTCTGTGAAGTCTTTAGGGAATATGAGGAATATGAGGCAGTTAAAAATAAGATCAGGCTAATAAATAATGTGGACGAGACGATTGAATTTATTAGAGCGACAGTGTGGCAGATGGGGTCCCCGGAGAGGTGTCGCAGACCTTCTGTGGCAGAGTGCGGTAGAGCGACAGTTGTCCTCCTCGCCTCTGGAGATCCGATGTTTTTTGGCATAGGCAGAAGGATTATCAGAGAGTTTGGAAAGGAGTGTGTGGAGATAATCCCTGACCTTTCAAGCATTCAGATGGCATTCAGCCGCATCAAGGAACCCTGGGATGATGCATTCCTTATGAGCCTTCACGGAGGCCCTGACCCTGAAAAGAGAAGGAGGGTAGCAGAGAGGAGGCTTACCTACGAGATAAAGGATATCCCGTCTCTGGCTGAGAGGTATGATAAAATAGCCATTCTCACTGATAAAGAAAACAATCCTTCTGTCATCGCAAGAGGGCTTTTAAAGCATTCGGCCTTAAAAATATATGTCTGTGAACGACTCGGTTATTCCGATGAAAACATCATCGAAGGCACACCAGAGGAGATTGCAGGGATGACCTTCAGAGACCCAAATGTGGTGATAATAGTGAAAGAGGGCGATGCTGAGGGGGTTAATACTCGATCCGACGATTTACCAATTCAATCATTACCGGGCACCCCTTCACCGTCCCTGCCTCTCTTTGGTTTAACCGCCGATGAGATTTACCATTCCCGTGGTCTTATAACAAAGGATGAGGTAAGGGCAATTGTTATTCATAAGTTAAGACCATTTCAGAAGATGGTCTTCTGGGACATAGGTGCAGGCTCAGGCTCTGTATCTCTGGAGATCTCAAGGTTTTTTCCTGATGCAAGGGTCTATGCCATAGAGAGAGACACTGAACAGATAGGACACTTAAGCTTGAATACAAAAATGTTTAATACCGGTATTAATGTAATAAACGGTGAAGCACCAGAAGTCCTCCATGGACTTCCATCACCGGACAGGGTATTTATTGGTGGCAGTGGTGGAAGACTCACGGATATCCTTGAGTATGTTAACCAGAGAATGCTTAATGGTATTATTACAATAAATGCCACAACCCTTGAGACACTGAACAGGGCAATAGAGGTATTAAGTGACAATAGTTATACAATTGATGTGATTGAGGCGAACATATCAAGACTAAAGCCATTAGGAGATTCTCAGCACCTTTCAGCAGAAAACCCTGTATTTATTATTACAGGAATAAAAGGAGGGGGCTTCAAAGTAGTGCAGTAGAGCAGCAGAACAGAGAATGGAGAGGATGGAGTAATGGAGTAATGGAGAAAAATAAGACCCAATACTCCAAAAATAAGAGTAGCTACTGCTCTAATAAAGTAACAAATTTGAACTCCTTATATGTCATAGGCGTAGGTTCTGGGGACCCTGAGTTGCTCACCCTGAAGGCAATGAGGATTATCAGGGAAGTGCCTGTCCTGTTTGTGCCAAAAGGCAGAGAGGATGGAAAGAGTCTGGCCCTTTCTATTGTGAGCAGTGTTATAGACCTCAATGGAAAGGATATCAGGGAACTCCATTTTCCAATGGTGAAGACAAGGCATATAAACTCTGAACATGAAAAGAAATGGGAAATGATAACAGCAGAAATGGGAAAAGCCCTTGTTAGCTCTGATTGTGCCTTTCTCACCCTTGGGGACCCATCTTTTTATAGCACCTTTTTTTATCTCTATGAGAGGCTTCTTGGTTTAAGGCCAGACTTGAGGATAGAGATAATCCCTGGTGTCTCATCCATAAATGCTGCAGCAGCAAAGGCCCAGATGTCTTTAGCCCTTGCAGATGAAAAAATAGCGATACTGCCGGCGACATACATGGAAGGCATAAAAGAAACGCTCGACAGATTCGATACTATTGTCCTTATGAAGGTCAACAAGGTATTTGGCAGTGTGGTGAATATGCTTGGCGAAATGAATCTGACCGACAATGCTGTCTATATCTGTCGGGCAGGTATGGATGACGAAAGGATATTCAAGGACATAAGAGATGTCAGGAAAACAGACCTCGACTATTTTTCACTGGTGATAATTAAAAAATGAGCAAGGTCTATTTTATAGGCGCAGGGCCTGGCGACCCTGAATTGATAACCATTAAAGGCAGAAGGCTGCTGGAGGCTGCAGATGTCGTCATTTATGCTGGAAGCCTTGTTAATCCCGAACTATTAAAGGGCATAAGGGCAGATATACACGATTCATCAAAACTTGCCCTGGATGAAATCATAAAAATCATTGAATCTGCCATTAATAAAAACAAGACGGTTGTGAGGTTGCATACAGGTGATACATCATTTTACAGCGCCATCTCAGAGCAGATAGAGAGGCTCAGAAAATTGAATATACAATATGAGGTAATTCCAGGCGTATCCTCAGCAGCGGCAGGAGCGGCAATACTCGGCCAGGAGCTCACAATCCCGGAGGTGAGCCAGACTGTTATATTAACAAGACTTGAAGGAAGGACTCCTGTGCCAGAGAAGGAGAGATTGAGAGAGCTCGCAAGGCACAATGCCACAATGGTCATATTTTTGAGTGCTGCAATGATCGATAGGGTCCAGGAAGAGCTCCTTCACGGCTATCCTGAAGACACACCCTTTGTGGTTATAGAGAAGGCAACATGGCATGAACAGAGGGTGATAAGAGGGGTGCTCAGAGACCTTTCAGATAAGGTGAAAGCGGCAGGGATTAAGAAAACAGCCCTCATCTATGTTGGCGATGCATTATGGGCCTCAGCAGAACCCCTCGGCAGGAAATCGAGACTTTATAGTAAGAATTTCACTCATGGATGCAGAAAATAGTGTCAGATTTATCTCTCCCTTTTGCCGGCGATAAACTCCTCTACCATATCCCTTGCCGCCTCGTCAGGGAACTGCTTTATGGGATGCTTCATAAAATATGCAGATGGCGAAATAAGAACGCCTCCAATATTTCTGTCCCTTGCTATCTTACAGCACCTGATGGCATCTATAACCACACCAGCACTGTTCGGTGAATCTTCAACAGAAAGTCTTAGTTCGAGATTTACAGGTATATGTCCGAAACCCCTGCCCTCCATCCTCAGAAAACAGATCTTGTTGTCATAAAGCCAGGGGATATAGTCCGAAGGACCGATATGTATGTTTTCGTTATTGAGTGGTCTATGAAGCTGGGATTGTACGGCCTCTGTCTTTGATATCTTTTTTGATTTGAGCCTTTCCCGATTGAGCATGTTGAGAAAATCTGTATTGCCTCCAACATTTAACTGGTATGTGCTGTCTATCTTTACGCCCCTGTCTTCGAAAAGTCTTGTCAGTGCCCTGTGAATGATCGTTGCACCGATTTGACTTTTTATGTCATCCCCTATTATCGGGATCCTTTTTTCCTCAAAACGTCCTGCCCATCCTCTATCAGAAGCGATAAAAACAGGGACACAATTTATAAAACCAACCCCTGCCTTCAGACACATCTCTGCATAAAAGGCCGTTGCCTTTTCAGAGCCCACAGGCATATAGCTGACCAGCATGTCTGCCCCTGACCTTTTCAGAACCTGAGCCACATTGCACGGCTTTCTGTCTGAGACTATGAACCTCCTTTCATCCGGGAAATCCTTCATGTGTGGAGCTACCCCATCGAGGACCTCACCCATCTCGACCTTTACAGGATAGTCGGGGGGATCAGGGTTAAATACCTTTGTGCAATTCGGTTTTGCGAATATCGCCTCCTTAAGCGGCCTCCCGACCTTTCTCCTATCGATATCAAAGGCGGCAACAAACTCGATATCAGAGGGCCTGTACCCACCAAGGTCATAATGCATCAGGCCGAGAGACCTGTCAGGATGCCTGTCGCCAAGCCCTTTGTAATACCCTACACCCTGAATCAGCGAGCTTGCGCAGTTTCCAACACCTGCGATGGCTACACGTATCTTTTCCATTACCCCCCTATCTTAACGTCGGGATTAGGGATTCGGGATTAGGGATTGGGGATTCAGGCCCGAATTCCGAACTCCGAATGCCGAGCCCCCTTTTGCCGTAGTCGTTGCATAACTCATTCGGGCAGAAGAAGTCTATCGTCTCTGCTGAAAGTACCATGCAGATTTTATATATCAACAGGGCTTCTCATGTCAAGATGCCGAATTGCCTCATTAGGAATCAAGGCACCCCAAAAAATCTGCGATTTTTTGGGGTGCCCTTCTTTCTCCATCACGGTCTTTTTATCCTGTACTCCTTTATCTTGGACCTGAGCGTATTCCTGTTGATGCCGAGGGTCTTCGCAGCCTTGAGCTGATTGCCACCTGTCTCATTAAGCACAATCTTTATGAGGGCCTTCTCCACCTCGGATATCACAGCATCATAGAGATTACAGTTGTCAAGGTTTACCATCTCTTTGAGATAGCGTCTCAACCTATCCTCGAGGAATTCCTCTATAGAATACGATCCTGCCTCTTCGAGCAGGAGGTCACGCTTTTCGATTATTGCGCCGCTGGACAGGACATAGGCCCTTTTGATTGCATTCTCAAGTTCCCTTACATTGCCAGGCCAGTGATACCTTGACAGAAGGTCCCTAGCCTCTTTCGAGAGGTCCTTCTTGCCTGCATTAAATTTCTTTTCTGCATCCTCAAGAAAGTGTCTTGCCAGCGGCAGGATATCCTCACGCCTCTCCCTGAGCGGGGGGAGCTTTATCTGTACTACATCGAATCTGTAGTAAAGGTCCTCCCTGAATATCCTCCTGCTGACAGCGTCCTTCAGGTCCCGATTCGTTGCGCCTATTATCCTGACATCGGCCTCTACGACATGGTTTGACCCGAGGGGGCTGAATCTCCTGTCCTGGATAAATCTCAGGAGCTTTGCCTGAAGGTTCATATCGAGTTCGGATATCTCATCGAGGAACAGTGTGCCTCCATTTGCTGAGTCGATCTTCCCTCTGCGCCTCTCCCCTGCACCTGTAAAGGCCCCCTTTTCCATCCAAAGAGCTCTTGCCTCGAGAAGGTCCTTTGGTATAGAGGCAGAGTTTATGGCGACAAAGGGACCGCCCCTGCGGTTGCTGTTATGATGGATTGCCTTCGCAACGATCTCCTTTCCTGTCCCGCTCTCACCTGTGATCAAAACAGTGATATCCTTTGATGCTATCCTCCCGATATCCTTAAAGACCTTCAACATCTTTGGGCTCCTTCCGATTATCTGCGGTTCTTCCGCCTCTGCTGTGGCGCTTCTGAGCTTGTTGAGCTCCTCCCTCATGGCCATATCCCTGAATGCCTTGTCCACAACAATCCTGAGCTCTTCTATATCAAAAGGCTTCTCTATGTAATCATAGGCCCCCTCCTTCATCGCCTCGATGGTGGTCTCCATCCTGCCGTGAGCAGTTATCATTATCACTGCCGCATCCCTGTAAAGCGACCTTATCTCTCTGAGGGCATCAAGGCCATTGCCATCAGGAAGGACCAAATCCAGCAGAACGAGTTGCGAGTCTCCCTTTACTGCCTTCAACCCGGAAGAAAGTCGGGGGCGCGATACCACCTTATAACCTGATGGCTCGAGGGCCTTTTTCACAACCCATGTTATGGCATCATCATCATCTATTATCAGGACTTCCTTTTCACTCATTACTCTCCTCTACAGCGAATGGTATATACACATGAAACACCGTCCCCCTTGCCTGGCCTTGAGGGCTCTCGACTCTTATGAAACCGTTGTGGTCCTTAATTATCTTCTTTGAAAGGGCAAGGCCAAGCCCCGTGCCCTTTTTCTTCTTCGTATAAAAGGGGAGGAATATCCTGTGGATCTCACTCTTCGGGATGCCCTTCCCTGTGTCCCTGATGGATATTACAGCCCACCGCCTTATCTGGCCGCTCAACACCGCATGTTCCCTCGATGGTCTTGTCTCTATGCTTAAAATACCACCTCCTGGCATGGCCTCTATCGCATTCTTTATTATATTCACAAAAACCTGCAGCAGCTTACCCTCATCCCCGATGACCTTCGGCAGGCTTGGGTCATAGAACCTCTGGAGTGTTATATTAGCATTTTTAAAAGGACCCTTCGGGAATCTGCATCTCCCGCCCATCAGGGATGCATTCATTATTGAGATGGCCTTCTCAAGCACCTCGTGGATATTTATCTGGTGAAGGGCAGGCCTCCTGCTTATGGTGAGATAACCCTGAAGGATAGAGTTAAGCCTGTCCGTCTCCCTTATAATGAGATTTATATACTCTCGGGCGGTGCCATCAATGCGTCGGTGGGAATTTGCTGCCTTCACAGTCCCCTGATCAGAAAGCCCTGCCTTTAAAAGCTGTGCCGCCCCCTTTATGCCTCCAAGGGGATTTTTGATCTCATGGGCTATTGCACCGAGAAGGTAAATGAGATAATCGAAGGAAGAGTCATCCCTCTCTGCTATCGCCATATCCTCACGGATCGAAAAAAGGGCGCCTTCGCATCTGTCGCCTACAATGAAGGGTGCGATATAAAAATCCACACTGTGGCCCCATGGATTCATGTGGACCTTTGCAGAGCCTGGCTTCGGTATGCCATTGCCCTTTACATCAACTTCTCTTGCGCTGAAGGTCCTGAGCTCTTTGATGGCCTTTTTTACCAGCGTTGAGATAGAGGCAGTGCCAGGGAATACCTCTTTTATCTTTTTGCCGACTATATCCTGATAGCCCTTCCCGAAGAATTCCTCCCCTGTCCTGTTTATAAATGTTATCACGCCCTTCCTGTCAAGAAGCAGAACGGTATCTTCAAGACAGTTTATGAGCGCCTCGGGATTGCCGAAGAATTGGTTATAACCTTTCAGTAAACCAGATGTGTTCCTGCCTGCCATATCTAAGGAAACTCTATCACAGTATGTAGCAGATTAGTCAAGTGCCAGCAAAGACCTTGCAAAAAGGGTCTCTTTTATGATAAGCTTCCACCCTGATATTAATCAATACACACGCCTTGTAACCCCTTGCTGGTCTTTCCAGTTCAGGAGGAGAGTAGTGGGGTCCCGGGGCCTTTGGCTTCTGGGTAAGGGCGGAGGTAAAACCAGAGGAGGAACTTTATGGTAGTAACAATGAAAGAGCTCCTGGAGGCAGGGGTCCATTTTGGCCACCAGGTGAAGAGATGGAATCCGAAGATGAAGAAATACATCTTCGGCGAGAGAAACGGCATTTACATAATCGACCTTCAGAAGACACTGAAGGGGATTGAAGATGCCTGCAATGTCATCAGAGAGGTCGCCATGAAAGGTGCACCAATACTCTTTGTTGGCACCAAGAAACAGGCCCAGGACGCTATCCAGGAGGAGGCGCAGAGGGCAGGGGCCTTTTATGTAAACCAGAGATGGCTCGGCGGAATGCTGACAAACTTTTTTACCATCAAGAAGAGCATAGAGCGACTCAAGGCCATCGAGAAGATGAGAGAGGATGGCACCTATGATGCCATATCGAAAAAAGAGGTAGCTATCCTCGAGAAGGAGAGGTCAAAGCTCCAGCGGAATCTAAGCGGTATAAAAGAGATGCCCGGACTGCCAGGTGCTATATTCGTGGTAGACTCCAAAAAGGAGAGGATCGCTGTTCTTGAGGCAAGAAGGCTCTCCATCCCTGTAGTTGCAGTGGTCGACACGAACTGCGACCCTGACGAGGTTGACTATGTTATCCCCGGCAATGATGATGCAATCAGGGCAATAAAGCTGCTGACATCAAAGGTGGCTGATGCTGTTATAGAGGGGAAAGAGGCGCTCTCAAAGGCTGCCTCGGCAGAGGCCGAAAAGGCGATGATAGAAGACAAGATCGAGCAGGAAGAGGGCACCCCAAAAAGTCAAAGACTTTTTGGGGACCCCGGTGAGGCAGAAGTATCTGAGGGGGGCCTTGCAGGGGAGGGGGAATATCACCCGCATACTTCGGAGGTTTCGGCATGATAACTATCTCGGCAGATATGGTTAAAGAACTGAGACAGAAGACAGGGGTCGGCATGATGGAGTGCAAAAGGGCACTCACAGAGAGCAGTGGTGATTTTGATAAGGCGGTGGCGATCCTCAGGCAGAAGGGGCTTGCGAGTGCATACAAAAAGGCAGGGCGGGCCGCATCTGAGGGTATTGTCGGTTCTTATATCCACATGGACAGAATCGGGGTCCTCGTGGAAATAAACTGTGAGACTGATTTTGTTGCAAGGACGGATGACTTCAGGAATATGGTTAAGGATATCGCAATGCACATTGCCGCTGCAAACCCTCTGTATGTATCGAGAGAGGATGTACCCGGGGATGTCATTGAGAAGGAAAAGGAGATATACAGGGCACAGGTCGCAGGCAAACCACCGCAGGTTGTTGAAAAGATAGTAGAGGGAAAGCTCGAGAAGTTCTTCAGCGAAAACTGTCTTCTCGAACAGATATTTATAAAGGACCCTGAACAGAAGCTCAGGGTAAAGGACCTTGTGGCTGAGAAGATCGGGAAGTTAGGCGAAAACATTGTTATAAGGCGCTTTGTCAGGTTCCAGGTGGGTGAACGTTAATAGGTGATGAGGGGCCTTAAATATAAGAGGATACTCTTGAAACTCAGCGGTGAGGCACTCATGGGTGATAAGGGCTACGGGATAGACTCATCCACGGTGCGGTTCATGGCCTCTGAGATAAAGGAAGTGGCAAAGATGGGGGTTGAAGTAGCTGTAGTCATTGGCGGGGGGAATATATTCAGGGGTGTGGAGGCAAGCGTTAAGGGGATGGAAAGGGCATCTGCAGACTACATGGGGATGCTTGCCACTGTCATAAATGCCCTCGCCCTCCAGAATGCACTCGAAAAGGTCGGGGTCCCCACGAGGGTTCAATCTGCAATAGAGATGCGTGAGCTTGCTGAGCCCTATATCAGGCGGAGGGCGATAAGGCATCTCGAAAAAGGCAGGGTCGTTATATTTGCAGCCGGCACAGGAAACCCCTATTTCACAACTGATACCGCTGCGGCACTGAGGGCCATGGAGATCGGTGCTGAGGTGATACTCAAGGCCACAAAGGTGGACGGTGTCTATTCCTCAGACCCGATGAAGGATCCGACTGCCAGAAAATTCAGCACGATCGGTTATATAGATGTACTCAAAAAGGGTCTGGCTGTAATGGACTCGACCGCGATATCCCTCTGTATGGACAACAGCCTCCCGATTGTGGTATTTAATCTAAGGGGTAAAGGAAATATCAAAAAGATTATACTTGGCAAAAGGGTAGGAACCATAGTAAAGGGATAGCCGTGGAAAAGGAATTGAAGAGGAAGACCATTGAAAGAATGGATGGCGCTGTTGAGGCCCTCAGGAGGGAATTCGGCTCTATAAGGACAGGGAGGGCTTCTCTTGCCCTTCTCGATGGGATAATGGTGGATTACTATGGAACACCAATGCCGATAGGGCAGCTCGCAAGCCTGAGCGTCCCTGAGCCGCGTCAGATAGCGATACAGCCCTGGGAACAGAGGATAATCCCTGAAATAGAAAAGGCCATACTTAAGTCCGACCTCGGCCTCACCCCCACAAATGATGGAAGGATTATAAGAATAAACATCCCACCGCTTACAGAGGAGCGGAGAAAACAGCTTGTGAAGGTTGTGAGGAAAAGGGCTGAGGAGGCGAGGGTCGCCATAAGGAATATCAGAAGGGATTCGAATGAGGAGCTGAAGAGGCTCGAAAAAGAAAGACATATAAGCGAGGACGAGGTGAAAAGGTCTCAGGATGAGATACAGAAACTGACCGATTCGTATATAACCAAGGTAGATGAAATTCTCGATCATAAAGAGAAGGAGATAATGGAGGTTTAGAATGGCTGACATCAATTATATCCTTAAAGTGAAGGATGCAAGGCCTGCAGATATACAGAAGGCACTTCAGCAGGCAGGCATTCAGGTCAGGAGTATCATAGAGGTATTCAAAGAGGAAGACAAAACCGTACAAGAGGCAAAGTGACATGGCTATTAAAAAGATTAAAAAGACATGGACAGAAAAGAGGCAGGCGAAGAAGAAGCCGCTCAAACCGTCAAAAAGGACTCCTCAGACAGGGGTCAAGGCCAGGACAACAGCAATAAAGACCCCGCAAGAGACGGAACAAAAGAAAAAGGTGTCTTCAAGGGTCAGGAAGGCAGAGGCTGCCAAAGAAAGGCTGGAATTATTGAGGAGGCAACTGCTTCAGAGGCGAGAGGAGATCATAAAAGAGGCGAAGATCGAGATAGGAAAGTATGTAAAGGGAGAGGCAAAACAGCTTGTTGAGACAGCCCTCGATGATGGCGATTGGTCTGTTATCGACCTCTCTGAAGATATCAATCTTAAAAGGCTTGAAACACACAGGGAGAGCCTCCGAAATATAGATGAGGCATTGAGAAAGCTTAAGGAAGGCACCTACGGCATATGCGAGGACTGTGGAGAGGAGATCAGTGTTGAGAGATTGAAGGTCCTGCCATTTGCCGTTCTCTGCAGGGACTGCCAGGGAAAAAAGGAGGAGATGGAAAAGATAGAGAGGGAAGAGGTTATTTAAGCGGGCTTATAGATTATCCCCTCGAGAAAGAGTCCCTGTGGTGGGGCTGTGGGCCCGGCAAGCCTTCTATCTCTTGATTCGAGTATATCCTTTATAGCCTCTGGCATTATTTTCCCCCTACCAACCTCGACAAGTGTCCCCACAATATTTCTCACCATATGCCTCAGAAAGGCATCAGCCTCGATCGAGAGTTTTATGAGATTACAGGGGAATTCTGTAAAGAAAAAGGTCGCCTTTTTAAGCCTTGCAACCTCAATGCGATAGACATGCCTGACAGGATTCCTTGCCCCGCAGCCTGCCCCCCTGAAGGAGGAGAAATCGTGACTTCCACAGAGATACTCTGCTGCAGCCCTCATGGCCTCAAGATCGAGACAGGTTCTCACAGCCCATACGTATCTGTTGATGAATACAGGGATATCCTTCCCCTCGGCTATAATGTAAAAGTACCGCTTGCTGTGTGCACTGTACCTCGGATGAAAATCACCCTCCTCCACGCTGATGCCTGTAATCCTGATATCCTGTGGGAGCAGGGCATTAAGCGCCCTCTTTATAACCCTGGCATCAAGCAAAGATGAAGAATCGAAGGCCGCAACCTGTTCTACGGCATGAACGCCAGCGTCAGTCCTTCCAGCACCTATGACCTTTACCCTTTCACCTGTCAATCTGTATAAACGGTCCTCAAGTAGCCCCTGAATGGTGATACCTGATGGCTGTATCTGCCACCCGTTGTAGGCAGAACCGTCATACTGGAGTCTCAGCACTATCCGCCTCATAGGATATATTATACTTTTGGGATAGAAGATGTTGATATACCATAATCCGTTGGCTACGGATCATGGTTGATATATTTTATGGCTCTGCCGAACCCAAAAACTGTTATAATTCTCATCTGAGGTAAACATGCATATCTTCATATCATTCCTATCAGGGATAGTCCTCTTCTATACCTCTCATCTGTTCCCTGTCCTGACAGGCATCGTGTTTCTTTTGTCGGCATTGTTCTTACTGTTCAGAAAGAGATACATCCTTGTGCCGATCATAATCATTGGCTTTCTCTATGCCTTCTTCAGATACGACCCTCCAGTAGAGCCATCTTCTCTAAGCAGCAGGGAGGTCATTGTAGATTGTGTTGTGAAAAGCTCACCCTCTGAATTATCATCAGGGCGGTTTGTCAATGAGTCTGATATCCTGTCAGCAGTGGATGTCAGCACAGGCGAAACCATCGACCCTCTCAGGGGTAAAGAGATGAATCTCATTTCTGATTATGGACTGAAACCTGATCTTCGCTACGAGATTTTAGCAAAGATAGGGAATGACAGGGAGAGACACAATCCAGGTATGATGGGGGGAGGCAGGCTTTATGCCTATCTTGAGGACGTAAGAGGGGCAGAGGAGATCAAAGGGAATCCCCTGAATAAATGGTTTCAGCAAAATAGAGATAAACTGAATCAATATCTCAAAACTCACTTTGATAGCGATTCTGCTGCCCTGCTGTCTGCCATTACTACAGGCGAGAGGTCTGTGATGAGCGAAGACCTCAAAGACGCCTTCAGCACCACCGGCCTTGCCCACCTCCTGAGCATCTCAGGCACACACTTCGGGTTATTCTCGATGCTCATATTCGGGATATTCAGGATTGTTATCGGCTCCGTGCCGTACCGATTTCTTCAGAGGCTGACGATTTATCTCACACCATCTCAGGCATCTGCGATAGTGTCCCTTCCATTTATGTTCTTCTATCTCATAATCTCAGGGGCGAGCATCCCTGCGCTGAGGTCATTCATAATGATAAACATATTCCTCCTCGGCCTCCTCATAGGCAGGAAGGGATTCTGGCTTAATTCTCTTTTGTTCGCTGCATTCTTAATATGCCTGTGGGAGCCCTCTGCAATCCTGAACATATCCTTTCAGCTCTCATTCCTTGCAGTACTGTTCATAGGCCTCTGCATAAAAGAAGGGGGTCCCCAGAAGGGCTCAGAACCTTCGGGATGCTGGCAGAGATCCATCCATCGCGTTGCCGGCATGTTTAAAAATACACTGCTCATGAGCCTTTCAGCATCCCTCGGGACAACTCCTCTTGTGGCGTATTATTTTCATTATTTCTCAATAATCTCTCCTGCTGCAAACATCTTTATAACACCATTTATAGGCTTCATCCTTGTACCCCTGTCGCTCCTTTCGGCATTTGTATTCATGCTGTCAGGGCATTACCCGCTTCAGGGCCTCATTGCAGCGATAACCGAGACCGCCATACGGGGCGTAAGGCTCTTTGCATCCATACCGGCAGCAGATATCAAGATGCCTTCCTTTCCACTTATAGCAGTCATCATCTTTTATGCCGGCGTTATGATATACATCGTAAAGGGACTGGGGATAATGCTGAGATACGTCTCAGCCTCGGTCTCGATCCTGGTCTTTTCAGGCATCATCGCCCTGCCGATGATATCGTGGAAAGACGATATGGCTGTCACATATCTCGATGTGGGACAGGGCGATGCAGCGGTCATAGAGGCATCAGGAAAGATAATCGCCATAGATACAGGAAGGACAGGGAAAGAGCTCACCTCCTATCTGAGATATCTTGGTAAAAGAAGCATTGATGCCCTTGTAATAACACATGCTGATACTGACCATTCTGGAGGCACATCTCATGTGTCGAAGAGATTGAGGGTCAAAGAGATATGGGACAACGGACTGCTCGTCTATCCTGATGGGCCTGACGGGTTTAAAAAGACCTACATCAGGCACCTCGAAAGGGGTGATGTGCTCGAGACCGAAGGGCTCACTATCACAGTCCTCCATCCATATAAAGGATTTTATACCTTTTCTGACAGCGAGGCTGCTGCCGAAAACAACGACTCCCTCGTGTTGAAGGTAAGGGGGAAAAAAAGCTCCTTTTTGTTCACTGCTGACGCAGCAGATGAGGCAGAGTGGGATATGGTTCACCTCGGCAGATGGCTTAAGAGCGATGTCATCAAGGTATCCCATCACGGCAGCCGCACATCAACGACAGAGGATTTTTTAGGCGCAGTATCACCAGACATAGGGGTAATAAGCGTTGGGAGGTATAATACATACGGCTACCCGCACAGGGACGCGTTAGAGAGACTCAGGGGTGTAAGGATTTACAGGACAGACAGGGACGGGGCGATCAAGATCACAGAGACCTCTGAGGGCCTTGAGGTGAAGACATACAGGGACTTCGAGTTCGAGAAGGCGAGAGACCTTGCAGGAGAATGGGGGAATATAAGGAGGCTCTTTATAAGGTGGTGAGGGTTTGACAATTCACATTAGAATGTGATACACATATTTATGTGAACCTTAAAAAAGGAGGATACCCGATGGAGAGACAGAATGTGACATTATCCCTTCCAAAGACGCTGGTGAAGCGAGCAAAGGCATTGGCAGCAAAAGAAGACAAGTCGCTTAGCGCTTTTATAAGTGAATCCATCGAAGAGAAAGTGAGACAGAAGGCGGGGTACAAGGAGGCGATGGAAAGACATCTAAAGATCCTTGAAAAGGGTTTTGACCTTGGAACAAAGGGACATATCTCAATCACGAGAGAAGAACTTCATGAGAGGAGATAAGGTATTTCTGGATACGAATATCTTAGTTTATGCCCATGATACCTCTGCTGGAGACAAACACGCGATAGCACTGAGAATTATGAAGGATTTATGGACTTCAGGTCTCGGAGTTCTGAGCACCCAGGTCTTACAGGAGTTTTTCGCTATCGCAACAAAGAGAATCCATAAACCATTAGGCGTCCCGGAGGCTAAAGAAATCATCAGGGTTCTTTTAAAGTGGAATGTTGTTATCAATGATGGAGAAGGCATATTGGAGGCGATAGATATTCATTTGCGACATAAGTATTCTTTCTGGGACTCCATGGTCATAGAGTCGGCTATAAGGAGTGGTGCTGCATTACTGTTGTCCGAAGACCTTTTTGATGGACATACGATAGGTAGTGTTGTAATCAAAAATCCCTTTCGTAGCGCCGGGTAATTTTCCTTCTGATTTTTGCAAAATATCAGTAATATTAAAAGTTTTATGAAAAAGGAGGAGAAAACATAAAACCACAGAATTTAACCCAGAGCACAGAGAAAAAGAATTTTGGATTTAGAAAAAACTCTGCGAACTCGTGGTGAGAATTTCTCCGTGAGGAATTTTCATTAAGAAGATTTATTCGTAAAAGGTAGGGAATATGGCGGATGAAACTGACAACCCATTAGTTTCGATAATCGTAAGGACGAAGGACAGGCCAAAGCTCTTGAAGAGGGCACTGCAGAGTATTGCTGCCCAGACTTACAGACCAATAGAGGTAGTCCTTGTAAATGACGGCGAAATAATATGCGATCTAAAGCTTCTTAAAGAACAGATGCAGGATATCGCCATTAATTATTTAGAAAACAACTGCGAGGGAAGAACAAGGGCTGCCAATCAAGGCCTTGAAAATGCAAGCGGTAGTTTTGTTTGCTTTCTTGATGATGATGATCTTTTTTATGATGACCATGTATCGACCCTTGTTTGCTTTCTCAAGGACAGCGATTATAGAGTGGCATATACCGAGAGCTATTTCGTCCATACGGAATATAACCCTGCTGATAAGGCAGTCATTCAAACAAGAAAATATCCAGCTCCAACGATAGATTTTTCCCGTGAGACGCTTCTGTTTTATAATTACATACCCTTCATGTGTCTTATGTTTGATAAAGACGTTCTAAGACAGGTTGGTGGATTTGATGAAGATCTTGAAATGTGTGAGGATTGGGATTTAACAATTAGGGTTTCAAAAAGATTTCCCTTTTACCATATAAAAAAAATCACCTCAGAATATCACATTTGGAGTAAAGATATCCAATCAATTCAGGGCGATGCAAGACTACTCCATTACCGGAGAATGATTTACCAAAAACATTTAGCTGAATTGAACCCTGACATTATCTCAACATTCATTTTCAATGGTTACTGGATAAATATAAAATATATAGAAAATAAGATCCATATCTTAGAAACAGAACTTTCAAAAAAAGACGAAGAGCTTCAAAAAATTCGAGAAGAATACCAAACGTTAGAAGCTGAGAAAAAGATGCTGGAAACCAGTTTTCGTCAATTTGAAGATTATGTCAGGACAAATACAATCAGATTGCCCAAAAGACTGAGGACATTTATTAAGGCGCTAATATCAAAGACCATTTAACCTCGCCCATGGATTACTATTTGCAGATAAGGGTAAAGAATGTATTCGATATCAGTTATTATAAGGACAAAAAATGAAGCAAAAACTATCGGCAAGGTCTTGCAGAGACTAAAAGATCAAGAATACGATGGACCTGTTGAGATTATTGTTGTAGATTCAAGTTCTACAGATAAAACGGTTTCAATTGCACAAAGATTTGGATGCCATGTTATCAATATAAAACCAGAAGACTTTTCTTTTGGCCGTGCATTGAATATCGGAATAGAACATGCACGCGGTGAAATCATAGTAAATCTTAGCGGCCATTCAGTTCCGGTTAATACAGATTATTTTACTCTTATGGTAAAACCCTTTGAATATCCAAATGTTGCTGCAACCTTTGGAAGAGATATTCCGTGGCCTGAGGCGTGTCCGTCTCAGACAAGAGATATCCTCAATCATTTTCCTGAAACAGGGCTGGATGGAAATAAGTTTTCTAATGCAAATGCGGCGTTAAGGAGAGATATATGGGAAAAGATAAGGTTTGACGAACAGGCATTAGCCTGTGAGGACCTTTTATGGGCAAAGAAGGTTATGCCCGCAGGCTACAGTATTGTCTATGTACCTCTGGCCAAGGTATTTCATTCTCATTCTTCATCAATTGTGTATATATTCAAGAGATACCTCAAAGAAAGGATGTCAGTTAAACATTTACTCAATCTTCCAGAGATACAGTTAAAAGATGTTTTAAAACACGCCTACTGGCAAACGTTATGTGACTTTAATTATATTAAAGAGAATGGGATTAGCCTTAAATGGTATTTCCACGTACCCTTTTATAGATTATCGCAGGAGCTGGGGCTGTATATAGGCTGTAAACTTGCAGATAGAAGGAGATTCAATGACTAAAGAGAGATTTAAAATTCTTATGGTAGTCCATTGCTTTTTGCCAGAAAGTATAGGAGGTTCGGAGGTCTATACATATAATCTATCAAAGTTATTAATGGAAAAAGGGGTTAATGTAACGGTTCTGACAACCTTACATGATTTAACATTAGAAAGATATAAGGTAATTAAAACTGATTTTGAAGGAATCAATGTAATTAAGATAGTGAACTCTCAATTTTATGTTAATGCATTTATAGATTATTTCATGAATCCACATATAGACAGGATGTTTATGAGGATATTAGCTGAAGAAAAACCCGATTTAATACATTTTCAACATATACCATATTTATCGGGTAGATTGCCTGAAATTGCTCACCAGATGAATATCCCGAGTATTTTCACAATACACGATTACTGGTATATCTGTTATAGAAGTCAACTTATAAGACCTGGCATTGGCCCATGTCCTGGACCCTCTGAGGGGATATATTGCGCATCATGCAATGGGGTTTCAATCCCAAACCCTACTGCGGTCCCGAGATTTCCTATGCTAAACAAACTGATTCAATTGCCAGTTATAAGAAAACTTAATTTAAAAGAGAGGCTATCTCCATGGGTAAAACAGAAAGTCAGATCCATACTATATAAACAACCTGCTGAGGAGGAGTGTTTATCTAATCCTTACATATTAACGATATTAGAGAATATGTTCAGGTTTAATTTTTTTAAAAGACAGTTTTTATTTCCTAAAATCGTTACGAGCCCTTCTTATCATCTTAAGAGGAGATATGAGAATGAAGGCTATCGAGAGATTGTGCATCTTCCCCTCGGATTTAATAACCCTGACAAGGTAGAGAGATTAGCTTTCAGCGAGAAACTAAGGATTGCATACCTTGGCAATATCGTTCCCTGGAAAGGCGCGATTATTATTCTCAGGGAGCTGTTGAAGTTGCAAAAGAGAGGCGCGGTCGAGGTGCATTTTCATGGCAGACCTAACGATAAATTGTATCTGGAAGAGATCAAGAATCTTGCCAGGGCATTCCCTGATGGAAGCATTAAATTTCATGGTGCTTATAGGGGCGATAAGGAACTTAAAGAAATATTATCCAGGGTTCATTTAGTAGTCTTCCCGTCCCTCTGGGAAGAAAACTATCCTTTAGTTGTCAGAGAGGCCCTTTTGCGTGGTGTACCAGTTATCGGGTCAAAACTTGGGGGTGTGCCAGAGGCGGTGGAAGATGGTGTTAATGGTTTTATATTCGATCCTTACAAAGAAGGGGATCTTGCAGAAAAAATCAACCTTATACTTGAAAGTCCTAAAATTCTGGAGAAGATTACTGAAGGGGCAAGGAATACAAAGATCGAGAGCATGGAAGACCATGTTGGGAAAATTATTAAGATATACCATGATGCTATAGCTGACAATAGCGATATAAAAAATATCTTCTAATGCCATGATAGGTGCATTCTTAAATGTGTGAAAATGGAGATGTGGATAGTATATCTATACTCATTAGGTGCAAGAATGAAGAAAAATTCATAGGTCTAACACTCGAGAAGATATTCGAACAAGAGATCAATACGCCATTTGAAGTGATCGTAATAGATTCTGGTTCAACTGATAGAACTATTGAGATAGTGAAAAATTTCGATGTTAAATTATATCAAATAGCACCAGAAACATTTACTTTTGGCTATGCCCTTAATTATGGAATAGAACGAGCAAAAGGAACAATAATCGCTAATATTTCTGCTCATTGTATTCCTCGCAACAACCAGTGGCTCTCTGAACTGGTCAGGCCCATTGTGGAAGGTAACGCAGGTGCAACATATGGAAGGCAGATCCCCGTTGAAGGGGTAAATCCATTCGAGGAGGTTTCCTTATACAAGCACTTTCCTGAAGATGAGAAAAAAAAAGGCAGGGTACCATTTTCAAATGCAGCTTGTGCCTTTCTGAAAGAGATGTGGATTGAGAGGAGATTTGACGAGGAGATGCCCAGTTGGGAAGATTACCTATGGTATCTATTAATGAAAGACAGATACAGATTTAAATACTGCCCGGATTCAATTGTATATCACTCCCATGCCTTTTCCATGGAATGGATTAAAAGGCGCGCCTTTATAGATGGCCAGGCATTCAAATTGATCAAAAAGAAATATGGCATAGACCTTCTTGATGGTTTATATCCAACCTTTAGGGAAAAGGTGAAATGGGGTCCCCAAAAAATCGCAAGATTTTTGGGGGTGGCACTAGGAATATTTATAAACGATGTAAAACACCATTTAAGGCTCTTTAAAAAAAATGGTTACTTGAGGCAGATATTCTTGATACCCATTGTGAGATTGCATGTCTATAAGGCATACTGGAAGGGATACAGGTCCGTAAGGTAATTTGTGATTATAACAGTCATACCATTGGGAAATAGGAAGTAAAATTTGTCTGAAAGTCTGTCACTTCCCATTTCCCATTTCTTAACCGGGGTTCCCAAAAAGTCAAAGACTTTTTGGGGTGCCCTCTTCCCATTTGTCTGAGTCCCCCCGGGAATAGCGTCATGTATTGAATCTTCACCCCTTACACCACTTTCTTGCATTCTGAAACATCTTGAGCCAGGGCGATGCCCTGAGCGTCTTCCAGTCATCGGGCATCCACGGCCACTGCCATTTCAAGAATGTCCTCTCTGGATGGGGCATGATAGCGAGGTGTCTTCCGTCAGGCGAGCAAAGGGCCGCAATGCCGAGCGGAGAGCCGTTTGGATTGAAGGGATAGGATTCTGTAATCCCCCCGCTGTCATCAACGTATCTCACCGGAGCAAGGCCCATCTCTATCACCCTGCCTTTGACCGATTCGTCGGGGAAATATGCCCTCCCCTCACCATGCGCCACCCAGATGCCAAGGGTCGAGCCCTCCATGCCCTTAAGCATAATGGATGGGCTCGGTAAAATCTTTACTGTGGCGAATCTCGATTCAAAGCGGCCTGACCTGTTCTGGATAAACCTCGGCTGCAATCTGTCCTCTATTCCTGTCCACGGCACCCAGCCCAGGAGGGCCATCAGCTGGCATCCATTGCATACACCGAGGCTGAAGGTCTCATCCCTGCTGTAGAATCTTTCGAACTGCTCATATATTCTCTTATTGAACCTTATTACCCCTGCCCACCCCTTTGCCGAATCGAGGACATCTGCATAGCTGAACCCTCCAACAAAGGCGATGCCCTTAAAATCATCGAGGGATATATCCCCTCTGAGAAGGTCAGTCATTGTGACATCCCATGTCTCGAATCCTGCTTGATAAAAGGCTCCCGCCATCTCCCTGTCGCCATTACTGCCCTCTTCCCTTATGATCGCAACCCTCGGCTTTGTCCTTCGAGTGATGATTTCGGGTGCTGTTGGCTCGGGCGTGAATGTAAGCCTATATGATGGCCCCTTCCTGTCAAAGATATTCTTCCACTCCTCATCAACACAGTCAGGGTCTGCCTGCAATCTGTCGAGGCGGTAGCTCGTCTCCTCCCACGATGCCCTCAGATGCTGCATCTCTTCATCTAAAACCGTAATGCGCGAAGAAGGGCACCCCAAAAAATCTGCGATTTTTTGGGGACCCCGGTTGTGATGCGTGATAAGATTTATTTTTATTCTTTTTTCTATCAGTGTCCTGCCGATGAACTGATAAGGGACAGAGAAGCCTCTGACAATAGAAATTATCTCGTCTTCTTTCTCTGGCATGTATTCCATCACTAACCCCGATTCCTCGGAAAACAGTATTCGTATTGTCTCCTCCCCTGACTCCTGACTCCTGACTCCTGACTCCAAACTTATCTCCAATCCACAGTTTCCAGAAAACGCCATCTCCAGGAGTGCAACGATCAGTCCGCCGTCACTTATGTCGTGCCCGGAGAGGATGAGGTCATCTTCAATGAGTCTCTGGACTGCTAAGAATGTGCGCCTCAGTAACTGTGGGTCTTCTATATCTGGAGACTCATCGCCAATCTGGTTGTAAACATGGGCGAGTGCAGAGCCTCCGAGTCTGTATCTGCCTTTCCCGAGGTCGATATACAGGAGCCTGCTATGGCCCGGCCTCTTTATATCAGGGGTGACGACCTTTGTTATGTCAGGACATGTGGCATAGGCTGAGATAACGAGTGCACCAGGGGCCTTAACAACCTCCCTGTCACCATTAACCCCCTGCACCATGGCTGCCATAGAGAGGCTATCCTTTCCACCATCTACCGCTATGCCGAGCTCTATCATAATGTCCCTCAAGGCTTCGGCTGCATCATAAAGGGCGGCACCCTCGCCGGGCAGCTTCGCTGCCCACATCCAGTTAGCAGAACACCTGATGTCCTCAAGTCTGCTCACCTTTGCCCAGAGGATATTTGTGATGGCCTCGGCCACGGCCATCCGCGCCATTGCTGCTGGGCTTATGAGGCCCTTGATAGGCTGCTCTCCTATAGATATCGCTGCACCTGTAAAGACTCCATCTGAAGGGAAATGGCTTTGAGAAATGACCGCCACATCAGAGACAGTAAGCTGTAGAGGGCCGACGCACTGCTGCCTTGCTATCAGACCCGTCACAGACCTGTCGACCTTATTCGTGAGAAACCGTTTTGAGCCGACGGACACAAGCCTCAAGACCCTCTCAAGGGCATCCTTTACATTCAGGGCATCAGGCAGTCTTAGCGGTTCAAGCTGAGGGGGGATTCTATCGAGCCTGAAGGTCTTCTGCGGCATCTCGCCAAGGACCTTTCTGAGGTCGAGATTGACAGGGGTGCTTCCATCACTTTCATCATAGAGGACTATATAGCCGTCACCTGTTATATGGCCGACTGTAGCAGAGGGAACCTTCTCCCTCCTGCACAACTCTGTGAACATCTCCGCACTTTCAGGTCTTATCAGAAGGGCATTGGATTCCTGATACTCAGCGCCCCATATCTCAAGGACAGAAAGGGTGTTGTCTCCAAGAGGTATCTTTCTCACCTCTATCTTTGCTCCAGCAGGGTATATTATCTCCTTTATGACATTGCAATTGCCGCCCGCACCCTGGTCATGGATGCTTATTATCGGGTTTTCGTCACCGAGCTCTACGCATGCACGGATGACCCTGTTGAGCTTTTGCTCCATCTCAGCATCGCCCCGCTGCACTGCATTGAAGTCGAGTTCCTCTGACAGCTCACCAGCAAGCACAGATGACGCAGATCCGCCGCCTATACCGATTCTATATGCAGGACCGCCCACCTTAACAACGAGCATCCCCTTGTCAGGCATCCCCTTTTCTGTATGTCTTTCATCCATCTGGCCTACACCGCCTGTGAACATTATAGGCTTTATCCATTCCCTCCTCTGGCCATTGGGAAGCCTCATGCCAAAAGACCTTGTAAAGCCCTGTATTACAGGCTCCCCAAATTTATTCCCATAGTCTGATGCCCCGTTGCTTGATTCTATCTCTATCTGGAGGGGGGATGCAAGGTTTCCTGGGTAACCAAAGGAGCCGTCTTCCCACGGGAGTCTGTAGCCGGGTATCCTGAGGTTGCCGACACAGTATGCAGCAGTGCCTGCTATCACAAGACCTCCCCTCCCAACGGCCTGTATATCCCTTATCCTCCCCCCTGTCCCTGTCTCTGCACCCGGAAATGGTGCTACACCAGTTGGAAAGTTGTGCGTCTCTGCAGTGAATATAATGTGGTATGTCGGAGACCTCTCGATGAACGGGGACGGCCTGCCAGGCCTTTCAGGGATAATGGTCTTAATCCTGTATCCCCTTATCGCAGAAGAGTTGTCTTTAAAGGCTATTATGCTGTTATTGGGATTCTTTTTATAGGGCTCCTTTATGAGCTCCATAAGGGTAGCAGCGGCCTCTTTCCCATCTATGATAAGCCTCCCCTTAAAGAACCAGTGCCTTGAGTGTTCGCTGTTTGACTGACCGAGGTCAAAGCACTCAACATCTGTTGGGTTTCTCCTCAGGTCATTGACAAAGAGATTATAATAGTAGTCGATATCCCATTTATCAAATCCGAGGCCGAGCTCCCTGTTTATCCTCTCAATTGCTGCCCTGCCCTCTTCGATGACCTTAACCTCATACACAGGTTCAGGCCTGAGCCCTGTCTCAAAGGTCTCGAGCCTTTCAGGATAGAGGCATTCAGTCATTTTGTCAAAGAAGAGTGATAAGTGATGAGTGATGAGTGATGAGTAAAAATCATTTACACTCGTTACCCTTGACGCATCACGTATTACGAACTTATATCTCCTTGAGCGTTCAATACGGCTTATCTTCTTTAATCCACAGGCATGACATACGGAGACCGCATTCGTTGACCATGCGGTTGTGAAGTTCATCCTCGGGCCGACCTCAAGAACAGAGCTAAGAGCACAGAGCCCAGAACTCAGACTGTCTTTATCTGTGCTCTGTGTTCTGTGTTCTGTGTTCTGAATGAAGAAGCTTTCATCCGAGAAATTCTCGGGCTCGAAGGTCTCACGGAGGAGCCATTCCAGAACCCCGATCTCTTCAGGGAGAAGGGGATCCGAATCGATGTAAAAACAGTACTCTGTCTCGATATCCTCTATACCGGCGGAGACCCTCTCTCTCAATACGGACAGGAGGTTCTTCTTCTTTGTCTCGGAGAGGGCAGGGACCCTGTATCTGTAGATTAAAGGCAATCCTGTTACTCCTTCCCGAACACCCTCTCGAATATATAATCCACATTCCTGAAATAATGCCCCAGATCAAAAAGGAGGTCTATCTCTTTCTGCATCAGATACCTTCTCACATCCCTGTCCTTCAATAACAGCCTTTTGAAATCCCTTCTCGACTGCCAGCTCTTCATGGCATTTCTCTGGACAATGGTATATGCCTTCTCTCTTGTAAGCCCTTTTTCGATCAGTGCGAGCATGACCCTCTGGGAATTATAAAGCCCGTAGCTCCCTGCCATGTTTTGCTCCATCCTTTCAGGATAGACCTGAAGGCCATCGAGTATTGTCCTGAGCCTGTTCAGCATATAGTCAACGAGTATTGAGCTGTCAGGTATGATGATGCGCTCTACAGATGAATGGGAGATGTCCCTCTCATGCCAGAGGGCGATGTCCTCAAGCGCAGCCATTGCATTTGCCCTCACGACCCTTGCAAGTCCTGAGAGGTTCTCACATCCGACAGGATTTCTCTTATGCGGCATTGCTGATGACCCCTTCTGCCCTGCCTCGAATGGCTCCTCAGCCTCGAGGACCTCTGTCCTCTGCAGATGCCTTATCTCGATGGCTATCTTCTCTATGGATGCAGCGATCAAGGCAAGGGTCGTGAGATACTCCGCATGTCTGTCCCTCTGCACGATCTGTGTTGCCACTGGTTCGGGACTAAGTCCGAGTCTCCTGCACACCCTCTCTTCGATGGCGGTAGGGATGTTCGAGAACGTGCCAACAGCACCAGAGAGCTTCCCGACACTTATAACATCCCTCGCCCTCGTCATCCGGGCTGTATTCCTCTTCATCTCCTCATACCAGAGGGCGAACTTCAGACCGAAGGTCATCGGCTCTGCATGGACGCCATGGCTTCGGCCCATACAGGGTGTGTCCTTATATCTGAATGCCTGCCTCTTAAGGACATCCATCAGGTCCTTTATATCATGGATTATGATGTCAGATGCCTCCCTCATCAGGAGCGAGAGGGCAGTGTCGACTATATCAGATGATGTCAGGCCCTTGTGGATGAATCTCGACTCCTCTCCGACATTTTCAGCAACCGAGGTGAGGAAGGCGATGACATCATGCTTCACGGTCTTTTCTATCTCATCGATCCTTTCGACATCGAACCTCGCCTTTTTCTTGATTACCTTAACCGCATCCCTCGGTATCTCTCCGATCTCAGCCCATGCCTCACAAACGGCTATCTCGACATCGAGCCACTTCATATACCTGTTTTCGAGCGTCCATATCCTGCCCATCTCGGGCCGTGTATATCGTGCTATCATCCTGCCCCCTTAGACAGCGCACTCTTGACAGTCTCTGCGATCTCATTTATATCATAGGGTTTCTGTACAAATCCTTCGATGCCCGCATCCCCTATCATCTTCCTTATCTGCTCGCCTATACCGTAACCTGATGATACCAGGACCTTCACCGCCGGGTCTATCATCTTGATACGGTGAAATGCCTCATCGCCGCTCATCTTCGGCATGACCATGTCGAGGATGATGAGGTCAATCCTTTCTCGTTGTCCCCTGTAAATCTCGACCGCCTCCTCACCATTTGATGCCTCGATGGTCTCATAACCGAGTCCATTGAGTGTATCCCGCAGGAGACCCCTTATATCATCCTCATCATCGACAATAAGTATTGTGCCGCTACCGTGTGGAGGCTCCTTCACCACCTCGCCCTTTTTACTGGCCTCTCTTTCTGTAGCAGGCAGGAATATGGTGAATGTCGAGCCCTTGCCCGGTTCGCTATCTACTGTTATAAAGCCATCGTGGTTCTTCACAACCCCATAGACCATTGCAAGCCCCATGCCTGTTCCCTTACCCTTTTCCTTTGTCGTGAAGAATGGCTCGAAGATGTGTTTCTTTACCTCATCGTCCATACCCCTGCCTGTATCCGTGACTCTCACGACAGCATACCTCCCGGCCCTTGCCCATAAGTATGGGAGCTCGTCTTCGGTGATCTCTTTATTCAGGGTCTCTATATGGAGCACCCCTCCTGCAGGCATCGCATCCCTCGCATTCAGGCATAGGTTCAGGATAACATTTTCGAGCTGGCTTCTCTCTCCCTCTACTGTCCATATATCAGGACTGAGGGTAGTCTTTATCTCTATAGCCCTGTCAAATGTCCTCGTTATGATCCTGAGCACCTCATCCACAACATCATTCAGGTTCAACGGCTCGACAACATATTTCCCTTTTCTGGCAAATCCGAGGAGCTGTTTTGTGAGGTCTGCTGCCCTTTCTGCAGAACGCTCTATCACATCGAGGGGCTTGTACATAGGGTCTGCCTCCGAGACCTTCATCTTGAGGAGCGATGCATAGCCGAGTATCCCCTGGAGCATGTTGTTAAAGTCATGGGCAATACCTCCGGCAAGGGTCCCGATGGCCTCCATCTTCTGGGCATGGAAGAGTTCCTCTTTGATACGCTCCTTTTCCCTCTCCTCATCGAGCCTCTCAAGCTCCAGAGCCACCATCTGGCCTATGGTCTGAAAGACCTTGATGTCCGATTCATCGAATCCCCTCTCCGTGCCAAATGCATTCACGATCCCGATCACACCACCATTTCTGTCGAATATAGCGCTGCCTATGTATGAATCTGCCCTTACCTCTCTGGTAAGCCCGGAGGAAGGATACTGCCTGTATGCATCCCTTTCAATAACGACCAGATGCCGTTTGGTGAGGACATCATCACAAGGTGTGCCCTTAAGGGAGATGTTCATGCCCTTTTTGATCTCACCGTTGAGATACAGCGCCATTACCTCTGCAGTCTCTCCATCAGGGGCAAGCCTCGCTATGAGCGAATTAAGGCCAAAGAGCCTGCCTATCGCCATTGCAACCTCGGCAAAGAACTCCTCACCCCTCCTCGATGCCACTATGTGGTAAATATTGTTGAGCATCCCGGTTTCCTTCTCATATAACTCCATCGCCTCCTTGAGGCCCTGGCTGAGGTATTCAAACTCGGCAATGCCTCTGTAATCAGGCTTCTCGCCCCTCTTTACGGCATTCACAATCCTGCTGACCGGGACCCTCAGGGATCTGTCAACATAATAAAAGAGCAGCATGGCGGAGATTATCAAAACGAGGTATGTGGCCCCATAGGCGCGGTTTATCCTGAAGGTCAATGGTGCAAATTCGCTGTCATCCTTTATGATGGATATGCGCCAGTCCCATGGGTCGAACCTCACGGTGTATGAATAATAACCCCTCCCATTGCGTTTGAAGGTAGAAAGCCCTCCCTTAGCATTTAGAATCATTGTCAAAGGCAGGGGAAGCCTCTCTGTCGAGAATATCGCCTTACCCTCCCCATCGATGATCGCCCCTTCAAGACCGTTGACCCTCATGAAGTCCTCTATCCTGCCGATGGCGAGGCCCTTTTTAAGCCTCACCTGCCTCGCATCCCCTGACATGCCAGACATCAGAAGGTCATTGAGGGCCTGATCACAGATGTCGTATATGGCCCGGGAGAGGTTGTCGATGGCGCGCTCAATATGGATATGGGTGAGATCAGACATCGACCTCAGGACGATGAGATGCAGAAGGAGTCCTGACAGGAGGACTGTAATGACTACAGGTGCGATAAGCCTGAATGTGAGGCTGTTAATTATTCTGTGTTTATATCTCATCTAAATACCGGTCTTGCTGTCCTTGACTTCTCCGGCCAGACGATCTCCTTCTTGCCGTTCTGCCACTGGATGATGAGGTTCTGGTGTTTCATCTGCAGCCCTGTCCTGTCAACGTTATATCTGCCAAAAATGGTCATTGTGTCCATCCCCGACAATATATCCCTTATCCTATCTCTGTCGATCTCCCCGACCTTCTTTATCGCAGCCTCCAGCAACTGCCCTGCTGCATATGCCGCTGCTGCATGGTATGAGGGCACTCCTTTATATGCCTTTACAAAGGAGCTGTAGAACTCATTGCAACCCGGGGGGAGTAATCCACCGTGATGTTTCCACATGGAGGATGAAAAGACATGTTCGGCATCGGCTCTGAGTTCATCATAAAATGCCTGCATCGCAGGTCCAACAGAGGCATAATATGCCTTTGGATGCCAGCCTACCCTCTTAAGGGACAGGCGCATGATCACTGCCGCTTCAAAATGGCCACAGACAATCAGCGCATCCGCCTTTAGCTCCTTAGACCTCTTTGCAATCCAATCAAGGTCCTTCGTGCCCTTTCTGAAACCCTCAAATAAGACCACCCTGAGTCCGAATCGCTCCGCCCATTTCTTTGTGCCGGCAGCGATATCCCTTGAGAAGGAATCATCCGCATACACAATAGCAACCCCATCCAGACCATTTACCACCAGCATCTCAAGAAAACCGACCGAATACCTGCTTGCAGGCGTATAGATGCCAAAGACATATCTATAACCCTTCTGCCACAGCCTGTCTGCAGATGCGCCAGACACAAGCAGTGGATAGCCGTATTTCTCTGTTACGGGCAGGACCGCCTCTGTTATCTCGGATGAGTATGGGCCAAAGACAAGGTCTACCCTATCCTTCAAAATCAGGTGTCCATAAAGTGTTTTTGCGGTCTCAGGGTCGCTCCTGTCATCATAGATGATAACCTTGACCTCTCTGCCGAGGATGCCGCCGCGGCTGTTAACATCCCTTTCCCAGAGCCTGAGACCCTTTACCTGCATCTGAGACATCTCAGAGTATTTCCCTGTAAGACCGAGGGTAAGGCCGAACTTGATGGGTTCAGCAAAGGAGGGCACTATAAAGAAAAACAGCAGTGAAAAAACAATCAGGGCCTGTCTCATCTTTTAAAGACCTCCCTTGCCCTCTCCATGAACTCCCTGATATCAGAGGTCCTTTCTTTTACTGTTATGATATTCTGCCAGTTTATCTTCAGATACTGATGGATGGTTTCATTTCTGTGCTTTACCAGAGGTGCAACCTTTAAGGCTACATCACCTATAAACTCATAACAGGCAAGGAGTGTATCCTTATAGGTCTCAGGAATGTTTCTCCTGTATTTCTTCAGGATTTCCTCTGATAAGTCTACGATACATAAAATTATGTCATTTATCGTTTTGTCGAGAATATTCCTTATGTCTCTATCAGCAAAATATCTGTCTCTATCTATCCCCACAAGTTTGAGGGAGAAATAATCTAAAGTTTCATTCAAAAAAGACAGCAAATTCTCGACCTTTGTGCCCATCAAACAATAGACCTTCTATATCTTATGCCTTCTGCCTCGTGCAGTGCCCTGTGGGCAACCATGTAGAGGGTCTCAATATCAGGCTCTACCAGCGGAATACCCTTCAGTGCCTGCAGGATTATAAAGGGCGATTCTTCCTCATCGTCAAGCCTCAGGACCTCTATGGACCTTTCAGTGGATATCAGTATCGTATCGGTAATCTCGATAGCCTCCCTTTCATCGATAGCATTAATATAAACTGCCAGGTCGATGTCAGACCTCTCATGCACCACTCCAGAAGCATGTGAACCGTAAAGATAGGCGAGAAGCACCTTGCCCTGTTGCCTCAGTCCTCCGAGGACATCCCTCAATCTCCTTATATCCTCTGGCTCTTTCATAGAAGGATTATAACAGAAAAATCCTTATTCAAGCACTCTCCACCCTTCTGTCTTCATCTCCATGTAAATGAGCCAGCCGCTCACCATGGCCAGAGAGAACCACATAAAGCCAGAGAGGGGATATCCGAGAACGAGCTTCCCTGCACCGAGAGTCAGCCCTATAACAAACAGACAGCCATAAATCCATAACAGGACCGAATCCTTGAGGTTATTATGAGTTAAAGGGTCATCAATCAGCCTCTCGATCGGCCCCCAGCCCCTTCCACCCGGCACCGTCCTTTTATAGAATTCTACAAGCCTTGACTTATCTGTCGGTCTTGTAAGGAGTGTCACCGCCACCCAGATTACAGTTGACACACTGATAATCAGAAAGAGTTTTGCATAATAGGGTGATAATTTCAGGGTGGGATGTGTATAGGCAATTACGGTCACGGCGGTGGAGGCTATCATTGCAGAGACCTCGCTCCAGGCATTTATCCTCCACCAGAACCACCTCATTATATAAACAAGACCTGTGCCTGAGCCAAAGGCTATGAGGAACTTAAAGAGACCAATGATGGATGTTGTGTAGTAAGTGACAATGGCCGTGATGATGGAAAGAACAAGCGTTGCCAGACGGGATACAGCTATATAATGCCTTTCTGTAGCATCCTTTTTTATAAAAGGCCTATAAAAATCGTTCAGGAAATATGCTGATGAGAGGTTCAGGTATGTGCTTAGGGTTGACATGAAGGCAGCGAAAAATGATGCGAGCATAAGACCCCTCAAGCCTGATGGAAGGAGGTCAACCATCATCTGTGGATAGACCGCCTCATGGTCTTTCATTGATGGATATAGCACAATTGATGCTAAGGCAGCAAGTACCCACGGCCATGTCCTCAGCCCATAGTTAGCAACATTAAAATAAAAGGTTGCAAGGATGCTGTGTCTCTCATCTTTGCAGGATGACATCCTCTGGACGATCACACCTCCGCCATCGGATGAATACTTTGACCACCAGCTCAGACCGACATAACCCAGAAATGTCATGAAGGCCATTCCAAAGAAACCTTCATCGAGTGGAGGAAAGAAACTCAGTCTGTTCTGGTCGAGATGCAATTTTATAGCAGAGATGCCTCCGGCCTTGCTGACAGATGCTGCTGCCAGCACAATCGCACCTGCCATGGCGATTATGAACTGAAAAAAATCTGTTGTAACAACACCCCAGTAGCCTGAAAGCATGGAATATGCGACTGTTATCCCGCTTGAGATGATGATACTCTCCCACTTCCCCCATCCAAGGCTCACATCGAGTATCTTTGCCATCGCAAGGACAACCTGTGCCTTTATGATGGTGTGTATGACAACAGAGAAGTATATGGCCTTAAATCCCCTGAGCATCGAGGCAGACCTGCCCGAATATCTGAGGTTAATGAGTTCCACATCTGTCAGTACGCCGAGCCTCCTCCAGAGTCGTGCAAAGAAAAATACAGACAGCATCCCTGACATGATGAAACACCACCATTGCCAGTTCTCATAGATTCCGTGCTGTCTTACGAGACCTGTTACATAGAGGGGAGTGTCTGATGAGAAGGAGGTTGCAACCATCGATGTGCCAGCAAGCCACCAGGGAAGATTCCGTCCTGAGAGGAAGAACTCACTCACACTCGATGATGCCCTCCGTGTGAAGTAGAGGCCGATTACAAGAGATAGGAGCATGTAGAGAGCTATGATGGACCAATCAAATATGGACAGATTCATACTGTGATATTATATAGCATGCCCGAATGGATAAAACAACTCGATACCGCCCTTTTCTTCCTGTTAAACAGGGACCTTCAGAACAGACTGTTCGATGCTGTCATGCCCTTCATCACGGGAAGGGCTTATATCATAGTCCTGCCGTTTCTCATCCTGTTCTTACTAAAGGAGAGGAAGGGGGGGCTGGTAATCCTTGCCCTCTCCTTTTTTTCCATCCTGCTTGCAGATGGCTCTGCAAATGCGCTCAAACACCTCATAGGAAGGGTGAGGCCCTGCAATGTCCTTGACAATGTCCATCTCCTTGTCGGCTGCAGCAGCTCATTCTCCATGCCCTCAAACCATGCAGCAAATTCCTTTGCCTTTGCCACCCCCTTTATGTTCATGACCCGAAACAGACTCAGGTATCTCTTTGTGTTCATTGCAGGCCTCGTATGTCTTTCGAGGGTTATAGTTGGCGTTCATTACCCATCTGATGTCATTGTAGGTGCAGCAGCAGGCTCGCTCATGTCAATAGCAGTTGTCTGTCTTTATCGGTGGTCTCACAGACGGTTCAGGGATAGGCCGCTCACAACTGTCCTGTTTGTATTCCTGCTTTCACTCAGCATCTTCAGGATGTATTACATCCTTTACGGCCCCCTCGATTTGAGCCCCGATGAGGCCCATTACTGGGAATGGTCGAGGAGGCTTGACCTGAGCTATTACTCAAAGGGACCGATGATAGCATACCTCATTGCCGCCAGCACCTCTCTATTCGGTGATAATGTATTTGGCGTAAGGTTCCCCGCTGTTATATTTTCAGCACTGAGCAGTCTTGTCCTTTATAGACTCGGCAAGGAGATGTATAACGAAAGGGTTGGGGCCTCATCTGCTATACTGCTCCAGATAATCCCACTTTATTCAGCCTTTGGCGTCATATTCACCATCGATTCGCCTTTTGTATTCTTCTGGATACTCTCATTATATCTATTCTGGAAGGCTCAGCAGAAAACAGACAAACAGGAAAAGGGCACCCCCGGTACAGAAGACAGAGGGCAGAAGTGGCGAAGGGCAAAGGGCGATAGTCTGTTATGGATACTGCTCGGCCTTACAATCGGTCTTGGCCTGCTCACAAAATACACAATGGCATTCTTTTATATGTGTGCTTTTCTGTATTTGATCTTCAGGCCAGCAGATAATCATGGCCGCCGTAAAACCTCTGCACTGCACTTCTGCACTTCTGTGCTGATTAGTATTTTAGTCTTCATCCCTGTAATCCTCTGGAATGCACAACATGACTGGGTTACCCTTCGCCACACAGCAGGCCAGGCCCATATCGCAGAAGGGCTTCGAATATCACCAGAGAGTCTCTTGGAGTTTATAGGTTCTCAGATTGGAGTTCTGACACCTCTTTTGTTTGTTCTGATGATAGCCGCATTATGGAGAATTCGAGACTCAAATCGTCCACAGTCCACAGTCTATGGTCCATGGTCTATGGTCTATGGACTACTAAATGGTGGCAGATTCCTTTTCTGGTTCTCAGCCCCTGTCATAGTCTTTTTTGCCCTCAAGGGTCTTCAGGGCAAGGTCCAGGCAAACTGGGCAATGATGGGGTATATCACCGGGATCATCGCACTGTCAGAGGTATTCATCAGCAGTTGGAATAATCATAAAACCTACCTTAAAGCGGTTTTAATAGCAGGCATAGGCATATCAGTCCTGGCGACCTCCATAGCACACTATCCGCCGTCATTGCTGCCTTTAAAATTTGACCCCTCATCGAGGCTGAAGGGGTGGAGGAAGATGGGTAGAGCTGTTAGCGATATATACATGGGTATGTCGAAGGATACTTTTATCTTCTCTGACAGATACCAGATATCGAGCGAACTCGCCTTCTATGTTAACGGACATCCTGTTACTTACTGCGTAAACCTCGGAAGGAGGATGAACCAGTACGACCTCTGGCCTGGTCTTAATGGCCTTATCCATAATAGTGGGATTTTTGTTACAATAGGCGACATAGAATTGCCCTTGAAGGTCAAAGAGGCATTTTCGGGATGCGAAAAGCGTCTCCTCAGGGTCTATGATAGGGGAAGGCCCTTGAGGGAATATTCCATATTCCAGTGCCATGATTTTAGAGGCATGAAGGAAGAAAGGACAGGGAATTACTGATGACTGTATCCGTGGTTATACCTCTTTACAATGAGGAGGACAATGTAAAGGCCCTCCATGAAAGGCTGAGTGGTGTGCTCGGTGGTCTCGGCCTTGAGTACGAGATAATCTATGTGGATGATGGAAGCACAGACAGGACACTCAATCTCCTTGCAGAGATACAGGGGAATGAGCCGAATGTCGTTGTCCTCAGCCTGAGAAGGAACTTCGGACAGACCGCAGCCTTTGCAGCAGGCTTTGACTTTTCGAGGGGCGATGTGGTGGTCACCATGGATGGGGACCTCCAGAACGACCCCGGCGACATCCCGAAGCTCCTCGACCTCATAAAGGACAACGACCTCGTGAGCGGCTGGAGGAAAAAGAGGAAGGACCCTTTTTTCAGCAGGAGGCTCCCCTCGATAATAGCAAACTGGCTTATAAGCAGGGTCACAGGCGTGAAACTTCACGATTATGGATGTTCCTTAAAGGCATACAGGAGGGATGTCATAAAAAACCTCAAACTATATGGCGAGATGCACAGGTTTATCCCCGCTGTTGCAAGCTGGTATGGCGTCAGGGTCGCTGAGGTAGAAACGACCCACCATCCGAGGCTTAGGGGGAAATCGAAGTATGGCATATCGAGGACAGTAAAGGTGGTTTTAGACCTCATCACAGTAAAGTTTCTCCAGAGCTTCTCTACAAGACCCCTCCAGTTCTTCGGGGCTATCGGGATCGCGGGCGGCTTCATCGGCTTTCTAACCCTGCTCTATCTGAGCATAGAAAAACTGATCCTCGGCAATCCCATCGGGGGGAGGCCGCTGCTCCTTTTAGGTGCGCTGCTGATAATTGTCGGCATCCAGTTTATAGGAATGGGGCTTCTGGGTGAGATGATCGTCAGGGTTTACCACGAGACACAGCGAAAACCTATCTATGTGATAAAGAGGGTCCTTGGACCGTCGAGGTAGAGAATAGGTCCTATACGACTTATATGACTTATAGGCCATCCAGGAAGACCCTTTTAGTAATCCTCAAATTTCTCGTAAGTGCCTGGCTCCTCTATTCGGTCATCTCAAAGACAGGCATGGAGATGGTCCTCTCCATCCTGCAGGGGATCAATCCCCTGCATCTCGTCTCTGCGGCCCTGATATACATACTGTCCATATACATCTCAACAATAAGATGGCACCTCCTTCTGTTGGGGGGCCTTGATTTCAGGCGATTATTCTCCCTCTATCTCATCGGCTCCTTCTTTAACAACATCCTTCCAGGGATAATCGGAGGCGATGCGGTAAAGGCATACTATCTCAGCAAGGAGCTGCGGGTAACGAAGGGCAGTAACGAAACTGTTACCCACCTATCAGCAACGGGTTCTAATGGTGCAGAGGCACAGAAGTGCTGGAGTGCAGAAGTTCCCTACCCGCCGCTCACAATCGCCATTGCATCTGTCTTCATGGATAGATATATCGGTTTCACTGCACTGATGTTTGTCGGGCTAACAGCCCTTCCATTCGGATATGGATACCTCAGAGGCTCTTACATCGAATGGGTCTTGCCCCTTGTCGTGTTTCTCTTCATTATCGGAAGCCTCCTCGTATTCGGCCTGAGGATTGGGAGGGGTTTCAGTCTCCTGTCAGGGTTCTACGATTATTTTTCAATGTACAGAAGGCAGAAGACCGCTATCTTAAAGACATTCTTCATCTCTATAATCGTGCAGATAACAGGCGTATTTGCTGTTTATACCATCAGTCTCGGATTAGATATAAACACACCCCTGCTACCGCTATTCATGTTTATCCCGATCATCTCGGCTATCTCAACAATCCCGATCTCCATTTCTGGTATCGGGGTGAGAGAGGCATCCTTTGTGTTATTGTTCGGCTTCCTGGGGATAGGCCCGGCTCAGGCTACGGCCATATCGCTTTCGTGGTTTCTATCTGTAGCCCTCGGCAGTCTCCTGGGTCTGTGGGAATATCTGAGATACAGGAAACGATAAACATAAACAGACAGTTGTACGTGACCCGTTGTCCGGTAGTGAAAGAGGGTTCACGGATCACGTTTCAGTGCTGCCTCTAAATCTATAAAAGGCATGGACCTCGTGAATAAAGATATTGATCAGACTCGCAACAGGAATCGCTATCACCATGCCTGTTATACCCATTATCCTTCCGCCTATAAAAATAGAGACAAAGACTATGACCGGATGGAGGTTGGAGTATCTTGCAATAAAGACAGGGGTGAGCACCAGATCGTCGATTATCCTCGGTATCACAATTACGGCAACCGGTATATAGATCATCTTCTCAGGTGAAAGGTCGAGCATCAGGGCAACCACGAGGGCCGGGACAGCCCCTATAAGGGGGCCCAGATAGGGTATGAGATTTGCAATCCCCGCAAAGAAACCAAGCACAACTACATATTTCAGCCCTGAGGGGAGAAGCAGGAGGGTGATTATAATGCTTAAGAGCAGTGTCTCTATCGCTATCCCCCTGATATATTGCGCGCTCTGCACATTTATCCTGTGCAGAAGATGCAATGCCATCTCAAAATGGCTGTTCGGGATACGATTGATAATCCAGCGTCTGAGCTTCGGACCGTCCTTTAATAGGAAGAATGTGAATAAAGGGACGAGGATGAGCATTGCGGCGGCCTCGGGCAGGATATCCGTTATGATCTGGAGTATCCTTTGGGGTAAAACCGTCATTGTCCCATTTATGAAGGCATCCGCATCCTGAATCCCAAGAAATGGGAACCTGTTAGAGAGATATTCGAGGATCCTGCCGAGATTTTTCTGCAGTGTCTCCCTGTATAATGGCAGGTCTTTGTTTATGCCATCACTCATTCTTGAAAGGAGAGGCATAAGGAAAAAGACCGTGACAACGATGGCCATCACAGTTATCCCGCTGAATACGACAGCAACAGACCTTGACCTCGAAAGTCCGCGCCTTTCTAAAAAGACAACCAATGGTTTGAGGATATAAACGAACAGGACAGAGAATATGATTGAAAGGAGCATTTATCGAGATACCCTCATGACCTATTCTGTTAGCCTTGACAGTTCTTCATCTGCAGCCCTCAGCCTCTCTCCGAGCACCTTCGCTATCTGGTAGAGGATCTTAGCAGCCATTGCTGGCCTTCTGTCTATCAGCTCATCAAGATCTGACTTGAAGAATCCGAGGAGGTCTGTCTTTTCGATGGCTATTGCAGATGCAGTCCTCGGCCCGCCCTCGATAACCGAGATCTCGCCGAAGAATCCACCGCCTTCGATGGTTGTAAGCTCTACCCTGCCGCCATCTGCTGCCTTACCGGGATCCCCAAAAAATCTTTGATTTTTTGGGGTGCCCTTCTTCACAATTCTGATTCTCCCGCCTACAACTATATACATCCCGACGCCGGGGTCACCCTCGTTGAATACGACCTCGTCCTTCTGGTATGTCCGTGGATGAAGAAACTCTTCGATCATCGACAGCTCCCTCGATGATAATCTGCTGAAGATGGCCGTCTCCCTGAGCAGGTCGATCACAGGCCTTTTCTTGAATACATTTCCCCAAAGGGTAGTGACTGACATTCGGCCTCCTTTATATGTGTATGTGCTTAAAAAGTGAAAGATAAAGCCAGAGATAAAGAAAACTTTCACTTTGGCTTTATCTTTATCTCTCCGTTGACCGTTTCTGTCATATTATAAGTATTTTTTCTTTTTCCTGCTACTATGAGAGATAAACTTTTTTTTGATGAGGCAATTCGGGATTCTTGACTTGGAGAGAATCTCTCGGATAAGATAAATGCCTGGGGCTTATGATGAAGGTCGGAATCGGGTGCGATCACGCCGGGTTAGAGGTTAAAAAGGAGATAACCTCTCTTTTGAAAGAGATGGGCATGGATTGCGTTGACTATGGCACTGACGGCCCACAGTCTGTTGACTATCCTGATTTTGGTGAGAGGGTCTCCGAGGCTGTCAGCAGCGGAGAGCTTGACAGGGGAGTCCTTATCTGCGGCACAGGCATCGGGATGTCCATTGTGGCGAACAAATTTCCAGGCATAAGGGCATCGCTCTGCAATGAGCTATTTACAGCGAGGATGAGCCGGCTACACAATGATGCCAATATCCTTGTGATTGGCGGCCGGATCGTGGGTAAGGACCTCGCGAGGGAGATCGTGAGGGTATGGTTTTCCACGCCATTTGAGGGCGGCAGGCATGAAAACAGACTTGATAAGATCAGAAGGATCGAGTTAAGGCTCAGCAGGGGTATTGGCGATGAAAGATAGTGTATTGAGTAAGGAGTCTACTGACACACCAAAAGATCTTCGATTTTTTGGGGACCCCGCGGAGATGGAGCACCTCAGGTTCGTTGACCCAGAGGTCTACGACTCTATCCAGAGGGAAAAGGAGAGGGAAAGGGACAAGATCGTCCTTATCGCCTCTGAAAACTATGTGAGCAGCGCAGTCCTGGAGGCACAGGGTTCGATATTCACAAATAAATACGCAGAGGGCTACCCAGGCAAACGATACTACGGTGGATGCGAATACGCTGACGAGGTCGAAAACCTTGCCATAAAACGTGCACAGGAACTCTTTGGTGCAGAACACGTGAATGTCCAGCCCCATTCAGGCTCTCAGGCGAACATGGCGGTTTATTTCTCATTCCTGAAGCCGGGTGATACGATACTCGGAATGAGTCTAAACCACGGCGGACACCTATCCCACGGCGCGTCAGTTAATTTCTCAGGTCTCTTATACAGGAGCATCACATATGGGGTTGACAGAGAAACCGGCTACATAGATTATGACGAAGTAAGAAGACTTGCGGTCGAATATAAACCGCGGATGATAATTGCCGGGGCGAGTGCCTATTCGAGGATAATAGATTTCAGGGCGTTCTCTGAGATTGCGAAAGAGGTTGGTGCATTTTTTATGGCAGACATCGCCCATATAGCAGGTCTCATCGGGGCAGGCATACATCCATCTCCCATACCATATGCGGACTTCGTCACGACAACCACGCACAAGACACTCAGAGGCCCGAGGGGCGGCATAATTATGTGCAAAAATGAATATGGCAGAGCCGTAGACAAGATGATATTTCCGGGGATACAGGGCGGACCCCTTGTCCATGTTATCGCAGCCAAGGCAGTTGCCCTGAAGGAGGCATTGACCCCCGAATTCAGGGCATATCAGGAACAGATTGTCAGCAATGCGCGGAGACTCGCCTCTGAGCTGATGGAAAGGGGGTTCAGGATCATATCGGGCGGGACGGACAACCACCTCATACTTGTTGACCTGACGGATAAGAATATAACAGGCAAGGAGGCAGAAGATGCCCTTGATCTGGCAGGGATAACTGTGAATAAGAATTCTATACCATATGACTCACGGCCGCCTGCGGTTACAAGCGGCATAAGGCTCGGGACCCCATGTGTCACAACAAGAGGAATGGGCGAGGAAGAGATGGCGGAGATAGCGGATATAATAGCAGAGGTACTGCAGAACAGCAAAAACCCCGAGGAGATCAGACGCCTCAGTCAGCGTGTAAAGGCCCTCTGTGAGAGATTCCCCATATACCGATGAAATGCCCCTTCTGTGGAAACCTCGACGACAGGGTCATAGACTCCCGCACAAGCAAGGAAGGAGACGCCATAAGGAGGAGAAGGGAATGCCTGAAATGCGGAAAGAGATTCACATCTTATGAGCGTGTCGATAATCTCATCCCGATGGTCATAAAAAAGGACAGCAGGCGTGAGTCATTTGACAGGGGGAAGATACTCGGCGGATTAAAAAAGGCATGCGAGAAAAGACCGATAAGCATCGATGCCCTCGAGGGCATTGTCGATTCGATAGAGAAAAAGCTCATGGGCATGGGGGTGAAGGAGATCCCGAGCGCCTGGATTGGCGAGGAGGTCATGGCCTCCCTCAAGGCAATAGATAAGGTTGCCTATGTGAGGTTCGCCTCTGTGTACAGACAGTTCAAGGACATAAACGAATTTATGGACGAGGTCAAGTCCCTCTTCGAACACCATAAGGTAGGCTAAGGGCCATCAATTAACTTCATCGCATCTTCAAAAAGCCCATTCAATTTCTTCGTCTCGTGATAAAGGTTGCACAGAATCTTTGACAATTCTCCATTTCCAAGGGATAAAGCCTTCTCTGCCCACTGCCTGTAAGCCCCTGCATGTTCGTCATTATGCTCCTTCCAGTGATGAAGCAGGTGTTTGAGTTTTTGCAGATCATCCATAAAATCTCTCCTCTAAGCTCTAAGTCACCTAAATCCTCATAACTCCAATACTCCTATTACTCCATTCGATCAGTGCTTATGAAATAGATAATGCGAATGGATATGTCTATGGGCTAAAGGGCCGTGGCAGTGCATATGCTCATGCACAAGATTTACCTTGAGCAATAACTCCTCATCTTTAAGTATCTCTTCGGCCTGCCCTATTTTCTCAATCCTGTGTTCTTCTGAAAGAATAGCAGTCCTCGAGTGAAACTCGTCAACAAGGCCAAGGTCGTGTGTCGCTATTACTATTGTCTTTCCTGCCTCGCTCAGGGAAAGTATCAGCTCAACGAGGAAGCACTGTGTTCTTGGATCAAGGCCGTTTGTAGGCTCGTCAAAGAGCAATACCTCAGGATTCATTGTTAAAACCGAGCCGATGGAAACCCTTTTTTTCTCTCCGCCAGAGAGCATATAGGAAGGTCTGTCTTTAAGATTTTCTATATCGAGCATCTTCATAACCTCAAATGCCCTGTCCATAGCCTCATTTTCATTAACGCCCAACTGCATAGGTCCATAAAGAAGCTCATCAAGAACTGTAGGACAAAACATCTGAACGTCTGAATCCTGAAACACATAACCTACTGTCTCGCGGAAAAATCTCAAGAAACCTTTATCTTTTAAAGTCTTTTCAGACACCTCATTATCTCTAAAAAATATACTGCCTGATGATGGATGAATAAGGCCGTTCATTATCTGGAGCAAGGTAGACTTTCCGCTCCCATTTGCGCCTATGATAGCAAACCTTTCGCCCTCTTTTATTGAAAGGCTCACACCCTCAAGTGCGGGGATTTTGTTGTAATATTTATGGCTTACATTCTCAATCTTTATGATATTTTCCATTTCTCTTCGATTTTCTTTGCCTCCAACCTATAGCCTATACACCTTTTATATCCATAAAAATATAATACCTGCAAAGAATAAAAAAAATCCTATAGCCTTATCCAATTTATTCATCTTTTTAAAGCCATATAGCCTGATGGTATCAGAAAACCCCCTTCCGAGCATAGCCTTGAATACATCCTCACACCTCTGCTGCGTCTTTCTGAACATGAATGACATCCTTCCTACAGCCCATCTCCTCGCCTCGGTACTGGCTACCCCGCTAACCATCCTGCTCTTCTTTGCAAGATGCATGTCTTCAACTGTTTTTGCAAAGATAAAGATGTATTTGTAAGTGAGGGTTATAATCATTAAAAAGGCATCGGGGACTTTAAAGACTTTCAACGCCTTGATAATCTCGGTAAACGGAGTCGTATATAAAACCAGAAAAGACAACGATACAGAATTCACAACCCTGAGCGTGAGCATAACAGCACCAGACATACCTTCCCTCGTAATGCCTATTGTCTGGGGAATGTGGTAAATCCAGATATCATAAGGCTTTTGGAGGCGTAGCAAAGGCAGAATAATCTCTCCTCTTGTAATGATGTTAAAGGCGGAAGGGAAGGCTATGAGAAAACCGAATACAAATCCGAGGAAAAGAACTCTGCCGTAAAAATGTAGCAGGTTTAATCGTGACACGGCTGTCAGACAGAAAACGAAAAGAGCGATTGTAATTTCAGCTGCTGGTTCTCTCTTGAGGCTCACAATAACAATAAAGAAAATCAAGAAAAGAACCTTTATTCGTGCATCAAGCCTGTGGAACAAACTTTTCCCAGACGCAAGTTCCCACTGGATATAACCCGTCTTGATAACCTTTCCTAAATGGCTTATGCCGCTGTCGATAAAAGACATCCTCAATTCCGTTGTCCGTGTCCGTTAATTACGATCTTTGAGATTACATAAACCACAACACCTACAATGGCTATGCCCAAAATCCCGGATATGACATAAGACACAACCTGAGCCATAAACGGAGAACTTTCACCTCCAAGGTTGTAGTCCGGGATAGGCGCCTTCCACAAATCAGCCAATTTCTTCAATCCCTCTGGCACATAACCGAGGAGTTTTTCGAGGGTCTCAGTCCCCCACTCTCCCCATGCATCTCCGGCGTTGAATTTTTCTGGAAGGAGAATACCGAGCGGGGATAATAATGCCATTATAATAAGTCCTATCCAGAGTTTTTTCTGAAAGCGTGTCATTTTACACCTCCATCCAAGCGCGGAAGAGCGGAAGGAATCCCTTAGTGTAACTTCCGCGCTTCCGAGCTTCCGCTCTTTCGCTCAATGAGGTCAGGCTCGTGTTTAAGGAAATACTTAATCAGCAATACTGTTACTATACCTTCAACGGCGCCGAACAGCAGCAGATGTTCCAGTGCCATTGCAGGAACAGCCACTGACAAAGGATATGGTGCATAAAGGGGTCTACCGTCTGGAGACATGGCAATCAAAGGCTGAATGCCGAGCTCTACAGCAGTAATTAGTGCGGCAATCGAGAGCCCAAACCATCCAGATAGAAAGGCCGCTGTGTATAACCTCGTCCCTCCTTCTGAATTTCCCTTTACGACTTTAAAGAGCCAGTACGATACAAAGGGCATCACAACAGCCATATTAAAGCAGTTTGCTCCGATAGCCGTTATCCCTCCATCGCCGAATACAATAGCCTGGATTATCAAAACCACAGACACTGCTATCACTGCTGTCCATGGCCCTAAAAGTACCGCAATAATCCCTGCACCTACTGCATGTCCTGTTGTTCCGCCCGGAATCGGAATGTTAAACATCTGTATAAGAAAAGAGAATGCTGCTGCCATTGCAAGATATGGAATATGCTTTGCAGACAATTCTTTCTTGAGCTTTTTAAGAGCAATTGCCCAGAAGACAAGGGATGCGCCATATAGCGGCACATATGTTTGCGGACTCAAATATCCGTCAGGTATATGCATAGGTCCTCCTTAAAATCTCAATGTAATACCAGCCATCGTTGTTATATCTGTCTCTGGTTTATTAAGCCCACCTCTTATTCCTATGTCTATATCAAAATTATCCGTGACCGAATAAACCAGGCCGCCTATAACAAATACAGGATGAGTATTTGTCGCTTTATCTGGATTTCTTTCAATTCCGATATTTGCTACTGCCCTAAGTCTCTTTATAACCTCAAGTTCACCAGCCAGAGATGCATGCCATATGTCTTTTCTTTCATCAATTTTGTTTTCATTTCTTCTATATCCTAAATTTGCATGAATGGCAAAAGGCTTCATTTCATGGGTTAGTATGAAAAGACATCCATAGGTCATCCTGCCTGAACCTAAATCCCTTTCATGATTACCTGTTGGCAGTGTAATGCCTGGCTTTAATGCAAGACTTAACCCTTCTTTTTCATAGAATCTCCACTTCAGGTCAATTGATAGATCTGACATGCCATCGTGCCTTGTCGCTGTTTCGGGGTCCTTTGTCCTTATATACTGATACGGTATGCCAAGGGCAATGTCCACATTATCGAGCCATCCATAAGTCAATGCGGTGGCGATCTGCGTTGTATTTGTTGTTACACCATCTTCCCTGTCATGTCCATATTCACCATTGACCTCAAGCTGAAACCTGCCCTTACCCTGTGTGCCGGTGTCATCTGTAATTAATGGATGGTATGCAAAGGAAATGGCAGGCAGTAAGCAAAAAAAGTGAAAGATAAAGATAAAGTGAAAGTGAACTCTCATCTCTCCTCCTGAATTTTAAAAATAAAAAAGCCACAAAGGCTTTTCCTGATCACCGAGACCTGCTGGTCTCTGCTTAGCCTTCGTGGCTTTAATATTCTAAGGAGACTATATCACAGACTCAAGGACTTTGTCAAGCCACCTCAACCTTTATCTCCTTTGGTTTGGCCTCTTCCTTCTTCGGAAGGATTATCTCTAAAACACCGTTTTTAAAGGTGGCCTTTGCCTTTTCACTGTCGACTTCAACCGGCAGGGCTATAGTCCTTGTGAAGCTGCCATAGCTCCTCTCGCAGGCGTAGTAGTCCTCTTCCTTGACCTCCTCCTCTCTCTTGACCTCGCCCTTTAAGGTAAGGGAGTCCTTTGTAATAGTGAGGTCTATGTCCTTTTTGTCCACACCTGGGATCTCCGCCTTAACAACGATCTCATTCTTTCTGTCATACATGTCTATGCTCGGAACCACAACGCCTGCCTCTGAAGGTTTCGGCCACCAGCGCCTGCGTCTCCGGAAAGGCTCAAAGAATTCCTCAAAGAGCCTATCCATATCCCTCCTCATCTCTTCGAGTTCCTTCATTGGGGACCACTTTACGATAGACATAGCATCCTCCTTTCTGTACCCCTTTCCCTGTGCTATGCACAGGTCTGATATCATGGGCCAAGGGCCCTAAACGGCCGCCTCTGCCTCGACACCCTTTCTGAATGTTACTTTGCTGTCCTCAGAATCTACCTCGATAAGGTCGCCCTCCCTGAATGTCCCATCTAAGAGCTTCAGCGCAAGGGGATTCAGTATCTCCTTCTGTATGGCCCTTTTCAGTGGTCTTGCACCATAGACAGGGTCATAACCTATCTCAGCAAGCCTGTCTTTTGCAGCCTCTGTGAGTATGATGTCAATACCCTTCTCTCTCAGGTACCTCTTCATCCTGTTAACCTGGAT
>JBBISG010000003.1:0-84492 GCA_037441365.1 Nitrospirota bacterium
CCTGGAGACAATGTAAATGTGACAGTTGACCTTATAGCACCCATAGCGATGGAGAAGGAACTCAGGTTTGCGATAAGGGAAGGTGGAAGGACAGTGGGTGCTGGTGTGGTCACAGAGGTGCTGGAGTGATTGATAGAAGACAGAACAGAGACCTTCAGAAGACAGACATTCTCAGAAGAAGGCACCCCAAGAAGTCTTTGACTTTCTGGGGGCCTCGGTACAGGCGGTCTGTCCTCTGTCTTCTGTTTAAGGATAAGATATGAATCAGAAGATAAGAATAAAATTACGGGCCTATGACCACAGGGTCCTTGACCAGTCTGTGAAGGAGATAGTCGAGACTGCCCAGAGGACGGGGGCGCGGATAGCAGGGCCTGTTCCCCTTCCGACGAGGATAAGCAAGGTTACTGTCCTCAGGTCTCCCCATGTGGATAAGAAATCGAGGGAACAGTTCGAGATAAGGACCCATAAGAGGCTGATCGATATATACGATCCTACGCCTCAGACAGTGGATGCCCTGATGAAGCTGGAGCTCGCAGCCGGGGTTGATGTGGAGATAAAGCTGTGAAAGGCATCATTGGTAAGAAGGTGGGTATGACCCAGATATTTTCAGGGGATGGAAGGGCCATCCCTGTCACAGTGATAGAGGCTGGCCCTTGTTGTGTCTTGCAGGTGAGGACCCTTGAAAAGGATGGATACGAGGCTGTCAAGGTTGGATTCTCCGAGATAAGAAAGGCAAAGAAGGTGAATAAACCTATGTCAGGGGTGTTCAAAAAGGCAGGGGTTAAGCCGTACAGGGTAATAAGAGAGTTTAAGATGGGCGAACTCAAGGTTGGGGACCTTGTAACGGTCGAGATGTTCAACAAGGGTGATATTATCGATGTCTCTGGGGTCTCTAAAGGCAAGGGCTTTCAGGGGGTTATGAAGAGGCACCACTTTGCAGGTGGCCCTGGCTCGCACGGCTCAATGTTTAATCGTGCACCAGGTTCCATAGGGGCGAGTTCTTTTCCTTCAAGGGTATGGAAGAATCAGGGGCTACCTGGGCATATGGGTTCTGAGAGGGTTACAGTGAAGAATATAACAGTTGTTGATGTAAGGCCTGAGCAGAATTTGCTGCTCGTTAAGGGTGCGGTTCCGGGTGCGACAGGTTCTTATCTCGAGATAAGAAAGGAAGATTAGGATGCCTGAGGTAGAGCTGAAGGATATGAATAACAATATAAAGGATACGATTAGTCTGCCTGACTGGATATTCGGCCTTTCAGGGAGGAAGGATATACTGCATGCTTCTGTCATAAACTTCCTTGCGAACCAGAGGCAGGGCACCCATGCTACAAAGACAAGGGGGCTTGTAAGCGGAGGTGGGAAAAAACCATGGAGACAGAAGCATACAGGAAAGGCAAGGGCAGGGAGTATCCGTTCTCCCCTCTGGAGGGGAGGGGGGACGGTCTTCGGTCCCCAACCGCGTGATTATTCCTATAAGTTGCCCAAGAATCTGAAGAGGAGGGCCCTTGGAGAGGCGTTGTCGGCTAAGCTTTCTGATGGTGAAGTGACCATCATCGATAAGATTGTTTTTGAAAGACCGAGGACAAAAGAGATGATCGGGATTTTGAAGAATCTCGGCCTTGAAGGCAGGAGTGTGCTCATTGTGCTTCGTGATAAAGATGAAAAGGTATTGCTTTCTTCGAGGAATATCCCTGGCGTGAGGGTTGCGAGGGTGATGGACCTTAATCCCTATGATATTATAACGCATGAAAGGATTCTCATCACAACCGATGCTATCAATGCGATGTCAGAGGTATATGCATCATGAAGAATCTCTATACAATAATCAAGAGGCCGCTCTTTACAGAAAAGGGCGGGAAGCTCAAGGAGAGCGAAAACAAGGTTCTCGTTGAGGTCGTTAGGGATGCCAATAAATTAGATATTAAAAGGGCTATTGAAGAGATATTTAAGGTCAAGGTCGAGAAGGTGGCCACGATCAATACAGAGGGAAAGTGGAAGAGGCACGGCAGGTCTATCGGGAAAAGGCCTGACAGGAAGAAGGCCATAATCACCCTTAAAAAGGGTGAGAAACTCGATTTCATTGAGGGGGCATAATGGCTGTTAAGAAATACAATCCTACATCACCGGGCAGGAGATTTCAGACTGCTTCTGACTTTGAGGAGCTCACTGCCTGTAAGCCCTATGGTCCCCTGCTCAGGCCCTTGAGGAAGACTGGCGGCAGGAACCAGAACGGCCGTGTAACTGTCTGGCAGAGGGGTGGAGGCAACAAGAGGCTTTACAGGGTGATAGACTTTAAAAGGGATAAACAAGGGGTGCCTGCCCTGGTGGAGACGATAGAGTATGACCCGAACAGGTCGGCGAGGATAGCGTTGCTCAAATACAGAGATGGAGAGCGGAGGTATATCATTGCACCCCTCGGTTTGAAGGTCGGCGATGAGATTGTTTCTGGCTCAGGCATAGATATAAAGACAGGCAATGCCCTTCCATTGAAGGAAATACCCCTCGGGACATTTATACATAATGTGGAGCTGCGGCCGGGTGAAGGGGCGAGGCTTGTGCGGAGTGCAGGCTCCTCTGCCCAGCTCATCGCAAAGGCCGATGAGTACTGCCAGATTAAACTATCCTCAGGTGAGGTGAGGCTGGTTCCATCTTCATGCATGGCAACCGTTGGTCAGGTGAGCAACCCGGCATATGAGAATATATCCTATGGTAAGGCTGGAAGGGTTCGCTGGTTTGGGAGAAGGCCTCATGTGAGAGGGGTCGCCATGAACCCCATAGACCACCCACTCGGTGGAGGCGAGGGGAAGAGTTCAGGTGGCCGTCCTGCATGCTCGCCATGGGGCAAGCCTGAGGGTGTTAAGACGAGACATAATAAGAGGACAGACAGGTTTATTGTGAAGAGGCGAGGAGGTAAATAAATGCCGAGGTCTTTAAAGAAAGGCCCATTTGTGGATGAGAAACTCATGAAGAAGGTGAGGCAGATGATCGAGACAGGACAGAAGAAGATCATCAAGACATGGTCGAGGCGCTCTACCATCATCCCTGACTTTATAGGTTTCACCTTTGCGGTGCACAATGGTAAAAAATTTGTCCCTGTTTATATCACTGAAAATATGATCGGCCATAAGTTAGGTGAGTTTGCACCAACAAGGACATTCAGGAGTCATGCTGGCTCGGAGAAGGCCGAGGCTCCGAAGGGTTAACAATGGAGGCTAAGGCAACACTCAGATATGCAAGGATTACCCCTCGAAAGGCAAGGAGGGTGGTCGACCTTATTAAAGGCAAGAAGGCAGGTGATGCCTTAATATCCCTCAGGTTCATGCCATACAGGGGGGCAGACTTTGTGGAGAAGATATTGAGGTCGGCGATTGCGAATGCTGAGCAGAAAAAGGCTGTGAATCCTGAAGACATGATAGTGGCCAGGGCATATGTCGACCAGGGGCCTGTCATGAAGAGGATGGAACCGAGGGCCATGGGCAGGGCCAATACAATAAGGAAGAGGACATCGCATATAACGGTTGTCCTGTCGGAGGAATAGTATGCTTACAATGCATAGTGAAAAATGCAAAAATGAGGAGTTTTTTAACTCAAATACGTAGAAACATTTGTGGATGTCATTCTGGGCGTAGCGAAGAATCTCTTAAAACAAGACCCTTCACTTCGTTCAGGGTGACAATCATGAGGTAGGAGGATAATCTTGGGTCAGAAGACACATCCGATCGGAAACAGGATCGGGATAATAAAGACTTGGGAGTCGAGGTGGTATCTGAAAAGGGGCTATGCCGACCAATTAGTGGAAGATATAAACATAAGGAAGATGATAAAGGAGAAACTCTTTCATGCAGGTGTATCCAATGTCGAGATAGAGAGGGCAGGCCAGAAGATAAGGATCATAATCCATACGGCCAGGCCAGGCATCATAATAGGCAAGAGGGGCTCAGAGGTTGAAAAACTGAGGAAAGATATGGAGGCCGTTACCGGGCGTGAAGTTGCCATAGATATAAAGGAGGTAAGGAAACCTGAGGTGAATGCCCAGCTCGTTGCAGAAAACATCGCCCTGCAGCTCGAAAAGAGGGTTGCTTTCAGGAGGGCGATGAAGAAGGCCGTTGCCTCTGCCTTAAGATTTGGCGCCCTTGGAATAAAGGTTGCCTGCTCAGGAAGGCTTGCGGGTGCTGAGATTGCCAGGGCTGAGTGGTACAGGGAAGGGAGGGTTCCCCTTCATACCTTCAGGGCTGATATAGATTATGGCTTTGCAGAGGCGAGGACAACCTACGGTGTTATCGGGGTTAAGGTATGGATTTACAATGGCGATGTCTTTCCCGAATCTATGAGGACTGCAGAGGCATAGTGAGGATAAAGAGATGTTGATGCCGAAGAAGGTCAAATTCAGGAAGATGCAGAAGGGCAGAATGCACGGGAAGGCCTATAGGGGTTCTGAGGTCTCGTTTGGAGAATTCGGTCTTAAGGCCCTCGAACCAGGATGGGTCTCCTCGAGGCAGATAGAGGCAGCGAGGGTTGCCATAACGAGGCATGTGAAGAGGGGATGCAAGGTCTGGATAAGGATATTTCCTGACAAACCCATAACGAGGAAGCCGGCCGAGACGAGGATGGGAAAGGGTAAGGGGTCGCCTGAATACTGGGTGGCTGTTGTGAAGCCCGGCAGGATACTCTATGAGATGTCAGGCGTGACCGAGGATGTGGCAAGGGCCGCACTCAGGCTCGCTTCATACAAGCTACCTGTTGCAACCAGATTTGTTAAGAGGGAGGAAACGATTCTGTGAAGCCTGCTGCGCTGCGGTCGCTGACAATGGATGAGCTCAAGCAGAAGGAGCTGGAACTCCGAAAGGAGCTTTTTAATCTCAGGTTCCGTCTTGCTACAGGTGAGATAGAGAACCCGATGCGTATCCGTGCTATCAGAAGGGATATTGCAAGGGTACTGACCTTAATGACAGAAAAGGGGACCCAGAAGATCTCATGATTTTTGGGATGACGGTAGAGGGATAAGATGCCAAAGAAGATATATACAGGTAAGGTTGTGAGCGATAAGATGGACAAGACAGTGGTGGTGGCAGTTACGAGACTTTATCAGCACCCTGTTTATAGGAAGACGGTCAAGAAGGTAACAAAGTTCAAGGCCCATGATGAAGAAAACAGATGCAAGGTGGGAGATACTGTTTCTATAATCGAGACCAGACCGCTAAGCAGGGAGAAGAGGTGGTCTGTGCTTGAGGTAAAAGAGAGGGCATAGGAGTCAGCAGAGATGATCCAACCGAGAAGCATCCTTGAGGTAGCGGACAATTCAGGTGCAAAGAAGGCCCAGTGCATAAAGGTCTTGGGAGGCTTTCATAAAAGGTATGCAAGGCTTGGTGATGTCATTGTTGTCAGCGTTAAGGAGGCAGTCCCTGATAGCAATATCAAAAAGGGCGACAAGGCGAGGGCAGTTGTAGTGAGGACAAGGAAGGAGCACAGGAGACCGGATGGCTCCTATATAAGATTCGATCAGAATGCGGTAGTGCTCATCGATGCGCAGGGCGAGCCGATAGGCACGAGGATATTCGGCCCTGTTGCGAGGGAACTCAGGTGGAAAGAGTTCATGAAGATAATATCCCTTGCCCCTGAGGTTCTGTGAAGGAGAGTTATGGGGTTGGGCATTAAGAAGGAAGATATAGTGCTGGTAATAGCCGGTAAAGAAAAGGGCAAAAAGGGGAGGGTTCTCTCTGTTATGCCTTCTGAGGATAGATTGATCATAGAGGGGGTCAATATCATAAAGAGGCACATGAAACCGAGCAGGAAGTATGCGCAGGGCGGGATAATAGAGAGGGAGGCCCCTCTCCATATATCGAATGTCATGCTCTTGTGCCCCAAGTGCAACAAGGCTACGCGGATTGCCAATGTTGTCCTCGAAAGTGGGAAAAAGGTGAGAGCATGCAAGAAGTGCAGGGAGGTTATAGATCAGTAATGGCCCCGAGACTGAAGGAGAGGTACAGGGATGAAGTTGTGCCGTTATTAATGAAGGAGTTTTCCTATAAGAATGTCATGCAGGTGCCGAGGGTTAAAAAGGTTGTCATAAATGTAGGGCTCGGTGAGGCTATCCAGAACATTAAGCTTCTTGATGCTGCACAGAAAGAACTCTCAATGATTACAGGGCAGAAGGCAGTGCCCACCAAGGCCAAAAAGTCTATCGCAGGCTTCAAGTTAAGAAAGGGGATGCCCATAGGCTGCAAGGTGACACTGAGAGGCGACAGGATGTACGAATTTCTTGACAGGTTTATCAGTGTTGCGCTGCCGAGGATAAGGGATTTTAAGGGTGTTTCTGGAAAGTCATTTGATGGCAAGGGCAATTATTCCATCGGCGTAAAGGAGCAGTTCATATTCCCTGAGATAGATTATGATAAGGTCGAGATGGTCCACGGGATGGATATCACGATATGCACATCGGCAAAGACCGATGCAGAGGCAAAGGCCCTGCTGGCGCATATGGGGATGCCATTCAGGAAATGAAAAGGGTATCACATTCACATCCGAAAGGTAGAGGTTTAAATGGCTAAGAAATGCATGATCGAAAAGGTTAAGAGGCCGCCAAAATTTAAGGTGAGGGCCTATAACAGGTGCAGGGTCTGTGGAAGGCCAAGGGGCTTTCTCAGGAAATTTGGTTTGTGCAGAATATGTTTCAGGACACTCGCACTCCGCGGGCAGATACCCGGTGTGACAAAGTCGAGCTGGTAGGGGTGATACAATGATGACTGACCCGATAGCAGATATGCTCACAAGAATAAGGAATGCAGTCATGATCAGGGCAGAGAAGGTTGATATACCTGCCTCGAGGATTAAGCTTGATATAGCAAAGATCCTCAAAGAGGAGGGATTTATCAGGGCCTATAAGATATTAAAGGACAAGAGACAGGGCATCCTGAGGTTGACCCTTAAGTATGTCGAAAATGACAATGTGATCTCAGGGTTAAAAAGGGTGAGTAAGCCCGGACGGAGGGTTTATGTTGGCAGCAAGGAGGTCCCGCGTGTTATGGGCGGGGTCGGGATTGCCATACTCACAACGCCTAAGGGTATACTGAGCGATAAGGCATGCCGCAGGGAAGGGGTTGGAGGAGAGGTCATCTGCTATGTCTGGTAAGTCGGTGACCTATAAAGGAGAGACAGAGGATGTCGAGGATAGGTAAGAAACCTGTAGATCTGCCTGATGGTGTAGATGCAAGGTTAGAAGGCAACACCATTACAATAAAGGGTCCAAAGGGGGAATTGAGATGGAATTTCCCTACGCCAATTAGTGTCTCGCTAACCGACAAGAGGATACTCGTGAGCCGGGCAGGTGATTCAAGGCTGGAAAGGTCACTTCACGGACTTTCTCGGAGCCTTATTGCAAATATGGTGACAGGGGTATCTCAGGGTTTTCAGAGGGTTCTCGAGATATCAGGCATTGGGTACAGGGCGCAGGTTCAGGGCAGCAAGCTCCTGCTGAGCCTTGGCTATTCGCATCCGGTTGAATATCAGCTCCCCGATGGTATCAGTGCAGCCGTTGACCAGAAGCAGACGACTATTACACTCACAGGGATTGATAAGCAGCAGCTTGGACAGGTGGCAGCAAATATAAGGGCACTGAGGCCTCCTGACGTATATAAGGGCAAAGGCATCAGATATGCTGGCGAGAGATTAAAGCTTAAGGTTGGCAAGGCAGGAAAGAAATAACCCCTTTTTTTGTGAAAGACTATTGCGGAGGGAGATAAGTTGCAGGCAGTAACAGAAGCGAGGATAAGAAGGCATAAGAGGATAAGGAAAAGGGTCTTTGGGACTGCTGAGAGGCCGAGACTTTCAGTTTACAGGAGTCTGAATCACATATATGCCCAGATTATCGATGACTCTAAGGGCAGGACCATCGCGGCCGCATCCTCACTCGATAAGACATTCAGCGGTGTAAAAGGCCACATGGGTAATGTACAGATGGCAAAGAAGGTTGGTGATCTCATCGCAAAGAGGGCACTTGATATGGGGGTGAAGAAGGTAGTCTTTGATAGAAGCGGTTATCTTTATCATGGTCGGGTTAAGGCATTGGCAGATGCAGCAAGGGAAGCAGGATTGGAATTTTGATTTTGATAAGAGATATAGGTCCTATAGGACTTATAAGACCTATAAAGTAAGGAGGTATGGTGGGAAGGATTGACCCAGAGGGATTGAACCTGAAGGATAGGGTTGTATACATCAACAGGGTTGCAAAGGTTGTGAAAGGCGGCAGGAGGTTCTCCTTCAGCGCTCTTGTTGTTGTCGGTGACGGCGGTGGTATTGTCGGAATAGGGAAGGGCAAGGCAGCGGAGGTTCCTGAAGCGATAAGAAAGGCTATAGAACAGGCGAAGAAATCCCTTATCAGGTTTCCCCTTAAGGATGGGACAATTCCTCACAGGATAGTCGGTAGGTTCGGGTCAGGGACGGTTATAATGAACCCTGCGGTCAAAGGGACCGGGCTCATTGCAGGCGGTGCAGTCAGGGCGGTTCTTGAAGTGGCAGGGGTGCAGGATGTAGTTGCCAAGTCCCTTGGAGGACATAACCCCTTTAATACAGTCAGGGCTACCATTGATGGGCTGTCAAGGCTGAAGGATCCGAACACTGTCCAGAGACTCATGAGGAAGATTGAGGAAGATGCAGAGACGCTGGAGATAGCAGAGACCCAATCGGGTGAAAAGAGATAGGAACTACATACAATGAGGATTGAGGATCTAAAACCATCAGAAGGCAGCAAGAAGGAGAAGAAAAGGGTTGGTCGTGGTCCAGGCTCAGGCCATGGTAAGACCTCTTGCAGGGGGCATAAGGGACAGAAGGCCAGGTCTGGAGGCGCAAAAGGGGCCGGCTTCGAGGGAGGTCAGATGCCTTTACAGAGGAGATTACCAAAGAGGGGATTCAAAAACTATCCCTTCTCTAAGGAGTATGCGATCATAAACCTTAAAGACCTTTCAAGGATAGAGGATGCGGATACAATAACTCCTGATCTTTTGCTTGAAAGGGGGATAATAAAGGACATCAAGGATGGTCTGAAGGTCCTCGGCGATGGTGAGATAACAAGGCCGGTAACGATAAAGGCCCATGCCTTCAGCTCTGCTGTCTTAAAGAAGATAAACGCTGCCGGTGCCAGGGCAGAAGTGATCCATAGGTGATTTGATTGCGGATATTTACAGTCCTCCAGAACATATTCAAGATACCTGAACTCAAAAGTAGGGTGATATTCACCCTGGCCCTCCTTGCTGTCTACAGGATAGGAGCCCATATACCGACCCCTGGTATAAATGGAGAGGAGCTCAGTAAATTCCTCGCTGAAAAGGGTGGCGCATTGATGGGCTTTTTCGATATGTTCTCAGGGGGTGCATTATCGAGGGTCACGATATTCGCACTCGGCATAATGCCTTACATAAGCGCATCAATTATACTTCAACTCCTGACCGTTGTTATCCCAGCCATAGGGAAGCTCGCAAAAGAAGGTGAGGCAGGTAGGAAGAAGATAGTCAGGTACACAAGGTATGGAACAGTTATTATAAGTGCCATACAGTCCTTCGGGATAGCGGTTGGCCTGGAGAGCATGGCTCAGGGCGTATTTATACAGAATCCCGGCTGGCCCTTCAGGCTGCTGACAATGATAACCCTGACATCAGGGACTGCCTTTATAATGTGGCTTGGAGAGCAGATTACTGAGAGGGGGATAGGCAACGGTATTTCCCTTATTATATTTGCAGGCATAGTCGCCAGATTCCCGAATGCCGTGATAAGCACTTTGAGACTTGCCCATGCAGGCGAGCTGAATCTCTTCTTTTTGATCTTTCTCGTGGCAATGATGGTTGCAGTTGTGGGTGTTATTGTCTTTATCGAGCGGGGCCAGAGGAAGATACCGGTGCAGTACGCCAAAAGGGTTGTAGGCAGAAAGGTCTACGGCGGCCAGAGCACCCACCTGCCATTAAAGATAAACACATCGGGTGTCATACCCCCTATATTTGCCTCTTCTATTATCATGTTTCCGGCAACGGTGGCAGGTTTTATAGCTATCCCGTGGGTTCAGGGAGTGGCGAGGCATCTCTCCCCCGGCAATACGATATATACATTGCTCTATGTCGGCATGATTTTTTTCTTTAGCTACTTCTATACGGCTATAATATTTAACCCTGTTGACATAGCCGATAATCTAAAGAAGTATGGTGGGTACATTCCAGGCATAAGGCCTGGCCAGAAGACATCAGAATACATCTACAGGGTTCTTACAAGATTAACCTTTGTTGGGGCTATCTATCTTTCGATCATCTCTGTGCTGCCCGAGTTCCTGATAAAGAAGTTTAATGTCCCATTCTATTTTGGCGGGACGTCCCTTCTCATTGTTGTTGGGGTCGCTCTGGACACCGTCTCTCAGATAGAGTCTCATCTCCTGACGAGGTCCTACGAGGGTTTTTTGAGAAAGGGGAGGCTCAAGGGAAGGAGATGATAGGGCTGGATGATTATCGTGAAGTCTTCAGAGGAGGTCGAGAGGGTCGCCCATGCGTGTCGCATCGTGGCCTTTGCACTCAGCGCCCTGAAAGATATAGTGAGACCTGGGATATCGACCATCGAGATCGAGAGATTTGTAGAGAGGATAGTCTCGACAAAGGGTGGAACACTGGCCTTCAGGGGATACAGGGGCTACCCTGCAGGAATATGCACCTCTGTTAACGAACAGGTGGTTCACGGTATTCCATCGGCAATGACATTGAAGGATGGAGATATTGTGAGCATAGACCTCGGCGTATACAAGGATGGATTTTATGGCGATGGTGCAGTGACACTGCCTGTGGGCAGGATAAGCCCTGATGCAGAGAGGCTCATTAAGGTTACAGAGGATGCCCTGTATATCGGTATAGGTATGACAAGACACGGCAACAGGGTATCTGATATCTCCCATGCCATTCAGAGGCATGTGGAGGAACACGGTTTCTCTGTTGTCAGGGCCTTTGTTGGTCATGGGATAGGGAGGTCTCTGCATGAGGAGCCGCAGATTCCGAACTTCGGTAAGCCCGGGCAGGGACCGCGGCTCAGAGAAGGGATGACGCTGGCAATTGAACCAATGGTGAATGCAGGCGGATATGAGATAGCAATCCTCGAAGATGGCTGGACTGCTGTTACCGCAGACGGCAGTCTATCTGCCCATTTTGAGCATACAGTGGTTGTAACAAGGGATGGTGCAAGAATCTTGACTAAGATGGATTAAGATAATATAATAAAAAGCTAAAATGCCCAAAGAGGAGAGTATAGAGGTTCAGGGGACGATTGTTGAAACACTACCGAATGCGATGTTCAGGGTGGAGCTTGACAATGGCCAGGTTATCCTCGCCTATGTCTCAGGTAAGATGAGGATGCATTTCATAAAGATACTTCCCGGTGATAAGGTGCTGGTTGAGCTTTCTCCATATGACCTTACTAAGGGCAGGATAACATACAGGTTTAAATAAGTGAAGGAGGCTAAGGCAGAAGCAAATGATACCTTTCGCCCCACGCCATCTTCAGATATGTCCTATTTTGAACAAGCAAGGGAGCGAATATGAAGGTCAGATCATCAGTGAAACCAATATGTGCAAAATGCAAGGTTATCAAACGGAAGGGTATAACGAGGGTTATCTGCGATAACCCGAGACATAAGCAGAGGCAGGGATAAAAACGAATAAGGATCAGGCTTTAGGCTGAAGCCTCAAGCCTACGCTTTTGCGAGGTAAAAATGGCGAGAATAGCTGGTGTTGATTTACCAAAGAATGAACGAATAGAGATAGGCCTGACAAGGATATTCGGGATCGGAAGGTCGCTGTCTCAGAAGATATTGAGCGAGACAGGCGTAAACCCTGACACGAGGGTGAAAGACCTGATGGATGAGGATATTGTAAAGATAAGGAGTGTCATTGATAGGGATTACAAGGTGGAGGGCGACCTGAGGCGTGATGTCTCGATGAATATAAAGAGGCTGATGGACATTGGCTGTTACAGGGGGCTGAGGCACCGCTTTGGATTGCCTGTCAGGGGGCAGAGGACGCGGACGAATGCCCGTACACGTAAGGGCCCGAGAAAGACCATTATGGGCAAAAAGAAGGAGGCATAATTAATGGGCCAGAAGAAGAAGGCTTCTAAGAAGGAGAAGAAACATATAGGCTCTGGAGCTGCTCATATCCAGGCGACCTTTAACAACACCATTGTCACCATAACAGACCCTAACGGCAATGTTGTTACATGGGCAAGTGCAGGCAGTCTTGGTTTTAAGGGATCGAGGAAAGGTACACCCTATGCAGCGCAGATGGCTGCTGAGGCTGCTGCTAAAAGAGCAATGGATTATGGTATGAAGCAGGTTGATGTGTTTGTAAAGGGCCCCGGTGCGGGTAGGGAATCGGCCATCAGGGCGTTACAGGCTGTTGGCCTTGACATTAATCTCATAAAGGATGTCACACCTGTTCCGCATAATGGGTGCAAGCCTCCCAAGAGGAGGAGGGTCTAAGTGGCGAGATATTCGGGTGCTTTATGCAGGATGTGTCGCAGGGAAGGGGAAAAACTGTTCCTGAAGGGTGATAGGTGCCTCACCGAAAAATGCTCGGTCGAGAGAAGAAAATACCCACCAGGTCAGCATGGCCAGGCACGGAGAAAGCTTTCTGATTATGGTCTGCAGCTCAGGGAGAAACAGAAGGTCAGAAGGATATACGGGCTTGTTGAAAGACAGTTCAGGAGGTATTTTTATGAAGCTGAGAGGCGGAAAGGGATTACAGGCGAGGTGCTCTTACAACTTCTCGAATGCCGCCTCGATAATGTAGCATACAGGATGGGATTTTCTGCAAACAGGAGGGAGGCGAGGGAGCTTATCAGTCACGGACATTTCACAGTCAATGGCAGGACGGTGAATATCCCTTCTTATATTGTGAGGCCAGGGGATGTTGTGGAGGTTAAAGAGGCAAGCAGAGCGATACAATCCATTCAGGAAAACCTTGCCAAGGTCGAGCACAGGGGGCTTCCGACATGGATAGAGGTAGAGCCAGCACATTTTAGAGGCAAGGTCCTACATGTTCCTTCGAGGGAGGAGGTACAGCTTCCTGTTCAGGAACAGATGATAGTTGAGCTCTATTCCAAATAAGAACTTCAGATAAGGAGGCCTTATGGATTTAAGGAAAAAAGGCTTTCAGTTACCCGATAAGATTCGGTTTGATGAAGAGACATTAACTGATACCTACGGGAAATTGATAGCAGAACCCTTTGAGCGTGGTTATGGAACCACAATAGGCAATTCCCTCAGAAGGGTTTTGCTTTCGTCCCTGGAAGGCGCTGCAGTTACCGCTGTAAGGATACAGGGGGCACTGCATGAGCTCTCCCATATAACCGGGATTAAAGAGGATGTCATAGACATCATCCTTAACATAAAAAAGCTGAGATTCAAGATGCATCTCAATGGCAGAAGGGTCGCAACGGTTAAGGTGACAGGGCCCTGCGAGGTGAAGGGTGGCGACATACAGTTAGAACATGGCATTGAGGTACTTAATGCAGACCAGCTCATAGCCACGCTGGATAAGGGCGCCTCTTTTGAGGCAGAGATGTATATCAGGAAGGGAAGGGGCTATGTCCCCGCCGAGCTTAATAAGGAAGAGGGTCTTCCTGTGGGTATGCTTGCGATAGATTCTGCCTTCAGTCCTGTAAGAAAGGTCAGCTTTCATGTCGAGAAGGCAAGGGTCGGAAGGGCCACCGATTATGACAGGCTTGTGATGGAGATATGGACTGATGGTAGTATAACACCAAAGAAGGCAATTTCTCAGGCCGCATCAATAATCATAGACTATATGGACCTCTTCATACTTGAGGAGGTGGAAGAGGCGCGGGAGTTAGAGGAAGGCGCGGCAATGGCCGCTGCGTCGGGCAACCCTTCCCTTAATGAGAATCTATTAAAGACTGTTGACGAACTTGAGCTTACTGTGAGGGCTGCTAACTGTCTGAAGAATGCGCAGATAAAGACTATCGCAGACCTTGTCCAGAAGACAGAGTACGAGATGTTAAAGACCAAGAACTTTGGCCGTAAGTCTCTGAATGAGATTAAAGAGATACTCCATTCTATGGGGCTTCATTTTGGCATGAGGCTTAATACGGACAATTAAACGAATAACCTGTCTGCCTCTGACACAGGCAGAGCGGAGGGCTGAAAGAGATGCGTCATAGGGTTTCGGGCAAACTATTTGGCAGGACCGCAAACCAGCGGAAGGCACTTTTAAGGGGTCTTATGGCCTCATTGTTTGAACACCAGAGGATAGAAACTACACTGGCGAAGGCCAAGGAGGTTAAAAGGCTGGCAGAGAGGGTTATAACGCTTGGTCTGAAGGGAGACCTTCATTCAAGGCGCATCGCACTTTCCCATGTTCCCAGCAGGAGGGCTGTTGCAAAGCTTTTTAATGAGATAGCTCCGAGATTTTCTGGAAGGAATGGCGGCTATCTCAGGCTGGTGCAGACCCGCAATAGGGTTAATGATGGTGCCCCAATGGCGGTGCTTGAGTTTATAGACTACGAGGACATCAGAAAGGCAGGGGAAGCAAAAAGGCCCAGGGCAAAAGAGGAGATAAAAGGTGAGTGATTGGCTCCTGGCCATAGCGATTCTGATTGTATGGTTAGTTCTGCAGTTTGTTGTATTCCCCAGGCTGGGGATACCCACCTGAGGTGTTAACCCAAAGGGGTCGGGGACCCCAAAAAAGAAGTGTTAAATCCTACTGATTTCGAATAAGTCCATATTTTGCGATCTTATAGCCTATCTGTCTTGTTGTAATACCGAGGAGTCTTGCAGCCCTTGCCTGTATCCACCCGGTCTTATTGAGGGCATCGAGAATCCTCAATCTCTCTATCTCCTCGAGGGTAGACCTGAGTGGTCCGTTTTCTGGCAGGTCCTTTATATCCTGCATTATCATGGTTGCTGGAAGGTCAGATACCTTAACCTCATTTCCCTTTGACATGACAACAAGCCTCTCAATCGTGTTTTCGAGCTCACGGACATTGCCAGGCCAGTGGTAGTCTAAAAGGGTCTTGAGGGCCTCTGGTGATATAGAGATATTCTTTCTGTTCTCTCTGTTAAACTGTCTGAGGAAGAACTCTATCAGGATGGGTATATCCTCCTTCCTTTCTCTGAGGGGAGGGAGGAGGATAGGCACCACATTTAACCTGTAGTAAAGGTCTTCCCTGAACCTGCCCGCCCTCACAAGTTCCTCAAGATTCCTGCTCGTTGCAGCGATGAGACGGATGTCCACCTTTATTGTCCTTTCGCCGCCAACACGCTCGAATTCCCTTTCCTGCAAGACGCGAAGTATCTTGGGCTGGAGATTTATTGGAAGGTCGCCGATCTCATCGAGGAAGATGGTCCCTCTATCAGCGAGCTCAAATTTACCCTTTCGTGATGAGACCGCACCTGTGAAGGCGCCCTTCTCATGACCGAATAGCTCAGACTCGAGAAGACCCTCGGGTACCGATGCGCAGTTAAGCCGTATAAAAGGTTCCTTTGCCCTCTGGCTCATGTAATGAATTGCCTTTGCTATGAGTTCCTTGCCTGTGCCACTCTCACCCCTCAGGAGGACTGTTGCCCTCGATGCCGAGACCCTGTGAACGGCCTCAAAGACCTCCTGCATCCTGTCAGACTGGCCTATCACGTTTTCTATCTTATAGCGACTCTTGAGCCTTCGCTTCAGCTCCTCGGCCTCCTCGATGAGAGCCTCTTTTTCGTGTTTGACCTCCAGGCTGAGCCTTATTGATTGGGCAATAAGGGATGCGATGATCTTGAGGAGTCTGAGGTCCTCCTCGAATGAGACACGAGCCGAGCCGAATAGCCTGTCAACGCTCAATACACCGAGCACCTCGGACTTGAACTTTATAGGGACGCAGAGGAAGGCTATATTGTCTTTTTTTATCTCTTTGCGGGCACCGGTCTTATTGAGGAATAGCGGTTCATCACCAACATTAGGGATGACCATTGGAGAGCCGAGCTTTGCGACCCTTCCTATAATGCCCTCTCCAAGCTTATAGCGGCCCCTCTTGATTTCCTCCTCTGTAAGCCCATGGGCAACGGCTATCACGATCTCATCGTTTTCCTTGATCGCTACTGTTGCACGCTTCATGTCCATAAATTCAGACAGTATCTTCATGGCACTTTTGAGGTTTGCCTTGAGATTCAGGGAAGAACCCAGTATCTTGCTTATCTCATAAAGTGCCGATATCTCGATCTTCTTGGAATCCTTGGCCATAGTGTAATTTAATAGAACTGGGTGGGGAAAAGCAACTATCAGACAGCATCTTGCATATTATTTAACCATATAGTGCCTGAAAACCAGGCACAATTACAATTGGCTGACAGAAGAACCCTTATTTTCCAACATGCGGTTGCTGGCATGGTTATTGATATTTAATGATATATCATGTCTGTCCTGATACTCAAGAACATACCCTCTGAGGGGCCTGGAACGATAGGGGATTTCCTCTCCGAAAATCATATTCACTGGAGGGTTGTTGAGCTCGACAAGGAGGAGATACCTGACACCATGGACTTCGATACCCTTGTGATGCTGGGAGGTCCGATGAGCGTTAATGACGACATCTCATATATACGGACAGAGGAGGGGCTTGTCAGGGAATTCATCACTAAAGGCAGGAGGATACTCGGCATCTGTCTCGGTGCCCAGATAATGGCAAAAGCACTCGGCGCAAGGGTCTATGTCGGTCCTCAAAAGGAGATAGGCTGGTACGATATAGAGCTCACAGAGGATGGCATAAGGGACCCTCTGATGAAGACCCTCGCCACGCATCCCATGGTGGGTGAGTTCTGGAGAAGGTTCAAGGTGTTCCACTGGCATGGTGAGACCTTTGATATCCCTGAAGGTGGCGTGAGGATTGCCATGTCTGAGATATACCCGAATCAGGCATTCAGATATGGCAACAATGCCTATGCCTTTCAGTTTCACATAGAGGTCAGTAAGGGGATGATATACGAGTGGTTGCAGAATGAGCCTGTTGATATGGCTGTGATAAGGAAACAGACAGAGGCATTGTACGAGGACTATCATGGCCGTGCAGTGAACTTTTATAAGGCATTCTTTTTAAAAGGCTAAAGGCAAACTGGCACTTTTCGCCCTATGCCCTTTGCCTTAGCCATCTTTTAACAGGGAGGTGATATATGAAGAAGATAGAGGCGGTAATTAAGCCGTTCAAGCTTGATGAGGTGAAAGACGCCTTAAACGAGATCGGCATCCAGGGCATGACAGTCACAGAGGTTAAGGGTTTCGGCAGACAGAAGGGCCACACAGAGCTTTACCGTGGGGCGGAGTATGTGATTGACTTTATACCAAAGATCAAGGTAGAGATAGTAATCCCGGATACTCTTGTACAGGGTGTTATCGATACCATCGAGAAGGCGGCAAAGACAGGCAAGATAGGGGATGGCAAGATATTCGTCTATCCTATCGAGGATGTAATAAGGATAAGGACAGGAGAAAGAGGAGAAGCGGCAGTATGAGCATTTGAATGGAGCGATGGAGTATTGGAGTAATGGGCAATATTAAAAACTGAAATCCCATCACTCCAGCACTCCAATACTCCAATACAACAAACCTAACATAATTTTAAGGAGGGAACATGACACCTAAGGATGTAATCAAGATGGCACAGGAGAACAAGGCCCAGATGGTCGACTTCAAGTTCCTTGATTTTCCTGGCATCTGGCAGCACTTTTCAGTTCCGATCGATGAACTCAAGGAGGAGATATTCGAGGAAGGCCTTGGCTTTGACGGGTCATCCATAAGGGGATGGCAGGCAATCCACACATCTGATATGCTGATAATCCCTGACCCAGAAACGGCATTTATGGACCCATTCAGGGAATATCCAACCCTGAGCCTTATCTGCAACATAGTGGATCCGATAACAAAGGAGTATTATTCGAGGGATCCTCGTTATATTGCACAGAAGGCTGAGAATTATATGAAGTCTGTAAAGATTGCTGATACCGCCTATTTTGGCCCCGAGCCAGAGTTCTTCATCCTCGATGATGTCAGGTTCGACCAGACTGCCAATAGCGGGTATTATTTTATTGATTCAAAAGAGGGCATATGGAACTCAGGCAGACAGGAGAATCCGAATCTCGGATACAAGCCGAGGCATAAGGAAGGTTATTTCCCGGTACCGCCAACGGACAGCCAGGAAGATATAAGGACAGAAACGGTTATCGAGATGCAGAAATGCGGCATATATGTTGAAAAGCAGCACCACGAGGTTGCAACAGCCGGTCAGGGAGAGATCGATATGAGATATGCCCCCCTTGTGAAGATGGCTGACCAGCTTATGATATTCAAATATATCATCAAGAATGTTGCGAGGAGGCATGGTAAGACAGCGACGTTCATGCCAAAGCCTATATTCGGGGATAACGGCTCTGGTATGCACACGCACCAGAGCCTCTGGAAGAATGGTAAGCCCCTGTTTGCAGGCAATGGCTATGCAGGCCTGAGTGAGCTTGCCCTATACTACATAGGTGGAATTCTCAAACACGCACCTGCCCTTGCTGCCATTACAAGTCCGACCACAAATTCCTACAAACGCCTCACCCCTGGATTTGAGGCGCCAGTGAATCTTGCTTATTCCGGCCGCAACCGCTCAGCCAGCATCAGGATTCCCATGTACTCTGCAAGCCCGAAGGCGAAGAGAATAGAGGTGAGATTTCCTGACCCGTCATGCAATCCCTATCTTGCATTTGCTGCGATGCTCATGGCAGGCCTGGACGGCATAGAGAACAAGATACACCCTGGCGAACCTCTCGATAAGGACATCTATGAGCTTGGGCCTGAAGAGCTCGCTGCAGTGCCAAGTATGCCAGCAAGCCTTGAAGATGCACTTAATAACCTCGAGGCTGACAATGAGTTTCTCAGAAAGGGTGATGTCTTTACAGAGGATGCCATAGAGACATGGATTAACTATAAGAGGACGAAAGAGGTGGATGCCCTGAGGCTCAGGCCCCACCCATATGAGTTCTTCCTGTATTTCGATATTTAGATGGAAACGGATATAGGTCCTATAGGACTACTTATAAGACCTATATCCTGACAATCTATTCGTCTCAAGTGTTATAATAGTAAAGTGCTGATTTCTGCTACTACAGGGATGGCTGTTGCCTTTTATCCTGCCCCGAGGTGTAGCAGGATGGAACCCTATGAGGCCATAAGGAAAGGAGAATGAGATGATAGAGGTCAGAAATGCGACAAAGAGGTATCGGGCAGGTGGTCAGGAGATTATTGCTGTCGATAATGTCTCTTTTAGATGTGAAAAGGGAGAATATATCTCTATTATAGGCCATTCAGGAAGTGGGAAGACGACATTCCTCAGTCTCATCGGAGGTTTGACAAGACCTGATGATGGAGATATAATGATTGATGGAACGAGCATACTCTCTCTTGATGACGACAGGCTCTCTGAATTCAGGAATAAAAAGCTAAACTTTGTCTTCCAGTTTTCGAGCCTGATACCCACACTTACTTCACTCGAAAATGTAATGCTCCCTGTCGTCTTCAGCCCTGCAAAGATAAATGGCAGGGTAGTGAAAGAAGAGGCAATAAGACTACTTGAGGCGATGGGTCTTGGTGATAAGATCAACTCCTATCCATCACAACTCTCAGGTGGACAGCAGAGAAGGGTAGCCATTGCAAGGGCATTCATAAATAACCCTGAGATAATACTTGCTGACGAGCCCACAGGTGACCTCGATGAAGAGACAGAGGCGGATGTTATAGGATTCTTCAAGAGATTGAACGAGGACAAGGGGATCACCTTTATTGTCGTAACTCACAGCACCACGATAGCAAGTGAGGCAAAGAGGGTGCTGCGGATGCACAATGGAAGGCTCATAGGCAACTAATCAGAAGATGGCGCCCGGTACAGACTATCTGCTTTCTGTCATCTGGCGGGCCTGTCCTATCAGGCAGTTTTAGTCACTACCAGAATTTTTCTTGACAAAAATTCGAAAATAAGATATAATTACTCTTAATTATGCAGATAACGCGAGAGGCCGACTATGCAATAAGGTGTGTGCTTCATCTCTCAGAATCTGAGGGTGAGATTGTTATGGTGAATGAGATCGCAAAGGCAAGAAAGATACCGCGAAGCTTTCTTGCCAAGATACTCCAGAGACTTGCAAAGGCAGGGATTATTAAATCCTTCAGGGGTGTAAATGGCGGTTACCAGCTTGCAAAGAGTCCTGAAAAGATCAATCTCCTTGATGTTATCGAGGCCATAGATGGGCCTGTTGCTATGAACAGGTGCGCTATAGACAGGAGGATGTGCAGTCTGAGTGATGAATGTGTTGTCCATCCTGTGTGGGTTGAACTCAGAAAAGAGACAGAAAGGCGTCTGAGGAAGATAGACTTCAGGCGTCTAATGGTGTTGCAGGTAGGGGTCGTGAAGGGATAATCCATCTGTTACATAGATGTTTCATCATATGTTTCATTTGAAACAAAGTCAGACAGGGGCAGGGGTAAGATTGCTGATATATCGTGCAGATATAACTGGCATGAGTATTGCACTTTAATAAAAATATATTTTAAAGAGAAGAGAAGAGTTTTGTGATTAAAGAGGATAATTTAAGTCCTGAATATAGGTCCTATAGGACTTATAAGACCTATATAGGAAGTGAGGGAGTTTCTTATTTAGTTCCTATTTAACTATTTGTTTGTTAATTGACAAACCAAGGGAGGAGGATGAGATGCAAGAGAAGGCTGTTTATCACGGAGTCGAACACCACGAGCCTGAGCTCAGCGCATGGCCCTTTGTGGTGGGGATGTCGGGATTGGTCGTAATGATCGGTTTTATGACCGCATTTCAGTGGAAGCTGCCGATCGCTGGTATGGTGCTTGGAGGGGCAGGTGTTGTGGGCATATTGATCGGGCTGTTTGGTTGGGTCTCGGAGGTCTATGCAGGAAAGTTAGAGGAGGGATTAAGCAAGATAGCCGTATTGATATTTATCCTCTCAGAGGCAGCCCTGTTCGGAGGTTTGTTCGGAGGTTATCTCTATAACATGTTTCCTGCGCCTGTCTGGCCGCCTTCAAATACCCCTGCTGGTGTCCCGCCTGTGAGCGTTGCCCTTATACTGAGTGTTTTTCTTCTTTCATCAAGTGCCACGATACAGATGGCAGAGACGAAACTCGAAAGGGGTGAGATGGGCGGTTTTAAGGGATGGCTCCTTTTTACCATGATACTCGGGGCCCTCTTCCTTGCAGGGCAGGCAAGTGAATGGTCTAAACTCATTGGCGAGGGCTTCACTGTCTCAACCAATGCCTATGGGACATTCTTTTACACCATAACAGGCTTTCACGGTTCACATGTCCTGGTCGGCATTATTCTCCAGTTCTTTATCCTTCTGTTAGCCATCAGGAATAAGATAGGCATGAAGCGGCAGACGATAGTAAGGGCATGCGGCTACTACTGGCATTTTGTTGATGGTATATGGCTGCTTGTTCTTTCGCTGATCTACATACTTCCGTCCTGATGGAGAGGGGATGCTTAAGTTTTTTACAATGGTTGTTTCCCTGGCATTATTCATCACCCCTCAGTCTTTCGCCAGGACGCAGTTCACAAAATCCGACTTCAACCCGGCGGTTATGAAGATCAAGGAGGACGACTATCTCGGCAAGACGGCGCCAGATATAAAGATGCTCGATGATACAGGCAGGGCATTGACCCTCGGCAGCCTTACAAGCAGGCCCTTAATACTGCTGCTCATCTATTACAACTGCCCTAACATATGCCCCCTTCTTGGCGAGGGATTGGCGAATTCCCTCAATTATATTGGCGATCTCAAATTGGGCACTGATTACAATGTCCTTGTGCTCAGTTTTGATAGGGGTGACACCCCAGAGAAGGCAGCGGAGTTTCATAGAAAACTCCAGAGGCAGGTAGGGCTGCAGGACATAGACAGGTGGGTCTTTGCAACCGCTGCGGAAGATGATATCAAGACCCTCACCGAGGCAGTGGGGTATCGCTTCTTCTATTCGTCTGAGGATAACATGTTTGTCCATCCCAGTGTCTATATCTTTCTCTCTCCAGGCAGAAAGATAACGAGGTATATCTTCGGGATAAAACCAGACCCATTCAGCATCAGGCTGGCGATCCTCGAATCAGTCAGGGGCGTTATAGGAAAGGTTCCGATATCGAGCTTAGCCACACTTGCCTGTTACAGGTATGACGCTGAAAGCAGAGGGTATGTCTTGAATCTGCCATTTCTATTTGCATCGGTAGGGGTCGTCATGGCAGTCATGACGGCTATTTTGACTATTGTTGTTTACAGGAAAAGGAAGTGCTTAAAAACGGATCAAGGAGGTAAGATATGAAAAAGGGTTTCTGGATTCTTGTTTCTGTGGTATTGCTCTTCTGCCTGTTTTCTCTTGCTATTGCTGGAGATAGAGCGGTCGATCCTGCTAAAAGCTGGGACAACCACTACAATCTATATTTCATACTTGTTGCAGGCATCTGGCTTTTAGTGACCGTTCTCCTCGTATACTTCAGCCTCAGATACAGGAGGAAAAAGGGGCAGGGAGACGGCGCCTACATCCCGGGTAATACCCTTCTTGAGATAATCTGGACGGTAGTGCCGCTCATTATAGTTACCCTTCTTGGTGTCCAGACATGGGCGGTGTATAAAGAATACCGGCATGTTCCGAAGGATGCCTATGAGGTCAATGTTGAGGGGTTCATGTGGGGATGGAATGTGACATATCCTGAAGGGATCAAGACTATCAATGAATTGAGGGTTCCTGCTGGCAGACCCGTAAAAGTCAATCTCACAAGTAAAGATGTTCTTCACGCCTTTTTTATACCGGAATATCGTGTGCAGGAAGAGGCTATCCCTGAAAGGACAACCTTCTTCTGGTTCAAACCTTCAAGGGCCGGGGAATATAGGGCATACTGCACAGAATTCTGCGGCAATGGCCATTCCCTCATGCTCGCGAAGGTTGTAGCAATGGAAAAAGACGGCTTTGATGCGTGGGTCGCCCAGCAAAAAGGCGCTGTGGCGAAGCTTTTACCTGTAGATAGAGGGAAGAAGCTTGTAGAGGACCTCGGTTGCCTTGGCTGTCACACACTCACAGGCGAGAAGTCAGCAGGCCCGTCATTGAAAGGTGTGTATGGAAGGGAGACTATGCTTGCTGACGGCAGAAAGGTTGTGGCGGATGATGAATATATAGAACATGCGCTGGAGACACCCAATAGAGATGTTGTTAAGGGGTATACCCCGACAATGCCGCCCTATAAATTGCCCATTGAAGATGAGCATGCAATAGTTGAATATCTAAAGACCTTAAAATAAAAAGGAGGAGGTAATATCAATGAATCAGGAAACAGTTAAGGGGTCAGGGTTAAAGGGATGGATATTCACCACTGACCATAAGAGGATTGCGGTTTTATACCTCATTACGAGCCTGGTTGTCTTTACCCTCGGGCTTCTCCTCGCCCTTGTTATGAAGGCCGAGCAGTGGTCACCTGGCAAAGACATCATAGACGCAAAGCTCTACAATGTCTTTTTCACAATCCACGGTGCAGGGATGATACTCTGGTGGATGATACCTGTCTATACAGGCTTTTTTGCAAATCTCCTTGTGCCATTGATGATAGGGGCAAGGGATGTGGCATTTCCGAGGCTTAATGCCCTGAGTTTCTGGTTCTTTGCAGGGGCAACTGTCATGGCTGTTTTAGCCCTTGTTACCCCAGGGCGTCTCGATATTGGATGGACGGGCTATCCACCATACTCTATAAAGTCGGATGCAAACACATCCCTCTATGTCTTTGCTGTCCATCTCCTCGGTGCCTCAGCGCTCGCATCGGCGGTAAATTTTTTAACCACCATCATCACAATGAGGGCGCCAGGTATGACATGGGGGAGGCTCAACCTTGCTGTATGGGGAATCCTTGGCGCCTTTATCATCCAGCTCTTCGGGATCCCTGTCCTTGCAGGGGCGGTGACACTGCTTCTGTTTGATAAATATCTCGGCACAAACTTTTACAACGCTGCCATGGGCGGCTCGTCCATGCTTTATCAGCATCTGTTCTGGTTCTATGCCCATCCTGCCGTCTATGTTATAGCACTTCCTGCCTTTGGTATCGTATCTGAAATAATCTCCACCTTTTCGAGGAAAAAGATATACGGGTACACAAGCATGGTAATAGCCATAATGGCAATAACATTCCTCGGTTTTGATGTCTGGATTCACCATCTCTTTACAAAAGGTGTTGAGGATTGGGCCAGGATTGTCCAGTCATTACTGACAATACTTATAGGCGTGCCTACAGGCATAAAGGTCTTCAACTGGCTTGCAACGATGCATAAGGGTTCGATAGAGTTCAAGGCCCCGATGCTCTATGCCGTAGGCTTTATAACGCTGTTTGTGATCGGAGGGGCGACAGGTATCGCGAATGGCCTTCTGGCGATAGACCTCCATGTGCATGACACACTCTGGGTTGTAGCCCATTTCCATAATGTCCTTTCAATGGCCATGACCCTCGTTGCATTTGCAGGTATATATTTCTGGTACCCGAAGTTTACAGGCCGCATGTACAGCGAAGGGCTTGCGAAGGTAGCCTTCTGGATAATCCTCGTGGGCTCGCTGCTTGCATTCGTTCCATTTTATAAACTCGGTCTCCTCGGAATGCCAAGGAGGTACTGGAGCTACCCTGCTGAGTTTACGGACACCTACAGGTTAACTGTAATAGGCGGCTATATACTCGTGCTCGGCTTTTTGCTGACACTGGTAAATATAATTCGTTCTGCCTTTGCAGGCGAGAAGGCTGCTGCAAATCCATGGGGAGCAAAATCCCTCGAATGGACGCTGCCATCCCCTGTGCCTGTATATAACTTTGAGAAGATTCCTGTTATAACAGCAGGCCCATACGAATATGGAAGGCCTGAGGAGAAGGCCGTCCCTGAGGGCGCCCAGGCTGTTTAATGCGATTTATAGAGTATATTAAGTTAACATCCCCTGGTATAACCCTGTTAGTGGCACTGACAGGCTTTACAGGGATGTGGATTGCCTCCAGAGGAACGGCTGAACCCTTGCTGTTCCTCTGGTGCCTTTTAGGGATTGCCCTGTCCTCTGCAGGGTCTTCTGTTTTTAACAATTACTATGACAGAGATATTGACCGGTTAATGAAGAGGACATCTAAAAGACCTCTCCCATCAGGGAAGGTAAATCCGGCAGGTGCGTTTATATTCGGAATCTCTCTCTCTTTAGCGTCCTTCCTGGTTTTAAACTTTTTTGTAAATACTCTATCCGCTGTTTTAGCAGCACTTGCCATATTGGTGTATGCCTTCCTTTATACGGTGATACTTAAGAGAAAAACACCCCATGCAACTGAGATAGGTGGGATATCAGGCGCACTTCCTCCTGTTATTGGATGGGTAGCGGTTAAAGGCAGTGTCGGCATAGAGGCCCTGCTGCTCTTTGCGATAATGTTCCTCTGGCAGCCCCCACACTTCTGGTCACTCGCATCGAGGTATAGAGAGGATTATAAAAATGCTGGCATTCCAACCATGCCTCTGATAGTCTCTGAAGATGAAACAAACATGCGCTCACTTATATATATTGCCTCATTGCTTGTGGTGAGTTTTTTGCCTTACCTTACTGGAATGTTTGGTAAGCTTTACCTCTCTGTATCCCTGACCCTCGGAATTATTTATCTTTTGCTTTATCTCGTGACTCTTTTCTCAAAAAGGGATTTGAACAGGTCCCTCTTTTTTTATTCCATTATATACCTTTCATTGATTTTTTTATGCATGGTCATCGACATTCAGGGGTAATTCTCTGGAATTCTTTCATATTCTTATAATGGAAAGGATGGATAGAAATGGCAACAGTACTCTTTGATAATGGTGTTCATAAATGTATCGTCTTTGATGATATTTTAAGCGGAGATGTTAGAGGGACGGACATCCAGGCAAACCAGTTCCTTATAATACACAATGGTGAAGGATTACTGTATGACCCTGGGGGGAGTAAGGTTTTTGATCCCCTTTATAAAAGGGTTTCAGAATTTATTAAACCTTCGAGGATAAAGACCATCGTGCTTTCCCATCAGGACCCTGACACAGGGGCTGCTATAAACTGGTGGATGCTGTTTTCAGCATCTAAGGTCTTTGTGCCGAGTCTCTGGATAAGGTTTATACCACATTTTACCAGATTAGACGTTGAAGCGGGTTACTATGTCCCCATACCTGAACAGGGGATGCGATATGATTTTCATGGCTCAGAGATAATTATGCTGCCAGCACATTTTCTACATTCCCCTGGTAATGTCCAGCTTTATGATACAGCCTCGAAGATACTCTTTTCGGGCGACCTGGGGACATCTATTGTTCCCGATGCAAAGTGGTTTACAGAGGTGATAGATTTTGAAGAGCATGTGAGATATATGGAAGGCTTTCACAAGAGATATATAGCCTCTCAGAAGGCGTGCAGGCTATGGGCTAATATGGTGAGGAGATTGGATATTGAGGCAATAGTTCCCCAGCATGGACATAGATACTTTAAGGGTAAAGCTATGGTCAACAGATTTATTGACTGGATAAGTGATCTACAGTGTGGCGTGGACTTACTCGATGGGGAAAACTACAAAATTCCATAGTATCCATAATGAATCTACCGCAGCAATGACAAACCTACAACCTGTCATTCCTTCGCTATGTTCAGGACGGCGGCTGAATCCTTCGAGGGATATAGGTCCTATAGGACTTATAAGACCTCTAAAATTATGAGTCTACTCAAAGGGAAAGAGATGGCTTCTGATATTCTTTTTCCAATCCCAGATCGGGAGTCACGCCGCCTTGCTGCCGGCTGGCTGATACTCAGCATAGCATCCCTTGTCGCTGCCGGATTATTTTCGATAGTCCTTGTGCTGTCGCGAACACCCTATGTGCAGAACATCTTCCCATGGGTGGATTTTTTTCATTCAGCCCTGGTTGTGCATGTGGACCTTTCGATCCTGATATGGTTTCTCTGCTTTGGAGGTGTGTTGTGGAGTATAAACTCTCTCCCGAGGTGGTCGGGTCTGGGCTGGCTGTCCCTTTTCCTTTCAGCTTCAGGAGGTTTAATAATAGCTATTTCGCCATTTCTCGGAGCAGGTCGCCCTCTCATGAACAACTACGTGCCTGTCCTTCAGGACCCTATGTTTTTTGCCGGACTTGCAGTATTTGCAGTAGGAATCCTCCTGATGCTGGCGCGAAGTTTAGCAGCTCATACCCCTCTGGGGAGTCTGATGGATATTGCGAGTGGATTAAGATTCGGGATTTATGCCTCGTCGATGACTGCATCTATCGGAGCGGTTGCGATTGTCTGGTCGTATCTGACTATCCCCGATGCCATTCAGGGCACGGTGTATTATGAGGTTCTCTTCTGGGGAGGGGGGCATATCCTTCAGTTTGTATATCTCATACTCATGCTTGTTGCATGGCTGTGGTTGGCCTATGTTTCTGGTATACCCTTTCGCATGAGTCCACTGATAGTTATCCTTCTATTTGGGCTCCTCCTTGCGGTGGTTCTTCTTACCCCGGTGATTTATCTATCCTTTGATACAGGCTCATTTGGGCATCGGCAGTCATTCACCCTGTTGATGAAATACGGCATGGGGCTGCCGCCACTCTTGATCGGCATGGTTTTGCTGAAGGGGATTTTGCAGAGAAAGGCCACTGAAAATATGCGCCATATCCGTGCAGCCCTTACCACCTCTATGGTGCTTTTTGGATCTGGTGGGGTTATCGGTTTCTTAATCAATGGCATTAATGTCACTATACCATCCCATTATCATGGCGCTATTGTAGGAGTGACCCTGTCATTCATGGGATTGACTTACTATCTATTGCCCCATCTCGGTTTCCGCAATCCCACACCCCGCCTCTCCATCATCCAGCCCTATATTTATGGTATTGGCCAGCTTTTGCACATCCTCGGCCTCGCCTGGGCAGGCGGCTATGGTGTCCAGCGCAAGGTGGCAGGCAGCGCTCAGGGCCTGGATAGCTTCAAGAAGATGTTGAGCATGGGGATCATGGGCATTGGTGGATTTATAGCCGTTATCGGAGGCTTCCTGTTTTTAGTGGTGGTTATTCATGCCTTGTGGCCTACCCGTGAACAGTGAGCAATATTTTCCTATTTCCTATTTCCCAGCTTCATCAATGCGGTAGTGCGATAGTCTGACTGTCACTCAGCTGCCCCTCAGTATTCAATTTTGAATTATAAAGTTACCTAAAATTATAACTTGACAATTTTAAGAATTCAGGATTAAAATAATCTTGATTATGATTTACCGAAAAAACCGAGAAATGCTTTTTATGGTCAAAAAGGACGGTTTCCGTCCTGTTTTTAAATACCAAGAGGAGGGTTTAAGATGGCAGAAGAAGCAGTAGGTATGAATGGAAACCTGTAAAGGGTTTCGCTCATTAAAAACTAAAAAGGAGGAAATTGATATGTATCCTATCTGGGAAGTGCCAAATTTAAGTGCGGGGATTATACTGGCACTGATTGCAGCATTTCATATCCTGCCCTCACATCTCTCGACAAGTGCCATGTGGTTTAATGTCTTTGTAGAGACAAAGGCATACAGGGAAAACAGGCCTGAATATCTTGAATTCATTAAAAAATACACTCTGCTTTTGCTTGTATTCGCCTATGTCCTCGGTTCCTTGAGCGGAATTGGCATCTGGTATTCTGCCACTGTGGCAAACCCGAGGGGTATTTCAGGTCTGATCCACAACTATGTCTGGGGATGGGCAACAGAATGGGTCTTTTTCATAATCGAGGTGACAGGGATATTCATCTATTACTATACCCTCGGCAAGGTGGATAGAAAGACCCATCTGAAGATCGGCTGGATATTTGCCATTGGCTCATGGACGACCATGGTAATTATTGTCGGCATTTTAGCCTTTATGCTTTCGCCAGGCAAATGGCCTGAGACAGGAAATTTCTTTGACGGCTTCTTCAACCAGACATACTGGTCTCAGCTTTTGATGAGGACTACATTGATGTTTGGCATTGCAGCAGCCTATGCCATTGCAGTGGCAACGAGGATAAAAAATGCGGATGTGAGGTCATTCATTACGAAGACAGCATCAAAGTGGGGAGTAGCAGGTTTAATACTCGGCTGTGTTTTGTTCTTATGGTACCTGAAGACCCTTCCTGATGCAAACCGTATGTTGATTACAGCGCTTGTGCCGCAGGGACTTAAGACAGGGATAATTGTTTCGTTAGGGTTGTTGGTTCTCTATTTCATCTATGCAAATGTAAAACCTCTCGGCATCAGACTTTTTCCTGCTATTCTGGCAATCGCTGTGCTTTTTGGAGGCATCTGGTCAACCGAGAGAATCAGGGAAATGATAAGGAAGCCATATATCATTCCTCAATATATGTATTCCAACCAGATAATAGGAAAGGACATTCCAGCAAAGGGTGTAAGCGCTGAGGCAAAAATTATAAACGAAAAGGGGATACTCAAGGTTGCACCCTTTGTGCCTGATGGTTTAAGGGAGATAAACGAAGGCAATCAGGTGCAGGCAGGAAAGATGATAGCCCTGATTGAATGCTCATCCTGTCATGTCCTAAATGAAAAGGGTTTAAGGGCAATGCCGCAGATGGTGAGGAGGCTTGAGTTTAAACCCCATGCAGAGGCTGCTGATGAGATCAAAGAGGTTGAGGGCTTTATTGATGCGCTTGGTGGATACCCTTATATGCCGCCTTTTGTTGGTTCAGTAGCAGAGAAAAAGGCATTAGCAACATATCTGCATTCAATTTCACGCATCAAATAAGGAGGATAACATGGAAATAAATACAATGTTAAAGGCCTTGCAGGATCCGATGGGGGTACCATTTTATCCGGTTGTGTTTCAGGTTTTGATGGTGCTCACTTTTGCACTTCATATAATGTTCGTGAATTTTACCCTCGGGACATCATTCTTATCCGTATATGGATATCTAAAGGGAGGAGAAAACTGGGGAAGGCTTTCTAGATCACTTGCGAAGGCAACCACAGCCAATATCTCCATGGCAATGCTTTTAGGGGTAGCGCCGCTTCTCTTTGTTCAGGTTGTGTATGACCCGTTCTGGTATGCATCCAATACCCTTTCTGCCGCATGGGTTATAGGTTTTATATTCATAATGATGCTCGGCTACAGCCTGACATATGTCTTCTACCTGAAGAGGGATTCAAGGGGAGGAGGCTTTGCTATATTCGGGGTTATAGCCTTAGCCCTCTTTCTGCTTTCAGGCATCATCATGCATGCCCTCGGGTATCAACTGCTTCAACCTGAAAAGTGGCTTCAATGGTATGTGAGGGGAAATTCTGTTGATACATCCGGGACATCCCTACATGCCTTCCAGCTTCCGAGGTTTCTGCATTTCATTATCCCGTCCTTTGCCATGACAGGCATATTCCTGATGCTTTATGCATGGTATTTCAAAAACAGGACAGATTCCGATAAAGGCTATCTTGAATGGGTTGGCAGAACCGGCGCAAAGATGGCATTCACTTTTACAGCCATACAGGCCATTGTCGGCTTCTGGTGGTTGTTCAGTCTGCCTGGTGAGTTCAATTTCTTCACAAGCCCGTTCTTTCTAATAGGCGCAGCGCTTGGAATCGCATTGCTGTTTTTTCTCTATAATGCGCAGAAGGATCCCGTTAAATACGCAGTGCCGGGCATACTGGGGGCTTTCCTGACAATCCTTGGAATGTCCTATGCGAGGGAAGCTTTGAGGATGAAATATCTCAGCCGCTTTGATTATTCCATCTTTAACTACAAGCTGAATATTGACTGGGGCAGCACAGCCTTATTCCTAACAACATTTGTGATGGGCCTGTCCATCATAGGCTATCTTATATCCGTTGCATATAAGTCCGGCAGGGTCGCGGGTGAATTTACTGCCACGCCTTCCATGAACAAATGGGGAAGGATCAGCATTGCCTTGCTTTTGGCCTGGATAGTTGTGGTGGCAGGGTTGGGGGTTATAATATCTCTCAAAAACTACTTATGAGTAAAAAGTCCGCAAAAGGTCTGACCCTTTGCGGACTTCCTCTTAATTTGTGAGCCTTTCATTTTTGAAGACCCTGTAGCCGCAGAAGTGGCATACCGTCTCCTCTTCATCCGACCAGAGCTCAACATCCTCCCCACATTCCGGACAGGTGATGAGATCAGGGAAAGGTGAGTATTTTTCAGCACAGGCAGGTTTTTCCTTAAACCCCGACTTTTTCATTTGCCTTCCTCCAGCCTTCCCTCGACAGTCTCTCCATCCTTGTGGTGGCCCATTCCTTGAGCTCCTCGAGATATCTCCGGGGATTTATCTTTGCAAGCTTCATTATCTCTGTTCTTTCCACTACGCTGTCCAGATGGTCTGTGGGATAAATTCCTCGCCATGTACAGTAACCCTCATCAAAGATAAAATCAGGGGTTATATTGTGGACACCTGTCTTTATCTTCTGTGCCTGAAATCTTGCAATGTCCATATCGTATTCAATAATCCAGCCGTTGTCGGCCACCATCGTCTCTGGATTGAATTTGATACTACTCGAACACTGCGGACAGTACAGCCTGCTTATGACCTCACCTGACATTATCTCGTCTTTGAAGTTGAAGCCTGCCAGGCCGTTTCCACAACTACAGTTTATTTCATATGCCATGCACATCTCCAAATCCTCCTTAGGTTTTTGTCATTCTGAGGCGAAGAATCTCTATAATAAGAGATGCTTCACTTCATTCAGCATGACAGATTGATGGATCAAGTCCTCTGTTGACAGGCCCTTACATGGTTAATGGCTCATAAAGAACCTGTCGAGAATACCCCTTAGCATCCTTGCGTGTCTTGCCTCATCTCTCGATGACTCATCAAAGAAGTCATGGGCAGGATCACAGTTGCACTCCCTTGCCTTTTTTGCAGCCTCTTTCTTGCCCTTATTTGCGCCGATCTCTCCCTGAAGCATCTTCTCAAGGTTTTCCTTTGTGCTCTTCGAGATGAGGCCATTCATTTCTGCGAACTGGGCTGCATGTTCTGCCTCTTCCCATGCAATTGTCTTTAGCGTCTCGGCCACCTCTGGATAGCCGTCCCTTTGTGCCTGCCTTGCCATTGCAAGGTAGAGACCCACCTCTGTGCATTCCCCCTTAAAGTTTCCCATTACAGCATCCTCTACCTCGGTGCCTTTTGCTACGCCAATTTCATGTTCATTGATAAGCTCCATTTTAAACCTCCAGATAATCTCTTAAATGGGAGTCAAAGACTCCTTTTAATTGTTGTTAAACCGGCGATACCCTTTCTGGGGTCGCCCCACCTGATTCTCTATTCGAGCCACGGAGGCATATCCATCCCTGGTATGCCTGCTAATTCTATTTCAGTGCCTCATATACCTTTCCAACCAGCTTTGCGGATGGTTTAAGTGTCCTGTCACCTTCATCCTTCCATTTTGATGGGCAGCCTTCATCCGTATGTTTTGCAAGATGGAGATTAGCCTTAAACTTTCTCATTAATTCATCAATATTTCTGCCCATATTGTAGTAGTTTACCTCTGAATTAAGGAGTTTCCCCTCAGGGCTGATTATAAATGTCCCTCTCAATGCAAGGCCTGTTGCATCATCATATACGCCAAACATCCTTGAGACCTTCCCTGTAGGGTCTGCAGCCATCGGATATTTCACATCGGCGAGCATTTTCTCTTCCCTCTGCCATGCAAGATGGACAAACTTTGTGTCTGTGCTGACTGTGATGACCTCAGCTCCCATTTTTTTGAATCTCTCATACTGCTCTGCCAGAGCAGCAAATTCTGTAGCTCAAACAAATGTAAAGTCCGCAGGATAGAAAACAAGTATCGTCCATTTCTTGTTCGCCTTTAGCGTTTCAAGACTGACCTCACCAAAATCACCCTTTGACGGCTCGAAGGTCTCGAGCTTAAAATCCGGGACCATCTGTCCCACCATTAAACCACAGCAATTCTCACTCATTTTTAATACCTCCTTACTTTATTTTTCCCTACTGTTTCTGCATCATGCCCTTTTCTCCGCATTTGGGGCACTTCTGAGGTTTGCACCTCCCTTCAACCTTTGCACCGCACTTGCTGCATTTAAATACTGCCATTTATATCACCTCCTCCTTTTGCTCATGGTTCTGGCAATCAGGGCATATTCCATAAAACTCGATATGGTTGCCGATTATCTTGAATCCGCCCTGTGATTCCTTTTTAACAGTAACTGAGAATTTATTGTGAATATCCATGATCTTCCTGCATCTGATACAGATCAGGTGGTGATGTGGTTCGGTGTTAGGGTCGAATCTCTTTTTATCAGGGTCTATTGTGAGTTCGATTATGTTTCCCCTTTTCCTCAGCGCATCAAGGGTGTTATAGACAGTTGCAAAGGACATGGTAGGGAATCTCTTTGATACCTTCCTGTAAATCTCTTCTGCAGAGGGATGATTCTTGTTACCATCAAGGTAATCAAGAATCGCCAGCCTCTGCGGTGTTAGTTTGAACCCTATGTTTTTATATTTTTCCATTTTTTCCTTAGAATTATTCTTATTAAGTATTTTATATCATATTAAAATCATTCTTGTCAAGAGAAAAATGAGCAGGGTTGACAATGCCATTTAAATGGGGTATAAAGAAGGAAAAAGAGAAGACAAAGGAGGATGCGATGCCGTACTATGTTGTTTTGAGTAACCTGACCGATGAGGGGCGTAAGACTATCAAGCAGAGGCCCGAAAGGATCCTCGAGGTGAATAAGGAGGTCGAGGCCATGGGTGTGAAGATTCATAAGCAGTATGCAGTTCTTGGGCCGTATGACTTTGTTAATATCGTTGAGGCGCCAGACAATGAGACGGTTATGAGGATGTCAGTTGAGATCGGTTCGAGAGGCTCTGTGCATCTCCTGACACTTGCCGCTATTCCTGTTGAGGAGTTTATAAAAAGGCTGAGGTAAGGGGTAAAAATCTTCGCTGAATTGATGGTTGAACTAAGAAAGGCCCTCTATCTTTTCCCGATCTTAATACTCCTGTCTGCAGTCTCTGCCCCTTCTGAAGACATATACGGAAAAAGGCGTCAGGCCATGCTGGAGCAGGATATAAAGGCCAGGGGGATAAAGGACGGTAAGGTGATCTGGGTGATGGGGAGGGTGCCGAGACACCTCTTTGTTGATGAGCACCTGAGGGCAAAGGCATATGAGGATTATCCCCTTCCAATAGGCGAGGGCCAGACAATATCCCAGCCCTATGTAGTCGCCCTGATGACAGAGGCGCTGAGACTGAGGCCGACTGATAGGGTCTTAGAGATAGGCGCTGGTTCAGGTTATCAGGCAGCAGTCCTTGCAGAGATTGTAAAAGAGGTCTATACAATAGAGATCAGGAAGGGGCTTGCTGAGAAGGCCGAGAGAAGACTTAAAGATCTGGGTTACAAAAATGTAAAGGTTAAGTATGGTGATGGATATTTTGGTTGGGAAGAATATGCGCCCTTCGATGCCATAATCATAACCGCCTCAGCAAATTACATCCCACCGCCGCTCATAAGGCAGCTAAAGGAAGGCGGCAGGTTGATCATCCCCCTTGGGAGCACTGTATATTACCAGACCCTGACACTGGCAACAAAAGAGAGAGGGGAGCTAAATTTAGAGCAGATAGCGCCTGTTGCTTTTGTGCCTATGATTGGAGAGGTCCAGATGAAGGGAAGGTAAAAAATGCCAGCAGATATGTCCCGCTGCCTATCCAGAGAACCGTCTTAAAGCCTACAGCCATTGCGAGCATTATGGCAGCAATTGGCGCCAGTATCGAGAGGCAGCCATTTATTGCCCACGCCCATGGTATAAGGTCAGGGCATCTCTCTCCGAGGGCCTTCAATCCGGTGGGGAATGGGATCCCCATCAACATGCTAAGAGGGATGAGGAATGTAAATGTTAACAGAATCTTAAGCGGCAGTGAATATTGTGAGACGGTCCCTGAGAGTGGTGGTATAAGAAGGCTGTAGACAATGATCAGGAAAGAGAGGGCGATAAGCATATAGGGGCGCCTCAATCCCGGAAACCTGTGACTCAGCAGACTCCCCATGCCAGAGCCGATGAGTATAGAGGTGAGGACAGCTGCGGCAGCATAAAATGGAATTTCGAGGGTGAGGATCATTTTCTGGATCAGGGAGACCTCTACAAACATGAATCCGAGGCCGATGGATGCAAAGTAGAGGAACAGATTCAGATCAAGGTTAAGACCCCTTCCCTTAATTCTGGTCTTAATTGCCATAGCGGGCATAATTGTAAGTGCAATGCTCAGCAAAAGCACCTGTATAAATACAGCAGGGAGGAGATAGCCTTCTTCTATGAAGAACTGCCACTTCCGGCCCATCAGGTCGTAGATTTTTTTAAGGTTTTTGAGCCTCAGGAAATAATGGAAGAAGGGGTTTTCATCGCGCACAGGTCGGATATCGAAGATGTAGCTGCGCTGAAATCTCTGGCGCGTCTCGGGACTGAGTATCTCCTTAAATGCCATAGGGTATTCGTCTGAAGGCATCTTCACATAAACATTCGTCTCTTCCCTCTTTATCCCCGGCAGATAAACGAGATCGAATCTCCTTTCCTTCGAGAATCTCCTGATGGCATTGATCTCTTGAGGTTCAAACACGGACCTCTTGGCGAGGATGCATAGCGTCCCCCAGCTCCTGATGGCAGCAATCCTTTTCTCTACATCCTCTATGCCCATCTCTTCCATCGATTGGGCGATTGTGCTCAGGAGCCTCAATTCTATCCTCGGGGGCGGAAGAATAAAGAGGTTTATGCTAAGGATACCGTTATTATTTAGATGTCTCAGATATTCTTTGAATGCCTCCACAGTAAACCTGTAGTCCTCGGCTATCCCGAATGAGCTTGATGGCGAGGCCCCGATCAATGGCATATCTATAATGTCGAATCTCCTGTCATTCCTTTTCAGCCATGACCTGCCCATGCCCGACCATGTTTTTTCTTTATAAATGCCCCCCGAGAAGTCATCGAGCGCATCCCTGATGACCTTTATTACATAGGGATTGGAGTCCACCTTATGGATGTTTTCTGAACCGCTCATTATGGCCAGCAGGACCTCCAGCCCTCCCCTCGGCTCGACGATCAAGACATTATCCCTTCTGCCTATTTCGTAAGGAAGCGATGATGGCAGATATTTGAGAAATCCGAGGGATTCCTTCTTTTCTGCATTTGTGATGCTGTTTATATCACCTCCATCGATGGAAATCCCTATCTGCTCAGGAAGCCCTTCAAGGTATTTGAGGCTTAACCCGGGCGCAAATCTCGCAGCAGGGCTTTTAAATATATCTATGCGCGAAAATGGGGTGTTATAGGTCTTTATACGTTCTGCATCAGGATATCTCAGGGCGAGCTGGAGTCCTTTGTATGGCGACATCCTCGGCTCAAGGACGGGCATGGAGATGATAAACAGGTTTAATAAGATGAGGGATGCAGATGCAATCCCTGTCTTCAATCCGCCGGTAATTAACGAGCCTGTTAATGCTATGGATGAAATGATTATGACTGCCTTTTCAGGACCGACGACGCTCAGGAAAAACAGAAGAAAGATAGAACCTGCACCAGCGCCGAGAAGGTCAGACCCATAGAGGATTCCAGCCCTCTCGCTTGTTGTTGAAAAGGCGGTTGAGATGCATAATCCGAAGAAGAAGAAGGGTACGGCGAGGACCATATAGTAGAGGCTGATATAGATTAGCTGTATCCTGTCCCAGGAAAGCCTGACAGGATCGAATGGTATCTGGTTCGATATGATATAGCTCAGGGAGATGCCTGCACCTAAAAACACTCCGTAGAGACCGATCCTCGAAGGCGCTTTAAGCCCCGGGTACAGGGAGAGTGCTGTGCCGCTTGCAGCGATGCCGAGCATGGCTATGCTTATCACCATGAAGGCAAAGTGATACCAGAGGGAGATCGAAAAGAGCCTTGTTAGAATTATCTCATATGAAAGGGCAGAGAATGAGAAGAAGAATATCCCCGTATATAATCGTGCCTTGGCCACATCTTCTATCCTCAGGCCTATCTCTTTTCAGGAGGCGAGGGTTTCCTGACAGGAGGCTCATACCAGCGTGGATGCGGCGGATGGTATCTCCACCACGGCTCATCCCACCAGTATGGATAAGGATAATACCAGTAAAGGTAATACCATGATGGATAAGGCGGGGGTGAGACGAGATAGAATCTCCTCTCTTCCCAGAGGTAGAGGTCCTTAATCTCGAAGACCGGATAGGTATACTCCATCTCGTCGATCCTGCCTGTCTCTATACCGACAAACTCTCCAGCGAGGGTTATCTCCCTGCCCTGGCGATAAATTAGCGGGTCAAGAAACCCCTTATCACGGGGCAGTATTGCCAGGAACCTCCCGTCTGAGGGTTCGGTTCCTTTCAGATAACCTCTCGAATCTACCAGGACATAGACCGCCTCGATCTCAGAGCCTCTCTCGGTGAGTCTTGTATTGACAATTAAACCACCGAGGATAAAGAGTTTTCCCTTATAAAGATCAGGATTCCTTCTCATATCAGAAAGGGAGAAGTCTGTCGAGGCTGCATTCATCAATTCCTCTCTCAGGACAGGCGCACAGGAAATGAGCATTGCCATCATAAGGATTATCAGAAAAATTCTCTTCATAATTATCTTTTACACCTTAATCCATCTATTGTCAAGTCTTGCACTTTCGCCCTCACCTCTGATAGGATTCAGGACGGTATGGGACCTCTGGAGTTTTTATACTATTCAGGCTATTGCATCAAGAAATCTAATGACCACAGGAAGCAGAAAAGGCTCCCCCGGAGAGTTATAAGCGTTGGCAACCTGACATATGGTGGGACAGGGAAGACGCCTGCTGTCATTGCCGTAGCTGAAGAGGCGAAGAGAACGGGCTATCAACCATGTATCCTCACAAGGGGATATAAGGGCAGGGCAAGTGGCCCCTGCTTTATAAGCAGGGGGGCTGGGGCATTGCTCGGGGTGGAGGAGGCAGGGGATGAGGCGGTGTTAATGGCCGAGAGGCTCAGTGGTGTCCCTATTGTAAAGTGTGCGGATAGATATAAGGGTGGGATGTTTGCAATCAGTGAATTATCCTTTCAGCAGTCAGTCTTCAGCCTCCCATTGTTATTCATCCTTGATGACGGCTTTCAACACTGGCGGCTTTACAGGGATGTAGACATCCTTCTGATTGATGGAACAAACCCCTTTGGAAACAGGAGGCTCATTCCCTCAGGTACACTCAGGGAGCCCATGAGAGAGATGAAGAGGGCTGATGTGATTGTAATAACAAAGGCGTCTGCCTTGGGGGAGGCCATTCAGGCCCTGATCGGTGAGATCAGGGGATACAATCCTGACAAACCAATATTCCTGGCTGAACATAGGCCTGCAGGTCTTCGAACTATGTCAGGTGAAACATTACCACCTGATTTTATCTCCAACAGGGCGGTGTTAGGATTCTGTGCAATAGGCAATCCTGTTTCATTCAGGGATACGCTATTGAGAATCGGGGCAGAGCTAAAGGGGTTCATGTCCTTCAGAGACCATTTCGGATATGGCCAGCAGGATATTTTTATGATTGATGAGGCAGCACGGAGGTGCAAGGCAGACTGGATTGTCACAACAGAAAAGGATATAATAAAGCTCAAGGGCATTGAGCTGCCTGATAATCTGCTTTCATTGTGTATTGAGTTTGATGTTGACAGGAGATTTTATGAGGAGATATTACAGGAGGGATAGATGGTCAGATATATAAATGTAAGGAGTCGGATGCGAACCGAGTTTATTGACATAACCGAAAAGGTCCAGGAGATTATAAAAGAGGAAGGTGTAAACAACGGGATATGCTACATCTATACGCCTCATACAACGGCTGGCATAACCATCAATGAGGGCGCTGACCCCTCTGTGCAGCGTGACATACAGAACACGCTATCGAGACTGGTACCATTTGAGGCTGACTATCAGCACAGAGAGGGTAATGCCGATGCCCATATAAAGTCGACTCTGGTAGGTGTGTCCAAATCCCTCTTTATTGATGAGGGAAAACTTCTTCTGGGGACGTGGCAGGCGATATACTTCTGTGAATTCGACGGTCCAAGGCACAGAAGGGTGTTAGTCAAGATCATAAAGTCGTAGGATTCCTGACTTTATAGGTTTTATAAGTCCTATAGGACCTATATCCTTTGTGCCTCTTCATTATTTCATCTTCTTGGTAAGGTTATGCACGCTTTTTGTTAGCCCGTCTTTGCCTTCAGGGCAAAGGCTTCTTGCCGCGATCCGTGAATTTTGCCTCAATCCAGCCTCTCCCTTTCTCTGCGGGTTATGGTCTTGACATCGCTCAAAAATTGGACTACCCTTAGTCTAAGGGGGTGATTTATAATGAAGGAGATATTTATAGACATCGAGAGGTGCACTGCCTGTAAATCCTGCGAGATTGCCTGTTCTGTGCAACATTCAAAATCAAAGGACCTTTTTACTGCTATCTCTGAATTCCCACCACCGATAAGAAGGATACATGTGGAAAAGGCCCTCTCTTATTCTTATCCCTCAAAGTGTATGCATTGCGCAGAGGCACCGTGCATGATGGCCTGTCCTGTTGGGGCAATATACAGGGATACCGATCTGGGCAGCGTCCATGTCAATAAAGACAGATGCATGGGATGCTGGATGTGCGCCATGGTCTGCCCCTTCGGGGCGATCACTGCAGACCCTTATATGAAGGTTGCGAGGAAGTGTGATTTCTGCAGGAAAAGGGTAAAGGAGGGCAAGAAGCCTGCGTGTGTGGAGGCGTGCCCGACCCATGCCCTCAGTTACGGCGAGGTAGATGACCTTTCCAAGGCACAGAGGTTGTCCGCTGCAGAGCGTGTTGCAAGGGCAGTGAGTGCGGCAGGGGAAGAAAGGAAGATAACACCGTTAAAGATGTTGAGAGATATGGGAGGTGTGTGATGGCGATAAAGACCTTTGACAGGGCCACTCAGGTCTTGATAGACAGGGCAGAGGCGTTGGGGATAGAGACAGGGATTCACAGGCTTGAATCCCAACAACCCCAGTGCGGATTCGGTCAGCTTGGAACATGCTGCCGCATGTGTTATATGGGGCCATGCAGAATAGATCCCTTTGGAGAAGGGGCTACAATGGGGGTCTGCGGTGCATCGGCTGATACAATTGTCTGCAGAAACCTCTTGAGGGAAGAGGTGGGAGGCGCATCATCCCATGTGGGGCATGCAAGGCATGTTGTGCTTGCCTTCAAGAAGATGCTCAATGGGGAGGCCCCAGGATATAGAATCTCTGACAGGGATAAATTGATGGAGGTGGCCAGGGGGCTTGGAATAGAGATCGATGGGAAATCCGATATGGAGATTGCGGGTGATGTTGCGGACAAGGCGCTGGAGGATTTATCGAGACAGAACGGAGAGCCCATGAACTGGCTCAGATTGAGAGCGCCTAAGAGGGAATTCGAGATGTGGAGGGCACTCGGTCTCCTCGTCTCCAACGCGCACAATGAGATCGAGGAGGCGATGCACAGGACATCAATGGGCAATGATGCCGATCCTGTAAATCTCCTTTTTGCCTGTCTGAAGATCGGCCTTGTGGATGGCTATGCGGGGCTGCATTTGGCTACAGATTTTCAGGATATCATGTTCGGCACACCACGTGTGAGGACTGTTGATGCGAATATGGCTGTTCTTGAGAAGGATAAGGTTAATATTGCCATACACGGCCATAATCCTGTCCTTTCAGAAAAGGTCCTTGAATTTGCCTCTAAGCTTGAAGATGAGGCACGGCAGGCTGGTGCGCAGGGCATAAATGTGGTTGGTGTTTGCTGCACAGGCAACGAGCTGACCATGAGACACGGGGTCCCTATGGCAGCTCATAATCTCCAGTCCGAAATAATACTGCTTACAGGTGCGGTCGATGCAATGGTTGTAGATATGCAGTGCATATGGCCATCCACAACAAAGATATCAGAGTGTTTCCATACCAAGGTCATTACAACAGAACCCTTTGTAAAGATACCAGGCGCGAGCCATGTTAGTTTTGAGCCCGAACATGCCGATGAAGAGGCAGAGAAGATCGTGAGGATGGCTATAGATGCCTATAGGGCGAGGAAGGGTGAAGATGTTGTTATCCCAAAAGAGAAGTCTGTGGGATTTGCAGGCTTCTCTATAGAGGCGATTCTGGATGTGCTTGGCAAGATAGACCCCTCAGATCCGCTGAAACCCGTTGTTGATAATATCGTAAATGGAAACATCTATGGCGCTGTGGGATTTGCGGGCTGTCCGAGTATAAAGCTCAGGGATACATCCATGACAGAGAGGATGGCGAGAGAACTTTTGAAAAATAATGTGCTAATAGTCACCACAGGGTGCACAGCCCATATCTGTGCCCAGGCAGGGCTGATGGATTCCTCTGCCACTGATAAATACTGCGGTGAGGGACTAAAGGCTGTGCTTCATGTCATAGGAAAGGCTGCGGGCCTTGATGTGCCACTGCCTCCTGTATGGCATATGGGTGCCTGTGTGGACAATTCGAGAATTGCTTCACTTCTCGGTGCGCTGGCGGAAAGGCTTGGTGTGAAGATCAGCCAGCTTCCTGTGGCTGGCTCGGCCCCTGAGCTTGTCCAGGAAAAGGCGATATCGATAGGGACATGGCTCCTTGCCCTTGGACTTCTCGTCCATGTTGCGCCGAGTCCAAGGATTCTGGGCAGCCCTGTTGCTACAAAGGTGTTGACGCAGGAACTTGAAGGTATTACCGGCGGTAAGGCATATGTAGAGCTCGACCCCGAGAAGGCAGTAGAAGGGATAATGGCTCATATTGGACAGAAGAGGAAGGCACTGGGGATTTAGCATTACCGGGCACCCCAAAAAGTCTGCGACTTTTTGGGGTGCCCCTTTCATGGTCTTCGTCTGAAGGGTTGATGGTATTTCGATGAGAATTATAATCATAGGCAATGGCGCTGCTGCCATAAGCGCAGTAGAGGCGATACGGAGATGGAATAGAGATTGTGTGGTCACAATAGTGTCAAAGGAAAGAGAACCTGTGTATACCCCCTGTTTTCTCAGTAACTATCTGAGTGGAGAGATCGATAAGGGTAGACTCTATATAAGAGACAGCCGTTTTTACGATGAAAATAAGATAGAAACGATATTTGGAAATGCTGCCCTTGAGGTCAGGGATAAATGGATAAGGCTCTCGGATGGAAGAGAGCTGCCCTATGACAGGCTCTTGATAGCTGCTGGGTCAAGCCCTGTTGTCCCACAATTGCCTGATATGGAGGGGGAAGGTGTCTTTTCTTTCAAGACCATTGCAGATGCTGATGGTATTAGATCCGCCATTGCAGATGCAGGTGAAGCAGTGGTGATGGGAGCAGGCTTTATCGGTCTGGAGGTGGCAGAGGCCCTCAAGAAAAGGGGGGTTAAGGTTACTGTAATAGAGAGGGAAGACAGGATTCTCCCCAGAATGTTAGACAACGAGATGTCAGGGATTGTGAGGGAACATTTAGAAAACAACGGGATAAGGATAATTACTGGGAAGGAAATAAGACTTATTCGGAGGGTCAGAGGGCGGCTTTCAGGTCTTGATATCGGGGGAGAGACTGTCCCATGTAGATTGTTAATTTTAGCAGCAGGTGTTAGGCCGAATCTTGAGATGATCAGGGATGGATTTGTGAAGGTTCGAGATGGGATCCTGGTGGATGGCCGTATGAAAACAAATATCGACAATATCTATGCTGCAGGCGATATAGCTGAGATGGAGACCATAGGGATCAGGAAGATTAATCCCATATGGTTCAATGCTGTAAAGGGTGGCGAAGTGGCAGGATTGAATATGATCGGCATCGAAAAGAGATACGACATCCCTCTGGTCGATATGAATGTGGTTACTCTTTTTGGACTGTCTATCCTTTCCGCTGGTATTCAAGAAGGTGCCAAGACAATAAAGGTTCATGACTCTAAAGGCATCAGAAAGATTTATCTGGACGAGGACGGGCTTGTAGCAGGAGTGCAGTTGATAGGTAATGTTACAAAGGGCGGTCTTTATCTGTCACTCATTAATAAACGTCTTCCTGTAAAGGATGAGATGGGGATTCTATCCTATAGATTTAATTATGGCGTTATGTTAAAGCAGCAGGCCCACAGATGACAATATGGTAATCGGTATGTCCGTATCTGGTCCTTAAAATAAAACTTGACCTTTGGTTTAAAAATCAATAAAATATGCATATGCGAAAGGATAAGACACTCTTTGAGTTGCAATCCGATGTCTGTAAAACCCTTGCAAGCCCGAAGAGGATCGAGATACTCGATGCCCTGAAGAGCGGAGAGAAGACTGTTAGCGAGCTCGTGGAGATACTTGGTGTGCCAAAGGCAAATGTATCGCAACATCTTGCAGTGATGCGGTATAAGGGTATACTTAAATCGAGAAGGGAAGGGATAAACATATATTACAGCGTTTCGAATCCAAAGGTAATAGAGGCATGCATTCTGATGAAAGAGGTCCTTATGGAGCAAATGAGAGAGAAGGGCAAGTTGGCAGAGATGGCATCAAGGGCATAATTTTTTTCTTGGCAAAATATATTCAAATATTATTATATATGCATATAAGATATGCGTTCTATAGGTAGGAGAATAGAGGTCCTTCGGGTTATCGCCCATCCAACGAGGATCAGGATACTCGAGGAACTTACAAAGGGTGTAAAGTGTGTGAGCGACCTTGAGGAGTTTCTCGAGATAAGTCAGCCGAATGTCTCACAGCATCTCGGCCTTTTAAGGCAGTATGGTTTGATTGACTATTACATGGATGGCAGGCTCAGGTGCTATTTTCTCAGGGACCCGATAATCCCTGATATCATAGAGATTCTGAAGAAGGATTACATCAGGGAGCTTCCAGCCCCTGCATGCTGTCCTGTAACAAAGAAGGGTAAATACCCGGGTAGGAGGGCATCAAAGTGAAAACAAGGGTGTCAGTAAGGAGGTAAGATGGCAAAGAGATTTACATTGTTCCTGTCCACATCGCCTTATTCTTACGAGAACACGCTGACCACCATAAGGATCGCTGAGTCTGCTTTGAACAAAGGACATGTGGTGAATCTAATTGCATCAGGCGATGGGGTGTATTGTTTTTTGAAAGGTCAAAAGGCAAAGGGGGTACCTAATGCCGAAGAGAGATTCTCTGAACTTATCCAAAAGGGTTTAAGGGTCTATCTCTGAGGAGGCTGCATGAACTTTCGCCGTGCAGCGAAGGAAGACTATATTGACGGTGCAGAGGTGGGTTCTCTCAAGGGCCTCTTCAGGACCATGGGTGAGACGGATGTGTGGCTGAATATCGGTGTGTAACAGGAGGGCAAGATGGGCAGGATTGCGATGATTCTCAGAAGGTCGCCATATGGTGACATCAGTGCAGCAGAGGCTGTCAGGCATGCGATGGGAGGTGCTGCCGATGACCTCAGCATTAGCCTGATATTGGTTGACAGCGGGGTTTTCCTTGCGAAGAAAGGACAGGACGATGCAGGCACAGGGTATACAAATCTTGGAACTGCGTTAAAGGACTGTATCGATATGGGTGTGGAGGTTTATGCGGATAAGGCCTCTGTAAGGGAGAGGGATCTTGAAGCCGTAGATATTATAGATGGTGTGAGAATAGTTAATGGCTCTGAAATAGCGGAGATGCTGAAAGAAGCAGAGACAACAATGATCTTTTAGGGAGGGCAATATGCTTGTAATAGTGAAGAACTCGCCTGACACCTTAGATGGTAGAAGGGGTATAAAACTTGCGCGTGATATGGCTGCGGATCTGGTTCTTATACAGAATGGTGTTTATTTTGCTCAAAAGGAAAGGCTTGAAGGTTTTTGCGGGACTGCCTATGTTCTTGGCGAGGACATCGGACTCAGGGGACTGAAGGATGAAGATATCGAGAAGGGAGTAAGGAAATTGGATTATAACGGCCTTGTTGATCTGATGGCTGAGGAAGATAAGGTAGTGGGGATGTTTTAACACACACTCTGTATGAGGGGGGTAGCGATGGCAAGGATACTAATTTTAGGTGGGTCATTTGGCGGGCTTACTGTAGCCTTTGAACTGAGAAGACTGCTGGGTAAGGATACAGATATAACCCTTCTGTGCGACATGGACAGGTTTGTGTTTATCCCATCCCTTCCATGGCTTGCAATGGGATGGAGGAGGGCGGAGGAAATAAGCCTTCCGCTGAAAGGGATTCTTGCCTCAAAAGGGATTCATTTTATCCATTCTGCGGCTATGTCTGTTGACCCTGAAAGGTCGATTGTAAAGACAGGGGATAGGGAATTCCCTTACGACTACCTTGTAGTTTCGACAGGCCCCTATCTCGCATTTGAAGAGGTTCCAGGTCTTGGACCTGAAAATGGCTATACAGAATGTATCTTCACACTTGAGCAGGCAGAAAGGGCAAACAGGGCATGGAATAGACTTCTTGAAAATCCAGGACCTGTTGTTATTGGCTCTGTACAGGGTGTGAGTTGTTTTGGCCCTCCTTACGAATACGCCTTTGAGGTCGATACAGAGCTTAGAAGAATGAAGATGAGACACCGAGTGCCTATCTTCTTTGTCACCTCAGAACCATATATTGGCCATTTTGGAATTGGTGGATTAGGCAAATCAAGGAGAATCATGGAGGATGAGTTTGCCGAGAGGGATATCAGGGTTATGGTAAATCAGGCGGTTGAGGAGATTACCCCTGAAGATGTGAGGCTAAAAGATGGGACAAGATTGCCCTTCAGGCTTGCCATGTTTGCACCCGCATTCAAGGGTGTTCCTGCTGTTGCACCCATCGGAAATCCGAGGGGTTTTATACCTGTGGATAAAAACTACAGACACACAAAGTATAAGAATATTTTCGCTGTTGGCGTTGCTATGGCGATTGCCCCTCCCGAGCCGACTCCTGTGCCCACCGGTGTGCCAAAGACAGGATATATGACAGTTAAGATGGCAAGGGCTGCAGCCTCTGCGATTGCTTCTGAAATCAGGGCTGAGACACCTCCCTCACCTGACGAACTGTCAGTTATCTGTCTCATGGATATGGGTAATACCGCTGCATATATGAAGGCGAAACCTGTTCTTCCGCCGAGACAGGAGTCTTTGCTTAAAAAGAGTATCTGGTTTAAGTCCCTAAAGGTCGGGTTCGAAAGGTATTTTCTCTGGAAGATGAAGCACGGATTGAGTAATTTACCATAATCTGAGATCTCAGGAGGGGAGATGAAGAAACAATGGCTTGTTGAGTTTTCTGTTGACCATCCAAAAACCGTTGTCCTGCTCACAATAATTATCACTATTATCTTTATGACCCAGTTTCCAAAGATAAAGACAGACACAAATCCCAAAAACATGCTTCCTGCCACATCAGATGTAAGGGTATGGAATGATGAAGTTGACAGGATATTCGGACTTTATGAGGACACAATAGTAATCGGCATAAGAAATGAAAATGGAGTCCTGAATAAGGAGACCCTTGGAAAGATAAAGAGGATAACAGATGAGATACTGAAGATCAAGGGAGTTGCATCCAGTGATGTAAATAGCTTTCCTACAATTACAAATGTAACTGCTGAAAAGGGGACTTTAAGGGTAGCGCCTCTCATGACCGAAGTCCCAGAAACAGAAAGAAATATAAAGGCGCTTCAAAAGAACCTTTTTGAAAATCCCATACTCCTTGATCGCATTATCTCAAAGGATGGAAAGACGACAGCCATATATGTTCCCCTTGAAAAGGGAGCAAACGGTAAAGAGATTGCAGACAGGATCAGGGAGATACTGAAGAATGAAAAAGGGGAGAAGGGCACCCAAAAAAGTCAAAGACTTTTTGGGGACCGCGGCGATGAGTTTTACATCGCAGGAGACCCTGTTGCAAGGGATACCTTTGGTGTTGAGATGTTCAAATTAATGGCGATCTTTGCTCCCCTTGCAGGTCTGATAATGCTTGTTGTGAGGTATCTCATGTTCAGGGATCTATTCCTTTCAGTCACATTGATGATGGATGCAATGGTGAGCATTATCTGGAGCATGGGTCTTTTGATAGGGACAGGAATCCCTGTTCACATCATGAGTTCAATGGCCCCTGTATTCCTTATGGCTATTGCAACAGACAGCATCCATATATTCAATGAATTCTACTTCCGTTTCAGAGAGAGCAAGGATAAGAGACTTGCAATAGTAGAGACGATGAGGGCTGTTGGAAGGCCTGTCCGTTACACAGCAGCAGCAACTGCAGCAGGCTTTGCAGTCCTCCTCTTTATGCATATCATCCCTGTAAAGGTCTTTGGAGGTGTTGTCGCCTTTGGAACGATTGCCCTGAGGCTTCTGAGTTTCAGTTTCATCCCTGCTATGTTCATGTTTGTGAGCGAAAAGAAACTTGAGGAGGCATCAAAGAGGGAGGATATAGAGGCAGGTGCATCGAGGCTTCTCAAAGGGCTTGCAAGGATAGGTGCAGAAAACCCTGTGAAGACAGCTATTACAGGTCTTATCCTCTTTTTTGTAGCAATAGTCGGGATAACAAAGATAAATGTTAATAACAACATGGTGGACTGGTTCAAGAAGAAAAGCGAGATCCACATTGCTGACTCTGTTTTAAATAATGCCCTTGGCGGCACATCCCTCGGTTACATCGTGGCTATATCCTCAAAGGATGAGCATATCAAGACCCCTGAGGCATTGAGATATATAGAAGGGCTCCAGAGGCACCTCGAAAAACTCCCTGTGGTTGGAAAGACCAGCTCAATAGCAGACCTCATAAAGAGGATAAACAGGGTGATACATGATAATGACCCTACTTACGACAGGGTTCCAGATTCAAAGGAGGTGATAGCCCAGTATCTATTCTTATTCAGCATGTCTGCAAGGCCCTCTGATATTGACAGCTTTATAGATTATCCAGCAAGAAGGGCAAACATGTGGGTCCAGTTAAAGACATGGGATGCAGAGGCAATGAGGGATGTGATAAAGGCTGTTGATGAGTATAAGAAGAAATCTCCTGCAGGAGACATAGAATTCAGACCTGCTGGCATTGCCTATTTCAATCTCGTCTGGAACGATGAGGTCCTCTGGGACATGGTAAAGGGCTTTGTCCTCGCAATCATAGCAGTCTTTGTGATATTGAGCCTTGACTTCCGCTCAATGAAATGGGCTTTCATTGCCTATATGCCGCTCCTGTTCACGATTGTCCTCATCTACGGTGTAATCGGATATGTCGGCAAGGACTTTGATATGCCCATCTCCGTGCTTTCATGTCTCTCACTCGGTATGGCAGTGGACTTTGCCATTCATTTCATAAGCAGATTTAAACAGAGATTAAGAGAGAGTCAGGAGTCAGAAGTCAGGACTCAAAAGTTAAATCCTGAACTCCTTCGTGAAGCCTTGATCTGGACTGCTGCAAGGCCTGGAAAGGGAATCCTTCGTAATGCAGTTTTATTTGCATCGGCATTTTCAGTAATGCTCTTTGCACCACTTACACCCTATATAACCGTTGGTGCATTCATCGTAAGCATGATGATACTGAGTGCGATAATGACGATTATCTATCTGCCAGCCCTGATTACTTTAATGCAGGGGTGGTTATTCAAGGGAGGCACTAAATGAGAAAATCCAAGATTCTATCTATCTGTCTTCTGTTGTCTGTCCTCTGTCTTCTAACCTCTAAGGCCATTGCCATTACACCAGAGGATGTAATGAAGAAATCACAGGCTGCGTTTCTGTATCAGGGAAAGGACTTCAAGGCACGGGTAATAATGAAACTCATAAGCAGGGGTGGTCAGGAAAGGATAAGGGAGCTCACCATGCTGAGGAAGAACTATGGTGAGCCTGGCGGCAATCAGAAATATTTTATCTATTTCTTCCAGCCTGCTGATGTAAAGGATATGACATTTATGGTCTACAAATATCCTGCAAGAGACGATGACAGATGGCTCTTTGTGCCTGCCATAAATATGGTCAGGAGGATTGCTGCTCAGGATAAGCGCTCAAGCTTTGTTGGTTCTGATTTTACATATGAGGATGTCTCTGGAAGGGATATTGATGATGACACCCATACAATTCTGAAGGAAGAAAAACTTGGAGAAAGGGCCTGCTATGTGATAAAGAGCACACCAAAGGCAGGAGATATGGATTATAGCTACAAACTATCATGGATTGATAAGGCAAACTTTCTGCCTTTAAAAGAAGAATACTACGACAGAAAAGGTGAACTCTATAAGGTCTTCACTGCTGATGAAATAAGGGAGATAAAGGGATTTCCTACGGTGACGAAGAGGACGATGAAAAATCTCCAGAGCGGGCACAGGACAGAGGTTACATTCATAAAGGCTGATTACAACATCGGCATTGAGGATAGCCTATTTTCAGAACGTTTTTTAAAACAACCACCAAAAAGGTGGATTGATTAAAAGAAGAATCCTTTTATCAGAAATGCCACAATGCCTATGAGGTTTAAGATTACAATTATATATAATCTGTCAAAGCGTTTGTTAATGTTATCAAAGCGTTCGTTGACATCAAGCATGAAGGTGTCAAAGCGTTTGTTGGTTTCGTCAATTCGCTTATTGATATTAGCAAATTCTTCTTTTATTTCTGATTTAAAATCCCTTATCTCAGCCCGTATTAAGTCCAATTCCCTGAAGATAAAAGTTAGGGGGTCTGCCTTATACAGAATATCTTCTTTCTTTTCTTCTGTTTGCGGTGCCATGTCTTTTATTATATTGATTCTAACAGCAATGTCAAGCATTACTTATGCTCAGGACATCTCTATTCACGGTTTCTTTCAGGGGAACTATTCCTTCAGCACGAGGGCAAATCCTGATGGAGGCGATTTCAAATGGGGAGATGTGAGAGCACAATTAAGGCTCGAGGCATCAAAAGAGCCCTTCAGGTTATTTCTAAAAACTGATGGATTCCTTGACCACATCAATCAAAAGGGAGACTTAGATCTGAGGGAAGGCTATATAGACTATACAGCAAAGAATTGGGATTTGAGAGTCGGTAGACAGATCATCACGTGGGGGCTTGGTGATTTGATTTTTATAAATGATGTATTCCCAAAAGACTATGAGTCATTCTTCTCTGGAAGGCCAATGGAATACCTTAAAAAAGGTGTTGATGGTGCAAAGCTTGGTATCTATCCAGGTTTTGCATCTTTTGAACTTGTTGCTGTTCCTTTTTTCGAACCAAATAATTTCCCTGATCCAAAAAGGTTCCATATGTTTGACCCTATGCCAAATATCACAAACAGGGAGGAAAGAGAACCGACCACAAGTTTTAAAAATACCGAGTTTGCCATGCGAATATATCGTGATGTTGCAGGCCTTGATGCATCGCTGTATTTTTATCGTGGTTTCTTCAGGCAGCCATGGATGATGCCTGATAACCCAATGATGCCAACAAGGCTCACGCTCTTTTATCCTAAGTTGTCTGTTTATGGTGCAAGCCTCCAGGGAAGGGCACTGGATGGAGTTTTAAGCCTTGAGGCAGGATATTATGATTCAAGGCAGGACAGCGGTGGCACAGACCCTATGATTCCAAACTCCCAGACGAGGTTTTTGATTGGTTATCAGAGGCAGTTGTGGGAGGACTTTACAATCGGGCTTCAATATTATGTTGAATACATGCACGATTATTCAGAATACAGAAAGAGCCTTCCTCAAGGATTTCCAGAGGAAAAGAGACTCTATCAGCTCATGACTGTAAGGCTCACACAACTACTTGTGCAGCAGACATTGAGATTATCTTTCTTTGCCTTTTACAGTCCTTCGGACAGGGACTATATGTTAAATCCAGAGGGCAGATACAGCGTGACCGACCGCATATGGGTGGCGGTTGGAGCCCATATCTTCGGTGGTGGCAAAAACTGGACACAGTTCGGGCAGTTAGACAGGAATGACAATGTTTATTTACAATTGAGATACGAATTTTAGCCCTACATGCTTACCCTCACCTTCCATGTGGTTCCGTCCTTTTTATCCTCAAGGATTATCCCCTGTTCCTCCAGCTCCTTTCTTACGGCGTCTGCCGTTGCCCAGTCCTTCCTCTGTCTCGCCTCCTGCCTCTGCTTTATCCTGTCGAGAATATCTTCCCTTGTGAGGGGGATATTCTTTGTCTTCATGAGGGAGTCATACCACTCATCAGGACTTTTATTGAAGATATTAAGCACGTTGCCAGCCTGATGCAGCAGTTCCTTTGTTTTTGATACGAGGTCCCCTGCCTTCCGACCTGATGGCCTGGTGTCGAGAAACCTGTTAACCTCCCTTATCAGCTCAAAGATATACCCCAGTGCCTGGGCAGTATTGAAGTCGTCATCCATAGCCTCTTTAAACTTATCCAGAAATGTAGAGACCGCATCTTCAAGGGTCTTCCCCTGCAGAGACGGCCATGACGAACCTCCCTCTCCCTTAAATTCTTCCATCCTTATCAGGGTAGTGTAATATCTATCAAGGGATGCCTCTGCTTCTCTGAGCAATGCGTCAGAAAATTCTATAGGGCTTCTGTAGTGGGTCGAAAGGAGGAAGAATCTCACAACCTCAGAGTCGAACTTATCGAGTATCTCCCTGATGGTAAAGAAGTTACCGAGGGACTTTGACATCTTCTCCTTATCGATGGTGATAAAGCCGTTGTGCAGCCAGTATTTAACAAAGGGCTTGCCGGTATATGCCTCTGACTGGGCCAATTCATTTTCATGGTGAGGGAATATCAGGTCTGCGCCGCCACCGTGGATATCAAAGCTCTCGCCAAGGTGTTTTATGGACATGGCAGTGCATTCGATATGCCAGCCTGGCCTCCCAGGACCCCACGGGCTCTCCCATGATGGCTCACCTTCTTTCGATGACTTCCAGAGGGCAAAATCCATTGGATTCCTCTTTCTCTCGTCTACCTCAACTCTGGCACCTGCAAGCATCTCCTCAATATCCCTCTTTGAGAGCTTTCCGTAATCAGGGAATCTGTTCACCTCAAAATACACATCTCCATCTACAACATATGCATATCCCTTATCTATCAACACCCTGACTATCTCTATTATCTCCTGTATATGTTCTGTCGCCTTCGGCTCAACATCAGCCCTTCCGACACCGAGCCTGTCCATGTCTTTGTAGTACTCCTCTGTGTATTTCCTTGCAACCTCATCCCACTGGATTCCTTCCTGCCTTGCCCTGTTAATTATCTTGTCGTCGATGTCGGTGAAGTTCCTTATGTATCTCACATCAAAACCTCTGAATCTCAGGTATCTCCTTATGACATCAAAGACGACGGCGCTCCTTGCATGGCCGATGTGGCATAGGTCATAGACTGTGACTCCACATGCGTACATGCCAATCTTATTAGGGGTCAGAGGGATCAGATCCTCTTTTTTACCTGTTAGGGTATTGAAGACCCTTACCACTCCTCCTTTCCCCTCAAGCCTCTCTATCCTTTTTTCGAGTTCTGATATATGCTTTTCCATCTCGCTGAATTTCTCCTCCACCGGGTCGGGCATCTGGACGCGTGCAAGGCTCTCCACAGGTCCTTCTTCCATCATCCTGAGGACCCTCTTCTTGATGACCTTTCCAGGGACACCAACGACAATGGAGTATTCAGGCACAGAACTGAGCACCACCGCATTGGCACCTATCCTTGCATAATCGCCTATGGTGATTGCGCCCAGTACCTTGGCCCCGGCCCCCACCACTACATGATTCCCCAGTGTTGGATGGCGCTTCCCCTTTTCCTTTCCTGTCCCGCCGAGGGTTACACCCTGATAGAGAAGGCAGTCCTCTCCGATCTCTGTGGTCTCTCCTATCACAACACCCATGCCGTGGTCTATGAAAAAGCCCGGCCCTATCCTTGCTGCAGGGTGTATCTCGATACCTGTTAAGAACCTTGCGATATGCGAGATAAGGCGGGGGATTACAGGTATCCCGAGCCTCCAGAGGAAATGATTTATCCTGTGAATGAATATGGCATGAAATCCTGGATAGGCGAGGATTACCTCAAGGCCATTTCTCGCAGCAGGGTCTTTCTCAAAGACTGCCCTGTAGTCCCTCTTTATGTCGCTCCAGAAACCCACCTACCTCTTTTCGCTCTTTGAAGGCTCTCCTGCCTCCTTTTTTATACCCCCGATCTCCATCTTTATCATGAACCTATCGGCATTCATCCTCGCATCCCTGAATGTTGGAGATGCAAACTCGGCCTTTCTGAAGTATTTCGATGCCTCTAATTTCGGTATAAGCTCTGTAGCGGAGCTTGCATAGCCTTCTATCTCCACAGTCGTCTCGGTGACCCTCACCCTCGTGAGCCATGCAGTCTTTGGAAGTACAGATGTGAGTTCCTTGAGGATATTAAGGGCCATTGGTTTATTCTCTTTAAAGTTTCTTATCGTAGATATCTCACTGCTTATTGCCTCTATCTCTTTCTTTATATTCTCGACCTTCCTGACCGCATCCTTCCTCATTATTATCTGTTTATCGATCTCGCTGAGCCTTTTCTGTTCTATCTTCAGAGGTGTAACCATATAGAGGATGCCCATTGCGGCAATTGATAGCAGGAGGATCACTGTCAGGGCTATTGGCGTCTTTGGTCTCTCGTGGCGGCCTTTTTTCAGCAGGTCCAGCCTCTTTGCCCCAGGCCGCAATGATTCTAAAACACCTCCAATAGCAGCATAGGGCGTCCCCTCTCTCTGCGGCCCTGAGGCGACTTTTATGTCTGTCTCATTCAGGAGGCCGAAAGGCCGGTTTATCCTCAGCTTCAGCATCTCCTTCAGTGCAGGGTTTTTGTCTTTAAATAACACCACGACCCTGGGTGACCCTCCATCTTTTTTGATGTCCTCAATTATAGGCCCTACATCCCTCATGATCGCATCGACCCTTGATTTATCATCCAGAGCCGATAGGCTGCCTGCGAAGGCTCCTGTTATTAAATCGCCTGAGAACACCGCCCCTTCATATCCCTGTTCATTTATTTCTACAAAGACCGAATCTGCTTGACCGTATACATAGCGGCATAGGGCGCCCATACCTGAGAGATTGATCGTTAGTCTGCTGACATTGAACCCCTTCTCTCTGAGGGCATTTATATAAGGCATTATAAGATCAGCCTTTGCAGCTACAATAAGGAGCGTAAGCCTTCCCTCCTTTTCCGCAAGGGTCCTGAAGTCATAGAGTGCTTCATCGGCGCTGAACGGAGTCAGCCTGTCCATCTCGTATGAAACAACATCAGAGATATTTTCCTTTACCGTGACCGGGAACTCTGCAGTCCTGATGACGGCCCAAGCCTTCGGGATGCTCAGGGTTATGTCCGCCTTAACTGCCCTCAGATGGCTGATAGACAGGACAGCCGAAGATACAATGCCCTCTGGTTGCGGGTATCGGTCTTCATCGAGGGGATATGTTTTGAACCCCTTTATCCTATACCGTGATAAGAACCGTGTACCGAAGGCCATTGTTATGCCTCCTTTTTCGATAGATACGCAGAGGTTCTTACCGGGATAGATCGCATCATCAGCGAGGCTGAATGTAAGGAATCTCCATAGAGATTTCCATATGCCCTCAAGCCTTGTTGCTACTGAGGATGCAGATGTTATCAGCCGCCTTATACCCGCTGTAGCTGTCACTGTGTTATCGTTGACGGGCTCTTGTAGTAGACATACTGGTAGTTGCTGCCGATTAGAGCAACAACTGCCCTGATTGCATAACCCCTCTTACTGTTGCCCTTATAGCCCACGGCATCAATGGTGAATTTGTTGCTCTCTGCAATGTTTATAAATTTCATGCTCTCTGCAGGGATCCCAACCTCCTGCTGCGGATTTGTTATCCTCCTGTCAGTCCTGTAACTTATTACCCTGTCAACTATTTCGGGGGTCATGCCTGGAACTGCCATCAGGACCTCCTTCGGTGCAGCATTTACATTGATTATATTCCATCCAGAGGTGACTGTTATAAAATCATTGATGCCCTTTTTTTCAGCACTTCCATATAGTATCTCAGGCGTCATTCCTTTAACAAGCAAGAGCTCCTCCAGCGTATCGAAGTTGGCATTCTTTGCCCTGTACGGGTTTGGCAGAGACATATAATAATCGCTTTCCGCGCCGTGCAGCCTGCGGAGGTCATCTGCGTCCTTCCAGTCAAGGATAGAATCCACGATCGTATCTGCCACATCCTCCTTAACACCAGAGCTCATAAGGAGATTCTTGAGTATTATACCAGAAGCATCTGTTAATGTGTTTATATCGAGCTTTCCGGCCTCATCCATGATCCTTACGGTGTAATATCCGTCACCGAGATGCCCTGTATAGGGCGTGCCATCTGCCCTCCAGACCTCTCTGCCCTCGGTTGTTATCATTTGATTTTTAAACATATTCCAGTAGAATGCCTCCATTATCCCCCTTTCTATCCCTGCCTCAGCAATGAATTTCTCCTCGACCCTTTCCTTAAAGGACAATGTGGAATGGGTCTCTGTCCTCGCAACAAATGAAAAGGACAGGGCAATGATCATGAGGATTGTCAATACCCATAATACCATGAGCAGGGCGATGCCCTCCCTTTGGGAATTCAGGATTGAAGATTTGAGATTTAAATCTTTTGAGTTCATCAGTACCGGGGTCCCCAAAAAGTCGAAGACTTTTTGGGGTGCCCTTTTCGTTCTGGACCCTGCATTACTATTACTATCGCATTCCAACTGGCCTGTTGCCGGTTAAGGCTGTTTGCGCCATCAACCCCCTTGCCCTCATCGGGATGATCATAGAGAAATCCATTCTCCCCTTAACAAGATGGAGTCTTATCTTTTCTGGGATGCTTGTGGCATCTGTCCATTGCTCGATCCACCTTCCCTGTTGCTCTGTCGGGTCCCTGTAGAAATACTCAAAATAAATCCGGTCAAAGGTGTCCAGGAGTTTTGTCTCTCTATTGTCATTTGTGCCGATGTTGCTTTCGGATGCATATAAAACCTGACCGGGGCCCCCAAAAAGTCGAAGACTTTTTGGGGTGCCCTGCTTCCCATAGTTAGCTGATTCTACCCTGTAAGTGACAATGACATAACCCCTCTGTCCGCTCCAGATAGAGTAGTTTGTTGAAAATTGCATTGAGTCCATGCCACCTTTAAAGTAATACTTCTTAACACCATCTTCATCATATGTAAGCGGGACCTCTGACTGAATCTGGGAATCTATGATATTTAGCGATGCCCTGATTCTCTCAAGGTATTCTATCTTTCTCTCTCCTGACTCTACAGAGCGGGCTCCGAGCCTCAAGGCGCCTCCTATGATCAGGATAATAACCCCGAGTATGGCAATAGAGATCAGCAGATCAAGAAGGGTAAAGCCCCCCTCATGGGAATTCAAGATTAAAAATTTAAAATTTAAGATTTTTGAGTTCTTTAATGTTTTATTTTTCATTTTGAATCCTGAATTATCATATCTGTTTATTTGCCACCTTCAGCGTCCTCAGGGTCAGCGACCTCTCCTTTGTCCCCTTTGTCCAGCGGAGCGTCATGTCTATCTTCAGGAGTCTTACCTGAAGATTTTCTGTCCTCTCTTTCGATGTGTCGGAAACTGATACATCTATCCTGTAGCCGTCATCCGTTGCCTCACTCCACGACCTCTCTGTGAGTTTTTCATCATCGAGTATCTCCCTCATCCTTGCCTCTGCCTTCATGACAGCAGAGACATAATCGTCTGAGCTTGATACGGCCCTCAGATTGGCTGAAAAAAGCTGCAGGACCACTGTTATTGCGATGCCCAGTATCGCAATAGCCACAAGGACCTCGAGGAGGGTGAAACCCTCCATGTCCGTCATACGTGTCCGTCTATCAGGGTGAGGAAGCCTGTTAGTTCGTAAGTTCGAAAGCACGGAAGGACGGAAGCAGTGAACTCCGTTGTCCGTAGTCCGTGTCCGTGTTCTATAAACGGATAACGGAGAACGGACACGAATCACGAACTTTGCTTCTGCACTTCTGCTCTTCTGCTCTATGTTGTGCTTCTGCACTATTTTATTACAACCGATCCAACTACAGGGTCTAACTGTATGCTCACTGACCTTCTGTTGTCAGACAGGACAATGGTTCCGCCCTCAATACCGCCTGTTGCATGAAACACAATGGAGTATTTACCACTATGAACCTCCCCTGAAAAGGGATCGATTATCCTGATATTTATACCTGATGGGATGTTTTTATCGCCCTGTCCCGCTATGCCGTAGGACATTGAGTCAAGGTTTATCAAGACAACCTGTGTCTCACTATTAGTCCGGGCTATTGATTTAGCATGCCTGATGGTTGCTGACATCTCCCTAACGACTCCATTGAGCCTGCTTGACAGCAGGGTGTTGGCAAAAAATACGGTCGATAGACCGAGTATGAGTGTAATGAGAAAGATAACCATTATAAGCTCCAAAAGGGTGAAACCCCTCCCATTAGAGCGATAGTGTGATAGAGCGATAGAGCGATAGTCAAATTTCCGTGAACAGTGATCCGTGAAACGTGAAACGGAACACGGAAAACGGAACACGGCACCCCAAAAAGTCTTCGACTTTTTGGGGACCCCGGTCACGGAAAACGGATCAATAATTGGAATATCTCCCCTAACCCCGCTTTTCCAAAGAGGGAAAATCCCTCCCTTTAGCAAATGGAGGTCAGGTGGGATTTTATAAAAACATGTCGTTTCCTTATAAAAACTGTCGCTCTGTCGCTCTGCCGCACCATTAATCCGCTGACCCATAACCCCTCAGAACGGCAGCTCTGTTATGCTGAATATGGCCATGAGCATCGAGACGACGATAAACCCGATTACAAGGCCCATCCCGAGAATCATTGCAGGTTCGAGGAGGCTGACAAACCTCTTTATGGATGTATTCAGGCTCTTTTCGTATGTAGAGGCTATCTTCATAAGCATGTCGTCAAGCTGACCTGTCTCCTCACCGACCTTGATCATAGACAGCGCAAGTGGCGGAAAGACATTTGCATCGGACAGCGGAGCTGCTATGCCCTTGCCCTCTTTGACCCCCTTTGAAACTGTATCGATACAAGAGGCTATGGCCTGATTGTTTATGACATCCCTTGCATTGTTTAATGCCTGCAGCAGCGGCACTCCGCTTTTGAGGAGAGTGCCCAGCGTTCGGCAGAAACGTGCTGTCTCGAGTTTCCTTATAATATCGCCGAAGACCTTCAATTTAATAGAGTCCCATCTGTATCTGTTAGGAGCGGATTTTATGTAATTCTTAAAGATGACCCAGCCACCGATTATTGCTGACAACACAACCCACCAGTAAGATTTCAGTGTATTGCTGAAGGTGAGAACAATCTGTGTTGGAAGGGGCAGTGAGGTCCCAAGCTCTGCAAATATTACGGAGAATTTTGGAAGGACATAGGTCAAAAGGACAATGATGGACAGACCACCTGTTACAACAAGTATGGTTGGATATATCATTGCTGAGACCACATGGTCTTTTAATTCCTTTGAGGATTCGAGGAATTCGTTAAGTTTTTCCAGTACCACATCCAGAACGCCACCCGCCTCACCTGCCCTTATCATGTTCACATAGATCCTCGGGAATATCCTCGAATGCCGCTGGAGTGCATCCGAAAAAGAGCTGCCCTCTCTGATGGATTTCATTACGGACTGGATTATCTCCTTCATCTCTCTGCCTTCAGTTATTTCAGAGAGGATGTTGAGGCTTCTGTCAAGGGGCATGCCTGCGCCTAAAAGAGCTGAGAGCTCTGATGTGAAGGTGAGGAGGTCTCCCCTTGCTGACCTCGACAGAAGCCTTCTTTTTATGCCCTCCTTCGGGGCGGCTATCATCAATGGAATGACGCCTGAATTCTTCAGCCTTTCGACAGCAGCCCTCTGGTCTGCTGCCTCGATAACCCCTTCCACAATCGCACCCTCCATAGTGGTTGCCCTGTAAGAGAAGTGAGCCAACTACGCCTCCTGTGTCACCCTGAGAACCTCGCTGAGGGTCGTCATGCCCGCCCTTATCTTCTCAGCCCCATCCTCAAGCAGGGTTCTCATGCCCTGCTGCCTTGCCACTTCCCTTATCTGGTTGGAATCAGCATTTTTTAGTATAAGCCTTCTTATATCATCATCGACCACGAGGAGCTCGAATATCCCTGTCCTGCCATAGTAACCTGTGAAGGCGCATTTCTCGCATCCCTTTCCCTTATAAAGGGCGATATCATGGTTAAGTCCGAGGATGCTGAGCTCTTCCCTGTCGGCGATTGATCGATCAACCTCTCTACAGTCAGGGCATATAACCCTTACGAGCCTCTGTGCAAGAATTCCCCTTATGGTGGATGACAGCAGGAAGTTTTCAACGCCCATGTCAAGGAGTCTTGTTATCGAGCTTGGCGCGTCATTGGTATGGAGGGTTGAAAAGACGAGGTGTCCTGTGAGGGCAGACTGAATAGCTATTTCTGCAGTCTCGAGGTCTCTGATCTCACCTATCATGATGATGTCGGGGTCCTGCCTGACAATGTGCCTCAGTGCACTGGCAAAGTTCAGGCCTATCTTTGGTTTGACCTGTATCTGGTTTACCCCTTTTAGCTGATACTCGACAGGGTCCTCAACAGTGATAATCTTTTTGTCAGGGGAGTTTATCTTATCGAGCGCTCCGTAAAGAGTTGTTGTCTTTCCGCTTCCTGTGGGTCCTGTAACGAGTATAATGCCATTAGGCTTCTTAATGAGGCTGTTAAAGGCAGAGAGGGTTTGGGGTGGAAATCCGAGCAGGTCAAGGTCTATCACTATGCCTTCCTTGCGGAGTATCCTCATCACAACGCTTTCGCCATAAAGAACGGGGATTGTTGATACCCTCAGGTCTATCTCCCTTTCATTAATTCTCAGTCTTATGCGGCCATCCTGCGGCAGCCTCCTCTCTGCGATATTCAGTTTTGCCATTATCTTTATCCTCGAGACGATTGCTGCCTGCAGTCTCTTTGGGGTGGACTCTATGTCGTGCAGCACACCATCTATCCTGAATCTCACCTTCAATTCATCCTCAAACGGTTCTATATGGATGTCTGAAGCCCTGCTCTCAACAGCCCTCGTTATAAGCAGGTTAACGAGCTTTATTATCGGGGCCTCTGAGGCAAGATCCTTCAGGTGCCCTATGTCTTCTTCCTCTTCCCTGAGAAACTCTATGCCGCTGTCGCCTATATCCTCGATTATCCTGTTTATATTCTGGGACTCCTGGCCGAAGAATCTGGATATGTAGTCATCTATCGCCTTGATGTCGCTTGTATAAATTGAGACATCGGCTCCGGTTGCCACCCTGAGTGCATCTATAGTCGCCCTGTCTTCAGGATCGGCCATCACTACGACGAGTGCATTGTCTTTGAGATCCAGAGGGATTACCCTGTTTTCACGGATAAAGCGTGATGATATCCCATCGAGGACAAATGGAACCTTCGGAAGCCCGTCGGGGTTTAGATAGGGAATGTCTTTAATCCTCTGGTGGTTCACTCTCCGATCTCCTTCGAATTAATGGATAATTATAGCACAAATATTGTTTAATACGCCCCCTCCATCCTGACAACTACCTTGAGCGTCTTAAACAGTATCACTATGTCAAGCCACAGAGACCAGTTCATGACATACCATGTATCTAACTTCATCCTGTACTCATAGCCTGTATTGCTCCTTCCACTCACCTGCCACAGACCTGTTATGCCCGGCTTTGCGCTGCAGATAACCCCGAGGTCGCTCTCGATCTCCGCCCTCTCCCTCGGCAGATAAGGCCTCGGACCTACGAGGCTCATCTCACCCTTTAGGACATTGAATACCTGCGGCAGTTCATCCAGTGATGTCCTTCTCAGAAATCTGCCGATCCTTGTGACCCTCGGGTCGTCCTTCAGCTTCCACTTTTTGTCCCATTCCTCACGGGCAGTCTCATTGCTTTCGAGGATCTCCCTGAGTCTCTCCTCCGCATCCTTATGCATCGTCCTGAACTTGTAGCACCTGAAGGTTTTCCCGTTCTTGCCGATCCTGTCGTGGGTGTAGATTGCAGGCCCTGGTGTCTCTAATCTTATCACCAACCCGATTGCTCCGATGATGGGCAGAAGCAGCGGCATCGAGATTATGCCTGCCGCAATATCGAAGAGTCTCTTTATAAGCCTGTTCAGTGCGGATTTCAGGTTATTTCTTATGTTCATCAGGAATATCTCCTCGTAGAAGAGGTGGAGGAGTTCTGTGTTTAGAAGGGCAATGCCCTTAAGGTCTGGTATTACTATGGTGTTTATGGCGTGGTTCTGGACATTTGCAGTGATAGCGGAAAGCCTTTCAGGATGGAGCGATGGCATGGCGATTATGATCGTCCTGATGCCCAGTTCCTTCACAAACCTCGGGAAGTGCCTTACACTGCCAAAAACCTTTTTGCCGCCAATGACCTCACCTTTTTTGAGTTCGTCGTCATCAAGGAATCCGATAACTTCATATCCCATATGCCTTTCCCTTTGCAGGCCGTCCATCACCAGTCTTCCTGCCCGACCCGCACCGAGGATCAGCACCCTCTCTTTCCATATCCCTGTGGTATAGAGGATCTTTTTGCCCCAGAGCCTGAAGAGGGGAAATGTAAATATCGATGCGCCCCAGAATCCCATCAGGACGATGCGGGATACCTCGCCGTGCAGCTTCCCCAGTGTGACGATGGCCATGGCGGTTAATGCTGCGAGGGAGGTGGCCTTTATGTTGACCATGGCCTCATCCCAGAATGGCATATTGCTACTGTAGAGACCCTCATAGGATATAAAGAATATAACGATGGCAGGTATCCACCACAATGACAGAAAATATGCGTATGAGAAATCAAAGACCGGCAGGTCTGACAGCAATAACGGTATGACCTCTGCCCTTATTGCCCATGCAATGAACATGCATGTATAAAATGCGAGAAGGTCGATGGTAACAAGGCAAAAGACCTGGAGGAGCCGTCTGAGCAGGTTATTGATGGTCTCTCTCATTCTGCAATCAACCCGATCCTGTATCCTGCGTATTTTGCTATGGCCTCCAGGAGGGCATACGGTATCCAGAGGTAGTCGTGTCTTTTGAAAAGAAAGTCGATCTGCTCTTTGATGAACCTCAAGCCCTCTCCTTCTGCCTTCGCATATCTTAGCACCCACCTGTTGGCCCTGAGAGACGAACCGATATTATAATAACGCCTGAACTGCCCTAAAAGCGAGTAGTTATGGGAATGGATGACTGCTGCATCAGGGACATATGCCACCTTATGCCCGCTCGTTATAAATTTTGCGGCAATGAGCATGTCCTCATTCGCCCTTATTCCCTCTGGAAACATCCCGACCTCCATGAACAGGTCCTTCCTGATGGCCGAGCAGACATTGCTGAAAAAGAATGTCTTGATACCGAATCTGCAGATATCGTCGATCCCCCTTACCGCTGGAGAACGAGGGTAATTGAAATGTCTTGCAAATGCCTCTAAGGGCGGCGCATCAGACCTCGGGATGTGTCTTCCGTAGGTTGCTGCAATGTCACGGTCCTGGAGCGGGGCTGTGAGATGGCCTAAAAGCCTGCCATCTACCGGGAGTGCATCCTGGGTCATGAAGACGATGATATCACCTCTTGCCTCTGCCGCCGCTATATTCCTTGTCTTCCCGTGGTCAAAGGTGTATCTGGGGATAACCATTGTCTTTGCACCGAGCTTTCTGGCGGTCTCGACTGTATCGTCTTCTGATGAGGAGTCTATCACTATTATCTCTTCTGGAGCTGTTTCCTGTCTTAAGAGCCTGCAGAGGAGTTCTCCTATGCAGGTGCCGGCATCAAGCGTTGGGATTATGATAGAGATCATGATGAGTTATATTGTATCATAACTATAAGAGATGAAAGAGGCTGTATGAGGGTTCTGGTTACTGGTGGGGCGGGCTATATTGGAAGCCATGTGGTAAAGGCACTCGGTGAGAGGGGGCATAATGTCCTGACATACGATAATCTCTCATACGGGCATCGGGATGCCGTCCTTTATGGAGACCTGGTAGTAGGGGACCTCTCAGACAGGATAAAATTGAGGGAGACCTTTGAAGGTTTTATGCCTGATGCAGTAATGCATTTTGCGGCATATATAGTTGTGCCTGAATCAGTGAGGGAACCTGTAAAATATTACAGAAACAATTTCTGCAATGCCCTGAACCTCATAGAGGTCTGCCTTGAGTTTAATGTGATGAGATTTATATTTTCGTCAACCGCGGCGGTTTATGGTGTCCCTGAAAAGATCCCTGTGGATGAGGAGGCGCCGCTTAATCCGATTAACCCCTATGGACGTTCAAAGGTAATGGTGGAGGGTCTGCTCTCTGAATTATCAAGCATAAGGGATTTTCATTATGTCTCCCTCCGTTATTTCAATGTATCAGGTGCGGATGAAAGGGCAAGGATAGGACAGAGCAGAAGGGATGCCACGCATCTTATAACAGCGGCGGTGAGGACAGCCCTCGGAAAGAGGCCCTATCTTGAGATATTCGGAACCGACTACCCCACCCCTGACGGCACGTGCATAAGGGATTATATCCATGTGGATGACCTCTCGGATGCGCACATCATAGCACTCGAATATCTCATGGATGGGGGAATGAGCGATGTATTCAATTGCGGGTATGGCCACGGTTATTCTGTGAGAGAGGTTGTGGAGACCACAAAGAAGGTTACAGGTGTCGACTTTAAGGTATTAGAGTCAGGCAGAAGGGAAGGAGACCCCCCTGTGCTGGTGGCAGATCCTGCAAAGATCAGAAAGACCCTCGGCTGGATGCCGAGATATGATGACCTCGCTTACACCATAAAGACGGCCTTTGAGTGGGAAAAGAGGGTAAGGGATGTGTTATATTAAAAGCGAGTTGGTGAGGAGGTTTTGTGAAGAATAAGGTCTCGGGTTTGATCTTTCTTATCGTGACATTGTTTGCTTGTGCCGCTTTAGCGCAGGACCCGCTCGGTCATCTCAGGGATGAAACGCTATCCTACTTCAAACCGTTGAAGGGCAAGGTCTTATCTGTGGATGGTGGTGCAATTACTGCTGACCTGGGGGTGAAGTCGGCTATAAAGAAGGGTATGAGATTCTCTATCCTCAAAAAGGGTGTTCCATTTTTACACCCTGTGACAAAGGAGCCTATAGGGAGAATAGAGACACCTGTTGGAAAGGCCGTGGTGAAGGAAATAGGCGCTGAGGGCTCAGTCATGGAAATATTGAGCGGCAGTGCCAGTGCTGGCGATATATTAAGGACTTCGGGGATGAAGATCAGGATGCTCTTTTATCAGGATAGAACTGTTGATTGGAATCTGGGGGAGTCTTACTATCGCCTGCTGAAGGAGAGCGGCAGGTTCGAACTGCTTGACACACCCATCGATTCAGGGGATGATTCGGTGGTAATGGCTGAGGCCAAGAGGCTCAATGCAGAGGTAGCCCTTATACTAAGGGCCGGGGCCTCTGAAAAGGATACCCTCTTGAGTCAGAGGCTTCTGTGGGTTGAGGATTCCTCCATGCTTGCTGATAGCAAGGTGAGGGTGGATGCCGCCTATGTGAAGGAGCTGAGATCTGGAGAGGGTCTGGCCGCCATTCAGTCTTCGGAAGATGCTCTGCTCTTCTTTGACCTGCCTTTTACTGCGCGGCTGATCACCACAGGGGATGTTAATGGTGATGGAAAGCAGGAATTGATAATCAGCACGGGCAGCGATATAAGGGTCTGTGTGATAGGTGTCAACCTCCAGACCCTCTATGAGATGAAGGGGGTCGGTGGTGATTTTCTCTGGATGGATACGCTGGACATAAATTCTGATGGAAGGGATGAGATTATAGTCACCTCCATGAAGGACGATGAGGTGGTCTCCTATATATACGAACTCAGGGGTTCTGAATTCTCCCTGCTCTATAAGGACAGGCTATTTTTGAGGAGATTGGGCGATGGCCTGATTGCCCAGGGGTATGACAGGGCAGAGGGTTTTGACGGCCCTGTCTTTCATCTCACTTACCAGTCGGGCGTATTCAGAAGGGGGAGCGCCCTCAAACTTCCACCGGGTGTGAATATATACGATTTTGCACTGATTGAGGCCCCTAACAGTGAGGGTTATATCCTCGCCTATGATGATGCAGGATACCTCAATCTATACAATACCGCGGGTCTAAGGGTCTGGAGAAGCAGCGAAGGATATGGAGGGTTCCTCACCACCTTTAAGAGGGCGGCCCCGACAATAATGGTTGACAGAGGGGAATGGGCGGTAAAGGACAGGATATTTCTGAGGAACAGGGAGTCTATTGTTGCGAAAAGGATACCCTTTGCAAATATGGCAAAGGGGATCGGCTATAAGAGATCTCAGATAAGGGTCCTGTGGTGGACAGGGCTTTCCATGGAGGAGAGGACCATTATAGATAATATATCAGGCGGCATACAGGATTATACCCTTGCTGGCGACAGGCTAGTCGTCATCAGCAGGCCCCTGTTTGGCATAAAGCCAAAGAACATCCTTAAGGGTGAAAGTCCATTTGGGTCTATGTTATACGTCTACTCCCTTAAGTGAAAAGGTAGAGCAGTTCGGAAGCACAGTAGTCTGGAAGTGCTGAAGCTGGAAAGGAGGAGAGTTGTTATTATCCGGCAGGATACCCGAGCATGTGGCAATAATAATGGACGGCAATGGAAGATGGGCAGAGATGCGCGGCTTGCCGAGGATAGAGGGGCATAAGAGGGGCGCTGAGAGGGCAAGGGAGATCATAGCAGCAGCCATGGAGATCGGCGTTAATACCCTTACCCTGTATGCCTTCTCCAAAGAGAACTGGCAGAGGCCGGGTGATGAGGTATCGACATTAATGAAACTCCTCGAGCTTTACCTGAGAAGGGAATTTGATGAATTGATAAGGAAGGGGATTGTCTTCAGGACTATAGGGGAGATATGGAGATTACCCGAGGACATACAGGTGCTTCTGAGGAAGGTGGAGGAGGGCTCAAGCGGCAACATTGGTATGAGCCTTGTCCTTGCCCTGAGTTATGGGGGAAGGGATGAGATCATGCGTGCAATAAAAAAGGCGATCATCTCTGGCGTAAGACCAGAGGAGGTTACAGAGGAGTATTTTGAATCGCTCCTTGATACAGCAGGCATTCCTGACCCTGACCTTATCATCAGAACCAGCGGAGAGAAACGGATAAGTAATTTTCTGCTGTGGCAGGCAGCCTATTCTGAGCTTTACTTTACAGAGACCCTCTGGCCCGACTTCACGAAGGATGAGCTCTTTCTTGCCCTGCACGACTACCAGATGAGGGAGAGGAGGTTCGGTGCGGTTCCTAAAGGGGGTGTAACCCCCTTTACATCTTGATTAATTATGGTATTTATTCCTTATCGGGGTTTGGGGTGCTTCTGCACCCCAAAGTCAGAACAGTGAGATGCATATCAAGAGACTTGCAGCTGCTGTAATACTGCTGCCAATTTTTTACTTCTATGTGATGAAGCTCCCGCAGGTGTATTTCTTTATGCTCCTGCTCGCTGCATCTATCATTGCGCAATGGGAGTTTTATTCCATGTACCGCATTTCAGGCATTATGAGGGTCTCGGGTATATTTCTCGGCACAGCCCTGCTGACGGCGGTGCATCTTTCAGGGGATATGACGAATATGCTGATGCTTTCAATTATGGCTATCTCTTCCCTCAGGCTGTTGAGCAAAAGGGACCCTTCATCATCCCTGCGCGACATATCGCCTGTTATACTATCATTGCTGTATATTCCCTGTTTGCTCGGGGTTCAGCTATCCATCAGGGGTGCAGGGCCCGTGTGGATAATATTCCTTTACGGCTGTGTATGGGCATCTGACAGCCTTGCCTATTATGCAGGAAAGGGCCTCGGCAGGAGGAGGTTATACAGAGAGGTGAGTCCGAATAAGACCATTGCCGGGGCCTTCGGCTCATTGGTCGGCGGCGCCCTATCTGGATTGCTGTTGGACCTCATATTAATACATACCATGAACTTATGGAAGTCCGTCATTATCGGTCTGATCATAGGTGCAACTACGATATTGGGTGATCTTGTTGAGTCTATGTTCAAGCGGGACGCGGGTGTTAAGGATTCGGGTGTGGTGATCCCGGGCCATGGAGGCATACTCGACAAGATAGATGGCGTCCTCTTTGCAGGCCCTGCACTTTACTGGATGGCCGGTGCGCTGGATATAATCAAATGAGAGAGACGAAGCGGATAGTCATCCTGGGTTCGACAGGCTCTATAGGCCGTAGCGCCCTCGATGTTATATCAAGATTTCCTGACAGATTCAGGGTCGTTGGATTAACAGCAGGCAGGAACATCTCGCTCCTCGTAGAACAGATAAGACAATTCCAGCCAGGGGTTGTTGCAGTATTTGATGAGGATACATACAGAGGCCTCAAAGACGCACTGCTCTATACCAGGCATCCTGATTTTCCCTCTCCTGAGGTATTTTACGGAGCAGAGGGTATCTGCACTGTGGCTGAAATGCCAGGCGCTGATACAGTCATATCAGCCATAGTCGGTTCTGCAGGACTTCTGCCGACCCTGATGGCGATCAGGGCAGGAAAGACAGTGGCCCTTGCTAATAAAGAGGCGCTTGTGATGGCAGGCAATATCCTGATGTCTGAGGTCAGGCGGTGTGGTGCAGTGCTCCTGCCTGTTGACAGCGAGCACAGTGCAATATTGCAGTGCATGAGGGGACATGACAGGGGCTCGGTAAAGAGGATAATACTCACTGCATCGGGCGGTCCATTTGTTGGCAAGACCCTCGATGAATTGATGAATGTCTCTCCGGAAGATGCCCTGAAACACCCCAACTGGAGTATGGGTACAAAGATAACCATAGATTCAGCAACCCTCATGAATAAAGGTCTCGAGGTGATAGAGGCCCACCATTTGTTTGGCATCCCTCCTGAGAGGATAGATGTCCTCATCCACCCGCAGAGCATAATTCACTCTATCGTAGAATTCAATGATGAAAGTTACATGGCCCAGCTCTCGATGCCTGACATGAAGGGCCCTATCGCATATGTCCTTTCTTACCCTGAGAGACTCAACAACATAATGGAGCCGATAGACTGGGAGAGGCTTTCCATGCTCACATTCATGAGGCCTGACAACAGGACATTCCCCTGTCTCTCCCTCGCATATTCTGCGGTAAAGGAAGGCGGGACAATGCCTGCTGTCCTTAATGCAGCGAACGAGGTCAGCGTAAATGCCTTTCTCGGAAAAAGGATAACTTTTAATGACATACCTGTTATAATAAAGAGAACTATGGATTCCCACAGGACGATGGATGCATCAGGCCTTGATGCAGTTATCGAGGCTGACAGGTGGGCGCGAAAAAAGGCAGAAGAATATGTGGCAGGTTGACGAATTAAAGGAGAGGTGATGACAGTTTTATCCGCAATCATACTTCTGGGCATACTCATCTTTGTGCATGAGCTCGGTCATTTCATCTTTGCGAAGCTCACGAATGTGAAGGTCCTCAAGTTTTCCCTCGGATTCGGCCCGAAGATCATAGGTAAAAGATATGGAGAAACCGAATATCTCGTATCCTCCGTCCCTCTCGGCGGATATGTGAAGATGCTTGGTGAGGAGCCAGGCATTGAGATCAGGGATGAAGACAGGGCAAGGGCATACAGCTTTCAGCCTGTGTGGAAGAGGCTTCTCATCGTCCTTTCAGGCCCGCTGTTTAATATCTTCTTTGCTGCTGTGATATTTATTCTTGTATTCCTGTCGGGGGTGCCGGTACTTCTGCCCGAGGTTGGAGAGGTCCTTGCAGATTCGCCAGCGGCTGCAGCAGGTCTCAGGAAGGGTGACACCATTCAGGAGATTAATAATATCCCTATAAGGCGGTGGGATGAGATGACAGGGTTTATACATAAGAGCCCTGGAAGACAGCTCGACTTCAAGATAAAAAGGGGTGGCGAGTTGATAGAGATCACCATAACGCCTGAGAGGAAGACAGTGCCAGATATATTCGGTGAGAAGAAGGAGGTCGGCCTTATAGGCATAAAACCCTCAGGGGCCACATTCACAGAAAAGGGGACATTGTCTGGCGCAGTAACCCAGGGTTTATCGAGGACATGGGATATATCGGTCCTCACCGTGCTGTCAATAATAAAGCTCATCCAGCGCATTGTCCCTGCAGAGACGATAGGGGGGCCAATACTCATATTCCAGATGGCAGGGGAACAGGCAGCCCACGGACCATTGAGCTTTTTTACATTCATGGCAGTTATCAGCATCAACCTCGGTATACTCAACCTCCTTCCGATACCGATACTCGATGGTGGGCACATCCTCTTCCTCGGTATCGAGGCCGTAAGAAGGAAACCAGTGAATGAAAAGGTGGTAATAATAGCTCAGAGGATCGGTCTGGCTATAATCGTAACCCTCATGGTATTTGCCTTCTATAACGATATAATGAGATTAATCACAGGGAAAATGATACCGCAATGAAACCTGCTGCTATCAAGACGCAGGTTTCTGCAGGGGGTGTCATATTCAGGAAGGCCGATAAAAACAATGTGGAGATAGCCCTTGTCTCTGTAAAGGGGGGCGAGGTCTGGACACTGCCGAAGGGTCTTGTTGAGAAATGGGAGAGACCCGAGGAGGCGGCAGTCAGGGAGGTTGAGGAGGAGACAGGGCTTTCAGGCAGGGTACTGACGAAGATCGGCGACAGCTCCTACTGGTATTATATTAAGGATGACAATATAAAATGCAGGAAGACCGTCCACTTCTACCTATTGGAGTATGTAAGTGGTAGCACATCTGACCACAACTGGGAGGTAGACAGTGCCGAATGGTTTGCCCTTGATGAGGCTTTAAAGAGGCTGAGTTACAGAGGGGACAGGGACATAGTCCAGAAGGCAAAGGAGATCCTCGCTAAAAGAAGGCAGATAAGTGACGATGGGCAGGATACTGAACTGGGATGATTTGAAGATGGAAGTGGATCGTGCAAAGGCAGAGGGGAAAAGGGTCGTCTTTACCAATGGCTGCTTCGATATCCTTCATGTAGGCCATGTGAGGTATCTGAGGGAGGCAAGGGGCTTTGGCGATCTCCTTGTTGTTGCCATTAATACAGACCGTTCTGTTTCGAAGATAAAGAAAGGAAGGCCAATAATCCCCGAGGCGCAGAGGGCAGAGGTGATCGCCAGTCTTGAGATGGTCGATCTTGTTACCCTCTTTGATGAGGATACACCTTACGAATTGATAAGTTTCCTCAGGCCTGATGTGCTTGTGAAGGGCGGTGACTGGAGGGTGGAGGAGATCGTTGGCTCTGACATCGTTGCAGAAACCCACAGCCTTCCGTATATCAGGGGAGTATCGACAACAGAGATAATAGAGAAGATTAAGAGGGCTTCAGAAGTTAAAAGTCGAAGGTTGAAAGTCAAAAGTCCTCGACTTTAAAACTTTTAACTTTAAACTTTCGACTTACACTCACAATGGTATCTGAAAAGACCGCTATTTTTGAAAGGCTGCAGGATTTCTGGGCCTGTTTTTCATCCTTTAAAGGCGTGCCCCCAGACCAAACACGCATTTACAACCTCTCCGGCTCGTCAGTGGCCTTATTTTTGAGCCTCCAGAATGAACCATTTATAGCTGTGCAGCAGACATCTGATGCAGCCATCAGGCTCTATGAAGATATACAGTTTTTCAGGTCAGTAATGCGGGTTGACCTGTCATCCATCTTCTTCCTTCCAGAGGCAGACGACCCTGAGTCATCGGGCAGGAGGGCTGAGGTCATCTATAACCTTAGAGATGGTGATTCTATTGTTACATCCATCAACGGTATGAATGCACCACTGTGGTCGAGTGATGACTTGAAAAGCCACTCTATTATGCTTTTGACAGGTCAGGAGATAGACAGGGAATCTGTCGAACACCGTCTGGCAGACCTTGGATATAAGAGGGTCTCTCTCGTGATGGAAAGGGGGCAGTACAGCTCAAAGGGCTGGCTGCTTGACATCTTTCCATCAACCAGAGAGAACCCTGTCAGGGTCGAGTTCTTTGGTGATGAGATCGAACAGATAAGGTTATTCGATGTAGAATCTCAGAGGTCTATTAATAGGGTTCATGGCCTCCTCCTCCTGCCTGCGTCAGGGCCAATAACAGGTCAGAAGGTAACATCGTTGGTCAGGGCAAGGTTGTTTTCTGTAGATTTCCCTCTGGAGGATGCTATTTTACTGTCCCGCTTTGATTTTAAGGGCGAGGGGTTTGATGCAGGCCTGCTTTCTATGAGGGGACACGGCATATATCCTGATGAAAGAGGGTCTCTTGATGATGTGGGCAGGGCAATAAAGGGGCTCAGCAGGGACAACACCATAATAATTGTATCGTCTTCAATGGGACAGGCCGAAAGGGTGAGGGACATACTTTTTGATGGCGGCGTGATTGCACCGATAATCGAGACGGATGCGGTATTGGATTATCAGGGTGATGTTGCAATCACTAAGGGGAGGCTTTCGAAGGGCCTTTTTATCCCCGGGCTTTTGATCCTGACTGAAAGGGAGATCTTTGGTGAAAGGCCTGTTAGCAGACCATTAAGGAAATCGAGGGTATCAGGGTTGCTCAGCTCGATGGATGAGATCGCGCCTAACGATTTTGTGGTTCATACAGAGCACGGGATAGGCAGGTTTGTCAATATCCAGAGGGAGAGGGTTGGAGATTCTGAGACAGACCTTATCGTCCTCGAATACTCATGCGGCGACAGGCTCTATATCCCGCTTTATAATATCGGCATGATAAAGAGGTACAACGCCGAGGAGGGTGCATCGCCGCAGCTCGACAGACTTGGCGGTAAGACATGGCAGAGGAGGAAGGAGAGGGTGAGGCAGGCCGTGAAGGAGATGGCAGAAAAGCTCCTCAGGCTCTATGCAGAGAGGGAGGTGGTAAAGGGCTTTGCGTACAGCGAGGATACAGAGCTCCACAGGGAATTCTATGGGTTCTTTCCGTATGAGGAGACGCCTGACCAGATCAAGGCCATTGAGGAGATAATCGGGGATATGGAGTCGGACAGGCCGATGGACAGGCTGCTGTGCGGTGATGTTGGTTATGGAAAGACAGAGGTTGCCATGAGGGCTGCATTCAAGGCCGTCTATGACAGCAGGCAGGTTGCCGTCCTTGTGCCAACAACCATCCTCTGCGAGCAGCATTACCAGACCTTTAAGAGCAGGTTTTCAGCGTTCCCTGTCAGGGTCGACTACCTGAGCAGATTTAAGTCAAGGAGACAGCAGGCTGCCACATTGAAGGCCCTTGCCGAGGGTGAGATAGACATAATCATAGGCACCCACAGCCTCCTGAGAAAGGATGTATCGTTCTGCAATCTTGGCCTTCTCATAATCGATGAAGAGCACAGGTTCGGTGTCGGTCAGAAGGAGAGGATAAAGGAGCTTAAAAAGGGGGTCGATGTCCTGAGCATGACGGCAACACCTATACCGAGGACGCTCCAGATGGCGGTCTCTGGCATCAGGGGGATGAGCCTCATAGAGACCCCGCCTGAGGAGAGGCTTGCTGTAAGGAGCACGGTGTCTGTATTTGATCCCAAATTGATAAAGGAGGCGATAGAAAGAGAGCTTGAGAGGGGTGGTCAGGTCCTCTTTGTTCACAATTCGGTATCCGACATCGACAGAATGGCCCTACTAATAAACAGGCTTACACCTGGTGCAAAGATAGCTATTGCGCATGGTCAGATGCCTGACAGGGTGCTCGAGGATGTGATGCTGAGGTTTATAAGCGGAGAGGTAAACATCCTCGTCTGCACAACTATAATAGGCTCCGGGATGGATATCCCTACTGCAAACACAATAATCATTAACAGAGCTGATAAGATAGGCCTTGCTGACCTTTATCAGCTCAAGGGCAGGGTCGGCAGGAGCAGCGTAAGGGCATATGCGTATTTTCTGATACCCCCTGAGGAGGTGATCGGCGAGGAGGCGAAAAAGAGGCTTCAGGCCATAAGGGAGATGAGTTTCCTGGGGGCTGGATTCAGGCTTGCGATGAAGGACCTCGAGATAAGGGGTGCCGGCAATCTCCTCGGCCCTGAACAGTCAGGTCATATCCATGCGGTCGGATTCGATATGTATGTTGAGATGCTGGGCAGGGCCGTGGCTGAACTGAGGGGGGTTGAGATTAAAGAAGAGGTAGAGCCGTCCATTAATCTGAGGATTCGGGCATTTATACCCGACACTTACATCGAGGACCTTACCCTCAGGTTGAGCCTTTACAGGAGGATTGCAAATGCAAAGAGTATCGGGCATCTGGAGGACCTGAGATCAGAGATGAAAGACCGCTTCGGTAACCTGCCAGGAGAGGTCGATAAGCTCTTCGATATCATGAGATTGAAGATAATGGCAAAGGGGTTGTTAATCACCAGCATCTCAGAGGACGACGGCAGGGTGAGGTTCACCTTTTCTGATAAGACACCTGTTAAGACCGAAAGGATATTCGGTCTCCATGAGACATTCCATGGTATACGTTTCAAAAAGGACGGCTTTGAACTTAATCTCAGAGGGCTTTCAGGGGATGAGACATGCCGGATGGTAAACAGGGCACTGCAGAGCATACTGGAGGTTTAAAGTTTCCCTTTACTTGCTTGAAGGTTTTTGATACCTTAATAGTGCAGAGGATGCAGTGAGTGCAAGGGTTTTATTATATCTAATCGCAGCGCTTGTTGTTTCATGCGCAAGCACAGGCACAGATGAGAGGCTCCAGAAGGCGGCTGCCCATTACCAGTTGGGCGTCTCTTATTTGAATGACAATAACATCCAGCCTGCATTTGTGGAGTTTCAGAAGGCACTTGAACTCAACCCTAATGATAAAGAGGTGCTTAATGCCATAGGGGTGATATATCTTCTGAAGCTTGAGGACTATCCGAAGGCTGTAGATTATTTTCAGAGGGCATTAGGGATAGACAAAAACTTCTCAGAGGCATTTAATAACCTCGGTGTTGCCTATGAGAAGATGGGGAGGTTCAGCGACGCCATCGAGCAGTATAGAACAGCACTATCGAATCCGCTTTACAGGAATGCAGAGAAGGCATTCAATAATCTCGGCAGGGCATATTACAGGTCTAAGAGATACAGCGATGCGGTGGATGCCTACAAAGAGGCGATAAAGAGGTATCCTGACTTTTACCTCCCGTACTACGGCCTCGCCCTCTGTTACAATGCGATGGGGAGGTATGGCGATGCTGCCGCTGCCCTGAAAAGGGCAATTGGGCTTGACCCTGTATACAGGGGCGACAGGGAAAAGGCCATTAACGGTATAAGAGAGAGAAGGTTGCTTGCAAGGGGAGACGATGAAAAAGACCTCGAAGACCTATTAGAGATAATGAATTATTGAACATGCTTCTGCAGGATATTGACAGGCTGATAAAAGAGGCAGAGGATGCAAAGGGGAATGCTATTGCACCCTATTCGGGATTTACGGTCGGCGCTGCCCTGATGACCACCAATGGAAAGATATACAGGGGCTGTAACATCGAGAATCCCTCCCTGATGCTGAGTTTTTGTGCTGAGAGGGCTGCCCTGATAAAGGCATTGACCGAGGGTGAGACTACCTTTAAGGCAATGGCCATAGTATCGGGCGGCCGGGGGTACTGCTTTCCATGCGGTGCCTGCAGACAGATGCTGTCTGAATTTGCACCTGATATTGAGGTATATCTCGCATCTGATAAGGGCATCAAAAAGTTTACACCCTCAGAGTTATTACCATACCCATTCAGAAAATAGTGGCACGGTCTTTAATAAAAACTCTAAGAAAATCGTAAAATTACTTGACAACAAAGAATTAATATGATTCAATTTAAGCTGAAACCGGGGTAGATGTCCGGGATAGAGGTTAGGTAAAAAAACCCTTTTTGAAAGGAGAGCATATATGAAACTGTGTGATGGGCTTGTTAGAGCAAGGATTATTTATCTTATTGTAGCACTGTTTTTGGTCTCCTGCGGGAGCGAGAGGGTTGCGGACATTTCCTCGACTGCCCCGAAGGAGACAAGCACCCAGAGGGTTGTTACAGTCCAATCCATCCTTGCCGAGATGGAAAAGGGCAGATACGTGGATGGCGAGGTCCTCGTCAAGTTCAGGTCTGGGGTTGTGGCATCTCAGTCCTTAAAGGTGCACCAGGGTATTGGTGCATCGGTGCTTAAGAGGCTTACCATAGTCCCGAACCTCGAGCGTGTCAAACTTCCTGATGGAGTATCTGTAAGGGATGCGGTGATAAAATATATGTCAGACCCTAATGTTGAGTATGCAGAGCCTAATTATATAAGACGCATTGCAAAAACCCCTAATGACACATACTTTGCCCAGCAGTGGGCACTCCATAATACAGGCAGCTTCGCAAATGGCACGCCTGATGCAGACATAGATGCGCCCGAGGCGTGGGACATAAAGACAGGAAGCAGCAGTATTGTTGTGGCCGTTATCGACACAGGGATAGATTATAACCACGAGGACCTGATCGATAACATATGGAGGAATCAAGCAGAAAACTGCCTTGATGGGGTCGACAACGATGGAAACGGCTATGTTGATGACTGCCTCGGATGGGACTTTACGTCGCCTGACAACAATCCCATGGATGACAACGGGCATGGGACCCATGTGGCCGGTATTATTGGCGCCCGCGGCGATAATGGCAGGGGGGTGTCGGGTGTCATGTGGAATGTAAAATTGATGCCATTGAAGTTCCTGAATGCTGACGGCGAAGGGACCGGTGCGGATGAGATCGAGGCCATTCAGTATGCCATATCGAATGGTGCAAGGATAATAAATGCCAGTTTTAGCTTTCCATCCTATTCCCAGGCCGAATACGATGCAATAGCGTCGGCAAACAATGCAGGCGTCATTGTTGTTGCAGCAGCGGGTAATGAGGCGCTCAACAACGACAGCACGCCCTCTTATCCCGCAAGCTATAACCTGCCTAACATCATATCCGTTGCTGCCACTGACCAGAATGACAGGAGGGCGTCTTTCAGCAACTTTGGAACCAATACCGTCCATGTCGGCGCACCCGGCGTGTATATCCTGAGCACGGTGCCGAATAACGGGTATGAGCAGATGGAATTCTATATGGGCACATCGATGGCAGCACCCCATGTCTCTGGCCTTGTCGGGCTTCTTTATACATATTACACAAACTTTAACCATAACCAGATACGCAGCACGATCTTGAGGTATGTTGATATCAAAGACCCATCTTATGGACTGAATGGCTGGACAAAGACTGGTGGAAGGATTAATGCATACAGGGCCATATCATCATTGCTGATTCCGTCCAACCTTACTGCGGCTGCAGCATCTTCAACCTCGATAACCCTGTCATGGACGGACAATGCCACAGGAGAGGACGGCTACAGGATAGAAAGGAAGGTATCAGGCGGCAGTTATGCAACGATAAAGACACTCGGACCGAATGCGACCTCTTATACCGATTCAGGTCTGAGTCCTTCTACCACTTACTTTTACAGGGTTATAGCTTATAACGACATTGGTGAGTCCCCTTCATACTCAAATGAGGCATCTGCTACAACACCCGCTGTAACTGAAAGCACTGGTGGAGGAGGCGGAGGCTGCTCAATAGCTGCAGGGAAGGATACAGTGTCGGATGTAATCTTGATCTTCGTCCCGATTCTAACAATCGTTATACTCATGCTGAGAAGGAAGATGTAGGATGTCGATTTGTTCAAGGGCTGCAGGGGATCGGGGTTATCCCCCTGGTGCGATGTGGTTTGTGGCCTGTCTTTTACTTCTGGTTATGTCTGTTGCTTCATGCGGCCCTGACAAAGGCGGCGGTGCTGGGGGCGCCCATCTCTCTGGAGATGCAGAAAAGGGCATTGCCGATGTGGGGCCGCCCATCCAGAAGGTCTCACTCATGTCTATCCTTTCAGCTATGGAGAGGGGGAGATATGCTGAAGGTGAACTCCTGGTTAAATTCAGGCCTGGCGTCATGAAAACCACCGCCCTGAAGGCCCATCAGGTCCTGGGCGCCTCGGTCATCAAGGGGTTCTTTCTTGTCCATGGTCTTGACCACATTAAACTTCCTCCTGGCATTACTGTGAAAGAGGCTATTGTAAGATATATGTCTGATCAAGATGTCGAATATGCCCAGCCGAATTACATCAAAAAGGCTGTCCTGACTCCGAATGATGCCTATTTCACCCAGCAATGGGGGTTGCAGAAGATAAATGCCCCTCAGGCATGGGACATTACTACAGGCAATAGCAGTGTCACCGTTGCGGTCATTGATACAGGAATCGACTATAATCACCCTGACCTTGGGTCAAATATCTGGGCGAATGCTAAAGAGACGAATTGTTCTGATGGAGCCGACAACGATGGCAATGGCTATGTTGATGACTGCAGGGGATGGGACTTCACAAGGTGTGCAAGGTTCAATGCATCTGGCTACTGCACCTCTCCGAAGTCGCCTGACAACAATCCCATGGATGACAACGGACATGGAACCCATGTTGCAGGCATAATCGGAGCTGTGGGCAATAACGGGATCGGTGTTGCAGGGGTTGGGTGGGGTATAAGATTGATGCCATTGAAGTTCCTGAATGCTGACGGCGAAGGGACCGATGCGGACGAGATCGAGGCCATTCAGTATGCCATATCGAATGGTGCAAGGATAATAAATGCCAGTTTTAGCGGTCCATCCTATTCCCAGGCCGAATACGATGCAATAGCGTCGGCAAACAATGCAGGCGTCATTGTTGTTGCAGCAGCAGGCAACGGAGGGGACGATGCAGTAGGGGATAACAATGATGTGACCCCGGAGTATCCTGCAAGCTATAATCTCCCGAACATCATATCCGTTGCTGCCACTGACCAGAATGATGCGAGACCTGCATGGAGCAACTATGGCCAGAATTCAGTCCATGTAGCAGCACCTGGTTCAGCGATTCTCAGCACTTATCTATCAGGGTATGCAGCGCTGTCCGGCACATCCATGTCTACCCCATTCGTTTCGGGGCTTGCGGGGCTGCTCTACAGCTATTACCCAGATTTCACATATTCCCAGATTCGTTCCACAATCCTGCGGTATGTCGATACACTGCCTATGCTGAGCGGCTGGATAAAGACAGGTGGAAGGGTCAATGCATTCAAGGCAGTATCATCTTTATCGGCACCAACAAATCTCACCGCTACGGCAATAACATCCTCTGCAATATCCCTCTCATGGACTGACAATGCCACAGGTGAGGACGGATATAAGCTTGAGCGGAAGATTGGCACAGGCCCTTATACCGAGATAACAACATTAAGTGCGAATGCCACGTCTTACACAAACAGCGGCCTCACTGACGGCACACTTTACACTTACAGGGTGAGGGCATACAATACCATACCTGCTGACTCGTCTTACTCCAACAGTGCGGTTACCGTAACACCCCTTAATTCACCGAGTGGGCTTACTGCGACGGCACTGTCAGGCTCTCAGGTGAAGCTCACATGGGCAGATAACTCGCAGTCAGAGGATGGTTATAAGATAGAGAGAAGGGGTTCGGATGGTAATTATAGCCAGATAGCTGTGATAGGGCCGAATACCGCAACCTATACTGATTCGGGGCTCAATCAAGCAACCACATACTGGTACAGGGTCAGGGCCTATAACGGTGCAGCCGGCGATTCTCTTTACTCTAATGAGGTATCTGTGACAACCCTTACTGCTGGAGGTGAAGGATCTGGAGGCGGAGGCGGCGGTGGAGGCTGCTCTATCGGTATAAGGCAGGACGGGAAAACATCTGGTGCTGACATAGCTGTGCTGTTCATATCGTTTTTGATAATCTCGGTGATGAGGCGCCGGAGATAAATTAGCAGTGCAAGTCACATCCACGGGTGGGAAAGGCATTATACACATATCTGGTCTTATTTGTGGTGGTATTCGTATATCATGCCCTCTCCCTCCCCCTTGTTGAATATCTCATCCCTGCTTATCTCCTTATCATCCCTTACAGCATAGATAAAAAGATAAATCTTCAGCCCTCTGTCAGGGATACCCTGATAGGGCTTACGGCCTCTGCTGTCTTATTGATGCCCCTTTATCTCGCTCTTTACATGACAGGAAGGTCATTTAACCTTATATCTGCAAAGGCCGCCCTCTTCCAGCTTTTTGCTATCTCCCTTCCAGAAGAGGTCTATTTCAGGGGATTCCTTCAGGAGAGGCTCGGCAATAATATCAAGGGGTTGATTATAGCGAGCATCCTGTTCTCTATAATGCATATACCTCAATTCATCTTCCACGGCGATGTATATTGTCTCCTGACATTCTTACCATCCCTTGTCATGGGGTTCCTTTATATGAAGACATCCAATGTTCTTCCATCCGCAATCTTTCATTTTATGTCAAATGTAGTGTTTCTGGGATTTGTGCTATAATTTTGTATGCCAGGTCTGAGATTTTTTACATCGGGTGAATCCCACGGAAGGGCCCTTATCGGGACAGTAGAGGGTATCCCGTCAAACCTCCCTCTTTGTTCTGCTGATATAGACATCGATTTAAAGAGGAGGCAGATGGGTTATGGCAGGGGCGGAAGGATGAAGATAGAGTCAGACCATGCAGAGATCATCTCGGGTGTCAGGTGGGGAAAGACGATAGGCTCGCCGATCACCTTGCTCATCGAAAACCGGGACTATAAGAACTGGCTTGAGGGGATGAGTCCTGATGTAAGGGCAGAGGGTTCTATACCTGCTGTAACAAGACCGAGGCCAGGGCATGCCGACCTGTCTGGTGCTATAAAGTATTGCCAGCATGATATAAGGAATATTCTTGAGAGATCGAGCGCCAGAGAGACCGCCATGAGGGTTGCCCTTGGTGCTATAGCAAAGAAACTCCTTTCAGAGTTCGGGGTTACTGTTGGCAGCTATGTGCTCCAGATAGGCGGTGTAAGAATCGAAGACCCGAGGCTTAATATGCCTTATCCGGAAGTATTTCTGAAGGCAGAGGACTCCCCTGTGAGATGCCCTGATACTGAAGGTTCCCGGAAGATGGTGAAATTGATAGAGGAAGCTGTGCAAAGGGGTGACTCGTTGGGCGGCATATTCAAGATAGCGGTTCTCGGTGTTCCACCAGGTCTCGGCAGCCACATACAGTGGGACATGAGGCTCGATGGCCGTCTTGCACAGGCAGTTATGTCCATACAGGCGATAAAGGGCGTGGAGATCGGATCCGGCTTTATGATGGCAGAAAGGTTTGGCTCTGAGGTGATGGATGAGATATTTTACAGATCAGAGGGGGATGAGGGAGGGGCACCCCAGAAAGTCGAAGACTTTTTGGGGACCCCAGTCAGGAAGAGGGGCTTTTACAGGAAGACGAACCATTCAGGAGGCATAGAAGGCGGGATGACAAATGGGATGCCTATAACAATAAAGGCAGCGATGAAGCCCATACCCACCTTGAAGAAGCCCCTCCGCTCTGTAGATATAATAACAAAGGAGCCGATTGAGGCTGCCTATGAGAGGTCTGATGTTTGTGCAGTGCCTGCCGCATCTGTTATAGGAGAGGCAATGACGGCCCTTATTGTAGCAGAGGCATTCCTCGAAAAGTTCGGCGGTGACAGTATGGAAGAAGTGAGGAGGAACTATAAAAGTTATTTGGAATATATAAAAAGGTTTTAGGTGTCAGGAGTCAGGTTTTAGGTGTCAGGTTACAGGTATAAGGGGAGGATAACAGATAATGAAAGGGTATCAGGAGCTAAATGTCTGGCAGAAGGCTTACGATTTGTGTCTGGAAATATACAAGATGACTGATACCTTCCCAGCATCTGAAAAATATGGGTTGATTAGTCAGATTAGAAGGTCTGCTGTATCGATACCATCCAATATATCCGAGGGACATGAACGGCAATATTTAAAGGAATATATTCAATTTTTATATGTAGCCTTAGGCTCTGTTGCTGAGTTAAGAACTCAGATAATGGTAAGTAAAGATATTGGTTACTTGTCAGAAAAATAATTTTAGTAAAATAGACGCTGGGTTAACAGAAATTGGGAAGATGCTAAACGGTCTGATAAATTCTTTAAATAAGAAAACCTGAAACCTGGCATCGGAAACCTGACACCTGATTATGAAGAACATTGTTCTTACAGGCTTTATGGGAACAGGTAAGACAGAGGTGGGAAGGGAGCTTTCAAATATCCTGCACTGGCGGCTCATCGATGTTGATGACGAGATAGTTAGATCAACAGGAATGGCTATAAAGGAGATATTCAGCAGCCTTGGAGAGGAAGCCTTCAGGAATATGGAAACAGAGATGATAAGGGAAATCTCGAAGAACAGGAATGTGATAATCTCAACAGGCGGCGGTGCAGTGCTCAGGCAGGAGAATATGGACATCTTAAGGGGCAGTGGCATTATCGTTTGCCTCACTGCAGCTCCAGAGACAATACTCAGAAGGACGGCCAACAACGATGAGAGGCCGCTCCTTCAGGTCGATAATCCACTTAAAAGGATTAAAGAACTCCTCGAATTCAGAAGACCATTTTATGAGAAGGCGGACATAATGATAGATACGGAGCATAAAACGCCGCATCAGATAGCCGAGGAGATATTAGAGAGAGCAGGATGGAAGAGGTAAGGGTAGAGCTCGATGACAGGAGTTACGGTATTTTTATCGGTTCGAATATACTCGGCAAACTGGGTGAGAGATTAAAGGGCTTCGGGTTCAGCAGTATCACAGTCATAAGCAATCCCACTGTTTACAGCCTCTATGGTGATGCCGTCATGGACTCTCTAAGCAAAGCCGGGTTTAATCCATGGTCTGTCATTATCCCGGATGGAGAAGAATATAAAGACATCCTCTGGGCATATTACATTTACGGAGAGCTCCTCAGAGGCGGACTTGACAGGGCCTCTGCGCTAATTGCTCTTGGTGGAGGCGTTATTGGCGATATAACAGGGTTTGTGGCATCTACATACATGAGGGGTATATCATTTATTCAGGTTCCGACAACACTTCTTGCACAGGTCGACAGCTCAGTTGGCGGTAAGACAGGCGTGAATCACCCCCTTGGCAAGAATATGATCGGCACCTTCTACCAGCCGAGGCTTGTGTGGACAGATGTGGATACATTAAAGACATTGCCTGAAAATGAGCTGCTTGCGGGGTTAGCTGAGGTTATCAAGTATGGTGTGATATGGGATGAGGGACTCTTTAGATTCCTTGAAGAAGGCAGGGACAGGATTGTCGGGCTCGATAGGGGCGCCCTGAGTTATATAATCAGGCGTTCCTGCGAGATAAAGGCAGAGGTCGTCTCGAGGGATGAAAGGGAAGCAGGGTTAAGGGCAATATTGAACTACGGCCATACAATAGGCCATGCGATAGAGACGGCAACAGGATACACGCAGTATCTCCACGGAGAGGCTGTCGCCATCGGTATGTGTCTCGAGGCGAGATTGTCCTCATTTCTCGGTCTTATGGGTAATAAAGATGCAGACAGAGTAAAGTCCCTTATTAGTTCCTATGGATTACCGATTGAGATACCATCCGATATCGACAGGGATAGGATTCTTTCTTCGATGAAACTCGATAAAAAGGCACTGGCAGGGGAATTGAGATTCATACTCCCTGAAAAGATCGGCGCTGTCACTTTTAAAGGTGTGGATGTAAACAGGATAATCGAGGCTATGAAGTAGATGATAAACGAGCTGAGAGACAGGGTGCTGGCAGGCGATATACTAGACGAAGAAGATGTACTATTGCTGACCTCTATTGAAGGGGTCGAGCTCTTTGACTTCTTTTATGCTGCAAGCAGGATAAGGGAGAGGTTTAAGGGACGGAGGGTTGACCTCTGCTCTATAGTGAATGCCAAGTCGGGTGCATGCCCTGAGGATTGTTCTTACTGCGCCCAGTCATCGAGAAGCTCGGCAGATATAGCTGTTTATCCCCTTATCGGGGAAGATGTTGTGCTTCAAAGGGCGATGGAGGCAAGGGAAGCAGGGGTAAGACGGTTCTGTATCGTGACGAGCGGAAGAAAAATTGGTAAAAAAGAGCTTATGGAGATAGGTTCGATGGTAGAACGGATCAGGGCCGTAGGACTCCTTCCATGTGCAACATTAGGGCTTCTAAATGAGGAGGAGCTGCTGTTTCTTAAAGAACGAGGGCTTGACCGCTATCATCACAACCTTGAGACATCAGAGAGGTTTTTCCCTGAGATATGTTCGACCCATTCTTACGGGGATAAACTTAAGACCATCGAGGCTGCTAAGGCCGTTGGTCTCTCCATTTGCTCAGGGGGTATCTTCGGCCTCGGTGAGGAGTGGCAGGACAGGATAGAGATGGCGTTTGCGCTCAGGGAATTAGATGTAGATTCAGTCCCGATAAACTTTCTAATCGCTATCAGGGGGACACCCCTTGCGGATATGGATCTTCTGCCACCATTTGAGGCATTAAAGATTATAAGCCTTTACAGGTTTATACTCCCTGACAAGGAGATAAGGGTCTGCGGTGGAAGAAGGCAGGTTCTCAGGGAATTCAATTCCATGGTCTTCATGGCCGGGGCAGATTCGCTCCTCACAGGCAACTACCTCACAACAACAGGGGTGACCTTTGAGGATGATCTAAGGCTTATCAGGCATTATGGGCTTGAGATCAATAGTGATGCGTGATGAGTGAACCGTGACCCGTGAATGGACAACGGACAACAGGACAATGAAATTGCGGACATGGAAAAAACATAGAAAAACATAGGGACACTTCCCATATTATGTCTTCTCCTTCTTCTTTGGCCTGCCGCCCTTCTTTGGAAAAAGATCTCGCTTCAATTTCCTCTCCAGTTTCTTTATAAAACCTTCACTGCCAAGAGGTCTGCCAGTCGATGTCGCACGCCTTATGGCTGCGTTTATCTCCTTGGCATCCTTTCTTATGAATTCCCTGTATGATTTGATTTCCTTCTCATTAAACCGACTCTCATCTGAAAGGACATCGTCCTTAATGCCTGACACATGCGCCTTTGCACTTGACCACGTATAGTTTTCTGCTCTCCTGACAAGCTTTGCCCTTATCGGATTCTGCTCTATGTACCTCATCACTGCCCATAAATAAGGCTCTTCCTCAACTACTGAAGAAAAAAATCTGTTCTGCCATAGCCTTCCACTTCTTTTATATTTGCGGTTTATATATTGAGTATAAAGCAGGTTTGTCATTCCTATGCCTCTGGCTAACGATGTTTCCTTTTCAGGTATTGCAAGGACATGAACATGGTTTCCCATCAGACAGTATGCGAGTATCTTCATTTTATATTTGTCTTTGTAGCGCCGAAGAACGTCAAGATAAAATAGCCTGTCTTCATCATCGAAAAAGGTTTTCTCTTTGTTGTTTCCCCTCTGCGTTATATGGTGCGGATATCCCTCTGCGCATACCCTCGCAATCCTCGGCATGGTATTATGCTATCCGAAACATTCCAACTTGTCAAGAAATATGGGAAGTGTCCCACCAGGTAGGTATACACCAGGTAGGTATAGACATATTAACCAGTTTATAGACGGTTTTGGAAAAGAAGGAGAAG
>JBBISG010000004.1:0-62841 GCA_037441365.1 Nitrospirota bacterium
CGGCATAAAACAAGGGACAGGTGCGCCCATTTTTGCTGTTTTCAGCCGCAAAGGAAGGCATAGTAAGCTCAATATCGGCTTCCCCAAAGTAATTTCTGATCGAATTGGCCATCGTCATGACAAAATATCCTTGTTTTCCGATCTCAACATCAAATATAATTGTTTACACAGTGCTTATCGCTGGATTTGGGTATAAGTAAAGGGGAATAAGAAAAAGGCATGTTTAAACTCCTCAGGAGGCTCGTATGCCTCATTGTTATCGCAGTAATTACCTTCGTTATGCTTTCACTCTGGAGTGGCGGAGAAGGATTCAGGTGGTTCGGGAAAAGGCTTAAACAGCAGAGCGACCGGGTTGGAGAAAAGGCGGACATGCTGAAAGTCAAGGGTGAGAGGGCTTTGAAGGCCATAGAGGATATGAGAGACAGAATCAGGGGCAAAAAAGAGGAAAAGAGCGGGGATAGGGGTGGAGAATCTCATTGAAGTTCAGGGGGTCGGGAAATCCTTTTTCACTCCCGCAGGTGAGCTGAAGATACTCAAGGGCATCGATTTAACCATAAAGGCAGGCGAGGTCGTGGGCATAGTTGGTGCCTCCGGTGTAGGCAAAAGCACATTTCTGCACATCCTCGGTGCGCTGGACAGACCGACATCAGGGAAGGTCTTCTATGAAGGGAGGGATATCTTTTCAATGGACAACGGCTCTATCGCTGCATTCAGGAATAAAACAGTAGGGTTTATCTTTCAGTTTCACCACCTGCTCCCTGAGTTCACAGCGCTTGAAAATGTGATGATGCCTGGGCTGATAAGCCTCGGGTCGAGGATTAAGCAGTTGAAGGCTCCGGGTTATGCTGAAGTAGCAGAAAAGGCAAAAGGGCTCCTCGATGAACTCGGCTTGTCTGAGAGAAAGGACCATAGACCTGGAGAGTTATCAGGAGGGGAGCAGCAGAGGATTGCCGTGGCAAGGGCATTGATACTTGACCCAAAGGTTGTCCTTGCTGATGAGCCAACAGGGAATCTTGATACACAAACAGGAGAGGAGCTTTTTAACTTATTGATAAGATTGAACAGGGAGAGGGGGATTACCTTTGTCATCGTAACGCACAATGAATCGCTCTCCAAACGGTGTGATAGGGTTTTAAGGATGGTTGATGGAAGGCTTATATCGTAGCTAACGCCCCCTTTTGGGGTGCCCCTTAGCCCCTAGCCCTTCGTCATCTATCTCTTTGATCAGGGCGTCCGCAAGGCCCTGGTCAATATTTTTAAGTTCATTGTATTCCTGTAATGCCTCTCTTTTATTCCCCTTCTTCAGATAAGCCATGCCGAGATTATACCGTGCAATGGCATACCGCGGTCTCAGCTTCATAGCCTTTTTAAGAGAAGCTATTTCATCATCTACAAGACCGAGCTTACCATAGGCAATAGCAAGATTGTTATAGGCAACCGCATAATCAGGCATGTACCTTATTGCCTTTTTGAATGCATCAATGGCCTCTTTGTGCTGTCCAAGCTGGTTATAAGCAGTCCCCATCTTAAGGTATGCATAGCCCTTATCCGGCCTCAGTTCCACCACCCTTTTAAGGGCCTCAATTTCATCTTTATACTGTGCATTGCGCTCATGCAGATCTGCAAGGTGATACCATAGATCAGGGTCCTTTGGGTTTTCCTGGATCTTCTTTTTAATCTCGCCATAAACCGACTCTGTCGTGTATGGGTTGGATACCTGGCCCGAGGGCACCTGCTCTTTCCTCTTGCATGATAGAAAAAGCAGTGTCAACATCATCAGGATGCAGATGCACAATGCTGATCTCTTTGTTTTCACTTCCTGTCTGCCCTCCTTATAAGGGATAAGATAAAGCCTGCGGTCGAGACAGCAAGCACTGTCAGACCTTCGAGCCTCAGCGCGGGTATTGTCCCATAGTTGCACGGCATGCGGCTGCTCTGACAGTATCCGAGCACCACGGGTATGAGCATTATAGTGAGACCTCCTGTAAAGACGACAAGCATCAGCCACCTGAGCGACTCATTCGTCTTTGAAAAAAAGGTCCCAACCGAGGCAGCTATAATTATCGCTCCGATGAACATCTCTGAAAGCCCTGTGTAGGAACATGCCATCCTGGGGTGGCCCTGATACTCGCATACAGGCAATATAAAACGTGGGGTTAATACGATCATCGACCCTGCAAAAAAAAGGAGTATACCGGTAATCCTGTATCTCATTTCAAGAGCCTGAAGGCTTCCATAAACGGAGAAGGACTGCCGAATTTCTCCGCATTGGACTTATCTCTGAATGCGGCTATCCCCCATGACATCGGGGTCTTGATCCCCTTAATTGAGATATAAAACGCCTTTTTCCCATCAATCCATTGTCCTGTTGTATAATCCCTCACACCTGCTGACCTTATCCTGTTTATATCGTTCTTATAGTGATTCAACATATCACCTATATCGCAGAAGAAGAGTTTTCCCCCTTTATCATCCAGGACCCATGCCGAAAACTTAGATGAGGGGTCAACGCCCATCCCGCACTCAGAACACTTTACATCTGGCGGAATCACATTATCCCCTGTATAGGCATGACATGGTAAAAACAGCAGCACAAATAATCCAAGGGATAATACCCTTCCCATCTTATTCACCTGTCCTTATGGCATTATAGGGTTCCATATTGCTTGCATTAACGGCAGGGAGTATGGATGAAAGGAGGCCTGTAAAAAGAGAAAATATTATTGCCCCAAGGATGAGCTCTAAAAGCACTGTTATTGGCGGCAGCAGATATGGGAGCCTGAGGCTGTGGAGAATGAGTTTCTTAAATGAGATGATCAATACAGCACCGCCTGTTAATCCTGCTATACCACCAATTGCCGATATTACTACGGCCTCTGCCACGATAAGTCTGAAGATATGTCTTTTCTTTGCACCCATAGCCCTCAGCACGCCGATCTCCCTCTGTCTTTCATTGACTATCATATAAAAGGCGAAACCTATCATGAGGAGTGCCATTATCCACAGAACGCCACTGATTGCAAAGACCCCCTTTAAGGTGCCGATCATCTGCCTCCTTACTGTGCTGATCACCTCATCAGAGGCGATCGCCTTAATGCCTGGTATGGCATATTGCAGCTTAATGGCTACCCTCTCAGGGGTGTATTCCCCTTTGATCTGAACAAGCACTGCTGAGATCCTGTCAGATGGTATATCGATGGGCTGCATAGATTTTGTCTTTGAATTCGCAGCCATCCTGTATGCGTCCTCTATATTCATAAATACAGAATTGTCAAAGAATTTCATACCTGTCGGTTCCATCGTGCCAACCACCTTAAAGATGCTTCCAAAAAAGGGGATTGAGTCGCCAGCAATGACCGGGATGTCCGCACCTGTAATAATCTCATTGGTGCCGAGCGGCTTTCTCAGGTGTTTCTCAAGCCATGGTTTCACCGTAAAGTCTGTTGCAGGGTCAAAGGCAACGAGGAAGACATCGACACTGTAGCAGCACGTAAATGATGCAGGTTTTATGAATATCTGGGGAGAGGCCGCCCTAACACCCTCGACCATCCTTGCCTTTTCGAGCACATCCCTGCTCATATAAAAACTCGTCGGCTCCCCAGCAAGCAGGGCTGAACGGGCCTGTGCCTCGTATTTGTCGGGGACTATAAGGACATCAGCACCGAGCCTGTAAGTCCCGATCCTAAGGGCATTCTGCATGCTGCTGATAAAAATGGTAGCAGAAAAAAGGGTGCCTGTTACCACAGCCACAACGAGCATGAGCACAACCGTCCTGATGGGCCTTCGTCGCAGGTTTTTGACCGCAAAGGCTGGGATGTTTATTGTCGTTTTCTCCATAGAGATTAAATAAAGAATCTGTGTAAAATATGGGGAAGGCTATTCGCCTTCCCCATAAAAACATATCCGATAATCTCTGCTTATTTCTTCCAGTTAACAACCACACCACACAGCAGTGGTGAACCCTTATCCATCTTTACCTCAATGCCGTATTTGCTATGGCAGGAATAGCATGCTGAAACCTTCTGCACTATTTTCTTGGTCTTAAGATCCATCACTGCAAGAACACTATCGTTTTCGTATGTCCTCGCTGAAAGCAGGGCATAATTCCCATCAGGGGTGAACTCAAAGTCGTGAGGCCTCACATCATCAGGAAGCACAATGTGGTCAACGACTTTATCGGTCTTTGTATCGATAACCACAATCTGTGAGTCGTGTGTGCCGGGTTTCAGCCCGGGGTCAAATTCATTAGGCGCCGAAACCCAGAGATGCCTCATATCAGGAGCCATCTTGATCTGATGGAGGAATGTCATTTCAGGGTCCTTTATCTCCTTGATGGTCTTTTTGGTCTTCCAGTCGATGACATAGACTATGCCCTGCGGCATGTCTGAAACATATGCCTTTTCGAGATTCTTTGTCCATGCAATTCCGCACACGGCCTTACCAACAGGCATCTTATCAACAAGCTTCATGCCTTTAGGGTCGAATATATAGACATTCCCATCGGCCATGTCCTGAAAATATATATTCCCATCAGGCCCAACGACTGCATCGCAGAATTTTTTACCTACAGGGATCGGTTTTGACTTTTGCCCTGTCTTGAGGTCATAGGACACTACATTCCCATTCAGTAGTCCAACGATAAGTTTCCTGTTGCCTTCAACAAGGGCGCTACCGTGGGTTCCACCTGCCTTTTTGACATCCTCAAATTTCATCCCTGCGATAACACCTTCCATCTCAGAGCCGGCCTCGCTAATGACAATCCTGTCCTTCTCTATGTCCGTTGGTGGCTTCATTGTAGAAAGGTCGATGATGGCGAGATGACCACCGTGGCCTGCAATGTAGGCGGTTCCGTTAAACGTCAGACTCTTGGCAGCATCAGCAGTATTCTGACCGGATGTTGAGACCATAATCAAATACCCGAAGGCTGCAATCGCAAGACATAATCCGATAACGATCTTCTTTTTCATATTCGTATCCCCCCGTTCGTTTTGTTTCTAAAATTACATCTTTAGGTGTTCTACACCCTCTCTGAAAAACCTTCTCTAAATCACCACCTCCCTTTTCATAAGCAGATGCCTCGAGTTGCTATAAAAAATTTTGCTCAGCTCCTCGATTCATCTTACAAATAAAAGATACCTCAAAACATCAAGCCTGTCAAGTTGAACTTATAACTTTAGAAGATCTTACTGACGACTTTCTATTTCCTTGATACATGCGGTCTGTTCGACAGGAATAACGATCCATCCCGAATCTGTCTCGATATGGATCTCTGTCTCGCTAACCTCTACCAGTTTCCCTGTATAGGTTATATCGTTTGCGATGACCTCAACGTATCTTCCAATAAGTGAGACCATATCACCCTCCCCTTTGGGCTTCGGAGGGCAGAGGACAGATGTCTGTCCTCTGCCCTCATCGCGATGCCTTATGCCTCGTATGAATTCTTATTGGCGTTCCGCTGAATGAAAACCGCTCCCTAAGGGCCCTCTCCATGTATCTCATATAGGCATCCTTCAGACCATCAGGGTGGTTTGCGAACACCACAAACTCCGGGGGCCCTATCCCAGACTGGGTTATGTAGTAGAGTTTTATGTTTTTCCCCTTATACAAAGGCGGTGGGGCTTTGGACACGATCTCCTTCAAGAAGTCGTTAAGCTCAGCGGTATTTATCCTTTTTCTCCTTTCAGAGACCACGCCATCGATCAGGGGAAAAACCTTTGTGACCCTCTTCCTCTCAAGGGCCGAGATTGTTAAAACAGGGGCGTGACTGAAAAACCAGAGCTTATCACGGAATTCTGCCATGAGTCTCTTATAGGCACTGTCGGGCTCATTCACCATGTCCCATTTATTAAATAGAAAGACTGCGCCCTTCCCGTATCTTTCGACGATGCCTGCTATCCTTTTGTCCTGCTCAACAATGCCCTCCGATGCGTCAAGGACTATAAGGGCAACATCAGAGCGCTCTATGCCCCTCACTGCCCTCACCATTGCATAGCGCTCGACGGAATAACCGATCCTGCCTTTTCTCCTTATGCCTGCCGTATCTATGAGTAAGTATTTTCTGCCATAATATGTGCAGACAGAATCTATGGAATCCCTCGTCGTTCCTGCAATGGGGCTCACGATCATTCTCTTTTTGCCGATGAGGGTATTGACCAGTGTTGACTTGCCGACATTAGGTCTTCCCACAACAGCCACCTTTGGGTAATCAATCGCACCTTCTATCTCTTTTACCTCAGGCAGGAGCGATACAACCCTGTCCATAAACAGATCAAATTCATAACCGGTTGCAGCAGAGACGGGAAGTAACTCGTCAACACCGAGCCTGTAGAAATCGAAGAGTCTGTCCTCTTTTGAGGGGGCATCTATCTTGTTCACCACCCATAAGACCCTTTTCCCTGATGCCCTGAGCATCTTTGAAAGTTCTATGTCATCTAAATTTAACCCCTCCTTCCCATCGAGGATGTGTATTATCACATCGGCCTCATCAATGGCAAACAATGCCTGCTCTTTCACCTGCTGGAATATCTCTTCAGCAGGCTCGGGATAAAAGCCACCCGTATCGACAACAATGAACGACTTCCCCTCCCATTCAGCATCCATATAATTCCTGTCCCTTGTCACACCAGGAAGGGCTTCAACGATAGCCGCCTGAGAACCGACCATCCTGTTAAAGAGGGTCGATTTCCCGACATTCGGTCTTCCTACTATCACAACTAATGGTTTTGGCATATATCACTGCAGCGGAAGTGCCTTGAACAGGTTCAGCATTGTCCGCGAATCGTGGATAGACCATTTGAGGGGTAAAGCGTCACTGTTCAGTGGCCATTTACTTCGAAGATAAAATCGATCTCGATTGGAGAATTCAGGGGAAGAACGGACACTCCAACAGCAACTCTCGCATGTCTGCCATTTTCACCGAATATCTCGCAGAGAAGGTCTGATGCGGCATTTAAGACCTTTGGCTGCCCTGTGAATTCAGGCGCCGATGCCACATAGCCGTTTAACCTGACACATCTTACAACCCTATCGAGGCCTCCGAGATATGCCTTTAAGATGCTCAGGGCATTTATCACTACCTGCCGTGCCTCCTCTTCAGCCTCATTTATCGATACAGATTCACCAACTCTGCCTGTTTTTAGAAGTTTACCCTCCCTCAAGGGCAGTATCCCGCTGAGAAAAAGGAGGTTCCCTGTCCGGATACATGGCGTATAAGAGCCCAGAGGTGCTGGAGCGTCGGGGAGTTTAATCCCAGACTCTCTTAGTTTGTCTTCAGGTAATGCCTTTCCCATGCGGGCATCCTCCTTGCCAAGCCCTTTCTCAAGGCCTCATAGACCTCTAATAGTTTACAGGCATCTTATACCTCGGACTTAAGCATCACGCCCTTTTTGCTAAATTCTATCATAGATCCTCTGTTTTTGCAAAAATGGACGGATTGTGACCTTGACAAACAGTAGTTTAATATGTTATAAACTATTTAATTTAAAAACGATGCGATACGCCCTATTCTTTTTAATCGTCCTTGCCCTTCCTCTTTTGAGGATCAGCCAACCAGTTGCAAGGGGAATTGATACCGCCCCTGATGTCGGCAAGTACGCCCCTGAATTTAATCTCAATAATATAAATGGGAAAAAGGTTGCACTTTCAGATCTCAGGGGGAAGGTAGTCCTCCTCAATTTCTGGGCTACCTGGTGTAGACCGTGCAGGGCAGAGATGCCTTCTCTGGGTAATCTCCATACAGCATTAAAAGACAGGGGGTTTACTGTCATAGCAATATCGGTCGATGCATCCGACAGGCCGGTCAAATCCTTTGTTTTAGAGAAAGGGATATCCTTCCCTGTGCTCATGGACAAAGACAAAGAGGTTGCCTTTGATCAGTACGGTGTTTTTGGCCTTCCCACAAGTTTTCTCATAGATAGGAAGGGGGTGGTTGTGGAGAAGTTCATGGGTGAGAGGGATTGGACGTCCTCTGATATAAAAAATAAGATTCGGAAGGCCATGGAGGGGAGGTAAAAATGGTAACTATAGTCTGGAGGCCAATCTTCATGGTGTCCAGGCCTTAAAGAGGAGGTATGGGAGGCATGAAAAACTATATCCCATGGTTTGTGTTTATAAGCTTATTTTTTTCAAATAGGAGGGACGAGTGATGAAGGGTTTTGGAGGATTAATAGCCGCTGTGGCCGTTCTAACAATTGGTGCCTGCACTTCCACCTTTCTTGTCAGCAAGGGTGGTAAGGGTTATTTCTGGGGCAGCGACTCAAATGCGATCTACAGGATGCTGTGCGACTCTGGAGACCTTAAAAAGATACTTTCGGATACAAGGTTTTCAGAGACGATGAAGAATGATCTTTACAGATACAACTGTTCTCCTGATCGGTCTGGCGACAGGGTAAAGCAAATATACGCATCAATGACCCCTGAGCAGAGGAAGGAACTAAGGAATGCCTTCAAAAATAACGGCTATGATATAAACTATCTGCCCTGTTGAGACGTAATAAATGCGACATCCGGTCGGATGTAAAGCAGCAACGAGTTGCGAGACAGCAGCAAGCAGTCAAGGTCAAGCAGCAAGGGTCAAGGAATTTGCTCCCTGCTACCTGCTGCTTGTCACTACATCTTCCACCCTTGTATCTCTCAAATAATCGGTTTATAATATCTAAAAGCTAAAATTAAGACCATGCTTATCGGCTACAATACGAATGTGACTTACAAAGGGAAGATTTATCATATCCAGACAGAGGATAGCGGACTGAGTAATCCCGTAATAGTGACTCACCTATACCATCAGGGCGCAATCCTCAGCTCAAAGAAGACGAGTTATGATAACATTATCGGGCATCCTGATTTTAAGGAACAGCTCAGAGCAATGATGCAGCAGCAGCACAGGGAGATGATAAGGGAATTGCTGGGCGGCAGATTAACAGCAGAAGGACAAACCTCAATCAGCAGAGGAGAACCCCTGATGCCGACAGATGATCAGCCAGCGGTGGACAGCGGCAGGGTTAAGGAGAGGAGCCTCGACGAGATACTTCTTGAACATATCGCCAGAAAGGCGAAAGCCAGATGAATCAAGCAACAGCAATGAGGGATCTGAAGGCGTTAAAGGAGCATGCCAGACAGCTCAGGGTAGAGATCCTTAAGATGCTGACAGAGTCAGGCTCAGGGCATACAGGGGGCTCTCTTTCGGCTGCTGACATTGTGGCAGCCCTGTATTTTTACAAGATGAGGCACAGGCCAGATGACCCTAAATGGAGAGAGAGGGACAGATTTATCCTCTCAAAAGGCCATGCGGCCCCGCTGCTTTATGCTGCCCTTGCCCTGACAGGGTATTTTGATAAAGGTCTGCTTAGGACACTGAGGAAGATAGACAGCTCTTTGCAGGGACATCCAAGCTCAAAGATGCTGAAGGGGATTGAGGTATCAACAGGCTCTCTCGGACAGGGGTTATCCATCGCAAATGGCATTGCACTCGGTCTGAGAATGGACGGCCTTGAATCACGGGTATACTGTCTTTTGGGCGATGGAGAGATAGAGGAGGGCCAGGTATGGGAGGCTGCAATGACAGCAGCTCATTACAGACTGGATAATCTCTGCGCGATAATCGACAATAATGGTTTGCAGATAGATGGGCTTTGCTGCGATGTGATGAACATCGAACCCATCACGGCAAAATGGGATGCATTTGGCTGGAATGTGATCGATATAGACGGCCACGATATGGAACAGATAGTTAATGCCCTTGATGAGGCAGAGGGGATAAAGGGCAGACCAACGGTGATTGTTGCGAGGACGGTAAAAGGGAAGGGCGTTTCATTTTTTGAGGGGAAGGCAGAATATCACGGCATAGCGCCGACAGGGGAGGAACTTGAAAGGGCATTAAAGGAGCTTGGGGGAGATGGAAGGTAAACCGCTCTCTGCAGTTAAAGCCGCTCAGTCGATAGCAACAAGGGATGCCTATGGCAACGCACTTTTAGAACTCGGCAGGAGAAGGGACGATGTGGTCGTTCTCGATGCAGACCTCTCGGGCTCTACAAAGACCGGGAAGTTTGCCACTGCATTTCCAGAGAGGTTCTTCAATATAGGTATCTCTGAACAGGATATGATAGGGACTGCAGGAGGGCTCTCCCTCACGGGAAAGCTTCCCTTTGCATCCACCTTTGCCATTTTCGAGACTGGAAGGGCATGGGAACAGATAAGACAGACCATATGCTACTCAAGGCTAAATGTAAAACTCGTCGCAACCCATGGCGGCATTACTGTTGGCGAAGATGGCGCATCCCATCAGGCGCTTGAGGATATAGCGCTGATGAGAGTTATACCTGACATGACCGTAATAGTCCCTGCTGATGGCCTCGAGACAGAACAGGTGATAAATGCAGTCGCTGAATATAGCGGCCCTGTTTATGTGAGACTCGGAAGGGCAAAGGTGCCAGTTGTTATGCCCGAAGATTACAGGTTCAGGATAGGAAAGGCATACACATTCCACACAGGCAGAGACGCCAATATAATTGCCACAGGGATAATGGTGGCGGCGGCCCTGGAGGCCAGACAGGTGTTAGAGGCTGAAGGCCTTGATGTCGGTGTTATAAACATGTCAACCATCAAGCCTATCGATGAGGATGCAGTAATTACGGCAGCAGAGGCATCGGGGCTCATTGTTACTGCCGAAGAGCACTCTATCATAGGTGGGCTGGGGGGTGCGGTGTGTGAGGTTGTTTCCGAAAAAAGGCCTGCCATTGTAAAGAGGATTGGTGTGCGGGATGAGTTTGGCCGCTCGGGTAAACCCGATGAATTGCTCAGGTTTTATGGCCTTACGGCCTTTGATATTATAAAAGCTATTAAAGAGGCGCGTTGTCATCCTCCGCTGAAACTATGATACACTTTCAGGATGTATCAAAATTCTACGAGACGACCACGGCCCTGAGGAACATAAACCTTTCTATAGAAAAGGGCGAGATGGCCTTCATAACCGGACCGAGCGGCGCTGGCAAAACAACCCTCCTTAAGCTCATTTACGCTGCTGACTTTCCTGACAGGGGTGTAATATCTATAAACGAGTGGAGCACTGACAGGCTTGACGGCTCCAGCATCCCATTGCTGAGGAGAAGCATCGGGATAGTCTTTCAGGACTTCAGGCTCCTGCTGAATAAGAATGTGTTTGACAATGTGGCGCTGGCACTCAGGATAAGAAATATCTCCGAAAAAGAGGTGAAGGCACAATGCCTTGAGGCCCTCAGGATGGTGAATCTCCGCCATAAAACCGACAGCCTCCCCTCTACACTCTCAGGGGGTGAGCAGCAGAGGGTTGTGATAGCCAGGGCCATTGCGGCAGACCCTGTAATACTGCTTGCCGATGAGCCGACAGGCAATCTCGACCCTGACACGGCTCAAGGGATCATGAGGATATTCAGGGAGATAAATGCCCGCGGGACAACAGTCCTGATTGCCACACACAATAGAGACCTGTTCAGGGAAACAGGCAAAAGGATAATCAGACTGGAAGGCGGCACTATAGTGGGAGAGGATAGGGGGTAGCATGCCATATTCCGTAAGGGTTGCATTGAAGAGTCTGTGGCATGAAAGGTGGGTCAATATCCTGTCCGCATTGACCATAGCGATTGCCCTGGTAGTGATGGCACTTATTGCATTGTCCATTTACAATATAGACCTCTTTTCGAGGAGGCTCCCTGAAAGATTCTCTGTAGTGGCATACCTGAACAATGGCCTATCTGAGAAGGATTCTCAAGATATAATAGACCTCATCAAAAAACACAGCAGCGTGGGGAAGGTAAGATACATATCAAGGGCAGATGCATGGAAAGAGCTAAAGACATCTCTGAGGGATGCCGACTACATCCTCGAGGGGCTGGATGAGAATCCGCTTCCTGCGTCCATAGAGATAAAGCTAAAAAGGGGAGCAGTCGGCCCGGACTCTGTAAAGGCATTTGTCGCCGATATTAGAAAGATAAACGGCATAGAGGACGTACAGTATGGCGAGGGTATCGTCCGGTACATCTACTCCATAAAGACCGGCATCCAGACCATGGGTATTATCCTTACAGCGATAATGCTGGCAGGGATAATTTTTATATGCTATAGCACAGTCAAGATACTCTTTTATCGCCGCAATGAAGAGATAGAGACATTGAAGCTCCTTGGTGCAACAAGGGGGTTTATCAGGATGCCCTTTGTTATAGAGGGTGGTGCTGTCGGTGTGCTCGGGGGCATCATAAGCGCAACGCTACTGTTTGCCTTTTACAACAGCGTTTTTTACAGATTGAGTATGACAATGCCGATCTTCAGGTCAATAACCTTTCCATCTGAGGTCTATCTTTCTCTGCCTGTAGCCGGTCTCTTTCTCGGCATTACAGGTGCATTAGTAGCTATCGGGAGGATAAGGTATTAGAAAATGCAAATTGCAAATTGCAAATTGCAAATTGCAAAATCGATCTGCATCTTAACCTTCTCGTTCTTTATTTATTGTTCACCTGCATTGCTTCTTTCTAATACCGTTTTCGCTGAGGACCCCAAAGAGAGGTATCAAAAGATACAGAAAGAGATAGAGGCCCACAAGGAAAGACTCGAACATGCAAAGAGGCGTGAGCATTCAGTTCTTGAGGACATCGACGATGTCAACAAAAGGCTGTCAGCGGCGGAAGCAGAGTTAGAGAAGCAGCAGAGGCGTATCGCACAGATAGAGTCTGAGATAAAAAAGGTTGAGGCCGAGATATCTGCTACACGACAATATCTGGATAAAAGGAAGGACTGGCTTAGAAGGAGACTCAGGGCCATGCAGAGATATGGGCACTCAGGAGACCTGCTCGTTCTGCTTTCAGAGACCGACGACATGGCAGGGCTTATGAGGAGGTGGAGATACCTTGAAAGGATTTCCATACACGAGCGAAGGGTAATTGAGGAATATGCCGAAAACCTCAAAAGGCTTAATGAAAAGGAAAAACAGCTTTCAGACCTTCGTGCAGAATTAAAGAGAGGGCAGGAGAGGGTCAGGCTTACAGAGGCTTCCCTCCTTGAGAAAAGGAGGGAGAAGGCCGTTCTTCTTGCGTCAGTCAGAAGAGAAAAACTGAACCATGAGAGGATGCTCAAAGAGCTACGGGAGGCATCAAAGCGGCTTCTCGATGTCATCAGGAAACTCGAGGAAAAGGAGACCTACGAAGCCAAGGGCTTCTCTGCTATGAAGGGAAGGCTCCCCTGGCCTGCCAATGGGAGTATCGCCATCCCTTACGGCAGCCACAGGGACCCAAGGTTTAACACACCTGTCTTCAGGAACGGCATATACATCAAGACCAACGATAATACGGTAACGGCTGTTTATGGGGGAAAGGTTGTATTCGCTGACTGGTTCAAGGGCTATGGCAACCTCGTGATAATAAACCACGGCGAGGGATACCATACCCTGTATGCAAATCTATCAGAGACTTTTTTAAAGGTTGGAGATATAATAAAAGTAAAAGAGGCTGTTGGCAGGGTGGGAGATTCAGGACTCCTGAATGCTCCATCCCTTTATTTTGAGGTGAGATACAAGGGGAGACCCCTTGATCCAGCACAGTGGTTAAAGAGGAAATAACGGAGGTTACAAAGAGATGATGAGCAATAGGAAAAAGATACTTATCACATGGACACTTATCCTGTCTGTAGCCATTGCAGGAATTGTTATAGGCAGGTGGTCATTAGGTCCTGTAAATGCCGAGGTCGAGGGGTATGAGAACCTCAAGGTGTTTACAGAGGTTCTGTCTATAGTGAAGAAGAATTATGTGGAAGACATAAAGACAAAGGACCTCATCTATGGCGCTATCAAGGGGATGCTGAACTCTCTCGATCCCCATTCAGGGTTCATGACCCCTGAGGCGTATAAGGAGATGCAGGTCGACACAAAGGGTGAGTTTGGCGGCCTCGGCATACAGATAGGCATCAAGGATAGCATCCTCACCGTTATCGCACCGATCGAAGACACACCCGCTTACAAGGAAGGGATAAAGGCAGGGGACAGGATAATTAAGATCGACGGCCAGAGCACAAAGGACATGAGTCTTCAGGATGCCGTCAGCAAGATGAGAGGGCCAAAGGGGACCCCTGTAAAGATCACCATCCTCAGGGAAGGATGGAAGGAGACTAAGGATTTTACGATTGTCAGGGATATCATAAAGATAAAGAGCGTGAAGCATAAGGTACTGGAGGACGGGATCGGTTATATAAAGCTCACTCAGTTCCAGGAACAGACGGCTGCTGACCTATCAACAGCCATGGGCAAGCTCAGCAATGAGAAGATTAATGCCCTGATCCTCGACCTGAGGAATAACCCTGGCGGTCTTCTTAATAGCTCCGTTGATGTTGCAAGTCAATTCCTGCCGCCGGGCAAACTTGTTGTATATATAAAAGACAGGGCAGGAGAGAGGGTGGAATACCGCACAGGTGACGGCCATCCGCACTATGAAAACATTCCCATGGTTGTCCTTGTGAATCAGGGCAGCGCAAGCGCCTCAGAGATAGTGGCAGGTGCCCTTAAAGACTGGCACCGGGCCGTGATACTCGGTGTTCAGACCTTCGGGAAGGGTTCGGTCCAGAGTGTCATCCCCCTGAGTGATGGCTCTGCACTCAGACTCACGACAGCCAGGTATTATACCCCAAGCGGGACATCGATACAGTCCACGGGTATTACCCCTGATATTGTCGTAAAGTTAGAGACGAAAAACGGCGTGAAAGAACATACTGTTATGAGGGAAAAGGACCTCGAGAGGCACCTCAAGAACGAACAGAAGGAGGAGGGAACAGTTCCCGAGCAGGAGACAGCTCCACTTGAGGTTTCTGAAAAGGAAGACATCCAGCTTCAGAGGGCCATTGACCTGCTGAAGACATGGAAGGTCTTTAAGGAGCTGCCAAAGGCAGCGTAAAGACAGGCTAAACAGGAATGAGGGCATGTCACGGATCATCCTGGACATAGAGACGGTCGGCAGAGACTTCTCCTCCCTCGATAAAGAGGCCCAGAATTACCTCCTCAGATGGGCAGAAACAGAAGAGGATATAAGGGAGGTAAAGGAGAGCCTTTCACTTTATCCGCTCACGGGAGAGATTGCGGCCATAGGGATGCTCAACCCCGATACCATGAGGGGTGCTGTGTATTTCCAGACGCCAGACGATTCCCTGCTGCCATTTGAAGAGGAAGGAATAAGTTTTCAGACAGGAACAGAAAAGGAAATACTGCAGCGATTCTGGGATGCGATAAAGGGTTATGACCAGTTCATCACCTTTAATGGCAGGGGTTTTGACTGTCCGTTCATAATGATAAGGTCTGCCGTCCACAGGATAAAACCATCGAGGGACCTTATGCCTAACAGATATAATGGCACCCATATCGACCTCCTCGACCAGCTCACCTTTTATGGGGCATCGAGGAGAAGGTTCAGCCTTGATATGTGGTGCAGGACATTCGGTATAAAGAGCCCAAAGTCCGAGGGCATAACAGGATATGAGGTCAGGGAACTCTTTATGTCCGGGAGGTATGTTGATATAGCCCGCTACTGCCTTCGTGACCTCATAGCAACAAGGGAATTACTAACATACTGGGAAAACTATATCAGGTTCTCTCCTGATAGACCATAGGAGGGGTTATGGGATGGAATAGGGCACCCCAAAAAGTCAGAGACTGTTTAGGGACCAGAGTGATGGCCTTGTGTCTTACATTGACCGTAGCAGGCTGTGCTGCTGTTGTGACGCCTGAGGGGACATATATCGAGCCGATCGGAACTATTGTGGTAGGCCCGCCCGGTGTGATTATAGAGGCCCCTCCGCCCCACATAGTCGTGCCGCCGCCCCTGCCGCCGGTTGTCCTGATCCCCCGCAGGCATGTCTATTTCTACAGCGGCTTTTACTATTACTACTGGGATGGTGCGTGGTTTTACAGCGATAAAGACCGGGGGCCCTGGTACAGGCTTCCGAGGAGACATTACCCTCCGAGGTATTACAGGAGATGATGTTTTACGACATCCACGAAGAGTGCGGCATATTCGGGGTCTATGGCCATGCCGAGGCCGCTAATCTGACATATCTCGGCCTTTATGCCTTACAGCATCGAGGCCAGGAAGGGGCCGGGATATGCTCATCAGACGGAAAGCAGCTACATATCGAAAAATCCATGGGCCTTGTTGCTGATATATTTACGGAAAAGAGGCTCAGGAGACTGCCAGGCTATATTGCCATCGGCCATAATCGCTACTCCACAGCAGGCAGCAGCGTATTGAAGAATGTGCAGCCCATAGTGGCCAACTTTGCCCTCGGTTCACTCGCCATAGCCCACAACGGGAACCTCACCAATGCAGTCGAGCTGAGAAGGGAGCTTGAGGAAGAAGGCGCCATATTCCAGTCGACCTCTGACAGTGAGGTGATAGTCCACCTTATCGCCCATGCAAAGGGGGAAGACCCCCATGAGAGGATGATCCAGGCCCTCGCGAAGGTCAGTGGTGCCTTCAGTCTCCTTATACTCAGGGAGAAGGAGCTTATCGCTGTAAGGGATCCCTTCGGGATTCGGCCTCTCTGCATGGGTCAGGTTGACGGTGCTTATATAATAGCCTCGGAGACCTGTGCCCTCGACCTTATAGGTGCGAGTTATATCAGGGATATTGAGCCCGGGGAGATGGTGGTTATAAATGATAATGGCATAAGGTCGATAAAGGCTTTAACAAGTATAAGGAGGGCATACTGCATATTTGAGTTCATATATTTTTCCAGGCCTGACAGCTATATCTTCGGGTATCAGAATGTCAACGGGATGAGGAAGGAATTCGGTAAGCAGCTTGCGAGAGAATCATACATTGATGCCGACCTCGTCATACCTGTGCCTGATTCTGGTGTGCCTGCTGCATTAGGGTTTTCCGAGGAAAGCGGCATCCCCTTTGACTTCGGCCTTATCAGAAACCATTATGTCGGCAGGACATTTATCGAGCCAAAGCAGGCCATAAGACATTTCGGGGTGAAGATCAAACTCAATCCCGTAAGAAAGCTCCTCGAAGGCAAAAGGGTTATCGTGGTCGATGATTCTATAGTGAGAGGAACGACGAGCAAAAAGATTGTGAAGATGTTAAGGGAAGGCGGTGGTGCAAGAGAGGTCCATATGAGGATCAGCTCACCTCCTACCATCGGCCCATGTTTCTACGGCATCGATACACCCACAAGGCAGGAACTCATAGCGTCCACGCATATAATGGATGAGATAAGGAGATATATAACGGCAGACTCCCTCTCATACCTCAGCCTCGAAGGCATCAGGAGGATTGTGCCTGACCCTGAAGATTACTGCACAGCCTGCTTTGACAATAATTACCCTATCAGCTTTCCAGGTGAACACCTCGAACAGATGGAGCTCGTCTTTCGATAGGGGTTGGTATCAGCCTTGGTGGGATTTTAAGGGGATTTAGGTTGAAATATGCTGGCTGAAGCAATCAGGGCGATATATACAAAAAACCTCGGCATTAAGAGGACAGAGAGCGTCCTCGTATTCACAGACAGGATCCGTGAAGGCGAGGTTCTGGATGTTACAGAGCAATGCAGGAGGGAGAGGCTCAGGGACATAGCGATTCTCACTGCCGAGGTCGGAAAGGCATTCACAAAGAGGGTATCATTTCACGAATATCCAGCAACCATGGCCCATGGAGCGGAGCCCCCTGAGGAACTATGGCGCCTCGCATTCGGTCAGAGGGCCGTGGATAGACTGATTAGAGAGGGCCTTTTAATGCCGCTCCTTACAAAAGAGATCACAGATGGGGAGATAAAAGGTGCAGAGGCGATCATAAGGAAATACAGGGATTTCTGCATCGATGCGGTAATAGCCCTCTCCAATTACTCCACAAGCCATACAAGATTCAGAGACCTTCTTACGAGGATGTGCGGCACAAGATATGCGAGCATGCCCCTGTTTGATGTCTCGATGCTCGAAGGGGCTATGGATGTTGACTGGAGAGCGCTCTCGATGAGAACAAAGCAAATAGCACAGATGGTCAATAGGGCGGATTACATAGAGATGGAGACCTCCAATGGAAGCATACTGTCCTTTTCAAAGAGGGGTAGAAGGGCTGAGGCCGACACAGGGATACTCACGAGACCTGGCTCTTTCGGTAATCTCCCTGCAGGTGAGGTGTATCTCGCACCCCTGGAAGGCACGGCGGAGGGGAGGCTCATCCTCGAATGGGCACCCACAAGAGAGATGAGGTCACCGGTTACGCTTGCCATTAAGGATGGAATTGTTATAAAAGTTGAAGGCGATGAGCCATATGCAGAGCTCTTAAAAGCAAAGCTATCTGAAAGAAGGGAAAACGCAAACATAGCAGAATTCGGTATTGGCACAAACGATAAGGCAAGAAGGCCTGATAACATCCTCGAGTCAGAAAAGATCCTCGGTACAATACATATAGCACTGGGAGACAATAGCTCCTTTGGTGGTAAGGTGAAGACCCCCTTCCACCAGGATTTTGTATTTTTCAGACCCACTGTGATGCTTACCGATAAAAACGGAAGAAGGACAACACTCATGAAGGACGGGAAATTTGTCGAGGACATTCTCAAAACGCAAAATTTGTATTAGCCACTGCAAACCTGTATAATTCCACTATGCGGACACATGATATAATCGAGACATTAAGATCAAAGCCTGGACATATTTTGATGCCCAATGATATAGCAGCAATATACCTTTATGGCTCTGTTGTTAAGGGCAGACTTAGAGCAGATAGCGATATTGATATCGCCATGCTTCCCTTTTATGATGTCGATGCTTTCAGAAGGTTGGAGCTGATCTCAAAGGTAGAGGGTATCTTTACATCGCTCCTGAGAGAAATCGGCATTGAGAGAGAAGTGAGCATTCTTGACCTGAGGGATAAATATGTATCTCTGCAACTTCAATATAATATTATCACAAAGGGAGTGCTTGTATATGAAAAAGATACCTCTGAGAGACTTGAGTTCGAAAATGCTGTCAAGAGAGAATATTTTGACTTTGAGCCCTATCTGAGATTTTTAAGAGAGAAAAAGTATGGCGATATACCACAGAAAGCTTGAATTAATAGATGATTGCATAAAAAAGCTATCGGAAATAAGAAAGGAAACCCCTTCCCTCGAAAGATACAGGAATGCATGGAAAGATAAAGATTCGGCAGAGAGGAACCTTCATAAAATAATAGAGGCAATTATTGATATAGGTAAAATGCTTATCGCTGATAGAAAATTACGTGAGCCAGGGAATAACAGAGAGGTCTTTTTGATTCTTGAAGAAAAGGGTTTGTTCCCCTCTGAATTTATATCCCTTATAGATAAAATGATAGGGATGAGAAATATCATTGTTCACTGCTATGACAGAATTGACGATGCCATTGTTTACGGGGTTCTTAAGAAAAATCTTGGTGATATCAGGAGATTGACTGATCATCTTAAGAAGGTCTGTGTAGTTAGAAAGGCAAAGTGACATGGAAGACATAGTGGTTTTCATAACCGCACCTAATGAGGATGAGGCCGCAAAGATCGCAAGGGCCATTGTTGAGGCCAGGCTTGCCGGCTGTGTGAACATTGTTAAAGGCATCCGCTCGATCTATAGCTGGCAGGGAAAGATAGAGGATGAGCCAGAGGTATTAATGGTCGTGAAGACACAGAGGCATCTCTTCGATGCCCTTTCGAGGGAAGTAAAAAGGCTCCACAGCTACACAGTCCCTGAGATTATCGCCATTCCGATAGTTGAGGGCTCCGTCGATTACATGAACTGGTTAAAAGAAGTTACAGGCTGAGGCGACCCTGTGAAGACGGATCGATATACAGACATCATCTGCAGGGGTTTTTGCCGTTTTTACAAAGAAGGTAAAGAGGATCTTGCCTGCGAGACATATAATTTCCTCGCAAACAGATTTACCCCTGAGGCCCTTGGATTCGCAATTGATGGGATTAAGGCAAGACCTGACTTTTCATGCGATGAAGATATAAGATTGCTCATCTGTGGGATGTGCGATTTCCTGGTAGATGGCTGTGACTTCAGGGATGGGCTGGATGCAGAGCCGTGTGGCGGCTATACAATAATCGAAGGGCTTATAAAGAATGGCATCATTAATCCAAATAAGTAATTAACCACAGAGGGCACAGAGATAACAGAGATAATGGAGTATTGGATACTAAATAAACATTACTCCATACTCCAACTCAACATGTGAGATGAAGTGCAGCTACCGACTTTTTATCCTCATGCAGGCTGTTGAAGATTTCGATCGCCCTTTCTGTCCTCGCCACATGAACATCGATACCCCTTGCCCTGATAAATTTAACTGTCTCCTCAGGCACATTCATCATTCCTGAATAACCTGTGCCTATTACAATGGCATCTGGCATCGCATCGATAATGTCGGTAAGGTCAGACACATCGAGCGAGTGCCCCTCCTTCCTCCACCAGGAAGGGTCTACATGGTCAGGGTAGATAATCACATCAGAGGTGTAAGTTTTGCCATCGATGGTTATCCTTCCGAAGGAATAATGGCTGATTCTCATACCCATCTCCGCTTTTTAGAGATACGATTCTTTGTAGCGTCCCCAGCGGGATTCGAACCCGCGTTACCGCCTTGAAAGGGCGATGTCCTGGGCCGGGCTAGACGATGGGGACAACCTTCCCCAAAAAGTCTTTGACTTTTTGGGGACCCTGGTTATGAGCCGCGTTGGATTCGAACCAACGACCCACGCCTTAAAAGGGCGTTGCTCTACCAGCTGAGCTAGCGGCCCTGTGAATTATTAGAATACATGTAAAAACGAATTCTTGTCAATCCAATAAAGGCTCTGTTATGATTCTTATCGTTCTGTATATTGCATCCCTGATGTGGAGGGCCGAATGTATATAAGGCTTAGTAGAGACAATACCGATAAGGCCATAAATGAGGCGATTGACGTCCTGAAGGGTGGAGGTTTAATCGCCTATCCAACAGAGACATTCTATGGCCTCGGTGTGAAATTCGATATGGGAGATTCCCAGAAAAGGCTCTATGAGTTGAAAAGGCGTCCAGAGGAAAAGGCGATGCCGCTTATAATCGGTGAAATAGGCCTGCTTTCATCCATAGTTTCACATGAATGGCTCAGGGATATCCCCCTTTTAGCAAAAACGCTGATGGCCAGATTCTGGCCAGGCCCTCTAACATTGCTCCTTCCCGCAAGAGAGGGTCTGTCAGTGTATCTCACATCCGGGACTGGGATGGTCGCAGTAAGGATTCCCGGGGAATCCTTTGCACTTCAGCTCGCAAGGAGGGCAAGTTTTCCGATCACCGCAACAAGCGCCAACCCATCAGGGATGCCTCCTGCAGATAGCGCAGAGATGGTTGTGAAATATTTCGGCGGCTCCATCGACCTCCTCATCGATGGGGGTCAAACACCAGGCGGTCTGCCTTCGACCATCGTTGATCTCTCGGAGGGCAGGATAAGGGTAGTCCGTGAAGGGGCTGTGAAGATTTTTAGTGCCATAACATAGACAGAGAGGGCTATAACCTGGTATTGTAATTTGCGGACACCGGGACTGCAGTGTGGGGTACAGGGAGAGGGAGGTATGAGGAATAAAAATATTTCTGAAATATTTCTTCTCTTTAATTTTCTGTTAATCCCAATTACACTTAAGCAATGAAAAAGTTTAAAGAAATACTTATCTTTGTTGCAGGCGCAACCCCGCAGATAATCACAGAGACCATTTATGCCCTTTCACAACAGGAGCCGCCTGTCTTTCCTGACGAGGTCTATATAATCACGACATCCATCGGCAGGAAAAGAATTGAAGACACCCTGATAGAAAAGGGTATCCTCAAGGAGCTTACAGCCGAATATGACCTACCACAGATAGAACTGTCGGAGAATTCTTTCATCACTGTCAAAGACGCAGAGGGCAATGAAATTGACGACATAAGAGAAGGGTCAGACACTGAGGCAATAGGCGATCTGATAACATCCTTTATCAGAGACAAGACAAAGGACTCCACGGCACGCCTTCATTGCTCCCTCGCAGGCGGCAGAAAGACCATGAGCTTTTATATGGGTTCTGCCCTACAACTCTTTGGAAGGCCCTGGGATAAGCTCTACCATGTCCTTGTAACGCCTGAATTTGAATCAAACCCTGGGTTTTTCTATAAGCCTAAAAAGGATAGGATGTTAACTCCCCCTATCCCCCTCATTAATAAAGAGGGTCGAGGGGAAATTAGCGGGAAAAGTGGTAAGGGGGAACATGGAGGTTTAAAGCCGCTCAACACAAAAGATGCAGAAATATATCTCGCAGAGTTGCCATTCATAAGGTTAAGCCAGAAACTGTCCCTCCATGGGAAGGGTTTCAAGGAATTAGTTGCCGAGGGGCAGAGGGAAATAGATACTGCAACAATGCAGCCACTTTTGACTGTTAAACTAAGAGAAGGGACTGTCTATATCGGAGACATCCCCATTGATATGGTGCCAATTCAACTAATGGTTTACACAGCTTATCTGAGACAGAAGTTAGACCACTGCAAATATCCTGAGAATGTCTACTGTCTTAATTGTGTAGACTGCTTTCTTCCTATAGTAGACCTTTCGAGTAGACCAGCCCTTGAAAAGATGTCAAAAGACTACAGAACAATATACAGCATCCAACCTTCCCGTGCAGACGATCTACTCGACAAATGCAAAGAAGGACTCCGTATGGAGATTATAAGATCGAACATAAGCAAGATCAACAGGGCGATAAAAGAGCAGTTAATGGATGACACCTTACTTCCATATTACACAATCACGACTGTGAAACAATACGCCAGTAGCAGATACGGCGTGAGGGTGGAGAAGGGGAAGGTCCGAATTATCTGAACGTGGGGCCAAAATTTAAGATTTTTGATGTATGATGTAAAATGTAAAAAAAGGGGGCTGTATGGAAGGAGCTAAGCATAGAACTCAGATATCTCTTGACGGTTGGCAGTATCAGATGCTTCTCGGAATATCAAGGAAGGAAAAAAAGAGCATATCGGCGATTATCAGGGAATTGCTGTCTGAGAAGCTCCTATGCCAGGCGTCTGACAAGGAGAAAGACCCCATATCAGAGTTGATCGGCATAGGTAGGGGTGATGGTTCTCCTGTGGCGAGAGAGCATGACAAATACCTATATGGCAGGACAAGATGAAGCGGATATTTGTTGACACAGGTGAGTGGTATGCCTGATTGACGAAAAAGACCCTGATCACAGGAGTGCCAGAGAATTTTACAAAAACAACTCAATCCCGCTCCTGACAACAAATTTTATATTTGACGAAACGGTAACGCTTCTCGTGAGCCGATTGGGCTGGAAAGTGGCGTGCGAATTCGGAGAAAAACTGAAAAAGAGCAGATTTGCGAGCCTTGTGCAAATCACAGATGCCGATGAGGAAAGGGCATGGAAGATCCTCCTGACGCACAGAGATGCTGGATTCGGTTACACAGACTGCACCAGTTTCGCCTTAATGGAAAGGTTGAAGATAGATACGGCTTTCACATACGACAACCACTTTAAAGCCATGAGGTTTAGAACCGTGCAAGATTTCGGCTGAAAACATTTCAGAAATGTTTCTTTTGTTGAAAAAACTTTCAAATTTTGGAATAATGCTTTTATAAAAAAGGGGCTTGTATGGATATTTTTAAAAGACTATTTGATTCTCTGGATAAAGGATCTGTTAAGTACCTTGTTGGAGGCGGAATTGCCGTTAATCTTTATGGCATTGAAAGAGCTACTGCTGATATAGACATTATTCTAAAGCTTGATAAAGAAAACCTTTTAAGGTTTATAGATGTTGCTAAAGAGCTCGGGCTGAAACCAAAAATCCCTGTCAAGGTTGAAGATCTTATGGATGAAGAGAAAAGGAAAGATTGGATTGTAAACAAGGGGATGACAGTCTTCAGTCTTTATGACCCAAAGAAACCATTTTTTCTTCTTGATATTTTTGTTGATGTGCCTTTTAATTTTGACGAGGTTTACAAAAAAAGAAAAAAGATAAAATTTATGGATACGATCATCCATGTTGTTCCCATAGATGACTTAATAAAGATGAAAGAGAAATCAGACAGAGCGCAGGATAGGGCAGACATCTTTTACCTCAGAAAAATCCTGAAGGAGTGGAGGTAGGGCGCCCCAAAAAGTCAGAGACTTTTTGGGGACCCCCGTGATGAAGAATAAAACTCTTAAAGAACCGCTTTTATATTATAAGACAAAAGAAGGTATAGAGGCCTACAGGAAAAAGCCTGTAAGATTAAAGCTCCAGTGGCTTCAGGCACAGATGGAGTTCTTTCATAAGGCTATGCCTGCGAAGGCAAAAAGGATAAGGGAAATGCTGGAAAAGGGGGAGCTATAACAGATGGGCGGTTTTAATCAAAAAGAATACCAGACTGTAGTCCTTGCAGCCCTGCTGCATGATGCGGGGAAAATGCTTCAGAGAGGCAGTTTTGGCAACCTTGACACCGGCGGCAAACATCCTAAAGTCTCGTCGGTCTTTGTCGGGGCATTTAAAAAATTCTTCTCTGAATTTGTAGACTTTGAGCTTTTTCAGACCCTTGTGCAGCGTCATCACGAAGATCAGCGTAATTTTGATGAAGATTTGCTGTGCCAAAAAGCTCCTGAACAATATAGACCTCTTTCTTTTCTTGTTAGTCGCGCTGATAATTACTCATCATCTGAAAGAGGCAAAAAGGCCAATGCTTATCAGGACTTCAAGAGGACTCCTCTGGTATCGGTATTAAGCCGCATAGAGTTGAACAAAGAACTTCCTGAACCTCAAAAATACAGACTTGCGCCATTGTCTCCCGAGAATGCTTTTCCGCAAAAATTTAAAGAATATGAGGCGGATGAATTTAATAAGCATTTGAAGTCCTTTGGCGAAGAGTTCAATGATCTGGTTAAAAATCTCAAAAATACCGGTTTTGACACAATGTTTTCGCATATCGTGAGCCTTTTGATGAGGTATGCGTGGTGTATTCCCGCAAACACACAGGAAGATATTCCGGATGTCTCGCTTTTTGACCATTTGAAGACAACCGCAGCTATAGCCGCATGTCTTTATCAATATCATTCCCCTGAATTCGATTTGCAAGAAATAAAAAACGATGCAACTGAAAAGTTTATCCTTCTATCTGGAGACCTCTCTGGCATTCAAAACTATATTTTCAACATTACGCATATTGGCGCAGGCGGCGTCGCAAAGAGGCTCCGCTCCCGTTCATTTCAGCTTGCCATGATTGCCGAGATCATCAGCCACAGAATTCTACATGAATTTAATCTGCCTATATGTAATATTCTGATGGTTTCCGGCGGCAAGTTTTATATCCTTCTGCCGAACAGAGATGATGCTCAAAATAAGCTAAGTGAATTACAGTGCGAGATTGACCAATGGTTCTATAAACAGTTCAATGCAGAAATAAATCTGAATATGGCCTATATTGTAGCATCAGGCAGGGATTTTAGTGGAAGCGATGAAACCTCCAAAGGATTTGAAGGGATTTTGAATGAATTGAATTCAAAATTGCAGGTTGTAAAAAAGATGCCTCTTAAAAGTATTCTTGCCGATGGCGCGTGGTCTGCCGATATGATGGTTTTGGATGTTAATTATGAAGCGGAAGAGAAACTCTGCAAGGCGTGCAAAAAATTTCCCGGCGAATTCGATGATAAATCGCATACGCATCTTTGCGACAGGTGCTCTGACGATGAGAAGATTGGAAGACTACTGCCGGGCGCCGGGCATATAAGCTTTTATAAAGACAGCAGCGGCGAGTTTAAAGGCCCCTGCGGATATTCGTTCGATTTAAAGGGAAACCCGTCTTCAAATGCGTATCTGGTTATGTCACTCTGTAAATATACGCCAGATTACCGTCATCCTTATAGCTTCAGATATGTGGCTAACCATATACCGTTATTCAAGGACAAGACCGATTGTGATGTCTGCCGAAAAAATGACAATTGCACAAACACGGCTGATGTCCAGAAAGGCATGCCGAAATTTTTTGACTGCATTGCGCAGTCTGCCGAAGGCCGTGCTTTGCTTGGCTATCTCAAAGCCGATGCTGATAATCTTGGACAGATTTTTACAAGAGGGTTTAGAGGAAACAAGACAGTTTCAAGAATTGCGACATTAAGCCGTATGCTGGATGTCTTTTTCAGCGGACATATGCAAAGACTTATAGAAGGCAAATATAAAGAACTTTATACAGTCTATTCAGGCGGTGATGATGTTCTCGTCATCGGACCATGGAACAAGATCATAGACTTTGCAGAGGAGCTTAACAGAGAATTTGAGCGATTTTGCTCGGGCAATAAAAACCTTACCATATCGGCAGGCATTGGATTGGTTAAGCATAACTATCCTGTATTCAGGGCGGTTGAGATGGCTGACAATGCCCTTGATGAGGCAAAAGATTCGGGCAGAGACAGAGTAACGATATTCGGACACGTGATAACATGGAATGAACTTCCAGATATACTGGTAGAATCAATAAAGCTAAAACAATGGCTCGCTGATAAGAATGTTTCAACAGGCTTTGCGCGCAATCTGCTTTATTACGCTCAGATGTATCAAAAATACGATAAGGAAAAAAAGAACGATTACCTGAGATTTCTGCCGCTTATGACCTATGATATAGCGAGAAACCTGCCGCTTCCCGATGATAGAGATGCTGAAAAAAGGGCGGTCAGGCAATGGGCCGAGGGACTGAAAGATTTGACAAACCCAAAACTGCATCAGCTTGACATAATAGCAAACTATGCGTTAACAGCAAATAGAGGAGGAAAGAATGAATGACTGGAAAGATAAACTTAGCGAATTGCATAAAGGGGGTGGAGGCATGAAAAGAAAATGCACGGAGTGCGGCAAGGAATTTGTGCCTAAAGAGGAGCATCATAAAACATGTTTTGACTGCGCCAAAAAGAAGAAGGGAGGCGGCATTTTGAATGAAGGACTTCCCCCTCAATATTTAGAAAAACTTGCAAAGGGTTACTTTGATAATAATAATTGCCTCAGAGAAGAGTTTTTAACCGAGATGGCATCGGATGTCGCAAAATCATTCGGGACGAAATTGAAAAACCACCAGCTGAGACGGTTTTATGGACATATCAAAGCTGCAGATAATCGCCTAAAGATGACCGGGGACTGGCCATGTGTAAACCTTGATGTAAAGAAATTAAGCTCGCTTGTCGCTGAGGCGAAGGGCAAAGATAAAGTTCCGGACAGTTTTTATAAATTTATAGATGCCAATATTAAGAAGATTCACAATCAGAAAGATTTTGAGGCATTTGTAGAGCATTTTCAGGCTATCGTTGCGTATTTTACATACCATTATCCTAAAAATAACTGAAGGAGGGATTGAATATGAAACTCAATGGTTACAAGGTCATAAGTGGAACATTAAAGTGTGAGACAGGCCTTCATATCGGAGGGTCAGCAGACCAGATTGAAATCGGCGGGGTTGATTTGCCGATTATAAAGCATCCTGTTACTGGAGAACCATATATCCCCGGCTCATCTTTAAAAGGCAAGATGAGGTCTCAAATGGAGAAGAAGCTTGGAAAGTTTTCTCCGGATGGAAAACCCTGTGGTTGCGGACAACAGGACTGTTTAGTATGCAGGGTTTTCGGACCCCATATGAATCCAAAACATAATCTCGGCTCTACCCGCATACTTGTGAGAGATGCTTATTTCAATAAAACAACAAAAGAAGAATATGAAAAACTGGCAAAAGAAAAAGGGCTTTCATACATTGAAAAGAAGACAGAAAACCTTGTGCTTAGAACGACCGGTACAGCTAAAGACCCCCGCTCTCAGGAGCGTGTGCCTGCAGGAGCAGAATTTGATGTAGAAATTGTCCTGCAAGTTTATGATTCTGACAACGAAAATGCTTTGATAGATTTTGTGAAGGAAGGGCTAAGGCAGGTGCAAAGCACTTATCTTGGGGGCTTTGGCAGCAGGGGGTCGGGCAAGGTCAGTTTTTATGATATGAAGATTGACGGGACTCCGTTTTCATTATAGATGCCGTTATGAAAACCTATCGTCTGAAACTGAAACCTCAAAGCAGCTTTCTTACGCCGTGGCAGGCTGATACCATATTCGGCAGCCTGTGCTGGATAATAGCATGGCGTAAAGGAGCAGATGCGCTCGCTCAATTTCTAAACGAATATAAGAGCGGCAATCCCACTTTTATTCTATCGGACGGAATGCCCGGGGATTTGCTTCCTGCACCTGTTCATCTTCCTTTGATTGTAAAGACAGATGATTATCAAAAGGTAAAAAGCCTGAAAAAGACCGCATGGTTAAAACCCGATGAGTTTGAATTGCTCAGGAAAGGGCAGTTTGATTTGCAACATCATGAAACCATCAAGCCATTTAAACCTTTCACAACCCTGCATAGTTCCATAAACAGACTGACAGGCACAACAGGAGATGAGGGTTCGTTGTTTGAACTTGAGGAGTATGCTCTTGATAAGAATGACACAAAAGCCGATTATCTTTCTGTTTATCTGAAAATCAGGACTGGACATGAAGACGCTATTATGTCTTTATTCAAAGACCTTTCTTTGTCCGGCTACGGCGCTAAAAAGTCTGCTGGAAAGGGAAACTTTGAGATTATAGGCGGACTGGAAGAGTTTAAAGGTTTTGATGTCTTTAACGAAGCGAATGCTTTTATTGCGCTCTCCAACTTCGTGCCTGCGCCGAAGGATCCCACAGACGGCTATTATAAGACAATAGTTAAGTACGGAAAATTAGGCGGAGAATATACTTTTAGCGGCAATCCTTTTAAAAAGCCTCTTATGATGTTGACTACAGGTTCGGCATTTCGGACAAAAGAGAGCCCTAAACCATATTACGGCCGTATGGTTGCTGATATTGCTCCGGCAATGTCCGAAGTTGTTCATTATGGATATGCCTTTGCCGTGCCAACAACGATTAATATATGACTCCTCCCCTCGGCTGGGCGGTGCTTGAGGTAATGAATGGATTTTAAAGCTGTCTTAAAAGAGCTTTTAACTGCCTTTTATGAGCACAACATCCGTTATGCACTTATGGGTGGGTTTGCCCTTGGAGCGTGGGGAATCCCAAGAGCAACGGTGGATATAGATTTCCTTGTGAATAGGGATGATACTGAGAAGGTTCACGGGATTATGACCGGGATGGGATATGAATGTCGCTACCGTACTGAAAATGTCTCACAGTATATATCACCGTTTAAGATTTTCGGCGAAGTGGATTTCTTGCATGCCTTTAGAAGTGCTTCTCTGAGAATGCTCCAGAGGGCAGAAGATAAGGAAATATTCAATGGAATAAACATCAGAGTATTAAAGCCAGAAGACCTGATAGGCTTGAAGGTTCAGGCAATCGCAAATGATGAAAGAAGGAAGAATATAGAACTCTCTGACATTGAATCACTGATGGCAGAATTCGGTAAAGGGTTGGACTGGCCTTTGATTGAAGAGTATTTTGAATTATTCGGCTTTGACGAACTGCTGAAAGAGCTTAAGGAGAGGTATGGCTCTGCTAAATGAAAGCGAAAAAGAAGAGTTGCTGAATCTTGCAAAGTCATCTTCGCTGAAAGAGGATATGAGGCATCTATCAGAAAACAGGCATAACCCTGTAGTTGTCAACGGGAAGATAGATATGAACCGGCTGATTACCTTTCTTACAGAGTTCAACGAGTTCATCAACCACGAGCCAAAACCTTTTAAGCCCATGATTGACAGGGAGATGAGATTATGAGCCATATCCATGTATGTCTTGTGTCTGAGCAGCCTATACCCAATCTGACAACTGTATTGCAGTTTAAACCTGATACAGTTGTATTGCTGAAGACAAAGGAAATGGTAGAGAAGGCATCTTTTCTGGAAAAGGTTATAAAAGAAAAAGGCTTTGATGTGCATTCTGAGACAATAGAGGCTTATGATATTAACAATGTAATCAATGTAAGCGAATCCATAATCAAGAGATACAGAGACTGTAGAGTAACGCTTAACATCACAGGAGGCACAAAGATCGGCACTCTTGGGACATTTCAGGCTTTTTATACAAATGATAAAGAAATTTTTTATGTCGATACAAAGGACAACAAGATATTAAGCCTATCAAAAGGCACAGAACAAACTGAAATTCCTATTGATGTTAAGATTTCAATAAGTGATTACCTTGCGGTGTATGGCTTTGAAATCACCTCATATGTAAAAGATGATGGTTACATATATGCAAGAAAAGACCTAACACATTATTTTGCACAAACTATATCATCTATGCCAAATTTCATCCCTAAACTCAACTTTGAGCTTCATCCGTATGACGAGAACTCACCATTACCAATCAATGCAAGCGTTCCAACCGATAAGAACTTGCACAAGCTTATCGTCAAGCTTCCAGGTGTGGCACTAAATGGCAAAAATGGCATAGTCATTTCTGATCATAACAGTCTGATGTATCTCAAGGGTTTTTGGTTTGAGGAGTATGTCTATATGATAGCAAAAAGTCTCAATCCTGATGAGTTAAAACTAAATGTGAAAGGCAACTGGGTCACAAAGGCAAGGCATACCCCTAAAAATGAGTTTGACATAATGCTTTCAAAGGGTAACAGACTGTTTTGTATTTCCTGCAAGACCGCAAATCCCGATAGAAAAGTTGGGTCTCAGAAAAATGACAGATTTTTTGGGGGTAGTAGTGACGAAGATACCGAGGAGGGCATTGGAAGGCAATTTCTTTATGAGTTGGTCTCATTGAGTGATAGGGCGCTTGGGCTTTTTGGTAAAAGGATGCTTGCATCAGCAAGACAAATTAAGGACCCTGCTGTTAGAGAAAGGGCACGGATACTAAATGTTGAACTAGTAGATGGTAAAAATATTCACACACTAAAGGAGAACTTAAAACAATGGCTGAACAGATAACAATTGATATTAGCAGTTTATACTCATCTACCGAAACAGCAAAACTTGCAAACTTGGGAGAATACATCGAAAAAGCCCGAACCCTCGCAGGGTTGGGAAATGATATAATCCTGACAGGCGCTGCCCCTGTCTGGCTTTACCTCAAGATCGCCCATGCCCTGCATGGCAAGGCGAGGAAGCTGATTTACAGGTCTCCTGTTACAGGTGATGTTGTAATTTTCGACCACAGTCCTGACTGATCAATAGAAATGTCTCAGGATATAAGATTACTTTCCGCCACCTATTTAAGGTTCTCTAATATCTTTGTCTTCATCCTGTTGTATTCGTCTTCTGATACGGCCCCGATACTCTTTAGTGCCTCTAACTCTTTTAGTTTGTCGATAATTAATGCGGGTTTTTCGAGTGATTTAATCGGTTTAAGCTCGATATTTACGAACTCCGGCACAAGGCGGTACTGTCCACCAGATGCAGCATCTATACCCCAGCCAATGAGACCACGAGAGTTTACATCAAGGGATTTTGCGGAGGACGACGAAAGACCTGGCTGTTATCTTAAGAAGGGAAGCAGAAAGAGATTTTATCCCCTCTATGAAAACTGGGCAGGGACAATGAGGCCATTGTGGGTCGAAGAGGTGAGAAACCTCACAAGGAGGATTATGGATGGGAAAGACCCTCTATCTGAATGAAAACAGAGGACTCAGGGTATTGAGAGACGGTCCATCTGTCTGGATAAAATGGATGGGCAGGGCAGGGCAACGTGTGCCTGTGAGGCTTATAAGCAGGGTTGTCATCATAGGTAATGTAAAGCTCGATTCGGGTACAATTACACTATTCACCGAAAACAATGTACCTGTCATCTTTATGAATTTCTCAGGAGAAGAGCTTGCTGTGGCAATCCCATATAACCACAGACTTGCCAGGCATTACGAGGAGCAAAGGGTCTTTATCGAGACAAAGGAAAATTCTGAGCGATACACAAATTGGGCCAATACAAAAAGAATGGTCATTCAGGTCGGCATGCTCAGGAGACTATTTAATAAGAAGATTGCCCATAAAATAAGGTTTGGTTTGGGAGAGGGAAACTATCAGGAACTTATCTCTCAGATGAAGCCGCCAGATGAGGATAAATGGATGGTTGTAACAGGCATCGTAAGCAACCTTTTCAGAGGTCTGATAATAGAACATCTCCTTAGGACTGACCTCGACCCCCATCTCGGCGTGATACACAGGAGGCACAATTTCGGCCTTGCCCTTGATATCTGTTACATCATGGGTGGAGAAAGCGATATGCAGGGCCTCCAGTTCTTCAGATGTGGCAAAGACAAACCTTATATGGAAAGAAGGGGCAATGGCTGGGCAGTAACAGACACAGGCATGAAGAATATTATCCAGAGATTCGAAAACAGGCGGGAAGCACTTACCAGCATGATCGAGGGTATCATCGATGAACTCTTTGACCTGATGAGGGAGCTAAGGACATGAAGTCCCCATATCTTGTATGCTATGATATTGCTGAACCGGGGAGGCTTGCGAGAGTATTACGGTTTATGAAAGGCAGAGGTATACACCTTCAGTATTCTGTCTTTCATTGCTCATTAACATGGCCTGAACTCGTGAAATTGAAGGAAAGATTAAATGCCCTCATTAACCACAGGGAGGATGATGTGAGAATCTATCCATTGCCATCTGATTGTAAGGTAATCGTCATGGGCTGTGGCGACAGGGTGCCCGAGGGTGTAAATATTTACTTAGAGTGACAGATGATTATCAGGTATCAGAGGTTAACTTTTCTTATCGAGGCAATAGAGCCGCTTATAATGCCTTACTATAAGGGTTCGACCTTCAGGGGCGGCTTTGGCAATGCCTTCAAGAGGGTTGTATGTGCATTGAAAAAAAAGGAATGCAAGGAATGTCTTTTGAGGCCTAAATGTGTATATGCCTATATCTTCGAGACTTCACCACCGATGGATGCGGATGTAATGAACATGAAGAAATATGAGTCAATCCCTCATCCATTCATCATTGAACCGCCTCTTGAGACTGACAGGGTATATAAGTCAGAAGAAAAGGCATCATTTAATCTCGTTCTTCTGGGAAGGGCGATTGATTATCTGCCTTACTTTATCTTTACCTTTGATGAACTCGGCAGGTCAGGCATCGGGAAAGGCAGGGGCAGGTACAGATTACTCGAAGTGACAGCCGATAGTAAAACAGTTTATTCGTCTGATGATAAAACCATCAGAAACTCTGATTCGGATGAACTTAACATCCCGGAGGACTTTGATTCTGGATCAGGCCCGGAGCGGCTGATAACTTTGAGGTTTCTCACACCTGCAAGGATTCAGTACAGAAGAGACCTCGTGGTTGACCTCGAATTCCATATCCTGATAAGGAGCCTTCTCCGAAGACTCTGCCTGCTAAATTATTTTCATTGTGAAAAAAGAGAACTCACATGGGACCACAAACGATTAATAAATGAAGCAGAAAAGGTAACAATTGAGGACAGCTCTCTGAAGTGGTGGGACTGGAAGAGGTATTCAGCAAGGCAGGGAGTGAGGATGAAAATGGGTGGACTGGTAGGCAGCATAACATATAGAGGAAATCTGGAGCCCTTTTTACCTATCCTTAAAGCTGGTGAAGTGTTGCACGTAGGAAAAGGTACAAGCTTTGGACTGGGGAAATATGAAAAGGGCACCCCAAAAAGTCAGAGACTTTTTGGGGACCCCGGTTAGGATAAGAAGCAGAAATTGACTTTGAGAGACATATGGCATATTATCTAATTAAGACGTGGCTCTGCAAATGAAACTATTGACTGGTATGAAAAATTAAAGAGGTTAGAAACTCCCTGTTCTCTATGTACCAGTTAACTGTATTCTTTATTCCCTCTTCGATGCTCACGGTGGGTGACCAGTTCAATAATTCCTTTGACTTCTCTATGTCTGCCCATGTGGCAGGGACATCGGCAGGATGACGCTCAAGCCATTCAATATCGGCCTTCTTTCCGAGGTTCTCCTCTATGAGGTTGATCACATACATAAGCTCTACGGGGTTGTCATTGCCCAGGTTGAAGATCTCATAGCCGAAGGGCTTGAGACACCTCAATGTCCCCTCTGCTATATCATCGATGTAGGTAAAGTCCCTCTTCTGTTTCCCATCACCATACACAGGGATTGTCCTACCTGCATCTATATTCTTAATGAATTTGAAGTAGCTCATATCCGGTCTTCCAGCCGGGCCATATACTGTGAAATACCTCGGTATGGTGATGTCTATACCATAAAGGTAATGGTATGTGTAGCACAGGGTCTCAGCAGCCTTTTTTGTGGCCGAATAGGGGGCAAGGGGGTGGTCTGTATTGTCAGACTCTTTGAATGGCACAGCGTTGAGCCCGTATATGCTTGATGTAGAGGCAAGTACAAATTTATTTATTCCAAACTCCCTGCAGCACTCAAGGAGATTGAGCGTGCCCTTTACATTTGTATCGAGATAAACCCAGGGGTCTTCCACAGATGCCCTTACACCAGCCCTTGCAGCAAGGTTTATGACCGCATCTATCTTATAGTTGGCAAAGATCGTCCTGACCTCATTAAAATCGCCTATATCAATATGGTGGAAAGTAAAATCATTGTTAACCATTAATTCTTTAAGTCTCCATTCCTTCAGACGGGGATCGTAATAGTCATTCATGTTGTCTATGCCGATGACAGAGATGCCAGAGTCGAAAAGCTTCCTTGACACCATCCAGCCGATAAAGCCTGCGCAACCTGTTACCAGAATAGTCTTCATTCATCCTCCATTCGTAGAGCAAAAATCCTTCAATGATTCCTGATGCAAGATGCGTGATGTTCAATAAATTAGAGCCCCTATCCTGTATCCTGCATCAGGCATCCAATCCCTTCATTATTTTACGGTTTCCTTCTAAGTTTTGCTATAATAGAACGATTTTAGAAAAAGGGATTCAGGAGATGAAGGCACTAATCTTAAGCGGCGGTAAAGGGACAAGACTGAGACCTCTCACATACACAACAGCAAAACAGCTCGTCCCTGTTGCGAACAGGCCGATCCTTGGCTATGTCATCGAACACATAAGGGATGCCGGCATAAAGGATGTGGGTGTGATCATATCCCCTGAAACAGGCGATGAGGTGAAGGGTTTTATTGATGGAGGGAGGAGATGGGGGATAAGGGTCACATTTATACAGCAGGCTGAGCCCCTCGGGCTTGCCCATGCTGTAATGACTGCCAGGGATTTTCTGAAGGATGAAGACTTCATAATGTATCTTGGAGACAACCTCCTGAGCCATGGGGTTAAGGATGCGGTGAGAAGATTCTCCGAGCTCAGGCAGGCTCAAAAAGGCAGAGGGAGGTCTTTGCAGGCACTGATATTCCTGAAAGAGGTCGATGACCCGAGGCAGTTCGGGGTTGCAGAGCTCGATTCGAGGGGCAATATCATGAGGTTAATCGAAAAACCTGAAAGGCCTCCTTCAAACCTTGCCCTTGTCGGCGTCTACATCTTTTCAATGGAGATACACGATGCAATCTCACGGATAAAGCCGTCCTTCAGGGGAGAGCTTGAGATAACGGATGCGATACAGGAGCTGATCAATATGGGATATAAGGTAAAGAGTGAAATACTCGATGGCTGGTGGCTCGATACAGGCAAAAAGGATGACCTCCTCCAGGCAAACACAGTCGTGCTCGATGAGTATATAAAACGTAATATCAAGGGCTCTGTGGATGCGAGGAGTCGGATAACAGGCAGGGTCACAGTCGAAGATGGAGCTGTTATAAGAGAGAGCACCATAAGGGGGCCTGCCATCATAGGCAGAGATGCAGAGGTCGAAAACTCATTTATCGGCCCATTTACGAGCATCGGTGAAGGTGTCCATATCAAGGGTTCGGTTATAGAGCATTCCGTCATACTCAGCAATGCCTTCATCTCAGGCATCGAGAGGCTCGAGGACAGCCTTGTAGGGAAAAATACAAAGATCATCAGGAATGACACGCACCACAAGGCCCTCAGGCTCATGGTCGGAGATGACTCTGTGGTAGAGGTGTAGATGTTTAAAGGCGGAGAGATAGAGGGGGTATCGATAAAAAAACTAAAACAGCACCATGATAGTCGTGGATGGCTCTCCGAGGTCTTCAGGGCCGATGAGCTCGGCGATTACAGACCTGAGATGGGTTATATATCAGTCACCTTCCCCGGCATCGCAAGGGGTCCTCACGAGCATAAAGACCAGACAGACTACTTCTGCTTCCTCGGCCCCTTCACCCTTTATCTATGGGACAACAGAGAGGATTCACCGACCTACCGAAACAGGATGGTCGTCTACAATGCTGATAAACTGATAGTGGTCGTTCCCCCCGGTGTTGTCCATGCCTATAAGAATTCAGGGGATTCGGACGGGATAGTCCTTAATTTTCCTGACAGACTGTACGCCGGCTGGGGAAGAAAGGAAAAGGTGGACGAGGTTAGGTATGAAAACGATCCTGAAACACCATTCAGGGTGGAATGATGAATGTTCTCGTTACAGGCGGCTGCGGTTTCATAGGCTCTAATTTCATCAGGCATATCCTGAAAAGATATCCTGACTGCAGGGTTATAAATCTCGATGACCTCACATATGCAGGGAATTTAGATAATCTGAGAGATATTAAAGAGGGCGACAGATACACCTTTGTGAAAGGAAGGGTAGAGAATGCAGCCCTCGTAAAAGATGTAATAAAGGGCATTGACGCTGTTGTCCACTTTGCGGCAGAAAGCCATGTTGACAGGTCTATTGTTGATGCACAGCCGTTTCTGATCACAAATGTTGTGGGGACTTATGTGATGCTCGAGGCATCGAGAAATGCATCAATCAAAAGATTTATCCATATCTCAACAGATGAGGTTTATGGAAGCCTCGGAGATACAGGGAAATTTAAAGAAGACACACCACTCAGGCCAAACTCTCCCTACTCTGCATCAAAGGCATCGGCTGACATGCTCGTAAGGGCATATCATGAGACATACGGCTTCCCTGCGATAATTGTGAGGCCGTCCAACAATTACGGCCCTTATCAATTCCCCGAGAAGTTCATACCGCTTATGATCACAAATCTCCTCGATGACAGACCGATCCCTGTCTATGGTGAAGGCAGAAATATCAGGGACTGGCTCTATGTCGAGGACAACTGCCGTGCAATTGACCTCGTCCTCCGCAAGGGCAGGGCAGGAGAGATATATAATGTCGGCGGTAATGCCGAGATGAGGAATATCGAGATAGCGAAGATGGTCATAGGGATCATGGGGAAGAGCGAGGATCTGATAGCCTTTGTTAAGGACAGGCCAGGGCATGATTACAGGTACGCTCTGGACAATTCAAAGATAGAAAGTGAACTTGGCTGGGGCCCCTCTTTAGACATAGAGGCAGGGATCAGGAAGACGATTGATTGGTATAAAGACCACCAGTGGTGGTGGAGACCGCTGAAAGAGAGGCTATCCTTCGAGACCAGGGGATTCTGGACAGACACAGGATAGAGCCTGATTTCTCGCAAATCCTTTACCTTTTTATATACAATCTGCCATAATATGCAATATTTCATTGTTGGAGGAGCGAATGTCAACTATTCAGAGGATCCCTGCCTCGCCATGGAGGGCAATGATAGAGAGCGCATTTTATGCCAATTCTGTCAGAAAGACTACCATGTCCGAGCTCTATCGGCTGTCCTTAGGGCAGCCGGAGGTGGTCACTACATCTCACCCCTTTTATAAACCTGAACAGTTTGACCTTCCAGAAGATGCAAGGGTTTTGGTATCAAATGATGGTGGCATTGTAGGCCGCACAGCGAGGGCAAGAAAGCTCGTCAGGAAGATGGGAAAGGAGAGGGATAAGTATCTAAGGATACTCGGTGAGGCGATATATCAGTTTAACAGAAGAGAGGGGCTATGGCTCGAGGCTATTGTGGGTTTACACCCCGATTTTATGGTTAAGGCGCATCTCCTGAGTCCTGTAACAGATTCGAAGAATATGCTCGATTGGGGATTTAACTTTACGCCCTGGATGGAGCCATGGATCAAGGTATACCAGAATTCGAGAAAATTAAACGAGCCTGACATCCTCGTCCTCGCCGATCCTGAATGGTCGCATCCTGAGTTTCCTCACGGCCTTGTGATAATTGACGAGGAAGAAAACTCTATTGCTATACTCGGGCTTCGCTATTTCGGTGAGAGGAAAAAGGGAACACTTACCCTTGCCTGGACCATAGGTGTCAGACACAATATGGTTGCCTGTCATGGTGGGATAAAAAAGATCGGCACTCACCCCCCAATTGCTGTCTTTGGCCTCAGCGGCTCTGGGAAGTCCTCCATAACAAACAGTCACGATCACGCCGGGACATTGAAAGAGAACGAAAAGGTTACCGTTATTCATGATGATGCCTTTCTCATAGACCTCGAAAACGATGTTTCCGTTGCTCTTGAACCGAGCCTGTTTGATAAGACAGACGCCGTCGTGTTCCAGGACCCTGCAATCAGGTTTTTCTATTCTGCGCAGAATGTGGCAGTAACCGAGCTTGCTGGCAAAAGGCTGATCGTGGCTGAAGATATCAGAAACGACAACGGCCGCTGCATTAAATCCCGCGACATGTTTAACCATGCTGATTATTGCGAGAGGCCAGGAAAGGTTATCTGGCTTCAGAAGGACCCTTCCCTGCCTCCAATCTGCAAGATTTCCGATATAGGCCTTGCTGTTGCGATGGGGGCATCCCTGAGTACGATGAGGGCAAAGGGTGTAGAAAATGTCCCGAGAGAAGAACTCGAAAAGCTTGTAATAGAGCCATTTGCCAATCCTTTCCGGGTACATCCTTTAACTGTAGACTGCCAGCAATTCAGAAAACTCTTTAAGCTCGGGACAGAGTGTTACATAATGAACACCCATGCCTTCGGAATGCCCGGAAAGGAGATAGATATCCCCAAGGAACTATCCCTCTCCATTGTGACAGAAATGGTAAGGGGAGAGATACAATGGAGGGAATGGAAGGTCTTCCCCGGCCTGATGATCCCTAAAAATGGCAATGAGCTATTTGGGAATGACTATGACAGGAAATATAAACCACCAAGAGACCCTGAATACCTCCAGTTTCTCAGAAACAGGATGCAGGACCGTATAACTTACCTCTCCAATAAGAGGGATATAGAGCATGACATGGAGAGTTCCTTCATCGATCCCCTTGTCGTGGCAAGAACGGTCATTGACAAGATACTACATCCCATCTAAGAGGAGCTGTTTTGGATACTGCAAATATTTTGAGGCAGTTAGCCCTTTCAGCACTTCCAGTACTGGTAGCTATAACATTTCACGAGGTGTCCCATGGATTCATAGCAAATAGGCTTGGCGATCCAACTGCAAGAATGATGGGCAGGCTTACGTTGAATCCCCTTGCCCATATCGATCTCTTCGGCACCATACTAATGCCTCTTCTGCTTCTTGTATTCACAAATGGCCAGTTTGTCTTTGGGTATGCAAAGCCTGTTCCGATTAACCCCATGAACTTTAAGAACCCGAGGCGTGACATGGCCATATCCGCTGCAGCAGGCCCGATCACTAATATCATCCTTGCCATGGCGTGCATCCTGACCATAAAATTAATCATCATGCCTTTATCCACCATTCTGTCTGAACCCTTCACAGACAAGGTCTTATTGCCAGTAGCCCTTATGCTAAAGTCAGGCATTATAATCAATGTTGTCCTTGCATCCTTTAACATGATCCCGATCCCGCCCCTCGATGGCGGGAGGGTCCTCGTAGGGCTCTTGCCTAACAGGCAGGCCATTTCTTACAGCAGGATAGAAACATTCGGTTTCTTCATAGTTATCGTACTCATTGTCACAGGCATAGCAGGTTACTTTGTGATACCAATGGTAAATTTTTTCTTGAGCATACTTGGGATGTTCTAACTCAAATGGATGTCGAAAGGGCAGGCGGGGACCTGTCCTACCTCTGGCTTTATTATATAATAGTAGATGGTTATCGATGCTGTCCAGGAATACACACAAACTGCCTGCTGATAGGCAGAGGCTTTCTAACCCCCTTGGAGAGGACTGAAAGGAGATCACAATGGATAGAGTTCTGAGCGGAATGCAGGCAAGCGGGAAGCTCCACTTAGGCAATCTTGTCGGTGCGCTCCAGAACTGGGTGAGGCTTCAGGGGCAGTACGAATGCTATTATTTTGTTGCTGACTGGCATGCTCTCACAACAGGCTATGCAAATCCCGAGGCGATAAAGGAGTCTACCCGGGACCTCCTCATAAATTTCCTCGCCGCAGGCCTTGACCCTGACAGATGCACAATATTCATCCAGTCCCTGATACCCGAGCATGCAGAACTACACCTTCTTCTGTCGATGATAACACCTGTTGGATGGCTTGAGCGTGTCCCGACATACAAGGAGAAACAACAGGAATTAAAAGACAGGGACCTGTCAAACTATGGATTCCTCGGCTATCCAGTGCTTCAGTCCGCGGATATACTTATCTACCGAGCAAGATATGTCCCTGTAGGCATAGACCAGTTCCCGCATCTTGAGATAACGCGGGAGATTGCGCGGAGGTTTAATTACCTCTACAGAGAGATCTTCCCTGAGCCAGAGGGCCTCCTCACAGAATTTCCAAAGGTTCCAGGGATTGACGGAAGAAAGATGTCCAAGAGCTATGACAATGCCATTTATCTCTCAGACCCCCCTGACATCGTTGAACAGAAATTAAGGGCGATGGTGACAGACCCTGCCCGGAAAAGGAGAACAGATCCCGGAGAGCCTGAACTATCTCCGGTATTCCAGCTCCATAAGATCTTTTCCTCGAAGGAAGAGCAGGATGAGGTCGCTCATGGCTGCAGGACTGCGGGCATAGGCTGTATTGACTGCAAGAAAGTCCTGATAAGGAATATCTTTAAGGTGATGAACCCACTATGGGAAAGACGGAAGGAGTTTCTCGACAACCCCGACATCCTGCATGATATTGTCAGGGGAGGCACTGAAAAGGCAAAAGGGGTTGCACAGGAGACGATGGAGTTTGTGAGGGATGCCATGGGAGTGGGGAGATTCTGACCGTGAGATTCATTGTCCGAGGAACATCTCCTCTGCATTCATCGAGCTTCTTACAAGCGGGGCTGATGCAACCCCTCTGAAGCCCATACTTATAGCGATATCCCGATACCTGTCAAATATCTCTGGCACAATATACTCTACAACTGGTAGGTTCTCCTTCGATGGCCTAAGATACTGGCCTATCGTCAGAAAGTCACAGCCCGTCGAACGTATATCTTCTATAACCTCAACAACCTCATCAAATGTCTCACCAAGGCCAACCATAATACCTGATTTTGTATTTATCTCAGGGGCTAAAACCCTGGCATTTCTCAGGATATATAAAGAACGCCTGTAGTCTGCCTGCGGCCTTACAACAGGATAAAGCCTTTGCACCGTCTCGATATTATGATTGAAGACATCAGGGTTAGAGTCCAGAACTATTTTTAAAGAAGTAACATCACCTTTGAAGTCAGGCGTCAGCACCTCAACCCTTGAATCAGGCAAAAGACGCCTTATGGCCCTGACCGTCCTGGCAAAATGCAGTGCTCCCCCATCTGGAAGGTCATCCCGTGTCACTGATGTGAGCACCACATATCTTAAACCCATCTCCTGAGCAGCCATGGCAATCCTTTCAGGTTCATTGCTGTCAGGCTGCTGTGGCATAGATGATTCAACAGAGCAGAAACCACAGCTCCGTGTGCATTTCGAACCGAGGAGCATAAAGGTGGCTGTGGGTTTGGAAAAACATAAACCGATGTTCGGACATCTTGCCTCTTCGCAGACCGTGGAGAGTCCATGGCTCCTCAGAAACTGCTTGGTGCTATGAAGTCCTGCAAAGCCCTTTGTCTTTATCCATTCAGGGAGTCTCACGTATATCTTCTTTGCCCCCTGCACCCATCCCTTCTCTATCCTGCTGTCTGACCCCTTTATTAAATCGTTTCTGCCTCTTGTCTTCCTGCCTTTTCAGTCGTGAGAGTTCTCTCTTCCTTTTCTCGCTCTTATATACCCCAGCTCGTTTTGACAATTATGTCCTCCTCTTGATTTGATAAGGCATTATATCATGGAGAGGATAGAGAATGCCAAATCCCTGCAAAAGTGGGTATTGACTTTTTATTATTAAATGTGCCATTCTTAATACACAAGTTTCAGAAGTTTTTGTATCTGATAAGGGCCACAAAGACTTTTAGCTTTGTGGCCCTTTTTGTTAGGAGAAGGGTAATTCTGGAACTTCAGTCTTAGCGTAAGGAGGTAAATAGGATGACCAACGGAACTGTAAAGTGGTTCAATGAATCCAAGGGCTTTGGCTTTATTACAGGCGAAGACGGCAGCGATGTATTTGTCCACTATTCATCCATTCAGGGCAACGGGTTTAAATCCCTTGCCGAGGGTGATTCGGTCAGCTTTGAAACCGAAAAGGGCCCAAAGGGCCCAAAGGCAATCAATGTTGTTAAACATTAATTGACCGCACACGGCCCCCTACAGTATGCAGGGGGCCGTGTATTTGAGGGGAAAATGGCACACAAACAAAATTATACAGCGAGGATGGAATTAAACAGACAGCACAGGCTATCTGCAGGGTTGCTTTCTGACCGTTTTCCTGATGTCTCAGCAGTGGTGATCCGTATGACATACTACCAGAAAGGGATAAATCCTGTTCTTATGGAACGTACGGTTAATGTCCTTCCTTCAGATTCTGCCTATTTCAATATGGAATGCATGGTAAAGGATTGTGTGGACGGTGGTTTTGACCTCACCGCTGTGATTTCTGATATGGTAAAGGCCCATAAGAAGACAGAACGGGGAAAGCTCGTTTGTTCTGGCAAGGCAGATACCATTGCCTCTGATCATGCAAGTATTGCATACGAAATCGGGATACAGTATAACAGACACCCTCGGTAGGGCAATTCCATTACCCTGCACCTTTTGATTTGCTTACCATCTCTATGACCTCTCGGAGAGGCATCTTAAATCTTTTAGCAATCCTTTTACAGTCTTCATATTCAGGACTGAATCTCACCGCACCATCATCCATCCTCGATAATTTCACCTTTACCTTTCCAAACCTCGTCTCCATCTCTCTGATCTCCCGCTTGAGGATTATTCTTGATGACTCATAAAATCTTACGCCGATTGTTGTGGTCTCCCTGAACAGTATCCCGATAATATCTGTCTTTCTTCCCTCAGGGCACAATACTGTGAGCACGATACCAGGTCTGCCCTTTTTCATAACTACCTGTGTGAGGTATACATCGAGGGCGCCTGCCTTGAAGAGCCTCTCCATAACATATTCGTATAACTGGGGGTTCATATCGTCTATATTTGTCTCAATGATCAGGACACCTGGGGTCTCGATCGGGTCATGTTTCGATACATCATCTCCAAGGATTATTCTGAGTGTGTTAGGAAATCCCTTTATATCCCTCTGTCCAGCACCATAGCCTATATTCTTGATCTTCATCGAGGGTATATTATCAAAACCATCGGCAATCTCTTTCAATATGACAGCACCTGTTGGCGTTGTAAGTTCATATGGGATGCCTGAGAAGTAAACAGGCATATCCCTCAATATCTCTATAGTTGCAGGTGCTGGCACAGGCAGTCTGCCATGCTCTGTCTTCACAGAGCCACTGCCGAGATTGACTGCTGATGAGTAAACCCTATCAACCTCGAGGTGATCGAACCCTATCAGTGCGCCAAATATATCGACTATACAATCGACCGCCCCGAGCTCATGGAGATGGGTTTTACCAGGCGGCTCTCCATGAACCTTTCCCTCTGCCTCGAAAAGTCTTCTGAAGATCCTCAGCCCTCTTCGTTTCATCTCCTCAGAAAGCGTAGAGGCCTTTACAATCCCCCTGATATCCTTCCATGTCTTCTGCGAATGAACTGCACCGCCCCGACAGGTAATAATAACATCAACCTTTGTAGCGGTAATACCAGCCCTTTTAACCTCCTTTGCCTCGATCCTGTATCCCCTGAGCGGAAGGCCCCTCAGTCCTTTCTCGATCTTTCTCAAAGGGACGCCAGCATCCACGAGGGCCCCGAGGCACATATCGCCGCTTATACCCGCCGAACAATCAAGATATGCTATTGTCAGGGCAACCCCCCTTTATAGGACAACAGTCCTTACAGATAAACACCTTTTCCCCTGACGGGTATCCCTCAAGGCAAATCGTTGCTCTATATCCCTCAATATCTCCTGACGGCTCCTGCCCCATCTCGGTGCTATAAGTATATCATCAGGCGCTGTAGCAAAGAGTCTCTGGAGGACTATATCCGGTGAGAGCCGCTCGATAAAGTCTACCACAAAGTCGAGATACTCCTCATATCCAAAGACATGGAATGGCCTTTCCATATACATACCAGCGAGGGGCGTGTCTTTCACAACCTGAAGCTGATGGATCTTTAAGAAGCCTATTGGCAGCGTCGAGATCTCATCAGCCATTGATAGCATCTCCTCTGCCGTCTCTGTGGGAAATCCCACTATCACATGCGCCCCTATCTCAATTCCCCTGCCTGCTGTCATGTCCAGCGCATTAAGAAATGCCCTGTAGTCGTGACCCCTGTTAATGAAATCGAGGGATTTATCGTATATAGACTGGAGCCCATACTCTACAAGTATAAAGTGCCTTGATGCCATGGATTCAAGGAGGTCAAGTTTTTCCCGATCGATGCAGTCGGGCCTTGTGCCTATTGCAAGCCCTACAACCGATGTCTCCTTGATGGCCTCCGCATATAGCCGCTCAAGTTCTTCTACAGGTGCGTAAGTATTGGTGTATGGCTGAAAATAGACGATAAACCTCTCGGCCCTGTAGCGTTTCCTGAGATAGCTTATACCATTCTGGATCTGTTCTCTAACCGAAAGGGTTGGTCTGCAGGAGCTCGGCCTGAAACTGTCATTGTTGCAATAAATACAGCCAGAAACACCAAGCGTCCCATCCCTGTTAGGGCATGTAAAACCTGCATCCACATTAACCTTGTGGACTGATGTGCCGAACCTCTCCCTTACATAGTAACCGAAGGAGTAATACCGCATGGCAAATTATCCTCTCAGAATATTCCCCCGTGTCCTGCAAACACGCCGAAAAAGACCGCCGCCAGGCTCGCACCGAGTATTATCCAGTGAAATCGGGTCAGCATTGTAAAAATCTTTTCTGCGCCAAGCTTTTTAGTATCGCTGAAGACGATCTTGAATACTCTTTTCTCGAAGATGAGGACAAGGCTGTAAAAGGTCCATACGATAAGCATAATGGACACCCCGATGGTATACCTCGTAAATAGGAGTGTGTGCATGCCTTTAAGATAAAGGAGGAGAAAACCTGTAACGCCTGCTAACACCGCATAATACCGCGCATGCCTTGCAAATACGCTTTCCACGCGCTGAAACATCAGGACCTTCTCGAGCGATTCCTCCATCTTCAGAAGCATGGGGAAGATTACTATGGTCACAAAAGCAACCCCTCCTATCCATAAAACAACTATCGTGACATGTATAGCTGTCAACAAGGGTATCAACATCTTTGACTCCTTCTATTTGAATTTATTCATTATATCATGCATAGACATAATTAAGTTATGATTATCATCATGCGCTTCCACTAATCAACAGCAGACCTTGCAAGGGTTGCCACGACAACCTTTTCTGCCCCTGCCTTTATAAGGGTCTTCGAGCACTCCCTGACAGTTGCTCCGGTTGTCATAACATCATCCAGGAGGAGCAGCCGCATGCCTGTTAAATCTCCCCTTGCCCCAAAGGCATCCTTCAGATTGACAGCCCTTTCCATTGCCCTGAGACCTATCTGCGGTGCGGTATCTCTCTTTTTATACAGCACATCCATATAGAGGGGGATCTTAAGGTGCCTTGAAAGAAACCTTGAAAGCAGGAGTGTCTGGTTAAACCCCCGCTCCCTTAATGACTTTTTACTTAAAGGCACAGGAACTATGCCATCTACCTCGGGTACGGGAAGTTCATAAAGAAATCTTCCCAGCGGTGCTGCAAGTCGCCTGAGCCCTGAGAATTTCAAAAGATGGATAGCCTCTCTGAGGCTGCCTGAATAAAGGCCGAAACTAAGGACATGCGAAAAAGGGGGGGTATGGGAAAGGCATTCTCCACACATCCCTGAATGTTCTGAGACGAGGGGGGCAGCGCAGACCCTGCAGGAGGGTCCTCTATATCTCTCTATCCCCTCCCAGCAGCCCATGCATATTGGTGCATACCTGACATCATCAGAGGGTTTGCTGCAGACAGGGCATATAGAGGGGTAAACCGTTGACAGAAGGGTAGATACTAACCTGTATCTGTTATATTTAAAGCTGCGCCACACCTTCCGCACTTCGGCCCTATTGAAAGCTTCTCTCTCATAACCCTGTTTTTAACATTACAACTCTGGCAGGTTATAATTATTGTTTCTGGTCCGCTATAGTATGCGCCTTCTGTCCTCTTTTCCCCATGGATCGGCCCCTGTTTTTCGTCTTCTGCCACTGAGCCAGAATTAGCGGCATCGGGTTCAAATGGCGTCTCTTCTGGTTTCTCAGAGCCGATAACAAACCTTCTCAGAAACTCAAGGTAGTTCTGGTCCCTCTCGATCAACTCTATCCCCATGCCATTCTTTAATGCTGTCAGGGGGGTCTTTATCGTCCTCCTAACTATGCCCTTAAGCCTGCACACCTTTTTTTCAGGCAGATATATCTCTATATCCAGAAAGCTGCCGGGGACAAGGCCGTGTTGGGTTCTTATAAAGAGGCCGCCATCCGAGAGGTCGCTGGTTATCCCCGTGAACCTCATCCCACCCGATGTAAATATGGTTTCAAGCCTCTTGGTAAATCTCTGGCATATCCTCTTTGCCATCAGAACTGCTCTTTCAGGACTATGAGATCCTCCCTGCCCTGGCCTGTGGAGATCAGATCAGCTGTAATTCCGAGCACACCCTCGATCTTCCGTATATATCTCTGTGCATTCTCAGGGAGCTCCCCAAACTCCTTTATGCCGATAGTGCTCTTTCTCCATCCGGTCATCACTTCGTAAACAGGTTCTACCCTGTCGAGGAGCGCAGATTCCTTCGGAAAGTCGTTATATATTATACCGCCATGTTTATATGCAATGCAAACCTTGATCTCATCAAGACCATCGAGAATATCAAGCTTTGTTATTGCGATCCCTGTCATGCCGTTGACCCTTACAGAGTGACGCAGCCCCACAAGATCGAGCCATCCGCATCGCCTCGGCCTCCCTGTGGTGGCCCCATACTCGCCGCCCCTCTCCCTCAGCTCATCTCCGAGAGCATCCTTTATCTCTGTGGGAAAAGGTCCTGCCCCGACCCTTGTTGTGTACGCCTTAACAACCCCGACAACCTTTGTTATCTTCGTTGGCCCAATCCCCAGGCCTGTACATGCACCACCTGCAGATGCACTGGATGATGTAACAAATGGATAAGTGCCATGGTCTATATCGAGGAGTGTCCCCTGTGCACCTTCAAAGAGGAGATTCTTATTGTGTGAAACCATATCGTTGATGATAATGTCAGTATCAGCTACATAGACGGAGAGCTTTTCAGCATACCCCATATATCTGTCAAAGATTTCGTCAGCCATGAACCCATCTGTCTTATAGCGGTTTTCAAGGATATAGTTCATCTCTGCGAGATTGGCATCCAATTTCTCCCTGAATACCTCTGGGTAGTAAAGGTCCACGACCCTTATCCCTGTCCTCGCCATCTTGTCCACATAGGACGGCCCTATCCCTCTACCTGTTGTGCCTATCCTTTTTGAGCCCTTAGTGCTTTCGAGCTCATTCTCTATGGCAATATGATAGGGCATTATCAGGTGGGCATTCTTACTTATGAGGAGATTTTTATCGACCTCTATGCCCTTCTCTTTCAGCCCCTTTATCTCCTCTATAAGGGAGGCAGGCTCTATAACAACGCCATTGCCGATGATGCAGAGCTTATCCCTGTGAAGTATGCCTGATGGAATCAGATGCAGGACAAACTTTTCATTGTTTATTACAACAGTATGGCCGGCATTGTGGCCCCCCTGGTATCGGGCAACCGCATCGGCCTTTTCTGTGAGGACATCGACTATCTTTCCCTTGCCCTCATCCCCCCATTGAGCTCCAACTATGACTACTGCAGGCATATATTAACTCCTTTTTATATGGATGCCATTCTGCGACAAACCCTTCAGACTACAGATTACTAACAAGGTCGAAAGTTTAAAGTTAAAAGTTTTAAAGTCGAGGACTTTTGACTTTCGACTTTTAACTGATCTGTAAACTGTCCTCAGAGATTGACCACCTTTACAGAAAGGATGTTGGGCATCTTCCTTATATCTTCTATCTGTGCCTCTGTCACAGGCGTATCGATACTAACCACAGATATGGCCCTCCCGCCTGCTGTCTCCCTCCCGAAGTGCATCCTCGCAATATTTATATTACACTGACCGAGATAAGAACCGATATTGCCGATAACACCCGGTCTGTCATTATTGTAAATAAAGAGCATATTCCCCTCAGGTATAATCTCGACAGGGAAGCTGTTTATCCTGACTATCCTTGGGTCTTTCCTGCTGAATAACGTGCCTGACAGCTGGTTGTCCCTTCCGTCTGTCTTTAACCTGAAGACCATCATGCTCTGGTAATCACCTGCATCGGCACTCTTCGTCTCCTTGACCTCTATCCCTCTCTCCTTTGCAATGATGGGGGCGTTAACGAAATTGACTGTCTCCTCGAGGATCGGTGTCAAAAACCCCTTCAGTGCTGCTATCGTGAGAGGTGCTGTATTCAGCTCAGATGCCTCGCCCCTGTACTCTATCGTTATCTCTGTAACTGCACCCTCAAAGACCTGCGATGCAAAACCTCCAAGCCTCTCTGCAAGGGTTAGATATGGCTGGAGTTTAGATACCTGCTCTGCAGGCACAGAGGGAAAGTTCACGGCATTCCTTATAATCCCGCGGACAAGGTAGTCTGCCACCTGCTCTGCTATGGCAATGGCAACGTTTTCCTGAGCCTCTTCTGTTGCTGCACCAAGGTGCGGGGTGCAGACAACATTGTCGAGGGTGAGCAGCGGGTTATCCCCGGGAGGCTCTTTCTCAAAGACATCGAGGGCAGCCCCTGCCACCTTCCCGCTCCTTAATGCCTCATATATGTCAGCCTCATTTACTATGCCTCCCCTCGCACAGTTTATAATCCTGACGCCGTCCTTCATCATCTGGATGGTCTTCCTGTTAATGAGGTTCTTTGTCTCGGCTGTGAGGGGTGTATGGATCGTGATGAAATCAGATCGTTTAAAGAGTTCAGACAGTTCAACCTTTTCAATCCCCATCTCCTTCGCATTGTCCTCGCTGAGATAGGGGTCATAACCAATAACGTTCATTCCCAATGCAAGTGCCCTCTTTGCGACCTGCCGCCCAATATTACCAATGCCTATTATCCCTATTGTTTTGTTATAAAGCTCAACGCCCATAAATCGCTTCTTTTCCCATCTGCCAGCCTTCATCGAGGCTGTCGCCTGGGGTATCTGCCTTGCGAGGGCAAACATGAGAGCAATGGTATGCTCTGCCGTTGTGATAGTATTGCCGCCTGGGGTATTCATTACGACTATACCCTTTTTAGTGGCAGCCGTCTTATCTACGTTGTCCAGGCCTGAACCAGCCCTTCCTATAACCTTCAGGTTTGTGGCTGCCTCTATGAGGTCGGCCGTCACCTTTGTTGCGCTCCTGATGATGAGACCGTGATATTCGCCTATACATCTCTTCAGCCCTTCAGGATCCATCCCGGTCTTGACATCAACATCGAGACCTGCCATTTTGAGTATATCGAGCCCCTTCTTGGATATGCTATCACTTACAAGAACCCTCATCCACCCTCCTATTGAATCAAAAGTTCCTCAGCAACCGCAACACCTGTTCCGAGTTTAACAGGATAGCCCATCCCCTTCAACACCATCTCCACACCTGCAATTGCAGTTATGATATCAAAGGTGTCAGCATAACCGAGGTGTGCTATCCTGAATATCTTACCCTTAGCCTGTCCCTGGCCTCCAGCAGCGGTAATACCATATTTAACCCTGAGATTCTTGTATATCTCCTGGCCATCGAGACCCTTTGGGGCATTGATGGCTGTGACTGCATTGCTGTGAGACTCCTTTGAAAAAAGCTCCAGCCCTATTGACCTTACAGCCTCCCTTGTAGCATTGGCAAGCCTTCTGTGCCGCTCAAATGCATTGTCAAGACCCTCTTTCTGTAAGAGCTTCAGACATTCGTTCAATCCGATAATCAGTGTTACAGGGGATGTAAAATTCGTCTGGTTCTTTGATAGCGACTCCCTCTCCTTCTTGAAATTAAAGTAGAATCTCGGACACCTGGCACTATCTGAGAACCTCCATGCCTTTTCGCTTATTCCCACAAAGGCGAGACCAGGAGGCAGCATCAATCCCTTCTGCGAACCCCCTATTAATACATCTATGCCCCATTCATCCATCTTGAGATCATGGGCAACGAGGGCTGATATGGCATCGACAACAAGGATCGTCCCATCGTATCTCCTGACTATGGAGGCTATCGCCTCTATGTCATGATAAACACCTGTGGATGTCTCCGATGCCTGGACAAAAACCCCTTTAATGGTAGGGTCTTCCTTTAATACCTTTTCCACATCCTCGGGCCTCACGGCGTACCCCCACTCAAGTTTTATCTCCCGGACCTCAAGACCATATGCCTTGCATATCTTTGTCCACCTCTCACCGAAGTTTCCAGCGTTTATCACGAGGACCTTATCTTCCGGGCTGAAGAAGTTATTTACAGAGCCTACCATTCCGCCTGTCCCTGTTGAACAGAGGATGAGAACATCGTTTTTTGTCTGGTAGAGCCATTGAAGACCTTTCTTGGCTGCATCGAGCACAGGGATAAAGTCAGGAGACCTGTGATGGAGCACTGGCATCGCCATCGCAAGCAGTGCCTCCGATGGCACAGGCGTCGGTCCTGGGGCAAGCAGATATCTTTTCAACATCAAAACCTCCTTTAGTTCAGTTAGTGGATGCCGTTCTGAGCACAGCGATGAATCCCTTAAAACGAGACCTTCACTCTGTTCAGGGTGACAACCTCTCGACTTTTATGATTTTTAGCTTATCTTATGGAACGCCCTCTGGTCAAGGTCGCTTTACAATAATCTTGTTAGATTAGTATAATTGATTATGAAGAAAAAAATCTTTATAATCAGCATAACTGTCCTCCTGATAGGCTTTTTTCTCGGTGGGGTCTCCTTTTATATCCTCAGCAAGAATGTCACCCAGCCCTCTATCCGCCCTACATTTACCCCGAGGGTCCCGGGCCAGATTCTGGAGACGAGCAAGGCATTTTCCGAGATAGCGAGTGCTGTTTCGCCAGCTGTTGTTAATATCTCGACCACAAAGGTCATCCGCCGTGATACCTCGCCATTTTCAGAAGACCCATTTTTTGATTTTTTCAGGCCATTTCACGACTTCGGTCTTCCAAAGAAGTGGAAGGAACAGAGCCTCGGCTCAGGGGTTATCATATCCAGTGACGGTTACATAATCACAAACAATCATGTTGTTGAGAAGTCAGAAGATATAAGGGTAACCCTGTTTGACAAGAGGAGTTTCAAAGGCAAGGTCGTTGGTGCAGATCCCAAAACAGACATAGCAGTAGTTAAGGTCTCGGCAAACAGGCTTCCGACAGCGCGATGGGGTGATTCAGACCAATTGCAGGTAGGGGAATTTGTCCTCGCCATAGGTAATCCCTTCGGTCTGAGCCATACAGTAACGATGGGGATAATAAGTGCGGTTGGAAGGGCAAATGTGGGAATTGCCGATTATGAGGACTTTATACAGACCGACGCTGCGATCAACCCCGGTAATTCAGGGGGGCCGCTCGTAAACATAAGGGGTGAACTCATAGGCATAAATACCGCCATATTTTCGAGGAGTGGCGGCTATCAGGGTATAGGCTTTGCTGTGCCGAGCAATATGGCGCGTCTTGTAGTTGACCAGCTTATAAAGCAGGGCAAGATCGTAAGGGGTTGGCTTGGTGTTACTATCCAGGATGTCACACCCGAGCTTTCACAGAAGTTCGGCCTTAAAGATTCAAAGGGCGCCCTGGTCAGTGATATCTTAAAGGGCAGTCCTGCTGAAAAGGCAGGCATCATGAGAGGGGATGTGATCCTTGAGTTTAACGGAAAGGAGATCAAGAGTGTTGGAGGCCTCAGGAATATGGTCTCACAGAGCAAGGTGGGTTCTCAGGTAACGCTGAAAATCCTCAGGGGAGGCAGGGAATACAAACTGACAGCCGTGATCGTCGAGCTTCCCAGAGAGATGGCAGAGGCTCCTCAGGAACCGTCGCCAGAGGATATACAGAGGAATTCCTTCTCAGGGGTCACGGTAATGGACCTCACAAGGGATATTGCAAGGCAGTTAGGCCTCGGCAGCACTGAAAGAGGTGCGGTTGTTGTTAAGGTCGAGCCAGGCAGCGCAGCAGACGAGGCAGGCCTTCGGAAAGGCGATGTGATTCAAGAGATAGACAAAAAGAGGATAACAGGGCTTGAGGACTTTAACAGGATTGCGGGGGCTATAGGACCTGGCGAGACCGCACTGCTCTTTATAAACAGGGGAGGGAGAAAATTCTATATCACGATAAAGGGCTCATAAAGAAAGGGGGTGAAATGGATGGTATTTGTTATAAGAATACTGATCTTACTGTCATTTGTATTATCAGGTTATTTTCTGGGGTTAAGGTATAACGCATTCATCGAAGGAAGTGTCCTCGGTGCTATATGCGGGATGGTAGTCCTGCTGATAGAAAGGTTATTCAGAAACGCCCCAACTGGCAGAATCATCGGAGGCATTGCAGGGCTTGCTATTGGTCTCATCTTTGCAAACCTCCTCATTTTCCCCTTGAAGGGGATCATCCCTGACATCTCTATTGTGGCATTTGTCATGGATGCATTACTCGGCTATGGCGGACTCCTTGTCGGGATAAAGAGGGGAGAAAACCTTACAGTATCAGGCCTGTTCAGGGTCTTCAAGGGTCAGGGTACGGAAGAACACTTAAAGATCCTGGATACAAGTGTCATTATTGATGGCAGGATAGCCGATGTCTGTGAGGCAGGCTTCCTCGACGGTGTATTCCTTGTACCTCAGTTCATACTCCAGGAACTCCAGCATATAGCTGATTCGCCGGACCCTCTCAAAAGGGCCCGGGGTAGACGAGGGCTCGATATACTCCACAGGATTCAGAAGATGGCCCACATAACGGTCAGGATAACAGATGAGGACTTCCCGAAGATAAGGGAAGTGGATTCAAAGCTCGTTGCCCTCGCCCGCGTCCATGATGCCAAGGTGATCACCAATGACTTCAACCTCAACAAGGTAGCCGAGCTTCAGGGGGTTACTGTATTAAACATAAATGAACTCGCCAATGCCCTGAAGCCTGTTGTCCTGCCAGGCGAGACGCTAAAGATATTCGTTATCAAAGAAGGCAAGGAATATAATCAGGGGGTTGCCTATCTTGATGACGGGACAATGGTCGTTGTGGAAAACGGCAGAAGACTTATCGGGAAGAATGCTGAGGTCACTGTCACAAGCGTTCTGCAGACAACGGCAGGCAGGATGATATTTTCCAAGGCGAGGGAAGAATACGAGAGGGAGGAATACAGGGCAGTGAAATGACACTAAAGGGGCTTGCCCCTTTAAGACCCCGGAAATAAAATGCTTAAAGGGTTTGGGGGAGACTCTCCCGCAATGAAAGGGAGTATCATAGCGATTGTGCCAGCGGCCGGCCTCGGAAAGAGGTTCGGCCCTGACACCACGAAGACCTTCCACATGCTTCTTAATAAACCACTGATTATCTGGGCCCTCGAAACGCTTGAAGGGATAGGTGAGATAAAAGAGATCATTCCTGTCTTAAGAGAGGAAGATATGGAGATGGGGGTGGAGTTATTTGAGAGGCATAACCTGACAAAGATTAAGAGGGTCGCCCCTGGTGGAAGGGAGAGGCAGGACTCTGTTTATAGCGGGCTCAGGCTGTCCAGGGGAGAGGCCGATATAGTGCTCATCCATGATGGTGCGAGACCTCTCATCGAAAGGGAGACGGTGAGAGAGGCGATCAGTAATATAAAGGGTTGCGATGGTGTTGTGGTTGGAGTCCCTGTTAAGGATACAATAAAAGAGGTAGAAGGCAATACTGTAAAAAGGACATTGAGGCGCGATGAGATATGGGCGGTTCAGACGCCTCAGATCTTCATGTATGATTCTGTCATGAGGGCCTATGATGATGCAATGGCAGAGAGATTTTACTGCACCGATGATTCTGCACTTGTAGAGAGGACCGGTGGCAAGGTGAAGATCATCAGGGGCTCATATTCGAACATAAAGATCACCACACCAGAGGATATCCTTGTAGCAGAGGCATTGTTGAAAGAAAGGATGCGTGATGAGAATTGGTATAGGCTATGATTCCCACAGACTGCTCAAGGGCAGAAGACTCATCATCGGTGGTGTTGAGATAGAATCCGAAAGGGGTCTCCTCGGCCATTCAGACGGTGATGTGCTCTGTCACGCCATTATTGATTCTGTAATAGGCGCCCTCGGTGTAGGTGACATAGGACGGCATTTCCCTGATTCTGATCCAAAATGGAAGGATGCATCGAGCATAGAGATGCTAAAATATATAGCTGAACTCACCTCTGCGAATGGCTACGAAGTGGCATGGATCGACTCAACTGTCATCGCAGAGGAGCCACGGCTGGCGCCGCATATAGAGCGGATGAAAGAGGTCATATCCAGCGCAGGAATCCCATCAGGCAATATAAATATAAAGGCAAAGACCGATGAGGGTATGGGATTTATTGGTCGCGGAGAGGGAATTGCGGCATACGCGGTATGTCTGCTAAAGAAGATCGGATAGTGATAAAAGAGGCAGATTACGATGTAATAGTCATAGGGGCAGGCCATGCAGGGTGTGAGGCTGCCCTTGCATCTGCGCGGATGGGCATGTCTACCTGTATATTTACGATGAACCTCGATACAATTGCGCAGATGTCATGCAATCCTGCTATAGGTGGTCTGGCAAAGGGACACCTCGTCAGAGAGATAGATGCCCTTGGCGGCGAAATGGCAAAAAATACAGACAGGGCAGGGATACAGTTCAGGATGCTCAATCAGTCTAAGGGCCCTGCTGTATGGTCATTAAGGGCACAGACAGACAGGGTGATTTACAGGCTTTCAATGAGGAAGGTCCTCGAATCCCAGGAAGGCCTCGACATAAAGCAGGCAACCGTTGAAAGAATTATTGTGGAAGGTAGAAAGGTGAAGGGGGTTTTAACATCCCTCGGAACCTGCTATGGAGCAAAGGCCGTCATAGTGACAGCAGGGACATTTCTTAATGGATTGATCCATATCGGACTCGACAGTTTCCCTTCGGGAAGGGCAGGGGAGTTTCCATCTCTGGGACTCTCTGATTCGTTGAGGACGCTCGGGCTAAAGATGGGCAGGCTCAAGACAGGGACTCCACCGAGGCTCGATTCAAAGACCATTGATTTCTCAAAGACAGTGCCACAGCATGGGGATGCCCCTCCCCAGCCATTTTCTTACAGCACAGATGAGATTAAAAATCCACAACTCCCCTGCTATATAACCTATACAAATGTGGAAACTCACAGGATAATCCTTGGCAATCTCGATCGTTCACCACTTTACAGCGGCAGGATAAAGGGCACAGGTCCTCGATACTGCCCGTCCATAGAAGACAAGGTGGTCAGGTTTTCAGAAAGGGAGAGGCATCAGGTCTTCCTTGAACCCGAAGGTCTTGATACAAAGGAATATTATGCAAACGGAATCTCCACAAGTCTCCCCTATGACGTGCAGGTCAAGCTCGTCAGGACAATCCAGGGGCTCGAGGAAGCAGAAATAATGAGGCCTGGATATGCCATTGAATATGACTTCGTCTTTCCAACCCAGTTAAAACACAGCCTTGAGACAAAATCCATAGAGGGACTATTCCTTGCAGGGCAGATCAATGGCACATCAGGCTATGAGGAGGCCGCTGCACAGGGATTGATGGCTGGAATCAATGCCTCACTTAAGATTAAGGGGGGAAACCCACTCATCCTTGGAAGACATGAGGCCTACATAGGCGTTCTTATTGATGACCTTGTCACAAAGGGCACAAGCGAGCCATACCGGATGTTTACATCAAGGGCAGAGTACAGACTCCTCCTGAGACACGACAATGCAGATTCAAGGTTAATGGAGAAGGGCAGCAGTATCGGACTTCTTCACGAATCTGTTTACAGAAGGTCCAGAGAGAAGCAGATACTCATAGAAGCTGAGATCTTAAGGCTTAAAAATACAAGGCTTAAACCATCTGTAATTAATGAGGGCTTGATCGCCTTACAGACATCGCCCATTAAAGAAGACACCACACTGGATCAGATACTTAAAAGGCCTGAAATAGACTATGGTTTCATAAGGAGAGTCTCCCCACCAGAGAAACCCCTGTCAGAAGATATCAGTAGAGCGGTCGAGATCGAGATCAAATACAGTGGCTACATTACCAGGCAGAAGGAGATGGCAGAGAGGTTAAAGAGGATGGAGAAAAAGAGGATACCCGAGGATTTTGATTACACCTCTCTGAGCGGGCTTTCAAAGGAAGTGGTCTCAAGGCTCGATGAGGTGAGGCCAGAAAGTATAGGCCAGGCAAGCAGGATCCCTGGGGTAACACCTGCAGCGATTTCGCTCATACTGATCGCGATAGAGAAAGGGCGCCACAAAAGGATATAGATGCATCCCCTATCATCTCCGGAATCAATCCTTATTAAGGGATTAAAGGCACTCTCTCTCACCCATCTAACAGAACACCTCAATGCCTTTATGACCTATCTCTCTGAACTCAAGAAATGGAACAGGGCCTATAACCTCACCTCGCTTAAGACAGATGAGGACATTATCATCAAGCACTTTCTCGATTCTCTCCTTTACCTTAAGGCAATGCCTCATGGTGAGATAAGAGTCATGGATGTAGGCAGCGGTGCAGGCTTTCCCGGCATACCGATAAAAATAGTAAGACCCGAGATCGAGATGTATCTCGTGGAACCAAAACGGAAGAAGGCAGCATTCTTGAGGCACATGATCGGTACTCTCCGAATCAGTAATATCGAGGTTGTGGAAAAGCGGGTCGAGGACCTCGAGTCGATGGATGTTGATGTTGCTGTAACAAGGGCACTCTTTGACATAAGAGACTTCTGTAAAAAACTCTCCCCTGTCCTTGAAAGGGGAGGCATTCTGATACTCAGCAAAGGCCCGAAGGTGACTGAGGAATTGGAGCAGCTCGGGAAGGCCGACCTGAACTACAGGGTGTTAACCATTGCAATACCGCTTACTGATATCAAACGGCATATTGTGGTAATTAAAAAGAGCACTTCGCACGGAAGCCATGCTGAAAAGGGCATCTCCTACAACGTCTGGCAGTCACCACAAAGATCATCCCCCATCTGTTTCAATCTTGAATGCCGCCTGAGAAGGGCAGGCTGCAGGGGGTTTGAAGGCTGTCCAGGGTTTAAGGCAAGACCCTGAGAAATGTATGGTTTGACTTATCTTCTCTATATAAGTTAATTTTCTATATGGAGTTTATCCCAAAAACTATGCTTATATTACTGATCTTTTTATTTACGGTATTTGTTAACCTCCCCTTCGGCTATCTCAGAAAAAGGGCAAGAAGGTTCTCATTCAAGTGGTTTCTCTACATCCACCTCCCCATACCAGTTATAATCCTCGTGAGGATACTCTCACAGATCGACTTTAGATATATCCCCATCTTTATCCTTGCCTCTGTCATAGGTCAGGCATGGGGGGGCAGGATGGAGTTTTAGCCTTGCTTTCAGCCGTACTCGTTGAACCAAACAGGATAGAGCTGAGGGAGATAGAGACCCCAAGACCATCATACGGCGAGGTCCTTATAAAAATCAAGGCGGCCCTCACCTGCGGCACAGATTTAAAGGCATTTCTCAGGGGACATCCAATGATACCAATGCCAGGCGTATTTGGACACGAATTCTCTGGCATTATAGCAGAAGTCGACATGGGGGTTAAAGGCTTTAAGGCAGGGGATGAAATAATGGCGGTTCATAGCGCACCATGCCTTAAATGCAGATACTGCAAAAAAAAGCTCTACAACCTCTGTGAAAATATAATGAACACAAAGGTCATGGGCGCATTTGCTGAATATATACTGCTGCCTCCACATATAGTCAAACAAAATCTCTTTCATAAACCTGCAAATCTGGGCTTTGAAGAGGCGGCACTGCTTGAGCCGCTTTCATGCGTGGTTCATGGGATGCATGGATTGAACATTAAAAAAGGGGACAGGGTATTGATAATCGGCACAGGGCCAATCGGGCTTCTGCACCTTTCTCTGGCAAAACTAAAAGGATCTGAAGTCATTATTACAGGGTTAGAGCACGAAAGGCTCGATCTTGCCAGAAGCCTCGGAGCGGATGTAACAGTATTGCCGTCAGAGCTTGTAGGCGCCATAGATGAATTCACCGACGGCCTCGGTGTAGATTTTGTCTTTGAGTGCACAGGACAGATAGATGTCTGGACTGATTCGGTGAATTATCTAAGAAGGGGTGGAACGGTTGTCCTGTTCGGTGGTGTAAAAACAGGAACCGCGGTGACATATGATACATACAGGCTACACTATGATGAGATAACCGTGAAAGGGGCCTTCCATTTCACACCACAGGATGTGAAAAAGGCATATGACCTCCTCAATGGCGGTATCAATGTTTCACCGCTGATAAGCGGTTACTACCCTTTAAGTGAACTCGGTATTGCGCTTGAAAGGCTGTCAAAAGGTGAGGGGATTAAATATGCAATCGTCCCGTGAATACATACCTGTTACAATCGACAAAAGCAACATAAAGGCGAGAAGTGGTTTAAGGTGAAAGTAGCAAGGCTTTACAGTTTTAACGATATACGCATAGAAGATGTCCCTGTTCCAAAAATAGGCCCCCGTGATGCACTGATAAAAACAAAGGCATGCGGAATATGCTCAGGGGATGTGATGCCATGGTATATCGAGAAAAAGGCGCCGCTGGTCCTTGGACATGAGCCTGTCGGAGAGATAGTTGAGTTCGGTTCATCACTCCATCACTCCAATACTCCATTCTCTGTTGGCGACCCTGTGTTTGTCCATCACCATGCCCCCTGCATGAGCTGCAAATACTGCAAAAGGGGAGATCATGTGCAGTGTGATACATGGAGGATTACAAAGATAATACCGGGCGGCATCTCCGAATATATACTTATACCAGAAATAAATCTGAGGAATGATACATTGATTCTTCCAGAAAATATAAGCTATGAAGACGGCACACTAATAGAGCCGACGGCATGCGTTGTAAAGTCTCTAAAAAGGGCAAATATTAAAAAAGGAGACACCATACTCGTTATCGGCCTCGGTGTTATGGGGCAGATGCATATCCTTCTTGCGAGGGAGTTTGGCGCAGAAAGAATAATCGGTACTGATGTAATACAATTCAGACTTGAGAGGTCACTTGAGTTTGGCGCTGATCATGTCATTGATGTCTCAAGAGAGGATATAATAGAAAGGGTCAGAGACCTGACAGGTGGATACATGGCTGATATTGTTATTGTCGGGCCAAACAGCGCAGATGCGATGACAACAGGCATACAGTCCGCCTCAAGAGGCGGGACTGTGGTGCTGTTTACCCCTGCAAAACCTGATGACCTTCTGACAATAAACCCTAATGAGATTTATTTCAGAGATATCAACCTGATAACGAGCTACTCCTGCGGCCCAGATGACACCAGAGATGCATTGCGATTTATCCAGAGGGGCCTTATTAATGCAGATAAACTTATCACGCATAGGTTCCCTATAGAAGATACGGAGGCAGCATTCAGGCTCACGGCTGAGGCGAGGGGTTCACTAAAGGTGATTGTCACCTTCGAACAGGAGGGTACAGGTGGGAATTAAAAGAGACATCTCATTTTGCAGCATAGGGTCTGTAACAGGTAGAAAAAGACCGAACAGGACAGGGTTTTATAAACACCTTGGAAACTTCAGGTGGAGGGGTGTAAGGACGGCTGAATACAAGAAGCACGCTGACGGCTGGGCAGATGTGGTAAGGATGGTTCTGGTTGGAGATCATAATGCAAGCACAAGGTTTCATCTCAGGTATTTCGAGATAGGGCCTGATGGATTCAGCAGCCTTGAAAGACACAGACATGAGCATGTTGTGACGTGCATCAGAGGAAATGGCGAAGTTGTTGTCGGCAGGAGAAAATATCGAATGGGGTTCCTCGACACATTATACATCCCTCCAGACACACCCCATCAGCTCAAAAATCCCTTCGATGAGCCCTTCGGTTTCTTCTGTATTGTGAATGCAAGAAGGGATGATCCAGAGGTTTTGAAGTCATGATACAGTATCCGAACATCAACCCTGAGATTGTAAGAATCGGGCCATTTGCAGTCAGATGGTATGGAGTAATGTATCTCCTCGGGTTTGCATCATCCTACCTGTTAGTGAAATACCAGATAAAGAAGAAAGGGCTGAATCTCGGCAGGGATTTTGTAGCATCTCTTTATTCGTATATTATACTCGGTCTATTAGCAGGTGCGAGATTGGGCTATGTGGTCTTTTACAATATCTCTTACTATATACAGCATCCCCTCGAGGTTTTTGCTGTCTGGCATGGAGGGATGTCCTTTCACGGAGGATTAATCGGGAGCATTGTTGCTGGTATTGTCTTTTGTAAAAAATACAGGATCGACTTCTGGTTGGTATCAGACCTCGTCATTGTCACCGCACCGATCGGCCTCGGTCTCGGAAGGATCGGAAATTTCATAAACAGCGAGCTCTACGGAAGGGCTACCAATGTCCCCTGGGGTATGATCTTCCCATCTGGAGGTCCTTTGCCAAGACATCCGTCGCAGAAATACGAATTTCTTCTTGAGGGTGTAACCCTTTTTGGTATCCTCTGGTCTCTCAAGAATAAAAATCTGAAGGCAGGCATTATAAGCTCACTGTTTCTTGTCTTATACGGCCTGTTCAGATTTATCGTTGAGTTTTTCCGGGAGCCTGACTTTCAGCTCGGATTCATCCTCGGCCCTTTTACGATGGGCCAGATGCTGAGCGCTGGCATGATTGTCTCTGGCGCTGCGATTCTGCTTTATAAGAAATACACAGCTCCATAAGATACAAACCAAAAAGTTTGATTATTTTTATTATTCCCCTATGTCGTCAGGGTCTTCAGCACCCTCAATCTTCTGGGATGTTTGAGTTTCCTCAATGCCTTCGCCTCTATCTGACGAACCCTTTCCCTCGTTATCGAGAGATACCTTCCCACCTCTTCGAGGGTGTGGTCTCTCTCAGCGCCGATCCCGAATCTCATTCTGATAACCTTTTCTTCTTTGGGGGTCAGCGTCCTTAAAACCCGCTGTATCTGCTCTGACATCTCGATCCTCTCAGCGTCTGAGTATGGTGAAGGGCTATTCTTATCTCCTATGAAATCTTCCAACTCCGTATCTTCATCTCCTACAGGGGTTTGAAGCGCAATAGGGTCCTGTATCGCCCTGAAGACCTCTTCTACCTTTCTGGTAGGAACACCCAGTTTCTGAGCAATCTCTTCATTGCTTGGTTCCCTGCCTATCTGCTGCGTCAATTCACGTGATGCCTTTGTCACCCTGTTATAAAATTCCATCATATGAACAGGAACCCTGATCGTTTTTGTCTGGTCAATGAGGGCCCTTGTAATCGCCTGTCTTATCCACCAAGTGGCATAGGTAGAAAATTTGAAACCTTTTTCGTATTTGAATTTATCAACTGCCTTCATCAGGCCAATATTGCCTTCCTGAATAAGGTCAAGCAATGGAAGTCCCCTTCCCACATAGTTCTTTGCAATATTAACCACCAGTCTGAGATTGCGCGTTATAAGTTCATTCTTTGCCTCTGTAACAAGGGCCCTTGCCTTGGAGATACGCTCATACATACCCTTTAGTTCATTGATCTTTACACCAGCCTCTGCCTCTACCCTCTTATACACCTGCTGCACCTCTCTGGCCAGCGCCTCGAGCTTTTCCGTCTTATTACCCTTCTTTTTCTTTTCAGTGATGATATTCTTCAAATCTTTTATAGAACCAAACCGTCTGATACTCTTTTCAGCCTCTTCCACAGCCCTCATCAAATCTTCGAGCATGGAGATAGCCTTCATAAGGGCTTCATCTGAGCGGTCCTCCTCACGTGAAATTTCCTCATCTCCGTCGAGACTCGCCTCAATCTTTTTATAAAGCGGCAGGCTTGTGATGATACCCTTTATTATCTCCTTTCCCTCCTCGAGTCTCTTGGCCAGCTCGGTTTCCTCATCTTTGGTCAATATGGATATATCCCCCATCGAATGGAAATATGCCTGTACCAGATCCTCTGTCTTTTCATACTCCTCGATCTCCTCTTCTTCTATCTCTTCCTCAGGCGGCAAGGCTTCCTCATAATCAACTACCTTTACACCCATATCCTGAAGAAGATCCATAAGATCTTCTATTTCATCAGGAGAGAAAAACTCAGAAGGAAGGGCGTCATTTATCTCATCATAAGTAAGAACTCCCCGTCTCTTACCCATGTCTATTATCTCTTCAAATATGTCTCTCTCTCTCATCTTTACTCCTTAAACTCTAAAGCATACAAAAAGGGCCTTATTCATTTACAAGGCCCTGGTTCTTCCTTGACAACAGAAGGGAATAGATAAGGGTCAAGCCTCACGGTCTATTAGTACTGGTCAGCTCAATGCATTGCTGCACTTACACCTCCAGCCTATCGACGTGGTGGTCTACCACGGACCT
>JBBISG010000005.1:0-62529 GCA_037441365.1 Nitrospirota bacterium
ATCTGCCCAACTTCGGGACAAAGGACATGGTCGGCAAGATCAAGGCCGTGGAGGGCATGGCGCCGGGAGTGGTCGCTGTTTCCTGGCACTTCGGTCATTGGGGTTACGGCGCGTCGGACGCCGTGATCGACGGCAAGACCATCAAGGGCGACAAGCGGCGCACCACGGGACTTTGTCCCAATGCCGCGATGAAGGTCGACCCAATACTCAAGAACTCCTGCATGACCGACCCGATCGGCGGCAGTTCCTCGTTCTACGACACAAGGGTAAAGCTCGTGAAGGCTTAGAATTTCAAAGGCTGAGGGGCAGGGATAATTCCCTGCCCCTTGAAAATCAAAACAACGAAGAAAGTAAAAAAATATGGAGGTAGCAGAGAACAGCCTCTTTTTGATTTTGGATTACTCCTTGCGGAGTCTGAGCGAATTATGGTTACCCCTCCCCTCCACTTTTTTAGGCTAATTTAAAATTTACATGAAATTTACAGGCTAATGTGATAAAATTTTTTTATGGAAGAAAGCAAATATCCCTTTGAGGATCTATTGGAAGAATCTGTGAGGCTCCATGGCCACCTTTGTCCCGGACAGGTTCTCGGCGTCAGGATGTCCATACTCGGATTATCGGAAATTGGAATAGAAGATCCTAAAGGCAGGGATAGGAAGAGTCTTATTGTCTTTGTTGAGATGGACAGGTGTGCAACAGATGCAGTCCAGTCTGTTACAGGCTGCAGTCTTGGCCACAGGACGATGAAATTCATGGATTACGGGAAGATGGCTGCAACATTTGTGAATCTTAAAACAGGCAGGGCCATAAGGGTTCTCGCGAGAGAGGATGTGAGGGATAAGGCAAAGGAAATGTTTCCGCATATTGAGAACAAATATAAGGCGCAGCTTGAGGCATATAAAGTAATGTCAGATCATGAACTCTTTGATTTGATGGATGTAAAGGTGGAATTAAGGCCTGAAGATATGCCCGGAAGACCATTAAGAAGGGTTAAATGTGAAGTATGTGGTGAATATATTCAGGACATGAGGGAGGTATATAGGGATGGAAGAATCCTTTGCAAGCCCTGTGACAGAGGTGGTTACTACAGGAATGCAGACGACACTATTAGTTAATGATCAGGTTATCCCCCTTAATGATTTTACACAGAAATATCTCGGTAACGTGATTAGGGGGATAGTCCTGGCCCTTGGTCAAGACTCTCAAGATATAAGGATATATATAGATGATTCAGGCCTGCGGCTTTATTCAGAGGTGGGAGAATTGCCGCTTCTCAGAGATTTTCCAAAAATAATAATTGAGAGCACTATTAAAGGTATGCTGTCGCCATTAAAGGGTATCTTCTGGTTCGGTAGGATCTCTATATCCTGCAAGAAGATTGAGGGTAAGGTTGAAATGAGCAATTAAAAAAAATTATAATGCGTTATGCAAAAATGGCATAACGGTAATAATCAGTAATTGGGAAAGGATATAAAAAATGGAGATCAAATCCAAACTCTGGATAGAGGTAGATGGAGAGCCAGTATTTGGCAGAGGAAGGAGATTCCTTCTTCAGGCAATAGACAGATACGGTTCAATAAATCAGGCTGCAAAAGAGATAAACATTTCTTATAGAAAGGCATGGAGCTATATAAAGGCGATGGAAGACAGGCTCGGTATCAAGTTAGTGGAGCGCCATGCTGGGGGTAAAAACGGAGGCGGTGCGGCTCTCACAGAGGGTGCCCGTAAATTTTTAAAGCAATATGAGCTTCTGGAAGATGGCATAAGGGAGATTGTTGATAAGAGATTTAAGAGCATATTTAATAAGAATGACATAGGAGGGTAGTATGTGTGACATTCAAAACTCGGATACGAAGAACAGGCTCGGTGTCAAAACAATTCCTGTAGAAGAAGCCGTAGGAATGGTTCTGGCGCATGATATTACGGAGATAAGGAAGGACGAGTTTAAGGGTAGGGCATTCAAGAAGGGGCACATTGTCAGGCAGGAGGATATAAGTCATCTCCAGAGGCTTGGGAAAGAACATCTCTTTGTCATTAATATCGCTGAAGATGAGATGCATGAAGACGATGCTGCCTATGCCCTTGCCAATGCCTTAATGGGTGAAGGCGTAAAGATGGAAGGAGAACCAAAGGAGGGGAAGATAAACATAATTGCCGACAGGGATGGGCTTTTAAAAATCAATAAACAGGCCCTCATTCAGTTCAATATGCTCGGAGATGTGATGTGTGCAACGCTTCATAATAATACTGTTGTGAGAAAGGGACAGATTGTTGCAGGCACGAGGGCAATACCACTTGTCGTGAAAAAGGAGATAGTGGAAAGGGCAGTCGAGATAGCAGAAAGCTGTAGATTCAAGAATCAAGAATCTTCAGCCTGTTCAGGGATTATTGAAGTCAGAGAGATTAGAAAACCAAAGGTAGGTGTTGTTATTACTGGCAATGAGGTCTATTACGGACGGATAAGGGATGCCTTTGCACCAATTGTAACAAAAAAGATTGAAGGTTTTGGCGGTGAGATAGTAGGAATTTATTACGCTCCCGATGATGAAAAAGTGATTGAAGACAGGCTCAGAGAACTCATAGACGCCGGCGCAGATTTGCTTATAACAACAGGAGGCATGTCTGTCGACCCTGACGATGTCACGAGGTTTGCCATTAGAAGGCTCGGTGCTGCCGACATCACATATGGCTCAGCAGTGCTGCCCGGTGCAATGTTTTTAGTAGCATATCTCCAGAAGACAGAACACAGAACACAGAACACAGACAAAAAAGAAAGTCTGTCCTCTGACTTCTGTCCTCTGTGTTCTGAATCTATTCCTGTTCTCGGCATTCCTGCCTGTGGTATGTATCATAAGACAACCGTATTTGATTTAATATTGCCGAGGGTTCTTGCAGGAGAAAGAATCGGCAGAAAGGAACTTGCAGAGCTCGGGCACGGTGGCCTCTGTATGAACTGCAAGGAATGCAGGTATCCCATTTGTCCATTCGGAAAGTAAAAATGAAGATAAAAGACCCCCTGAGGCTTACCCTGATATTCACACTTCTCAGGAGTTGCATGGTCTCTATCTAAGAGAATCACTAAGGATATAGAGAGGGAGATAGAGCATAAGAGACTTAAGGCAGCTATTGAACTTGCAGGAGCTGCTGCACATGAAATCAGGCAGCCCCTGGCGATAATAACAGGCTTTGCAGAAATTGTGGAGACAAAGATAGCGAAAAACGAAATGCCCTTAAATGAGTTAGAAATAATTATCCAGCAATGCTGGAAAATTAATGAAATAATAAAAAAGATGACTAATATAACAGTGTATAAGACAAAACCATATGTCGAAGGCACTGACATAATTGACCTTGGTGTGGATTCAAAAAACTCCGAGGATTAACAATTTTTCTCCTTCAGTTTTACCTTTGATGTCAGGGGTCTTGAATAATTATCTTTTTTTCATTATGATTATCTAAGGGAGATGGTATGTTAAGGGAAAGAGTTGAAGAAGTTCTTGAAAAAATAAGGGACGGCCTGAGGAGAGAGGGTGGGGATATAGAGCTCATGGATGTGAGGGACGATGTTGTTTACGTTAGACTTAAGGGGGCTTGTGCCACATGCCCTATGTCTTTACTCACTATGAAGAACTGGGTTGAACAGAATCTCAAGAAGGAGATTCCGGAGATAGTTGCTGTCCAGACACTATGAACTATAAAAGAATAATTGCTATTTCACTCCTTTATCTCTGCCTTTCATCAAATGCAGAAGCAGAAATAGCCGAGGTCAGGGGCATTCGCCACTGGTCATCTTCGGGCCACACAAGGGTAGTGGTAGACCTATCGCAACCTGTCGAATTTACCAAAAACCGCCTGTCAAATCCAGACAGGCTTTATTTTGACCTTAAGAATTCAAAAATTGCAAGGGAAATAAAACATAAGCTGCCTGTCGGAGATGGCATATTGAAGTCGGTAAGGGCGGGGCAGTTCAGCCCTGATACTGTGAGGGTAGTCCTCGATCTTGAGACTATTGAAGGCTATGATGTCTTTATCCTCGACGACCCGACAAGGCTTGTTATTGATGTAAATGCAAAGAAGGCAGAAAGGATAACAGCCAGAAAAGTAGTTATCATAGACCCGGGGCATGGCGGTCATGACCCTGGCGCTATAGGTCCGAGGGGGCTGCGCGAGAAGGATGTTGTTCTGGACATTGCCTTGAAGGTCAGGGATATCCTGTCAGATGAAGCATCTATCGAGGTGAGTCTTACAAGGGAGGCGGATGTATTCATACCACTTGAAGAGCGGACAGCTATAGCGAGGAATAAGGATGCCGACCTATTTGTCTCCATCCATGCCAATGCGAGTCCAAAGAGGGTCGCAAGGGGGGTAGAGACATACCTTCTGAACTGGACAAATGATGAAGAGGCGATAAGGGTTGCGGCAAGGGAGAATCAGATATCCCTCAAGAGGATGAGGGAAAAAATGGAAAGGTATAAAAGAGATGTGGTTGACCTGATAAAAAGCGAACTGAGCAGGCAATACAATAGAGATGAATCGGTTGCCCTTGCCAACTATGTCCAGGGCTCTATCGTTTCGACTGTTAGGAGGATTCATAAGAACATCCAGGATCTCGGGGTGAAACAGGCTCTATTTTATGTCCTTGTTGGTGCCTCTATGCCGTCGATCCTTGTGGAGGTCTCATTTATAAGCAATCCTGATGAGGAAAGGCTGCTCTCTGATGAGGGTTACCGCCGTCTCATCGCTGCTTCGATAGCCACAGGGATAAAGGAGTATCTCAGGTCGCAGTCCAATATACAGAAGGTCGCCGACAGCTGGGGTCTTCAGAAAGTCGCAGACTTTCGCTGGCAGAGCAATGGTGCCAATGGAGGTCTGCCTTTCGACGGTTCAGGTAGGCGGTGATCGTCCCTTGTTACCTTTGCTTAAGATCTCTTTATATGTTGTTTTTGCATTAAGCCTTTTCTTCATCAGAAACATTTACAGCCATCTGTTCATTGCCCTTTCAGTCTCTTTCTTTTTATTGCTATTGCCTTTCAGGGCTATTAAGGGTGGCCTCATCCCGATAATCGTATTCTTGCTGTTTACCTTCGGAGGCAACATATTTTTTCACCCAGGCAGGATAATCTATGGTAATGGTTTTTTATCGATAACCGATGAGGGTATTCGCTTTGCCAGTATCAGGACATTGAGGGTCTTTTCTATGATTGGGGGGGCAAAGATACTGACTTCCCTTCTTCCGCCAGGTGAGATGATCAAGGCCATGGACAGGATTCTGAGGCCGCTGGAGAGGATCGGACTGCCCGTAAGTGAATTTTTCTCGATCATGGGATTGACATTAAAATCCTTTCCCCTATTGACCGATTATCTTTTAAGGACATACAGGGAGGATATAAAGAAGAATGAGCTTCGCGGATTTCTGAGCCGTGTGAAGCACACGGCACTGTTTCTGATGCCTATTTTTGTTGAGAGCATCCGCTCACCAGAAAAATTTTTTGACACCAGATAATAATGGGGAAGAGGATAGACATTTTAATCAGGGGTGCCATGGTATATGACGGCACAGGCAACGAGCCGATAGCGGCTGATATAGCTATAAAGGGTGATAGGATAGCAGCACTCTTTAAACCTGGTGAATTTGGCGGAGATGCTGAAAGGGTAATAGAGGCAGAAGGTCTTTCTGTTGCGCCAGGCTTTATAGACACACATTCCCATTCAGAATTCACACTGCTTGCTGATAGCCGTGCTGAGGGGAAGGTGCTTCAGGGTATAACAACCGAGGTCAATGGCAATTGCGGCCTGTCAGCAGCCCCTGTTTATGGCGATGCGCTAAGGCAGCGTGAGAAAGACCTTGAGGAGTTTTGTATAAAGGAGAGGTGGTCCACATTCAGGGAATATTTCCGTATCCTCGAGGATAAAGGGATTGCGGTAAACTTTGCCACACTCGCAGGCCATGGAAATTTAAGGGCATCTGTGATTGGTTACGATAACAGGGCACCCAATGAGGCTGAGCTCAGAGATATGGTCAGACTGCTCAGGGAGGCCATCGGTGATGGCGCCATAGGTATCTCCACAGGATTGATATACCCCCCAGGGGTATATGCAAAGACAGAAGAGATCATCGAGCTTACAGGAAGTATCAGGGATTGTATATACACCAGCCATATCCGGAGTGAGGGTAGTGAATTGATAGAGGCCGTGGAGGAGACAATAAGGATAGGAAGGGAATCGGGGATTGCTATTCATGTATCCCACATAAAGACTGCTGGAAAGGCCAACTGGCACAAGATAGATCAGGCCATATCCCTTATAGAAGATGCAGCTCAGGAAGGCATCAGGGTGACCTGTGATAGATACCCCTATACCGCTGCATCTACAGACCTCGATGCGATACTGCCTTCATGGGCATATATCGGAGGTAATGAGGAAGAACTGAATAAACTCAACGACCCTCGCATCAGGGCAGCAATAAGGCATGAGGTTCTGTCACAGCATCCATCTGGTGATTACTGGAGCAGCATTAAGATAGCCTCTGTAAATTCAGGACCCAACAAATGGATGGAGGGCAAAGACCTGTCTTATATCTCGGAGAGGGCAGGAAAGATGCCTGTTGACCTCTTTCTTGATCTCCTGATCGAGGAAAGGCTCAGGGTGAGTGCGATCTTTCACTCAATGTGTGAGGAAAACCTGCTACGATTCCTTTCACTACCCTGTGTGATGGTAGGCTCTGACAGTTCAGCCCGCTCCTTTGATGGCCCAACCCATAAAGGAAAGCCTCATCCGAGGGGCTTCGGGAGCTTCCCAAGGTTCATAGGCATGTATGTGAGGGATAAGGGGTTGATGAATTTAAGCGAGGCGATCCGCAAAACAACAATGCTTCCTGCCATGACATTCGGACTGAAAGATAGAGGCCAGATAAGGAATGGTTTTTTTGCTGATATAGTGATCTTTGATGATGAGAGGATTATTGACAGGGCAACCTTTGACGACCCCTTTGTCAAACCTGACGGGGTTTGCTGTGTGCTTGTCAATGGCTCACTTGCTGTATGGGATGCAGCTCCAACGGGCATTATGGCGGGAAGGGTATTAAGACATGGAGGATAAGCCTTCCGATGGTAATTAAAGTGAAGGATCGACCTGTTATAGGTATCACTATCGATATTGAAGGCGAATATCTGAGACTTAAGCATCAGTATCCATCAGCGGTGATGAGGGCAGGGGGGATGCCGGTCCTGATACCGCACAAAAGCGATACATCCTCTGTTGCAAGATTTATCGATGGTCTCCTTATACCAGGCGGCAATGATATCGACCCGTCTTATTTTCATGAGCTCCCCCATCCTTCTGTGAGATTGACACTGAGGGAGAGGACTAACTTTGAGATAACTCTGCTGAGGTCTGTCATGGAACTCGGAAAACCAGTGCTTGGCATATGCTATGGTATGCAGCTTATAAATGTAACCCTCGGAGGAAGCCTTTACCAGGACATAGGGTCTCAGATCAGCGGTGCTATCGACCATAGAAATGGGCGGCATAATATAGAAATTGTCCAACCAGCGGCGGTGCACATCCTGAGACCTTTAATCGGCAAACTCACTGGAGTTGTCGTTGGGTCCTCCCATCATCAGGCAGTGAAAGGGCTTGGTGAGGGGCTGGAGGTCTTCGCAGTATCAGAGGAAGGGGTAATAGAAGGCTTCTTTAAGAAGGATTATCCCTTTCTTGTAGGTGTCCAGTGGCACCCCGAGAGGGTCTCGGAGTTTGAGGAAAAATATGATAAACTTTCTTCAGGGATATTTGAATTATTCATAAAACATGCAGCAGGGGTTATTTAGCCGTTTATGGTAAACAGATTCTATTTTCTCATGCTTACTGCCCTGGTATTGCTCCTCGGCTATCTAAGCTACCAGATACTGAGGCCATTTCTGGCCCCGATTGCATGGGCCATTGTCCTTTCAATGGTATTCTATCCTGTATATGCCTTTATCCTGAGGCATATAAAAAGAAAGTCTGCGGCATCCCTGATCACACTCGGTTTGATAGTGGTAATAATCCTCGGTCCCTTCTCTTATCTCTTTTTCCTGCTCATCTCAGAACTGAGGGATGTATCAGGGTATATAGAGGGTGGAAAGGTCGAGACATTAAAGGAGACATTAAGGCATCCTGCAGTAAAGGCAATAACCGACAAGATAATACCTCTGTTTAATATGACCGAGGCCGAAATGGACAGGGCCATTGTGGATGGTATCTCAAAGGCAGGGAAAGAGTTTATGGGCAAGGCCACAAAGGGGGTTGGCAATATCCTGACCGGGACATTAAACTTCATATTCATGTCCTTCTCCATATTTTTCCTTTTAAGGGACGGCACAGGTTTTCTGGAGAGAATCAGAGACTATATGCCATTTTCAGAGGAACAGAAAGACAGACTGACGGCACAGATAAGGGATATCATAGTGTCAACGATATACGGTGGTATCATAGTCGCTATTATTCAGGGAGTGATCGGGGGTATCGCCTATTCTGTCCTTGGGATACCATCTCCTGTTATGTGGGGGATGGCCACATCGATCGCCTCTTTTATACCCCTTATTGGTGCATTCGCTGTATGGGGTCCTGCAACAGTTTATCTCTTTATTCAGGGTGCTACATTGAAGGGCATTGCACTTGCAATTATAGGCATATTTGGTATAAGCTTAATTGATAATGTTTTAAGGCCCATCATAATAGGTGGCAGGACAAAGATGCCGGTCCTCGCCATCTTCTTCAGTGTTTTGGGAGGGATAAAATTATTTGGATTGATAGGGCTTATAATGGGGCCCCTGGTGCTGGCACTTTTTTTATCGGTAGTCGAGATATTCAGAAATATCGAAGGAGGACAGAATGCTTAGCAGTGCAGAGCTGAAAGAGATTTCTTCTTTTGAAGGAAAGAATAGCTATTTTGTCAGTCTTTATCTTAATGTCGACCCGATGTTTAATAAAAGGGGCGACTATATGGTTCATTTCAAAAACATGATTAAGGATACAGTCGAGACACTTGACAGGGCAGTGTATAAGAGGGTGAGGGGCGATATAGAGAGGGTAGAAAACTATGTCCTCGCAAATAAGAGGATGTTTAAAAAGGGTCTTGCCCTGTTCAGCTCTGAAGAGATTTCCTTCTGGAAGGAGTACCATCTCAACGTCCCTGTCAGAAACGAATTGATCATCGATAAGACCCCCTATACGAAACCCATGATGGATATCATGGACAATTACCAGAGGTATGCGGTACTGCTTGTGGATAAGGAATCTGCACGGATATTTGTGATTCACCTTGGAGAGATCGTGGAGTATGGTGAGGTTCACACCCCTGATGTCCCTGGAAGGCACAAAAAGGGTGGGTGGTTTGCCCTTTCACAGAACCATTATGAACGGCATATTGAACACCATGTCAGCCTTCATCTAAAGGATGTCGTTGAGAGGCTCGATTCCTTCATCACAGGAGAGTATATAGGGAGACTGATATTAGCGGGCTCTGACGAGACTGTCTCTGCGGTTAAGGGCATGCTGCACAGGACGGTGCGTGATAAAATCATCGGGGATGTAAAGTTAGAGATGTTTGCAAGGCCCGATGAGGTGTTAAATAAGGTAGGGTCTGTTGTCCTTAACTTCGAGAAGATGAAAGAGGAAGAGACCGTCGAAAGCCTTATCGCACGGGCTATGAAGAATGAGGGCGCAGTACTGGGTCTCGAAAATGTGCTCAATGCCCTCCAGGAGCAAAGGGTGATGAAGCTTGTTTTAATAAAGGATTACAGGGCATCAGGGTATAACTGCACGTCATGCGGGTGTCTGAGCATTCAGCGGGTTGAGACGTGCCCTTACTGCGGCGGGAAGATTGATACCGTAGATTATATTGTTGATCTGGCAGGCGAAAGGGCGATTCAACAGGGCGCCCTTGTTGAGGTCGTTATTGAGAATAAAAGATTGTCAGATGCAGGCGGAATCGGTGCATTTCTGAGGTTTTGAAGATAATACAGCCCAGAAGGGCTATCTCATCCCTTCCTGGGCTGTATCCTGTCTGGCAAGCAACCTACTTTATGAGTTTCTTCATCTGTTCCTGGAGTGCTTTTACATCTCCCTCAAGTTTCTTGACCCTTGCAAAGTCAAACCATTGCTCATTTTCAACCGGATACTTTGTGAAGTGTGAACCCCATACTATCCAGGAATCGTCGTAGTTTGCAGGTTCCTTATAACCGAGGAGTCGCAGTTGAAGGTAAGTCTGTGTTGAGCGTGTCCCTGTCTGGCAGAGGGCTATTGTGCGCTTATTTTTGTCCAGGCTCTCATAATATTTTGCCACCCTGTCCGGGGACATAAATGGTGTCGGTACATCTTTGCCCGTCCTCGGGTCCTTCACATGGTCCCTCGTGTCTATATGGGATACATTGATTGTTGTGTGAGGAATATGTCCTCCCCTCAGGGCGCGGATGTCTTCGCCATCATACTCAGCCTTTGTTCTGGCATCAATAACCTGAATACCCTTTTTTGCACCCTTTGCTATCTGTAGCATCTCATCCGATGTGGCGATCCTGCTTTTTACAACCTTTGCCTTGAAGGCCTTTTCAGGCTTTATCGTCGGCTCTGTTGCAAGCTTCTTGCCTGCCTTTGTCCATGCATCAAGACCGCCATTTAAGACATGGGTCTTGCCGTCATGACCGAGATATTCAAGAACCCAGAATGCCACTGTTGCACTTTCCATAGTCTTTGCATCGCCATATGTAACAACATGGGTGTCGTTGCCTATACCGAGTTTGCCGAGTATCTTTTCGTATTTCGATACATTATGAAAGACCCTTGATGTGCCGTCTCTCAGTGCCTTTGAGCATGGCTTGCCCATGCTTATAGCCCCTGGTATATGGCCCTTTGTGTAAGAGTCAAGATCCCTGCAGTCAATGACCACCCAGTCAGGTTTTGTGATATTCTTTTCGACCACATCGGGTGTCACGAGCAGGTCAGGGTGAGCCCACTGGGCAGCATCGGCCATTCCGATGGATGCCACCAGCAAAATGCATAAAACAAATACCAAAACCAAACTGCGCCTCATAACTTCTTACCTCCTTCTAAGTTTAAGATTCAGGTTCTCTAAATGAGAACTCTCTGGAATTTTATATCAGTATTATATCTGAGGTGCAACATTTTCTTATCATCCCTAGAGTAAGCAAGATTTATGCCATATCAATACTATTCACCTTTCTGGTCTTTATTGTATATTACCTGTTCTGAACGGCACAGAAGGGCTAACCTGCTGTGCTAAAAGGGACAGTTATCTTCTCTTATAACCGCTTACTGCCAGGCATCGGAGTATTTTATAATAAGACATGAATCGCTCCATATCTGTTATTATCCCGAACCGAAATGGCAGTGCTACAATTGAGAAGTGCCTCAATGCTGCCTTCTCGTCCAGGTATGATAACCTTGAGGTTATTGTAGTCGATGACTGTTCAGAGGACAGATCAGTAGAGGTGATAGAGAAATTCCCCTGCAGACTCATCAGGCTGGAGAGACATTCAGGTGCTGCCAGGGCGAGGAACATCGGGGCATCCAGCAGCAGTGGCGAGATACTCTTCTTTACCGATTCCGATTGCCTCCTGATGGAAGATACCCTGTCTACCATCAACAGGGTTATCAATGCCAACGGCGGACATACCGTTGTCGGCGGAACATACACTAAAGAGCCCTACGATAAAGGGTTTTTCAGCCACTTTCAGTCTGTATTTATCAATTACTCCGAGACAAAGAGGCAGGATAATCCTGATTATATTGCTGCTCATGCCATGGCGATCAGTGCCGAGACATTCAGGGAAAGCGGAGGATTTTCAGAGGACTTCCTGCCTATTGCCGAGGATGTGGAATTCAGCCACAGGCTGAGAAGGGGTGGCTATAAGCTGATTGTAAGTCCTGACATACTCGTCAGGCATATATTCAATTACACACTTAAAGGCTCCCTCATAAACGCCTTCAGGAAATCCATGTTCTGGACTATCTATTCGCTTAAAAACAGGGACCTGTTTGCAGACTCAGGCACAGCATCTATAGGGCTCAAGGCAAATGTGACATCATTCTTTATCAGCGTCTTTTTAATACTGTTATTTCTCATTTCTGATAAGGTCGTTTTCCTTTCCATGCTGCCTTTAATCCTTATTGCCAATCTCGCTACAAACAGTGCCCTGATCACCGCCTTTTACCGCGCTAAGGGTATCTTTTTTGCTATTGCTTCAGTGTTATACTACATGATGCTCTATCCTCTGCCTGTAGGGCTGGGTGCCATTGCTGGTGTATTAAAATACCCTTTCTCGAAGAATTTATTCGGCAGGACTAAGGGGTGTGAGGGCTGAAGATGTATTCACCCTTCCGTCATATAGATTCGGTTCTCAGGAAGGATAAGATAATCCAGCTTACCTTCTTCTTAACGAAGAGATGCAATCTCAGATGTCCCTTCTGTTTCTATGTTAACGGCAGAAACATAAATAGTTCCGATGAACTATCACTGGATGAAATTGAAAGGCTCTCACGCTCCATGGGTGATCTCCTCTGGCTCGCCTTTTCAGGAGGGGAGATTTATCTCAGAGATGACCTTGTCGAGGTAAGCAGGGTCTTCTACAGAAACAACAGGCCGGCCATAATGCTTTTTCCCACAAATGGGATGCTTCCCGGGCTTATAAGGGAAAAGACTGAAGAGATACTGCGAGAATGCAAAGAAAGTGTAATCGTTCTGAAGCTCTCACTCGACGGGCTGAATGAAAGACACGATGAACTACGCGGCAGGAGCGGCTGCTTTGATAATGTAATAACCACCTATAGGCTGCTCGAAGGACTGATAGATAAATACCCCAATTTCGAACTCGGGATCAACACGGTCTTCTGCTCTAAAAACCAGGATGACATGGGCGGGATAATCGATTTTGTGAGCAGCCTGAAGAATGTGAAGACCCACACAATCTCGATGGTCAGGGGAGATATCAGTGATGCGAGTTATAGGGATGTGGATTATGAGAAGTACAAAGGTGCAATAGAGAGGCTTGAGAAGAATCTGAAGAATAAGCCCTCTAATAGATACCGCTTCAGGGGCGCCCGCATCAAGGCTGCGCAGGATATCCTGCAGCGCCGTCTGATACATAAGACAGCAACCGAGAAAAAGAGGCCCATCCCATGTTATGCAGGCAGGCTGAATATCGTTCTGACAGAGACAGGAGATGTCTATCCCTGTGAGATAATCAGAGAATCCCTCGGCAATATAAAAGAGCATGGTTATGATATCGGCAATCTGATTCGGTCAGGTAGAACAGGAAGGGTCATTAACTCGATAAAAAACAACCAGTGCTACTGCACCCATGAATGTTACTTCATGACTAATATTCTTTTTAATCCCTTATTATACCCTGCGCTTTTAAAGGAATATATGGGGCTTATCCTCAGCCCTCTCCCCGACTGAAGACATCCCTCTTTACCCATAACCAGAAAAGGCTCCTGAGTCCTTTGAGGGTAGCCCTTAGATCATTGATATTTCTGGGGCCGAATATCCTCCTCAGGATAAATCTCGGTCTTGAGTAAAACCGCCTGAAGGCGATCTGCCTGAGTCTGACTATGTCTTCCTTTGTCATTGTATGAGGGATGAAGGCTGCACCCTGGTATGTAAAGTCAGTGAGGTCATCGGACATAGAGCCATATTTTTCGATATTGTCATGCAGCTCTGTGCCGGGGAATGGTGTAAGACAGTGGAAGTTTGCTACATCAGGGTCTAATTCGCATGCAAACTCTATAGTCTTGAGGGCGTCCTCATAGGTCTCACCCGGGATGCCGAAGATAAATGGGGTGAAGACCTTTAACCCAGCATCCTTAGCGGTCTTTACAGCCATGCGGGTCTGCTCAAGGGTTATTCCTTTCCTGATCGCATTCAGGTTCTTCTGGACACCGCTCTCAGCCCCGAGGAGTATCGCCCAGCAGCCTGCCTCTTTAAATGCCCTCAGGAGCGGCTTATCGACCTGATTGACACAGGCAGAGGCAAACCATGCGAAATCGAGCCTTCTTGCCTTTATCTCGAGGGCGAGGTTCATTGCACGCTCATAATCAGCGGCAAGGGTATCATCAATGAACTTTATCTCCCTGTAACCCTGACTCAGGCACAGATCTATCTCCTTCATAACATTTTCTATACTCCTGTATCTGATGCCGCTCTTCCTCTCTTTATCGATCTGGAAGCAGAACAGACACCTCCTGTTACACCCCCTGGATGTTATCATTACCGCAACTGGTCTTCTCCTGTATGTAGCAGGCGGGGGAATGTACCTGTCAGCATCATTCAGGAGTTCCCTGGCAGGGAAGGGGATTGAGTCAAGGTCTGTGATCAGCGGTCTTTCCGGATTCTTTATGATCCTGTCACCTTCCCTGAAGATCACACCCCTGACACCATTCAATCCACCGCCATTTGACAATCTATCTAAGACCTCTACAACGGTTATTTCACCCTCTCCTGTGACGACTGCATCGACCCGCTCCGAATCCATAAGGCATTTATCCTTGACCGCTGTTGGGTAAGGGCCACCAACAGCAATGAATACATCGTCAAGTATTTCCTTTATATCCCTTGCGGTCATGACAGCCTTCTTCCATCCAAAGGTAGTCGAGTATATCCCCACAAAGGCAGGTCTGTATTCAGAGATAGAGCGTAGTATCCTGTCATGTGTCATAAATGCCCCATTAAGGAACCTGACATCATGCCCTGCCTTTAAAAGCGATGATGCGACATAGAGGGTTCCGAGCGGCTGCCAGTAATTTATCTGGGAGCCTGCAGTCCTGGCAGGGAAGATATCCTCCGGCACCCACGATGGTATGATAAGGGCGCATTTCATGCCTATGCCCCTGAAGGCAGGGGTTCCCTTTGCTGCCTTATTTTCAAGATGCCATTAGCTGCCTCGATGCCTGACTCTATTGCGTGGTCCATATTGAGGTATCTGAACATCCCTCCCCTGCCAGCGATGTGGAGGTTTTTAAACTTACTCAAGTAATGGAGAACCCTGAGGCGGTGTTTGCCATAGTCGAGGTCTAAGAGGGGATATGCCTTAGGCACCCGGACAACGCAACCGCCAATGACGTCATGCCTCATAATAAATCCTGATTTCTCAAGATAATCCACTGTAGTAGAGATCAGTTTTTCATCGTCACAGCTCCATATCTTATCTCCTCTGAAGCAAAAATACTCTGCCACGAGGTGCGTCTTCCCCTCAGGCGCCATACATGGACTCCAGTTCTTCGGCTCATGTATCCTTCCAAACGGGATGCCTCTCTCAGGCAAATACATCCATGTAAGGTCTGTGACCCTATCACAGTTAAGCATTATGGCCACAATTATGAGATCTCTATAATTAAGTCTGGCCGCTGCCTCCATCACATCTTCAGGTGCCGCTGGCTGAAGCCTCTCTATCAGGTTTGTGAGGGGGATGCTCGAAACAAACTCATCGCCTTCAATGCTGTACACCGATTTACCATCCCTGACAGTCACGCCTTTTATAGAGAAGTCTTTATGATAGACCCGTATAACACTGACATTTGTTAACAAACGGTTTCCCCTCTCGATTTGTTTCTTCAGACCCTCAGCGATCTGACCTATACCCATCCTCGGATAGATAAAACTATCAGCGAGGGTCGGTATCCCCCTTCCGCTAACCCTGAAAAAGGCATTTTTAATCGCCTCCCATAGAGATAGCCCCTTAATCCTCTGAGCAACCCACTGCTTGCTTATGCAACTACAGTCCACCCCCCACACCTTTTCGCTGTACTGTTTGAAATAGATATCAAACATCTTACGACCGAACTGATTTATAACCCAATCCTCAAGAGAAACGATTTCATGAGGCTTTACTGCATTCCTGAACTTCTCCTTAAAATAATCGTAGATGATCTTTAAGGTAGTAAAGGCCCCAAGGCCGAAGATGGCGTTCATGGGTTTTAGAGGATAGTCAAAGTACTTCCCGGACATGTATATCTTGCTCTTTCGGTGGACAGTGAGGAAATCGTTTCTCAGGACATCCCTGACAAGTTGTTCTATTTCCCTGTTTTTTGTGAGAAACCTGTGACCCCCCAGGTCGAACCTGAAGCCGTTGTGATTTATGGTCTTTGCCAGACCACCCACAGAGGAATCCCTCTCAATGAGGATGACCTCACGTCCTGACCTGGAAAGGATGTAGCCTGCAGATAGACCTGATAGCCCCCCCCCGAAAATGACTATCTCGGTGTTTCTGTGGTGCATTGATTCAGGTTCTCAATCCGAGGTGCAAGGAGATAAACAGAAAGGGAATAGTATCTACCCCTCGCTTTAAATCAATAATCATCTCGCTATCAATACTGAGACATCAGCATTATTTGCCACCTCTCTGCTGACGCTTCCAAGAAGGAGCGAATGCATCCTCTTCCCCCTTGAGCCGATGATTATCATATCAGCGTCTTCTTCCTTTGCGGCGTTCAGGATCTCCTCTGCAGCATAGCCCCTTTTCACAAGGGTCTTAATTCCCGATACCCCGTGCTCTTCGAGGAATTTTTTTGCATACTCAAGGATCATTGCTGATTTTCTGTCCATCGCCTCCTTAACATCTGCACCCTCGAATGTCTCATTCAACATCTCATTCAGGGCAGACCAATCAGTGTCGCTGATATAATGCATCGCTGACCTGCCGCCAAGCTGCTGGACATTAAGGAGGACGACCGATTCCACGCACGGAGACATATCAAGGAATACCTCGAGGGCACGCTTGGAGCCCTTAAACTCGTCTATAGCGATCAATAGCTTTTTCATCCCACCTCCTTTTTAATTGGAAGGTTACTTGTATAGCTCCTTGTAGTATTCCTCCATATCCTTACTTATGCCCTTAGAAGGCGCTGCAGGCACCCCTGCCGGTGCCCCATAGCCGCCTGCAGAAGGTGTCCCTCCTGGTGCCCCATAACCCCCTGCGGCAGGCGCCCCTGCTCCCATACCTACCCTTTTGTAACCTGTGTATGAGGAGACGCTATAGCCTATCAAGAATCCTAAAAATGCCGCAACAATGACGATTATAACCCAGAGACTGTTTTTCATTTATCCTCCTTGAGAATCCTCATTTCTTTTTAATCTTCCACACAAATTTGCCGCTGTTAGAATGCCTTTCAACGATCTCATTACCGCTTGCATCGCACATTGCGGAAATGGATTCCGCTGAAGAAGGGTTGTCGAATACAACCTCCAGAACATCTCCAGCCTTGATCTTTTCGAGGGCCTTCTTTGTGTATATCTGAGGATGGGGACAGACGTATCCCTGGACATCGAGCATATAAAGCCCTTCGCCTTTCTTCTCAAACTTCATCGCCATGGGTTACCTCCTTTATCACAGAATTTTAATTTATACTAAAGCTCAAGTGCTGCCATCTCTCTTGCGAGTCTTCTCTCTGTATACCAGTTAAAAAACTTTACACCTATAAAGGCACCTGCTATCATACCTATGCCAAATAACCAGCCTGATGGGTTCCCATTAGAAACCCTTATGAAGAATGCCCCCACATTGCATCCGAGGGCAAGTCTCGAACCTATGCCCATGAGTGCGCCACCAATAACAGCCCAGACCACAAGTTCCCTTGTCGGCTTCTTCCATTTGAATTCATTAAAAAGAAGTGCCATTACAGCAGCTCCTCCGATGAGGGCGATTGTCATCCAGTCAGCCGGATTAAAGAGGGGGTTTGGGATGCCATTGTTAAGTCCAAAGAAGATATTGTCCATATTGTTCCAGCCGAGTTTGTGCAGCACCCATCCGACCCACTGTGCCTCCTGCGTTGTGATATACCAGTACCCCGGGTCAAAGACAGTCCCGGCAATCGATAAACCGAAGTCTAATTTTAATTCTCTGAGAATAGCACCGAAGTTCTGGATGCCGAACTTAAGACGAAGACCCTGAATGACGAACATATGGAGTCCACTTGCAATCCCAAGAACAAGACCTGCAATGGCTGTCCTCTTTGATGCCGTTATCATGTTCCAGTAACCTGCGATGTCGTCCTTGAGGCCCCTCTTTCCACCTGCCACTTCCATCCTCTTCTTTAAGAAGTTTTTTCTTACCCAGATGAGATAGACGCCGAGGAGCAGGAGCGCTGCAGGTATGATAACGCCTATAAGAGTGTTTGCTATAAAGGCGCCTGTCAACGAAGTATCTGACAGGCCCATGAAAGTGGCAAATGTGCCCTTAGGGTGATTCCAGACATAGCCGGCGAGATACTGGTCAACCCAGCCATCTAAGGGTGTGATAGATGCAGGCAGGTTTTTGGCCGCAGCAGATTCTGTCCATGATCTCGGGACGAGCTTGTTTGCCCAACCGCCGATATCCACAAATATCGCCTGGGTGATGCTGATTGAGAGTAAAACTACCATGGCGACGCCATTACCCTCCCCTGTCTTATAGAGGGACCCTGATGCGCATCCCCCGGCAAATACCATCCCGATCCCGAAAAAAAGCCCGCCTATTATCATAAAGATGCCAACTGGAGCGGAATGAAAGGTGCTCATCTCTGTGACGTTTACCGCTGCCGAGACAAAGGCAAAGAATACCATGGCTATCATTATACCTACGACCATCCTCGGAACGCCTACAGCAAAGAGGTCTCTGAACGCAGAGGCAAAGCAGAACCTTCCGTACTGAAGGCACATGCCGTAGATAAATCCGAACCAGAGATAGGCTATAAGATAGATATAAAACTCACTCAACGCATACGTCCACGCACTCACCAATATGAGGAACCCAACGATTATAAATGCCCACCTTCGGTTCTTTCTCTCTTTTTCTTCCATATGTGTTACCTCCTCCTTTTATGGCTTAGCCAGCTTTTTATAGAAGCAAGGTCCATGCCAATACAGTCATAATCTTTATAAATCTATCTTATCTGTACCTTGCCTGTCAATGATCCCGCTCAACCTGATGAATCGGTATAATAACGCCCATTGCCTGTCCCAAAGGAGATAAAATCCGATCACCGTGTCCTTTATGGATTGTCGCTGTCCCAAAAGGGACAGCAAGGCTCCTCACTGTTCATCTATGGACAGGCAGCCTTTGCCAGCTATAATGACAAAGGTCCTGAAGAGAAAGACGTCTGAGGCTGAAAATTCTTTCATCAGTTTGAGCTCCTGTTCGCCATTTACCATATCTCCCCTAAAACTGCCAGGCCTCTCACCTGACAGGATGGCAATAAGGGGGCCTCCTTTATTATCTGTTTCATAGTAGAACCGAGGCAGTTTAAGCTCATATGTAAAACGGAGGGGTGAGGTTTCGATGCCTTGTGATGGCAACATCTGTCCCTGACGATAGAGAATCCTTTTAGTTGTGAATAGGTCGAGAATCGGTATCGCAGCTTCTGTATTGCCGATGGGGGTCTTCTGTGGAAGGGTATAGACCTCTACAGTTTCACACCCGAGGGTGTCGAGGTATCTGCCTGCATCTCTCAGGTTTATAGCACCTGCCCTGTTCAGAAATGGCAGAAAACCGAAAAACAGGGTAACAGCCGATGAGGCTGCAACACAGAAAACTATGAACCTTTTAATCTCCCTGTCCGCTATTATGTGAAGCCCGTATGAGGCCATGAGCGTGAAAAGCGGAAATAACGGAAGGATGTATCTAATCCGCTTAACATGAAGAGTGAGGATGAAGACAGCAAACCATCCTGCTATGAGAAATCTCCAATCCCTTTTCTTGATGGCAATCGGTACTGCAATCAATGCAAGTATGGTGATGAATGGATGGCTCTGGAAAAGGAATGTGGAGCTAAAGCCTTCATGCCAGCGCTCCAGGCCAGGCCACTGATAAGAACTCAGTAGCGCTATCTGTGACCTGAAGACATCGTATTTTATCAGGAACAGAGACCCTGAAAGGATACAGACGATAAACATTATCATACACATGTTAAGGATGGCCTTCCTCCTGTCCTGTGCAGGGCAGACAATGGCTGCTACTGGTAAGATTGAGAGCATCAACACTGCGGAGAACTTCGAAAAGATGGCAAGGAACACTGACAGTGAAGCCAGCAATATCCAGAGAATTCCACCCCCTCTGACGGACCTTATAAAAACAAATATCGAAAGTGTTAAGAAAAACATGGTCGGGATGTCTACAAGCATAAGTGGAACCTGTGTCAGGAGATAAGGGATGCCGAGAAGCAATATCCCTGCAGAGAGGCCTGTTTCCCTGTCCCAGAGGAACCTGCCGAGGAGATAAGTTACCACGGCTGTAAGTGAAAAAAGAAGGGTATTAAAGAGCTGGATGAAGATTCTCGACTCTCCGAGGTATCTGAATATAATGCCATAAAAAAAGGGGACTACAGGCATGTCTGTCCAGGCAAATATTTCTCTCCCCCATTCCCTGAAGAAATAGCTTATCCCGTAAAGCTCAAGATATTTTGCCTGAATAAAGTATCTCGAGGCATCAAGGATGACCTCGGGCTCTTCCCAGAGGGGCAGAACAGTTACAAACGAGAGTATAAAGAGGAATGGGGCAGGGTGTCTTTCTGGGAAGGAGAGTTTCGAGAAAAAAAACGAAAGGACTATCCCGACGATGATGAAGGATAACACCCTTCCTATCCCCGTGTCTGAAAATACCCATCTCCAGCTTGTTAGGGTATTGTCATCAAGATTGCGAAGGGTGTAGAGAATTGGCAATATAATCAGTGTCAGAAACGAAACTATCAGGATAGAGTCTGTCTTTTCGAGCCTTCCCAATATCTCTACAGGATAATGACCCTGTCAGAATTATGGTTCATCGCGGCATTATTGTACTGGCTTCCGCAGATGATATCTTTTGATATACCTTCGGTCCTCACACCGAGCCTTTTTGCACTGTGGTCACAGAAACTCATGGTAACGCCTTGAAGGCTGCAGAGTTCGGTATATGAAGGGTTTTCGAGAAGCCTTGTTCCATCATCCATGGCGAATATCGAAACCTCATGCCCCTTTGATATGGCCGCCCTTGTGAGTCCTATCACTGCCTCGATGTTTTTATCTGTATTAACTAATATCCCGAGTTTCATCTTTTGCCTCCATCACCATGGTATTACCTTATCAGCCGTGGCGATAAGGTCTATAATCTGGTTGTAGTCTTTGTTGACTCTAATATCGACAACAGTAACCTCGTTATTTTTTCTATGCATATCCATGATCTTCTTAACCGTTTCGTCAGGGTCCTGTCTCAAAAGGTATAATATCTTCATGTCCATCACCTCTTTATCGATCTTTTAGTATGGTAATATATGATCATACTCAAGGAGCCTCTGGGCAATCTCCTCTGTGGAGATATACTCCAGTCCTTCATTCCCCCTGTGGTTTGTATACACACGCATATCCATTTCTCTCATCGTCTCGAGATTAAGCAGATTGTCCTCCGACTCTTCTACCTTCCTGTCAAGCACATATACATCGATCAGATCATCCATCAGTGTTATGCCCACCGCCATCCTCATGGCCTCGCCCTGTCTGTCCCTGACTAATACAGCTATCTTCTTTGCCATCTTGCCGCCTCCTGTTTCTTTATCCTGAAACGGAATAATCCGTCTTCCTCGCCTATCCTGATCAGGCTGCACCCTGCCTTTGAGCACAGCATCGGTATGGCATCCCGCGTGCCGGTGTTATTCGTGATCACATCAAGGACACTCCCAGCATGCATCCCCTTTAATGTATTGGCGATCACAATTGTCGACAGGGGACATGACATCCCCCTGACATCAAGCACCCTATCCACCCTATCGAGAGGTTCCTGACCCATATATTAGCATATAATGCAAAGATGATGCCAGAATCAGGAATTGAAAAATCTCTTTGATTATTTTTATATTATTGAGGGGAGGTTATGGCGGGCTGGATATATTTCCATATCACTGAAGACTACTTTATCTTTCTGGTATGCGTGGTTATTGCTGCCAGGGTCGTAAGGATCCTTAAATCAAAAAACCAGAATTTAGATGCAGAGAAAAGGAGCAGGCTCTTTATCTTTGGTTCAGGCTTTGTGATCCTCGGTTTAAGCAGCTTTATCCATGCCTCGATCCACGCCCTGTCGCTTGATCCGAACTCCCTGTACCAGACACTGTTTGGCTACTCCTTCGGCCTTTTTACACTCATAATCGCAATCTCTTCAGAGAGACCGTGGAAGATAAGGGCCCTGCCGCTGCTGTATCTTCCCATGCTTTTACTCCTTATACCCGATGTCTTTGAGAAATTCCCCCTCTTTGTTCACTTCAGACCGCTTATGTGGGTTATAGTCTCTTTATCCTCGGGTATTGTATGCATGCTCTACATAGCCACCTTTTACCGAACAAGGAATAGAAGGTTTCTCTATTCAGCCTCGGGCCATGCGATTGTCTGCCTCTCAGCCATAGTGCTGTTCTTTCCAGCAGCCATTGGAACGGGTGCGTGGATCTACGGCCACATATTGAGGCCACTCGGTTTCGGAATACTCTTATTCAGTGTGACGAGTAATGAGCTCATGGAACTTAAAGGCAGCATCCTCTACAAGGCTATATCCTCCTTCAGTCTCCTTGCAGCTATCCCGCTACTTGTCTTTGGCACAGTCATGCTTTATGAAAATATCAACCCTGTTAATGTCTTTGAGAAAAAGGTGATAGTATTCATGCTCTTGCTTGTGACGCTTGTTTCTGCACTCATATTCGGTCTCAGCATGATCATAAGGCTGATACGGCCGATACTGAAACTTAAGAGCTCCGTTGATACCCTCGTTGAAGAAGGTTTTAACAAAAGGATAGAAATAAGCAGCAATGACGAGATAGGGGAGCTGTCCAGCGCATTTAACGGGATGGTTGTCAAGCTCCGACAGGCCATTGCAGAGCAGGACAGGCTCAGCAGACTGGCTGCGACAGGCGAGCTTGCAGCCACTCTCGCCCACGAGATAAAAAACCCGCTCAATGCCATCAGCGGCTGCGCCACATATATCGGAAAGAACTTCAGGGGACATTTAATTGAGGAGTTTGTGAGTATAATTAATGATGAGGTGTCGAGGATAAACAAGCTCACAATGACACTGCTGAATTTTGCCAGGTCTGTAAAGCCTGACCTCCGGCCATCAGATATAAACAAACTCGTCAATGAGACCATCACACTCCTGAGCGGCGAGTTCAGCGAGCGCGGTGTGAGTGTCGGCAAGGAACTCTCGGAGCGTATCCCGCTGATCAGCCTCGACTACAACCAGATAAAACAGGTGCTGATAAATCTCCTCGTCAACTCCTTTGATGCCGTAGAAAGGGGAGGCACAATTAAGGTAAGGACATTTCTTTCGAATGGAAATGTGCACATCTCTGTAGAGGACAATGGTAAGGGCATCAGACAGGAGGATATAGGGAATATCTTCAACCCCTTTTTCACAACAAAAACGAGAGGAACAGGTCTCGGTCTTTCTATCTCGAGAAAGATTGCAAGGGAACATAATGGTGATATAATAGTTGAGAGTGTCCCGGGCATGGGGAGTAAGTTCACGATCCTTTTGCCGGCTGTAATAATATGAAGGGCAACATACTTGTAGTGGATGATGAAATTAACACACTGAAGGTGCTTTCAGCCACCCTCAGGAGAGAGATGTTTAATGTAGAGACGGCAAAAACTGGTGAAGATGCCCTTTTGCGGCTGGAAGGCAACCATTATGACCTCATCATCTCTGATTTCAAATTGCCAGGCATTGACGGAGAGGCCTTACTGGAGAGAGTGAGGTCCATGAACCCGGCAACTCCATTCATCCTCCTGACCGCCTACGGGACCATAGAGCGTGCAGTAAATGCAATGCGGAAGGGGGCATATACCTATCTCACAAAGCCCGTGGATATAGATCACCTTATTACGGTTGTGAAGGATGCATTGAGGGAGAGGATTTGTAAACCTGCTGATAAGGATGCAAATCAATTCCTTAATATCATCGGCAGGTCATCAGCCATGCAGGAGGTCTTCTCGCTCATCCATCGTGTGAGCAAGACCGATGCAAATATTCTCATACTCGGCGAAAGCGGGACGGGCAAGGAGCTTGTAGCAAGGGCTATTCACTACACATCCATGAGGGCAGACAAACCCTTTATACCTATAGACTGCACAACTATCCCTGCCGAGCTTATGGAAAGTGAACTCTTTGGATACGAAAAAGGCGCCTTTACCTGTGCCTATAATGCAAAGGTAGGTCTTATAGAGATGGCGGATGGGGGCACTATCTTTTTTGACGAGATCGGAGACCTCGATTTTGTATTACAGAAAAAACTCCTGAGGTTTCTCCAGGAAAAGGAGTTTCACAGATTAGGAGGGAAAAACAGCATCAAGATCGATATAAGGATCCTTGCTGCAACCAACAGAAATATAGAAGATGCTGTAAAAGGGGGAAAGTTCAGGGCAGACCTTTATTATAGATTAAATGTTATCACTATACATATACCGCCCCTGAGGGAGAGGAAAGAGGACATCCCCTTGCTTGCCACACACTTCCTTCAGGTCTTCAGTGATAAAAATAAAAAGAATATCTACGGTTTTGACTCGAGGGTAATGGAGTCTCTGGTTAATTATGATTGGCCTGGCAATGTGAGAGAGCTCGAAAATGTAGTAGAACGGTCAGTTATCCTCTGCAGCAGCGATCAGATAAGCCTTGACTGTCTCCCGGGCAAGCTTAAAACCTTTACGAAAAATGAGCCTATTGATAATAACTTTAACCTCCTCGAAACAGAGAAAAGGGTCATTCTCAGGGCACTTAATGCTGCAGGATGGAATCAGACAAGGGCAGCAGAGATACTCGGCATCACCCGCAAACAGCTCAGGACAAAGATGAAAAACCATAGATTGTTCCAGGACAGGGCTGCATCCGATCAAAGGGCCTGATGCGTTTCTGTACAGCTATTGTCTGCCTTTTTGCAATCATATCCGTGCCCTCCTGCACATCCTCGAATCGTCTCGATGGGTATATATACTACAGGCTGAATGCGAATCCATCGACCCTTGACCCTGCCCTGATAGTTGATGTGACAGGTGGCAGTATAGCAGCAAAGATCTTCAATGGACTTGTAAGACTCGATGAAGACCTCAGGGTTATACCAGATATAGCAGAAGGATGGACTATATCTGATAATGGAATGACCTTCAGGTTCATACTCAGGCGTGGTGTAAGATTCTCTAATAATCGGGAAGTTAAAGCTTATGACTTTAAGTATTCCTTTAAAAGAATTCTGGACCCTCAGGCCCGGTCACCGAACACATGGGTCTTTGAGAAGGTAAGGGGTGCAAGGGATTTCATGGAAGGAAGGGCAGGGGATGTCTCGGGCATAAAGGTCATTGATGATTATACCATCGAGATCAAATTGGAGAGGCCATTTTCCCCCTTTCTTTATCTCCTTACAATGACCGCTGCTTATGTAGTTCCAGAAGAAGATGTTGTAAGGCTGGGCCCTGACTTCTCAAACCGCCCAACAGGCACAGGTCCGTTCATTCTGAGACAATGGGTGCCAAACAGGGAGATAAGGCTCGAAAAGAACAACGACTATTTTGGTGAAAAGGCAAAGGTGAAGGGGATCGTATACCGCATTATCTCGGAAGACCTGACAGCGATGACCGAGTTTGAACTCGGAAATCTTGATGTGATTACTATCCCTGCCTCAGGTCTGGACCGTTACAGGAGCGACTCGAAGTGGAAGCATCTTGTAAATTCTGTAGAGGGGATCAACACCTATTATATCGGGATGAACTGCTCGAGGCCGCCATTTGATAATGTCAATCTCAGAAGGGCGATGAACCTCGCCATTGACAGAGGAAAGATATTAGACACATTCTATGAAAAGAGGGGACGGCTCGCTGCAGGGCCTGTGCCAGACCTTTTGAGGAGATGGGGTAGACCTGCTTACTATGAGTACGACCCTGAAAGGGCGAGAGCGGTTGTCAGGGAAAACGGTCTAACAGGCACGACTGTGAATTTCTATATCACTGCTGACCAGGAGGTCGTGGATATGGCAGAGTTTATCCAGTCTTATCTCAGGAAGGCAGGTCTAAATGTGAAGATAAGGCAGCTCGAATGGAGTGCTTACAAGGAGGCCATTAACAAGGGCGAGCCCGATATGTTCTGGCTGAGCTGGTGGGCAGACTATCCTGACCCTGAAAACTTCCTGTTTCCCCTCTTCCACTCATCCAACGTCGGAGCCGGAGGAAACAGGGCAAGATACAAAAACCCTGAGGTTGACAGGCTTATCGAGCTTGGACAGACAGCAGTGGATGAGAAGGAGAGGCATGCAGCCTATGAAAGGGCAGAGAGATTGATAGTTGATGATGCACCATGGGTCTTTTTCTGGCACAGACAGGATTACACGCTCAGACAGCCGTGGATCAGGGGTTACAGGATTTATCCTGTATACAACATTGATAAGGGGACGGGTATCGAGAAATCAGCATCAGGCATTAATAATTAAAGGCTGGCCATTATATATCCTTATCTGCTTTAGCGCCTTCTTTCCTCCTGTCCTTTACCACCACGCTACCCGGGGTCATCTTGGCCAGCCTTTTTAGTTCTGCTGCAATATCAGAGACCTCTCCGACGTGCCTTATCTCCCTGTGTGTATTACTCACAACCGCGATCGATATGGACATGAGCGGAAACATGTTTTGCCTCCCCTGACGGTCAAATCCCTCTATAAAACCCTTCTCTCTCGCCTCCTTATCGTAGAAGTATGGGATGACCCTATCAAATGTCTCTGTGATTCTGTTGCAGATGGGGTCGACCTTCTCAGGCGTTGTTACAAGGATGAAGTCATCACCTCCTATATGACCGAGGAAGTCGTCACTGTTACCGAGGTCTTTTATCGCTTCCATAATGATCTGGGCTGTCAGCTTTATTACCCTGTCACCTTTAAAGAACCCGTAGGTGTCGTTATATGCCTTGAAGTTATCGAGATCGCAGTAGCACGCCGCAAAAGGGGATCCCTTCTTTATCCTTTCTGATATAGCCTTCTCTATAGAGACATTACCAGGCAGTCTTGTGGTCGGGCTTGCGCTGTATCCCTCATCAGTCCGCTCAAGGAGCATCTCCACCCTTGCGCTGAATTCCAGAGGAGAAAATGGTTTGGTTATATAATCAGAGGCGCCGAGGATGAGGCCTTTGGCCTTTTCCTCTGCCTTTTCGATGGCTGAAAGGAGGATCACAGGGATAGACCTGGTTCTTAAATCCCCCTTCAGCTCACCCAGTATCTTGAAACCATCGATGTCAGGCAGTATTATGTCGAGGATGATAAGGTCAGGCATCTCCCTATTTATTATTTTCATTGCCTCTGTGCCGCTCCTCGCCTCCAGCACCGCATATCCGAGATTCTCCACAACCCTTTTGCTCTGTCTCAGGGTGATCTCATCATCGTCTACAATAAGGAGCCTTTTCCCCTTTTTCATTGCATCTGGAGGTAAACTGCTTCTCTCATCAATGAAAGTGCAGTATTATATATGCCATCCGTATCAAGCTGATACTTCTCTCTCAGGATTCCCTGCGCACCATGCTCGACAAATTCGTCTGGAATTCCAAGGAGTTTTATCCTGCGACCTCTGATATCGAGGCTGCTGAGGTGTTCGAGGACAGCGCTTCCAAAACCTCCAGCAACTACATTTTCTTCTATTATCAGTATCCTCCGTACCCTCGATGCTATGGAATTCAGGAGATGGACGTCCAGAGGCTTTATAAAACGGGCATTAACAACAAGCGGACTCAAGCCGTCGCTCTTCAGCCTTTCTGCTGCCCTGATGGCTGGATAAACAGTGTTTCCTACCGCTATGAGGGCGATATCTTCCCCGTCCATGAGTACCTCTGATTCCCCGATGCCGAACTCCATGGGGGGCGCGATAGCGGTTATTTCCTTCAGGGGGATCTTTCCCCTCGGATACCTTATGGCGGATGGTCCGTTATGTCTCAGGGCGATCTTCAACATCATCTTTAGCTCTATTCCGTCCTTTGGGGCCATAAGGACAAGATTCGGGATGTGCCTTAAATAGGATATATCGAATAGACCCTGGTGCGTTGCACCGTCCTCCCCAACAATACCTGCCCTGTCAATGGCAAAGACAACAGGTAGGTTCTGCAGGCAGACATCATGGACGATCTCGTCATAGGCCCTCTGCAGGAATGTGGAATATATGGCGACAACAGGTCTGAGTCCCTGACTGGCCAATCCAGCAGCAAAGGTTACGGCGTGTGGTTCGGCGATGCCTACATCATAAAACCTATCAGGATAACTATCTGCAAAGATATCGAGGCCGGTTCCCTCGCGCATGGCAGCAGAGACCGCCACGATCCTGCCGTCGCCCCTCGCAAGCGCTGTTAATGTCCTGCCGAAGACCTCACTATAGGTTGGGACTGAGGTATCAGATGTAACGACCCCTGAGTCTGGGTCAAATGGGCCGACTCCATGAAATATGCAGGGGTCTTCCTCTGAGAACCTGTAGCCCCTGCCCTTTTTTGTTATCAGGTGTATCAGGATTGGTTCATTGGCAGTTTTTACCTTCCTGAAGGTCTCTATGAGAAGTTCGATATTATGGCCGTCTATGGGACCTATATAATTAAACCCGAGCTCCTCAAACAATACCCCCGGTAAAAATAACCCTTTTAATGTTTCCTCGGCCTTACGGGCCATCTTCGACATCGGACTTCCGAACATTGGCAGATTTTCGAGAAGGGATTTCATCTCTCTTTTGAATCTCCTGTATATGTCGCCTGTGAGTATTCGGTTGAGGTATGAAGCAAGGGCACCCACATTCCTCGATATTGACATCTCATTGTCATTCAGGATGACAATGAGGTCCTTTTTGAGCTGACCTGCGTGGTTTAGTCCTTCAAAGGCGAGGCCTGAGGTCATTGCACCATCGCCTATGACAGCTATAACCTTATCGGCAATTTGAGATTTTAAGTGTGACATCTGGTATCTTTTAATGATGTCCCTCGCCTCGATCATACCGGTGGCAGCCGATATGGAAGTGGAGCTGTGTCCTGTGCCAAAGGCATCGAACGGGCTCTCATCAATCCTCGGAAACCCTGAAATGCCCCTGTATTTCCTCAGTGTCTGGAATCTCTCGTATCTCCCTGTGAGGAGCTTATGGGAGTAAGATTGATGCCCCACATCCCAGATGATCCTGTCCTGAGGGGTATTGAAGACGTAATGGAGCGCTATGGTCAACTCCACAACCCCTAAATTTGATGATAGGTGCCCTCCATTTATGGACACCCTCTCGATTATGAGGTTACGCAGCTCCTCGGCCAGGGATTTCAGGTCGCCTATCTTGAGGGCCTTCAGGTCTTCTGGAGATTTTATGTTCTCTATTAACATGGCTCAAATGGCATCTTCTAATTTTTTCTTTCCAGCATATACCTTGCAATCTCCTTCAACGGCCCTGCCTTTTCATCAAAGATCGCCAGTGATTTAATTGCATCATTAACTAATTCAACCGCTTTTTTCATGGAAAGTTCGATCCCGTAAAGGCAAGGGTAGGTCATCTTCTTCTTTTTCTCATCAGAGCCCCGCGGCTTGCCGAGCACACATGTCTCGCCCTCTACATCGAGTATATCATCGATGACCTGAAATGCTAAACCGACATTCTCGCCATATTCTGTAAGAGCGGATAATTTTTCTTCGTCGCACCCTCCAAGTATCCCGCCAACCCTGACAGAGGCCGCTATGAGTGCAGCGGTTTTATGCCTGTGTATAAAGGTGAGCGTCTTGACATCGGGTTCAGCATCCTCAGACAAGAGGTCCTGTGACTGACCGGCAACCATTCCGCGCATGCCTGCTGCATGGGCGACCTCAGTGATAACCCTCAGGATTTTAGATCGGGTATTAAGATCTCCAATCTTCAACCCACAATCAGCGATTAGATAGAATGCCTCTGTCAGAAGGGCGTCCCCCGCGAGGATCGCTATCCCTTCACCAAAGACCTTATGGTTTGTGGGTTTACCGCGCCTCAGGTCGTCATTGTCCATTGCAGGGAGGTCGTCATGGATTAATGAATAAGTGTGTATGAATTCGAGGGCGGCTGCACAGGGGAGTATATCCTCGGCCTTTCCGTCACACGTCTCGTATGAGGCAAGACAGAGGATCGGCCTTAGCCTCTTGCCGCCTGCTGAAAGCGAATACGTCATGGAATTTTTGAGCACATCAGGTATTACAGGCACATTAAAATATTCTTTGATAAATGCATCAATCATCTGGCGTTTACTGTTTAAATAGTTCTCTAAATCCATATCAACCCTTCATAACTTCTCTGTTTTCTCCTGCCATCTTATCCTCGTCTATCACTCCCACTCGATCGTCCCGGGGGGTTTTGAGGTGATATCATAAACAACCCTGTTGACCCCCTTCACCTCATTTATTATCCTGCTGGAGACCCTCTCCATCACCTCATACGGTATCCTTGCCCAGTCAGCGGTCATGCCGTCCACGCTCTTGACGCCCCTGACGGCGATCACGTTTTCGTATGTCCTCATATCACCCATCACGCCTACGCTTTTTACAGGTAGCAACACTGCAAATGCCTGCCAGAGTGTCCCATAGAGCCTTGCCTTCTTTATCTCTTCAAGCACAATGGCATCAGCCTTCCTGAGGACCTCTATCCTGTCTTTAGTGACCTCACCGATACATCTTATCGCGAGGCCCGGGCCCGGGAATGGATGCCTGTAGATGACCTCATCGGGCATGCCGAGCTCTTTTCCCAGCAGTCTGACCTCGTCCTTAAAGAGCTCTCTCAGCGGCTCAAGAAGCCTCAGCCTCATTTTTTTAAGCAGGCCGCCGACATTGTGATGGCTTTTAATCGTTGCTGACGGCCCTTTAAATGAAGTGCTCTCTATGACATCTGGATACAATGTCCCCTGCGCGAGGAAGCCGACATTCTCTATCTTCACCGCCTCCTCTTCAAAGACCCGTATGAATTCATTGCCTATTATCTTTCGCTTTCTCTCCGGGTCTGTCACACCCCTGAGCTTGCTGAGAAACCTGTCGGATGCATCCACACTTCGTATATCCATATGGAAGTTTCTCCTGAGGGTCTCTTCAACCTTCTTTGCCTCACCAGCCCTTAACAGGCCGTTGTCAACAAAGATACAGGTGAGGGCATTGCCAATGGCCTCCTGGACAAGGACTGCCGTGACAGAAGAGTCAACCCCTCCGCTTATGCCGCATACAACCCGCTTGTCCCCAACAGTTTTTTTAATCTCTTTCTTTGCTGTCTCGATAAATGACCTCATCGTCCATGTAGGTTTACAGCCGCATATCCTTAATACAAAGTTCCTGATTATCTTTTTCCCATGGAGGGTATGGACGACCTCTGGATGAAACTGCATGGCATAGAGCCTTCTCTTCCTGTCTGCCATTGCAGCTATGGGAGAGTTGTCTGTGTGGGCAATCCTGTCGAAACCCCTGGGGAGTTTCTCTATCCTGTCTCCATGGCTCATCCAGACAACGGTTCTCTCCGGAAGCCCCCGAAGGAGGTCTATGGTGTCATCAACAGAGAGTTCTGCCTTTCCGTATTCCCTCTTCTGGGCCTTGGCCACCTTCCCGCCAGGAAAGATATGGGCCATCAGCTGCATCCCATAACATATGCCGAGGATTGGAAGGCCGAGGGCAAAGACCCCTCTGTCAGGGATTGGCGCATCATGATCATACACGCTCGATGGGCCACCAGAGAGGATGATCCCTTTGGGATTGAAGTTTTTTATCTTCTCGATAGGGACATTAAATGGGAATATCTCAGAGTAGACCCTGTTTTCCCTTACCCTGCGTGCTATGAGTTGTGTATACTGAGAACCGAAATCGAGGACTAATATCTTATCGGTCATTTTTGTCTATAATTTGAAAATCTGCAATTCGAAATCAACGACGTAAGATTTCTTTATTGCTCTATCCTGTAATTCGGCGCCTCTTTTGTTATGATCACATCATGGACATGGCTTTCTCTCAGACCGGCACTCGTTATCCTGATAAACCTTGCCTTTCTCCTTAGTTCAGAAAGGTTTCTGCAGCCGCAATAACCCATCCCGGAACGAAGGCCGCCTATCAGCTGATGAACGCTCTGCGATAAAGGGCCTTTGTAGGGGACCCTCCCTTCCACACCCTCGGGTACCAACTTTTTTGCCTCAACGCTTTCCTGCATATAGCGGTCCCTCGCACCCTGTTCCATCGCCCCGAGTGACCCCATGCCTCTGTATACCTTATAGCTTCTTCCCTGGTAAAGTACAATCTCGCCAGGGGATTCATCTGTGCCTGCAAATAGGCTCCCTATCATCACAGAATGGGCACCTGAGGCAAGTGCCTTGATTATATCGCCTGAATACTTTATGCCGCCATCTGCAATAAGCGGGATGTTGAGTTTCTTAGATACCGAGTAGCAGTTCATTATGGCTGTTATCTGCGGCACGCCTGCACCGGCGATGATCCTTGTTGTGCATATAGAGCCAGGCCCTATGCCAACCTTAATCGCATCGGCACCAGCCTTTATAAGGTCTGAAGCCCCCTCTGCGGTTGCCACGTTTCCTGCAATTATGTCCACATCGATTGTCTTCCTGAGCTTTTTGAGCGTCTCTATAACGGCCTTTGTGTGACCATGCGCAGTATCGATGACTATTACATCGGCACCTGCCTTTGTCAGCAAATCAGCACGGTGGATGGCCTCTTCGCCAACACCAACAGCGGCGCCAACACGGAGCCTCCCGACGCTGTCCTTGCATGCATTGGGGTATTTCCGCCTTTTCTCTATATCCTTGATAGTTATAAGCCCTTTCAGGTTGAAATCCTTATCGACTATAGGGAGTTTCTCTATCTTGTATTTATGGAGCAGTTCCTTTGCCTTATCGAGGTCTGTCCCCTCAGGTGCTGTTATTAACCGTTCTTTTGTCATTACCTCAGAGACCCTTTTGGAGAGTTTTGTTTCGAATCTTAAATCCCTGTTTGTGAGGATACCCACGAGCCTGCCTTCGACGGTAACCGGAACTCCTGATATTCTGTATTTTTCCATGAGTGTCATTGCCTCGGAGATAGGCGCATCCGGGGCGATAGTCACCGGATCGATGATCATCCCGCTTTCTGACTTTTTAACCTTGTCAACCTCGGCTGCCTGCCTCTGTGCAGACATGGCCCTGTGGATGATGCCGATGCCTCCTTCCCTGGCCATGGCAATGGCCATCCCGGCCTCTGTTACAGTATCCATGGCTGAGCTCAGCAGGGGGATATTTATCCTTATAGACCTCGTCAATTGTGTGGTTATATCCACATCCCTTGGAAGGATATCAGACTTTGATGGCAGAAGCAGCACATCATCAAAGGTCAGGCCAACAGGAATCTTATCGTTCAGCTTCAATGGTATCACCCGCTATTAATAAATTTGTGAAATTCTAACATTTTTATATCGGGTAATGCAATGAAAATAAGTAGGCTTGAGAAGGTCTATTTTGCTAAAAATGAAAATTCTGAGGGATAAACCCTAAAATCGACTTCGTAAAATCGCCGTAGAGCCTTTCTTTTAGACCATCCCATACCTGACTACCTCCCTCATTCATAAAGATTTTTAAATGAGGCAATGATTCAGTTTCGTAAAGATTTTTGATAAGGCAATTCGAGGACTTGAACTTTAAATGCATTTTATGCAAAATATACATACTTTCTTTCCCCTGCCTGATAAAGATTATGGAAGGACTCACATATAAGAGAGCGGGTGTTGATATCGATGAGGGTGAGAGGTTTGTGAGGATGATCTCTCCCCTTGTCAGGAAGACCTTCAGGGATGGGGTTCTTGCCGATATTGGGTCATTTGGTGCACTCTTCAGACTCGACACTAAGAGATACAAAGAGCCGGTTCTTGTGAGCGGGACAGACGGTGTGGGAACGAAGTTGAAGGTCGCCTTCATGATGGACAGGCATGATACAGTCGGGATCGACCTTGTTGCCATGTGTGTGAATGATATCTTGACCAATGGCGCAGAGCCTCTCTTTTTTCTGGATTATCTTGCTACTGGAAGGCTCGAACCTGAGAAGGCATCCGTGGTCATTGAGGGCATTGTCGAGGGCTGCAGAGAGGCAGGATGCGCCCTTATCGGAGGGGAGACTGCGGAGATGCCAGGATTCTATCGAGATGGTGAATATGACCTATCGGGTTTTGCCGTTGGTGTTGTGGACAGGGATGAGATAATCGATGGTTCTGGCATAAAGGCAGGCGATACCATTATCGGCCTTTCATCAAGCGGCCTTCACAGCAACGGCTACTCCCTTGTGAGGAAGATATTCTTTGATAACGAGGGGATGGATGTGTCGGCCTATATCCCTGAACTCGATACAATGCTCGGCGAAGAGCTTCTCAGACCCACAAGGATCTATGTAAAGGCATTTAATGCATTAAACGGTAAGGTAAAGATAAAGGGGATCGCACATATTACGGGTGGAGGGATCCCGGGCAATCTTCCGAGGATACTCCCTGACGGGGTTATGGCCGTCCTCAGGGAAGGGTCATGGCCTGTCCACAGGATATTCAGGCTCATTCAGGAGATAGGCCATGTTCCTGTGGATGACATGAGGAGGACATTTAATATGGGGATAGGTTATGTCATGGTCATTCCCGAAGGAGACGCCACAAGTGCAGTCTCCATTTTAAAAAGTGCTGGTTTTGATTCATACATTATAGGCAGTATAGAAAAGGGCTTTAAGGAGGTAAGGTATGATTAAGAGGTTTTTGAGAAAGGCATTCACGCCCATAACAATAATGATTGTTCCTCACAGCAATACAGGACCCTTCAGTTTTAAGGTCCCATCTGTTGGGATAGTCCTCTCTGTTGCGCTGTGGCTGATAGGTTCTGTCTATGTATTGTCAGTCGCTGTAAGGGCATTTGAGTATCAGATGATGAAGGAACAGTTAAACTATTACTCAGGGCAGTTTACAGAACTGAAGGCGACCATAAATGCATTAAAGAGGGCGGAGTCTGAGTTCAGGAGGATATTCTCGCTCGGGACAAAGGAGAGGGTGCTTGAGAATATCCACACCTCTGATAGCGGCTCTATCGATATGGAGGCATTGAGGGACCAGATCAAGAATACGGTCGAGAGCGTAAAGGATATAAGGGAATACCTGAAAGAGCAAAAGGACATCTATATGGCAACCCCTAAGGGTTGGCCTGTAATGGGGAGGGTTACATCAACATACGGCAGAAGGGAAAACCCTGTTAATGGAGGAGAGGACTTTCATTCAGGCATAGATATAGCAGTCGAGCCAGGCACGCCGATCAGGGCAACTGCAGATGGCGTTGTGAGTTTTTCCGGGTGGAGTGGAGGCAGTGGAAACCTCGTAGTCCTGGAGCACGGCTTCGGGTATTCTACGTTCTATGCTCATAACAGGGCTATTCTGGTGAAGGTCGGTCAGCGTGTGAGGCGGGGAGATGTAATCGCCTATTCTGGCTCGACAGGGAATGCCACAGGACCCCATTCTCACTATGAGATATGGAAGGATGGCAGGCATGTAAACCCCAGACCATTCATCGAAGGGAGGTAATCATGTTTTCGAGAAATACTGAAAAACTTGAGTCATTTGTGGGCGCAAACAGTCATTTTAAAGGCGACATCAATACCAAAGGAACTCTGAGAATCGATGGAACGGTTAATGGAAATATTGAGGCAGACTGGCTTATCCTTGGAGAAAAGGCAAATCTCAAAGGTGATGTGGCATCAAGAGGGGTGATTGTGGGCGGCAGGATAGAGGGCAATGTCACGGCAAAGGAGATAATAGAGATTAAATCAAAGGGTCAGGTTATAGGTGAGATAAAGACGCCCAAGCTTATGGTGGCAGAGGGGGGGGTACTCGAGGGCCGCTCCACAATGCAGAGAGGAGATTCTAAGGTCGTTGAACTCCACCTGAAGGAGAGGGCAACGACAGATATTTGAAATCATTACCGATATTTTGTTATATTAAAATTTTATTGTAAGAATTGACAGTCTCATTTGAAAGGATATTCCTCGCTAACGCCTGGAATGATAGTTAGAATTCGATTCTCGTAAACCAGGGCAGGGGATGGCATCCCCTGATGGTCTATAAGATGAAGATACTTCTATCTGACATAACCGAAGACGGGCTTGATTTAGACTTCGAGGAGGCCCTCGAGTCAGGGTCATTGAGGCTGCTCTCCCCTGTGAGGGCAATGCTGCGTGTCGATAAGGTCGGTTCAGAGGTGCTCGTGAAAGGCGAGATCAGGGCCAGCGTCGGATTACAATGCAGCCGGTGCCTCAAGGATTTTTCAAGCGATGCGGATGTGAGCATAGATGTGGTATACCATCCTGTGGAGGAACTTAAGGGCGAAGAAAGGTATGAGGTAGGGAAAGATGAGCTTGACATGGACTTTTACAGAGGCGATGAGCTTGACATCGAGGGGCTGATGCTCGAACAGATACTGTTGAGCGTGCCGATGAAACCTCTCTGCAGCAGATCCTGTAAGGGCATATGCCCGAAATGCGGTGCAGATCTGAATGTAAAGACATGCAGTTGTGAGATCAGAGAGATAGATCCAAGGCTTGCGGTTTTGAAGAAAATTTATGGCGACAGAAAGGAGTAGAGAGTGGCAAATCCTACACATAGGCATACGAGGTCAAGGAGAGACAAGAGAAGGGCAAACTGGAGGGGTCAGATGCCAGATCTCACTGTCTGCCCCGAGTGCAAGGAACTTAAGGAGTCCCACAGGGTATGCTTGAGCTGCGGCTCCTATAATGGCCGAAAGGTTCTTGAAATAGTTGAGAAGGAATGAGAGTTGCCCTTGATGCAATGGGGGGTGACTTTGCCCCTGCCGTCACTGTCGAGGGCGCTGTCGAGGCGGTTAAAGAGGGTGAAGACATCGAGATCATCCTTGTCGGCGATGAGGCCTCAATAAAGAGAGAACTTTCTGGTAAGAAATACCCCAAAAACAGGCTTCAGATAAGGCATGCATCCCAGACCATCGGGATGGATGAGCCAGCGCTTTCTGCCGTAAGAAAGAAGAAAGACTCATCCATAAGGAGGGCCGTCGAGCTTGTAAAGAACAGAGAGGCTGACGCTGCTGTGAGTGCGGGCCATTCAGGTGCAGCCATGGCAATAGCATTACTCATGCTCGGCGCATCAAGGGGTGTTGACAGGCCAGCCATTGCAACGATAATGCCCACATTAAAAGGACCCTTTGTGCTCATTGATGCAGGCGCCAATGTCGATTGTGCTCCTGAGAATCTATTCCAGTTTGCCTTGATGGGCGATGCCTACTGCAGGGCGATGCTTGGCATGCAGGAGCCGCGGATCGCACTTTTGAGCATAGGAGAGGAGGATACCAAGGGCAATGTCCTCACAAAAGAGGCATTCGGTCTTCTCAGGGATTCAGGCATAAGGTTTATCGGGAATATCGAAGGGAAGGATATCTTTTCAGGCAATGCAGATGTGGTAGTCTGCGATGGTTTTATAGGGAACATAGTGCTTAAGACGAGTGAGGGACTTGCAGATGTCATACTAAAGATGCTGAGAAGGGAGATAGCAGATGTGGCCACAGGGAGGATCGGCTATCTCTTCATGAAACCTGCCCTCAGGAATTTCAAAAAGAAGACAGATTATGCTGAGTATGGAGGTGCACCTCTGCTCGGCATAAACGGCACATGCATAATAAGTCATGGAAGGTCTTCAGCAAAGGCCATAAGAAACGCTATAAAGGTTGCAGCAGAGTTCTCTAACAAAGGGGTGTATGAGGTCATAGCACAGGAGATAAGTAACTTCCATTCAAAGGTGGTTAAGGGTGATAAGGTCTAAGATCATATCTACAGGCTCTTACGCTCCTGAGAAGGTCCTCACAAACCTTGACCTCGAAAGGATGGTCGATACATCAGACGAATGGATCACCGAAAGGACCGGAATAAAGGAACGAAGAATCGCAAATGAAAACCAGGCAGCCTCGGACCTGGCCTATGAGGCATCGAAGGCAGCCCTTAAGAGCGCTGCCCTGAAGGCAAAAGATATCGATCTTATAATAGTCGCCACAGTGACAGGTGATATGCCAGTGCCATCGACTGCATGCATCCTGCAGGACAGGTTGGGTGCCAAAAGGGCAGCAGCCTTTGACATTAATGCCGCCTGCTCGGGGTTCATCTATGGCCTCTCCATTGCTGATGGCTTTATAAAGAGTAAGGCCTGCAGGAGGGTGCTTGTGATAGGTTCTGAGACCCTCTCCAAGTTTACAGACTGGAAGGACAGAACTACATGCGTATTATTCGGTGATGGAGCAGGCGCTGCGATACTCGATGCAACAGAGGAGGATAGGGGGATAATATCCACAAAGATTCATTCTGATGGCAGCCTGTGGGACCTGCTTCATATCCCGGGCGGCGGTTCAAGGCATCCTGCCTCTGGCGAGACAGTCAAAAAGAGACTCCACTCTGTAAAGATGAGGGGCAATGAGACATTCAAAGTAGCTGTAAGAACCCTTGAAGGCCTTGTTGTAGAAACCCTCGAGGAGAATAAGATAAAACCTTCACAACTTTCTCTTCTGATACCTCATCAGGCAAATCTAAGAATCATACAGGCAACAGCAAAGAGGCTGAATCTCCCTATGGAAAGGGTGCTTGTAAATCTCGATAGATACGGCAATACATCTGCTGCATCAATCCCAATAGCCCTCGATGAGGCTGTGAGGACAGGAAGGGTCAGGGATGGCGATTACATACTTCTTGAGGCATTTGGCGGTGGGCTCACATGGGCCTCTGCACTGATAAAGTGGTAGTAGTAGGCTCTGTATCCAGAACTCTCCTCACAACGGAAAGTAGATAAATGCCCTCAAAGGGCTTTCTGATGAAGGCGTCTATGTCTTTATTCTTCTTTCCTATGTTGTATATCTCATAACCGGAGATTGCGATTATCCTGGTAGAGGGCTTGGTCTTCTTGAAAAAACCGATCAGCTCCATGCCATTAACAAGAGGCATCACTATGTCTGTTATAACAAGGTCTATCTCAGCAGAAATCTCCTTGAATATCTCTTGGGCATACACCGGGTTGTCCGCAGCCAGGACCCTGTAACCCTGAGATTCGAGGACGCTCCTTATAAAGCTCAATAAATCAGGCTCATCTTCTACCACCAATATCATTTCTCTTCCTGCCATTGTGTAATTAGCAGGTTTCTCAAATTTGGGAACTGTCCTGTCAGTGGCAGGCAGATAGATCTCAAAGGTTGTCCCCTTGCCCACTTCTGTTTTCAGGTTAATCGCACCATTGTGTGCCTTAACAATCCCGTAGACGATGGAAAGACCCAATCCTGTTCCTTTCCCGTGTTCCTTTGTCGTAAAGAAGGGGTCAAATATCCGCATTCTTATCTCATCGGGGATACCGGTTCCCGTATCAGATATCTCAAGGACTGCATACCTGCCTGGTTTCAGCAACGCATGGATGCTGGATGCCTCTTGTTTTAACTCTACAAGTGATGTCCTGATGGTTATGGTGCCTCCATCTGGCATGGCATCAGCAGCATTCACAAAGAGATTCATGATCACCTGTTCTATCTGGTTAGCATCGCTGAAAATAACCGGTGGTGGGCCTTCGCTGATCTCTGCCTTTATCTCGATGTTCTTCTTAGTCATTATCCGCGCTGTGAGTTCAAGGGTATCCCTTATGACATCATTAAGATTAATTGGTACGGCTTCATGGTCTCCTCTGCGGATAAAGCTCAGAATCTTTGAAACCATCTGGCCTGCCTTTCGCGCTGAATTTTCAATCGTCTTTACCTTCTGCTTTGCATCGGCCTCCAGATTGCCGAACTCGCTCAGCAGCTCAACATTGCCGAGGATTGATGATAGTATGTTGTTAAAGTCATGGGCGATGCCGCTGGCAAGCATCCCTATCGATTCCATCTTCTGCGACTGGAATAACTGCTCCTGAAGTCTCTTCTTCTCGGTAATATCCCTGTGGAGTGACTGGATGTATAACTCACCGTCGATCTCTATCGCCTTTGAGCTCACCTCGAGAGAAATCTTGCTCCTGTCATTTCTGTAGTGCTGGGTCTCGAAGATAAGGGCCTCGCCATTTAAGATTCTGTTCATCCGCTCTTCCTTTTCCTTATAGTCACCTGCCTCTAAGAGTCTGATGGGTGTTCCGAGCAATGCATTCTTTTCAAAACCATGGAGTTCACAGAACTTCATGTTAGCATCAACTATCGTTCCTTCTCTATTAAGAACAGCAACGCCATCATTCGAGTTGTCAAAAAGGGCAGTGTATTTCTGGTTCGAGATGGTGAGATCCTTCGTCCGTTGTGCCACCAAATCTTCAAGCTGTGTGGAGTAGATTTTAAGTTTTTCCTTTTCCTGAGAAAGGTCATATTCGAGAGAGAGCTTGTTGATGAAAAGCGTATCGTTGTAATATCTCCAGGCAATGCCAATAAGAGCTGTAGTTAAAAGAAAAATATTATTGTTTATAAAAACTTGAACATTGCTGATGCTGTCAAAAATTAATATCGGCACCAAATAAATAGAGTATATCATAATGGCCATAATTATAGTGTTTTTAACATTAAAAAGAGGGAGGAAGCCGAGGCAAAACATAAAGATAATAATTATACCAGCGTAATATATAGATTGATGACCGCCAAATGACAATATCATCAACTCGACCATTACTGAAACAACCGTGGCGCCTGAAAAATAGATGCCAATTTGAAAATATTTACTTTTTTTTAATTTGTTTAATAAATATATAATCATGAATAGAGAAGCTGTTATTAACCTGTATGCGAGGAATTTACGGAAATTTTCTGGAGTTACGAAATAATCTAATACGCTCAATGAAATAATGACAAAAGCTCCAGCAATAAGAGCAAATGACGCCCAAGATCTAAGTAACGATAAAACCTCTTGTTCTATATAGCTCTTTTTATCCATGTTTAAACATTATATCACTTTTTACATAAAAAGCGACTGTATCTAAGATAGTCATAATGCGTTCCGATCATAACTTTAAAGTAACGAATTGTCTTATAAAAGTATTCCTCCGAAGCTCCTTTCAGATACACCTTAGACATCTGAAGTTCGCGTAATCGTGCATGAAGGCCCCGATCTACTATATCAGTTGTATCTTCACAATGAAGCACAGTAAACCCTGCCTCTTCTAATAATTGTTTAGTTTCCGCAATATTGTTTTGAAACCATACACCTTCTGCGTAGGTGCCTGGGAAGTCACCACCGGCATCGTTAAGATCTCCCTTATCACCTCTTGCCCAGTCATGAAAGCCCATAATTCCGCCTTTTTTAAGTACTTTGTATAATTCTGCTAAAGCAAGTTTTTTATCCATCCAATGACAGATTGTTTCATTGTGGAAGATCTTATCAAATGTTTCTTCGGTAAAGTCCAGATTGTGAACGTCTTTAATCTTTCTTTCTATTAAGTGATCTACGCCTTCAAGGTGGTCGCAGTTAATTGCTTTTTTTATCTGGTCTGGATTAATATCGAAACCTATAATCTTACAACCACATAACTTAGCAATAAGTCTTGTCGGAGCGCCGTTTCCACAGCCAGCGTCTAATACTAAATCACCCTTAACAATACTCATCATTTTTATTAATTTAATAACTTCTGCCTGAGTATGATGGGAAAGGCTTTCCGTATCGAAGACCCTTCTATCTATACTCTTTGGGTCTACGCCAAAAGCGTTATACATTCTTTGTAGTTCCTCTGCGTTATAAACTGGAAAACCTTTATTTTCGGAGAAACTTTTTATTATATTTTCTGTCACTCTTTGTTTATCAAGCATTTTTATTTAACCCCGGCTTATAATGCTGCTCGCATATAAGCACTTTCATCCCTGCCTTTGCGAGATAACACCCGCAGACAAGGCCTTTCAGATATTTCTCTAATGCCTGCTGTAGATGAAAAGCAGCGCCTTCTGCATCATCATTTGCAAGAAGTATCTCCGATCGCCTCATGTCAAGGCCAGCTTTATGAAACCAGTCTCTTGGCAGAGGAGATTCTCTTTTTTTCATAAAGGACTTTTCCTTTGTTTGTAATCTCAACAAAAAAATCATCCCCTATCTGCAAACGACTTGTCAGCTCCTCAGGGGTTACAACTAAAGATGAAAAGGGTATTTTTTTTCCTTATATCTGACACTATTCTCCGCACTGCTACACGTCTATCTATAGGCCTGTCCTTCGTCTCCTTTATTATCAAAAGGTCAATGTCAGTTTCTTTGTTAGGCATGCCATAAGCATAAGAGCCATAGAGAATAATCTTATCAGGCAAGTACATTTTTTTAAGTCTCTCAACCATGCGTGAGATTACCTTAGCTATATACTCATCTCTCTTCTTCATAGCGGCACGACAGCCTCCTTTTTTAAAAACAGTATATCACAATATCACAGAGTAGTAGTATTTTCCCGTCTTCTTCCAAAACACTATGCTGTAGCATCAAATAGGAACCCAGCTCCTTTTAAATGGATAGCGAGCATATTCCTCGCAGCTTGCTGCGGGGTCAAGCTATCATCAATCCTTTTGTTGGTGTCGTCAATTCTCTTATTAGTCTCATCGATGCGTCTGCTATGGTCGATCAGACGGGCATTAATATCATCAAGCCTTTTGTTAGTTAGATGGAGCATCGCCTTAATCTCTACATTCTCCGCCCTTATCTAATCAAATTCAGGGACAACGATCTCCTGGATTATCTTTTTAATGGTTTCAGCAATTTCCATACAATTTCCATATAGCCATTTTCTGATGTCAGAATAACAAACAACTAAGGCTATGTCAAGGTGAGCCAGTGAACTTTTTCACCACCAGGCAAGCATTGTTGCCTCCAAAGGCATACGAATTATTCAGGGCAATATTAACAATGTGTTGCCTTGCCTTGTTCGGGACGCAGTCAATATCGCATTCAGGGTCAGGGGTTTCAAAATTTATAGTCGGCGGGATAATATCATTTTTTACTGTCAGGGCACAGGCAATCGCCTCGAGGGCTGAGGCTGCGCCCATTGTATGGCCGAGCATAGATTTTATTGAACTCACAGGTATTTTCCTATAAAGAGGGCCAAAGACCTCTTTGATTGCCGAACATTCGTTTTTATCGTTTGTCGGCGTTCCTGTTCCATGGGCAGAGATATAGTCAACATCCTCGGGTCCTATCCCTGCCTCTGTCATTGCCTTTCTCATACAGCTTACAATCCCTTCTACAGAGGAGCTTGTCATATGATGGGCATCGCAACTCAGACCATAGCCGAGGACCTCTGCATATATTGGAGCATTACGTCTGAGGGCACTCTCAAGAGTTTCGAGAATGACTATTCCTGCTCCTTCAGCCACCATCATGCCTTTTCTGTTCTTATCAAATGGTTGGCACTTCTCTGGAGCAACGGCCTTGAATTGATTAAAGCCTGTAAAAGAGATCCTCGAAAATGGGTCAGAGGCGCCAGCAAGAACTCTCTCTGCAAGTCCGGCTGTTATCAGGTCAAATCCATATCCGATAGCATAATTGCCTGCTGCACAGGCTGTAGAAAAACTATAAGTTGGTCCCTTAATATTAAATTCATTTGAAATCGCTGCAGATGTGGAATGGACAGGGAGTTGACAGATCAAGTTTGTGCTGACATCTTCATTCCTGACGAGTTTATCATCGATATATTCAATTACCTGAATTGAGCCTGATGTAAGACCTATGCAGGTCCCTGTTTTTAAATCAGAAAGCTCTTTTAATGTTAATCCAGCATCCTCAACTGCAAGCCTTGCTGCTGCGAGGGCAAGCTGTGATGCCCTGCTCAGATAAGGAATGTAATTCTCTGTTATAAATTCCTCTGGTCTGAAATCCTTTATCTCTCCTCCGTTATGTGTGAAGTGTTTTGATGTGTCAAAGGATGTGACAGGGCTTATGCCTGATCTGCCCCTAATCAGACTATCCCAGAATTCCCTCCATCCGATCCCGATGGATGAGACCACGCCAAGACCAGTTATGACGACCCTATTTTTCATCCTTCATGCTGAATACGAGTTCTGCCTCTGAGACTTTTCTTTCATCTACCGTGGCCTCAGCCGAGACAAAGGCACCGTTGGGCAGGCTCTTCACGTTAACAACCTTTATCCTTAACTGATCACCTGGGAACACTGGATTTAAGAATCGTGCCTTTACAGAACCGAAATAATAGAGGGGTTTATTTTCAGTTTCTTCTTTCCCATATGCGAATAATACTATAGCGGTCTGAGCCATCGCCTCTATTATGGCTGCTCCAGGATAAACAGCCTTTTCTGGGAAATGGCCGAGGAAAATTATGTCATTGCCTGTGATGTTTTTTATGGCGATTGCATGACTGCCAGGCTCTATCTCAATGACCCTGTCAATCATGATGAAGGGAAATCGCTGTGGGATAAGCCTCTTGATTCCCTCAAAGTCTATAGTTATTTTATCCTCACTCATATCGTCCAATTATAATCGCTGCATTCTGACCATAAGGGTCTGCAGAAGTTATCAGTATATTTTTTATATCCTTCTTTCTTGGCACACCACTGACATAGTCAAGGTCACATTCTGGATCTCTTTCCTTGTAGTTAAGTGTGGGTGGTATAATGCATCTCTGAAGAACTCCAAGGGCAGCGGATAAGGAAAGGGCACCTGATGCTGAATAGGTCTCGCCTATCACGGACTTAATCGATGTCACAGGTATCCTGTATGCAAACTCTCCGAGGGCCTCCTTCAATGCCTTTGACTCTAACCTGTCAAGACCCCTTGTTGAATTGGCGCATGATATGACGCAATCTATCTCCTGAGGCATGATTAAGGCATCATTAAGGGCAATTTCGATCGCCTTTTTAAGACCCCTCCCATCATGATTGAATCCAATCTCGGCCTCAGGGTCAAAGGAATTCCCACAGCCCTTTAATACAGCAAGAATATCAGCACCCCTTTCAATGGCATGGCCTTCTTCTTCAAGGATGATTACCCCGGCACTTTCTGAAAGAATTAGACCATTTCTCCTTGCATCAAAGGGACAGCAGATGGGCTCTGAACCATCAATTCCTGATAGACAGCCAAGTTTATAAAAACCCATGAAGGTCTCCTCGCACAGCTCCTCAACACCTCCTGCAAGAACGACCTTCGCCCGTTTCATTCTTATAAAATCTCCAGCATAGGATATTACATCGAGACTGGCACAGAACCCTGTAGAGATAGTCGTATTGAAGCCCTTGATATAGAACCTTATTGATATCTGGCTTGCTGGAGAATTAATAACGGTATTCGGAAAGTGTGAGGGGTTTACAAATTTTGGTCCCTCAATAAGGCCGGTCCTATCGAACTGTGAGATACTGTGAAGGCTGCCGAAGGTCGAGCCGATCGAGACGCCTGTTGAGTGAGTAGTATCTTCGTCAATAACAAGCCTGCTGTCATCAATAGCCAGTCGGGCGGCAGAGCATACGAGTCTCGTGCTTCGATCGAGGTCTCTGAGGCCCTTCTTGCCGAGGAATTCAACAGGGTCGAAATCAACCTCTCCCCCGATATGAACCCTGAAAGGAGAGGTATCAAAGAGCGTTATCTCCCTGAAGCCGCTTTTGCCCATTGTCAGGGCCTCCCAGAAATTCTCCCTTCCTACCCCGATGGGCGAAAGGACGCCCATGCCTGTTATAACTATCCTCATCATTAACCTAAGAGACTCAATCCTCCATCAATCTCGATAGTCTGCCCTGTTAGATACATGGAATCCTCGCTGCAGAGGAACAATACAACCCTTGCTACCTCTTCGGGGCTTCCGAACCTTCCCACCGGGATTGTTTGAAGAAGTCTCTGCCTGTAATCCTGATTCAGTTTCCCTGTCATGTCAGTATCAATGAAGCCAGGGGCGATGGCATTTACCCTTATGTTATATGGTGCAACCTCCTTTGCGAGGGCCTTTGTGAAACCTATTATGCCTGCCTTTGCAGCAGCGTAATTTGTCTGGCCAGGAAGTGGATGAAGCCCGCTTGAAGAGGAGATATTAACAATAATTCCGCTCTTCTGCTTCAGGAAGGTAATGATGCAAGATCGTGTCATATTAAATACACCTGTCAGATCTGTATCTATAACATCGGCCCATTCTCCCTTAGACATCATGAAGAGAGATTTGTCTTTCGTTATTCCTGCGTTGTTTATGACTATATCGAGCCTACCGAAGGCTCTCTTGACAGAATCGACAAAATCTCTTATACCTTCATAGTCACGGACATCTACCTGTGCAGACATAACCTGCCTTCCCATAGCCTCTACTTCCATAGTAAGGGATTCAGCAAGGTCCTTCCTTGATGCATAGGTAAAGGCACAGTCAGCCCCCTCCCTGCAAAGGGCAAGAGCAATTGCCCTTCCGATGCCCCTTGTCGCTCCTGTTACGATAGCTACCTTATCGAAAAGCAACCCCTTTTCCATGATTGGTTAAGTATCTTATTTCTGTCATTCCCAATTTGATGGGAATCCAGTGCTTTATCCTATTTCCGGGTTCCTGCTTTCGCTCGAATGACAACTAACAGGATCCATTGTCGGGCAGATGCCTGCCCTACCAGTAGGACAGCCGAAACGGCTGTCCGAACTATCGCTACATGTTTACTTTGTTGCCGTATAGAAGATTATCATTTCTGACCTGACACGGGTTACCGACAATGCACTATCAGGGATTCCAGCCTGTTTGAGCAATCTGTCGAAGTCATCCTTTGTTCGCTGCAGGAATCCGTCCCAGTCAGCTATCCATTGGTATGGTTGAGGCTTGTAGTAATTTACATCCTTAAAGGCTGCTATGAGTTTTCCTCCGGGATTGAGCAGGGCATACAGGGCATTCAGCAGCTTCACGAGGAAGTTATCAGGCAGGTAATCGAAGTAGCCCACGCTATAGATTACATCCTGCATGCCGAATTCCTCCATGTTCAGCTCGTGGTCGAACATCCTGAGGGCATTGTATTTAAGGAATTGAATATGGTCAGATGGAATATCGGTATATCCTAAACGGTTGAGGGCGAAATTCAGGGCATCAGAGTCAAGGTCGATGCATGTAAACCTTGCGCCAGACTCTTCAATATCAGGGGCCAGTTCAAAAACCTCACGGCATGAACCACACGCTATATCGAGGACCCTCGGGTTCTTCCTGTCAGCCAGCTCTTCTTCAAGCAGGTCCCTGAGTTTTGCTATCCTCTCCCTGACGCCGATTGCGAGTGGTGTGGAAAGCATATATCTGTCCAGATAGTATCCTATGCCCTCTGATATAGGTGTGTTCCTGTATATGATCTCCAGGGTCTTATAATCCCCCTGATAACCCTGTGGCCATGTCCTTGCCCGGTTTATGCAATAGCTTTTAGACAGGATGGAATCTGTCTTTTCGCGGAATCTGACCCGGGCATCCTTTACGACCTGTTTATCAAGAACCCCTTGCTCGAATTCTTCAAAGACATCGGTCATCTCTGTAAAGGCTGCTACTATTGCATCTAAGAGTTCACCGGGATTCTCTGCAGGATCGGAACATCTCTTCTCGATCTCCTTTATTTGTTTGTTGAATCGTTCTGTTGCACTATCGAGTATTGTGATATATCTTTCTCTCTCCTCACCGACAAACAGAACATTTCCTTTGATCTCCTCATTCGGGTAGGTTAAGTTTTGCATGGGTCCTCCTTTAAGGCTTGTCTTGTTTTAGCTTTAATGAATGGTATGCCTGCCTGGCTTATCAGGCCGGACAACATAGTTTTTGAAAAGCTAATCCCTAATGGATCCTCCCTGTAGATCCCAAACACCGAGCCCTGCAGATATCTTGCAGAACCTACTGCCCCCTCACCTCCTTTCGTTGTATTTATTGTATCTTACCAAATTAAAGCACGATATGTTGTGCCTGTCAATGGTTTTTCTTCATCCTGCAAGTTCCTGTTCCAACCACCTCGTGGGAAGGATGAGTCGGAAGGTGCTTCCTCTTTCCACTTCGCTTTCAACAATAATGTCGCCTTTATGTTCCTCTACGATCTGTTTTACCAGTGGTAGACCCATACCTATTCTGTGCCTTTTTGTGCTGTAGAAGAGGCTGAATATCTTCGATATGTCTTCCTTTGGAATGCCTTTGCCGGTGTCGGTTACACTGATGATCACACGATCCTGGTCAGAAGCTGTCAATATTGTTATCGTGCCCTCAGGAGGTGTTGCTTCTATTGCATTCTTAATCACATGGAGTATGGCAACTCGCAGGAGTTGTCTGTTTGCCACAAATCTCAGGGGGGATTCAGAGAGTTTTACAGAAAGGTTAATATTTTTTCCTCTCCTCTCGCTTTCAATCAAAGGTAGAACACTCTGGACTATCTCGTTCATATCCTCAACCCTGAACATGATCTGTCTGTTTTTCAGGATTGTCTCGTAATCCCTGACGATGGAATCGAGCTTCTGTGCTTCGATCAGCAGGTCTGTCATTCTCTCCTTAAGGGGTTCTGATATAGCCTCTTTTTTGAGGATGCGGTTGAATGTCCCTGCTATTGCTGTTACAGGATTCCTGACACGGTCTGCCACGCTGAGGGCTATTAAGTTCAGCGTCCTCTCTGCACATATCGATTCCATATCGCGGTTCAGGTTCATAAGCTCGAGGTTTATTTCCTCGATCCTCTTCCTATCAGAGTCTATCCGGTTGTAAAGCCCTGTAAAACGCATATCTATTATGAGAAAGATAATGCCGAATAGTAACGTGTAGATTCCGATGAATACTGCCACAACCTTTCTCGATGCAGCAAGGGGCATACCGATAGGTATATATACAAATTTAGCATCTACTAACTCACCGATCTTTCTATCAAAACCTGCTGTCGGGCCGTATCTCTCTACCAGTTCCTTGGGGGCCACAGCAGGGCTGCCGTGGCATGACAGACAATCAGCGGTGAAGGATTCGCCTGCCCTTGCAATCACATAATACTCTCCATCAGGTCTTGTCCTGAATCCCCGCCACTCCTTTAATTCCCTGTTCCCTATAAAGGTATCTATAATCCTTGACTCGAATTCATCGGCAGCATTAGCCGGATTTCTCGGACTTAATGATGCATTTTTATACACATAACCGGGCTGCTCTTTCTGAACCCTGCGGGCGATATCACCTGCCACATAAGACCTCGACATCCCCTCAAGGATGAATCTACCCGGCATCTCCTTGTACAGTGTTGGTCTAAGTTCCTCAGCAACATAGTGCTTTATGGCTTCTATTGTCGATAGATGAAGCCTCCCTGCATCATAGGCATCTCTAACAGCATTGTCCTTCAAGATGATATAAGTGAGAGTGGATATAATCGGGAGGGATATGGCATAGATGGCGATCAGCATCAGGCCAAATTTTCTTTTTGGACTGAGATTTTTAAACATCTTATTTCCTATGTTACGCTGTCTTTCTGTTTCACCCTTTTCGCCTTCTTCCGTCTGTATTCTATGATATGCCATTTTCTGAGCATCCTCTCGATCTTATCCCTGTATGCCATGGCAATAAAGACCACTATTATCGCGATTCCCACGAGTATAGAGAATCTCCCATATTGATGGTGCCTTATGTAACTGCCGCCAAGGGTCAGGAGAATAGTGCCGAAGAGCCTTCCCGTGCCTCCGATTACGATGAATTCGGTGGTCGAGAGGTGTCCAAGGCCGAGGATATAACAGAGATAATCCTTGGGGAATCCTGGTATAAGAAATAAAAGGAAGATCAAGAATGCACCTTTATGATGGAGAAGGTAATCGAATCGTTTCAGTGTCTTTTTATCCACAATCCTATCCACAAAGGGTCTTCCGAATGCCCTTGAAAGGGCAAAGGCTATGTAAGAACCTGTTGTGAGACCTATGGTAGAGAGCACCACACCTAAAAGCGGGCCGTAAAGAAAACCACCAAGCAAACCTGTAACCTCCCCGGGTATGGGAGCTGCAACCACCTGTATGGTCTGCAGGAGTATGAAACCTATGAATGACAACGGCCCCAGGGTATCGAGGAAATGGAGGAGGCGTTTTTTATCGAGAAAGAAACGGACTAAACCAGTCTCATAGAGTATCAGTGTTAGGCCTCCCACTACGAGCAGGAGTATTAAAGGCTTAATCCATATCCTATTTTTCGATCTTTCTTCTCTTTTAATCGCTTTATTACCTTTTACTTATCTGTTAGGGATTCACAGAGCCGTAGAGACCCCTCTGACCCTGTGTCCGTTTGGCCTGATACATAAACTATTTTTTCTCAAGTCTCTCGATGAAGGGCTTGATCAGGTCTATTGGAACAGGGAAGATCGTTGTGGAGTTCTTCTCTGCCGCAACCTCAACCAGCGTCTGGAGATACCTCAGTTGCAAGGCCATAGGCTGAGACGCTATAATCTGTGCTGCCTCAGACAGCTTCTGGGCTGCCTGATACTCGCCCTCGGCATGTATCACCTTTGCCCTTCTCTCCCTCTCTGCCTCTGCCTGTTTTGCAATGGCACGTTGCATTTCTACAGGGAGGTCCACATTTTTTACTTCCACAGTAGTTACCTTTACCCCCCACGGCTCTGTCTGGAAGTCTATCACCTTCTGGAGTTCTGCATTGAGCTCATCCCTCTTTGTGAGTAGGTCATCAAGCTGACTCTGACCGAGTATCGACCTCAACGTGGTCTGTGCTATCATAGATGTGGCATAGAAAAAGTCTTCTACCGCTGTGATGGCCTTTATGGGATCAATGACCCTGAAATATACAACTGCATTGACCTTGACCGTAATGTTGTCCTTCGTGATTATGTCCTGGGTCGGGACATCGAATGTCACGGTTCGCAGGCTGACCCTGACGAGTTTGTCTATTATTGGCCAGATAATGACAAGGCCAGGCCCTTTCACAGGGATAACCCTGCCAAGCCTGAAGACAACGCCCCTTTCGTATTCCTTCAGTATCTTGATGGCGCTGGACAGAAAGTAGATCACGAGAAAGATTACGAATAAGAAGCTCAAAAACGATGGTGCTAATCCTGGCATATCAACCTCCTTCTAATTTACGGACCTTGATTTTTAATCCCGAAACACCCTCAACTACCACCTTGTTTCCCTTTGCGATCATTTCGTCAGAGTAGGCTGACCATAACTCTCCATGGAGAGATACCATGCCTCCGTCCGTTGTTATATCTGTCCTTGCAATTCCCTCCATGCCGAGGAGCTCTTCCTTTCCTGTAACAGGCTTTCTCCTGTAGGCCTTCAATGCAAGGCCGATGGTGAGGGTGAAGAATAGCGCGGTGATTATCACAGCGGGCAGTATCAGGTAAAGTGATAATTTTACGAATGGCCCTGGCGATTCAAACAGCATAAGAGAGCCTATAACCATCGCTATTACCCCACCTATGGTCAGGACTCCATGGGAAACGACCTTTACCTCCAGTATAAAGAGTATGATTGCAAGGATGATGAGGAGCAACCCTGCATAATTGACGGGTAGCGTCTGAAAGGCATAGAAGGCAAGGATCAGGCAGATCCCGCCGAGGACGCCGGGAAAGATTGCCCCTGGGTTTGTCAGTTCAAAGAAGAGACCGTAAAACCCGAGAAGCATCAGTATATATGCCACATTCGGATCGCTTATGAGATTGAGCACCTTCTGCCTCAATCCCATCTCTTCCCTTACGATGGTTGCTCCCCTTGTCCTCAGGACCCTCTCTGCAAATGCGGTCTGGACCTTTCTGCCATCAATATCTGCAAGGAGTGAGTTTATATCGTTTGAAATGAGGTCTATCACATGCCCTTTCAATGCCTCGGTTTCGGTAGCAGATATGCTTTTTCTAACAGCATTCTCTGCCCATCCTGCATTCCTTCCGCGCCTCTCTGCAAGGGATTTTATATAGGCAGCCGCATCGTTTGTCGCCTTCTCTGCCATGGTCTTATCCATTTTCTCTCCGATAGTCACAGGGTGCGCAGCACCGATATTTGTTCCCGGCGCCATGGCTGCTATGTGCGCCGCAAGGGTGATGAACACCCCTGCAGATGCTGCCCTCGCTCCGCTCGGGGCAACATAGACCACCACTGGAACCTCGCTGCCAACAATATCCTTGACAGCACTCCTCATAGATGTATCAAGGCCCCCCGGTGTATCAAGTTCTATAATCAGTGCCTCTGCGTTTATCTTCTGGGCCTTTCTTATGCCCTTCCCTATGTATTCTGCCGAGACAGGATTGATTATCCCGTTTACAGTTATGACCACCACCTCCTTCCGGGTTTCCTTTGAAGATAGAGGCGGTATAAAGGATGTTAAAAGAAAGATGAATATCAATGGTGCAAGACTTCGATACATTGTTTAACATTATAACATAAAACTATGACTTCCTTCTGTCCATCTTGTAGCAACTCCCTTTGAATTTTTTGGCATATCTCTTCATCTCTGTTGCTATCTCGCTCGCCTGGCCATAATGAGAAAACCCCCTATATTTATTATGGGCAACCCCGATGGAAAGCGTAAGCAAAGGGAATCTTTTTTTGTTGCCCTCCCTGTCTATCGACTCTATAAAGCCCCTTTCTCTATCGCCTGAATCGTAAAAACTCGGAATTATGTCGTCAAAATTTGCCATCAGTTCTTTGCATACGGCCTCTGCGCTGTCTGCAGAAACAATGAAAACAAAATCATCACCACCGATATGTCCCACAAAACCATCAGCTGGGGATAATATCTTTATGATATTGGTAATAAGTCTGCCGGTCATCCTTATCACTTCATCACCCCTCGAAAAACCATAGCTATCATTAAATGGTTTAAAATAGTCAATATCCGTGTATGCAAGGGCAAAGACAGAGTTAGAGTCGATTCTCCGCTGTATCTCCTTGATGATTGTCACATTGCCGGGCAGCATTGTTAATGGATTAATCTCGAGGGCCTTCTTTGCACGGGTTATGCACAGGTCTATCCTGAATGCCAGATCACTGCTGTCAAAAGGGGTTTTGATGTAGTCATCGATGACTGTATCGAGATGAAATTCCTTCAGGACTTCTGTATCATCAATGACAGCCATGACAGGTAGATGACCGAATAATGGGTCAGACTTTATGGCGGATGTTATCTTTGCAGCATCTTCACTAATAACATCAGCACTGAGCACGATCAGGTCAGGGGTTGTGGTGAAACAAAAATCGAACAGGTGATTGACCCTGTCCAGACTGACTGTACCGTACCTATCCATGAGGCTATCAGCGATCTTCATCCTCATGGTGCTGTCGTTGCTGATCAACAGGATTGTCTTCATCAGACGATGATTTCTTCTGCCTCCTGAACGGCGTCCTCTATTACCATAAGTGTATCCCTGATGTCAGATTCTGATAAGGATAAACAATCCCAGACCCTATTATTTACTCGGGGAACGAGATCGTCGCCTGCAAAGCCGACGCCCCTTGCCCTCACAAGGATGTCTGATAGATGCACTACTGCTGTCTGGATCGGTGCATGTTTTGCAAGATTCGGCCTGTGGTGATAGGCGATGGGTTCAAGCAGCGTCTTCGGGAAATTCCATTTCTGGGCAAGCCATCCACCTGCTTCAGCGTGGCTTACAGTGAATATCCTTTCTTCGGAATTCCTTATCGGTACCCCTTCCTTTTCAGCAATAGAGAGGGCTGATTCATATTTCTCAACAAATCTTATCTTCAGGGCAACCTTTCCTATGTCGTGAAGAAGGGCAGATACCATTACCTCTTCAGGCTCACCAAGACCCTTTTTATTCGCAATTGTCCTTGCTGCCATGGCTGCACAGATGGAATGCTCCCACAATCCAACCATCGTTTTCTCCATCATCTCAAATACAGATACACCGAGCAGCATACCCTTTACAACACTAAGACCGAGGAGTATTAATGCCTGTGACACTGATGATATCCTTCCGGGGAAACCATAGAATGGCGAGTTTACCATCTTTAAAAGTCTTGCTGTAAGGGCCTGGTCTTTGGATACAAAACCACCTATCTCACTGAGTGAGAGTTTAGGCGAGTCGATGGTCCCGAGCAATTTTCTAACAACAGGCGGTATTGTTGGAAGGCTGTCAAGCTGCTCGATCTGGCTCCGAATCTGATGGATGTCCATTCCTTATCCGTATAGCGACTGAATATGCTCTTTCAGCAGCCTTTTTAAGGTCTCCATGTGGGGTTCTCCTTCTGACCCTCTAAATCTCGCATCCAGCATGGATAATTCATCCTCCAGAGGCCTCTTCGGGACAGAGGCGCCCTCTATATAGACGGGGCCGAGATTCATAGACCTCATCCTCTCGATCATCTGTTCGGTGACAGTAGCACCCTCACCAAACAGGGTGATGCCTGCTTCATTCAGGATGGCCTTTGCAAGTCTCATTCCAGGCTGGACAGAGTCTAAAGAAACCCTTCTCAATTGTTCTCCCTTGTGGTAGATATACCTTTATCAGAAGGCTGCCTATAAAATCCTCTTCCATTATAAGGTTTTCAGATGAGAAACATCAAGACCTCGAATTGCCTCATCAAAAATCTTTACGAAACTGAATCATAGCCTCATTTAAAAATCTTTATGAAGGACAATCACAATACTTCAGGATAAACCTGTAAGATTGGCAACCTCAAAAACAAAAGTAAACAAAGACAGAGATTTCGTATATAATTTTTGTGAGGCAACCACTGATCATTTTATAAAGATTTTTACGTGAGGCAACGGGTACCTCATTCCACAAAGAATCATAAGGGACCGTCTGTTTGAATTCTTCTATAACAGGAGATGGCCGATAGTTTATAATATAGGCAGGTATTCCAAAAAGTGTTATTATAATCTAATATGGTTCAAGATATAATCCTTTGGCTTGTACAAACAGTCGGAGAACTCGGCTATCCAGGCATCTTTGTGATGATGGCGCTTGAAAGCACCTTTATGCCTATACCGAGCGAGGCCGTAATGATACCTGCAGGCTATCTTATTCAAAGAGGGGTTATGAATTTTCCTCTGAGCCTGTTATGCGGCGTAACAGGAAGCGTAGCAGGCGCTTATCTCAATTATTATATTGCATTGCGGCTCGGCAGGCCGTTTCTGCTGAGATACGGTAAATATGCTGGCATATCAAGGGAGAGGTTCTTGAAGGTCGACGAATACTTCCACAGACACGGCGAGATAACGATATTCATCGGCAGGCTCATCCCTGTTGTAAGGCATATCATCTCTTTTCCTGCAGGCATTGGCAGGATGAATCACCTCAGATTTACAGCATACACCGCCTTTGGTGCTGCCTTATGGGTCACCATTCTTCTTGGACTGGGCTACCTGATAGGAGAAAATGAGGGCCTTATAAGGGAGTATCTCTCACATATAACGATCTATCTCATAGTCTTCTCAGCGGCGCTGGCAGCTGTTTACATATACCTCAAAAAGAGGTATCTCCAGGCCCGATGATGGGGTTTTAATACATGGGCTGGCAGAAGGCGTGAGAAGGTTGCATCATGGATGAGTACGTTGAAAGATTTCTGCGCTATATCGAGACCGAAAGGGGCGCCTCGAGACACACTGTCAGGGCCTATAGAAAAGACCTTGAGACATTTTTTAAATGCATTAGCTCCAGGGCCGAGGCCGTGGAATCGACGGATGTCCGTGGTTTTATTGCAGGACAGATAGGCAGCGGTCTCAGAAAGAGCACTGTCAGCAGGAGGCTGGCAACGGTCAGGTCATTCTTCAGATTTCTCCGCAGGGAAGGATATGTGAAGGCTAACCCTGCAAGGCTCGTTAACACGCCTAAATTGCCAAGATTGCTCCCGAAATTTTTGAGTGTCGATGAAGTCTTTTCCCTTGTGGAGAAGCCAGAGGGCATAGGCTTTCTGGTTGTAAGGGATAGGGCGATACTTGAGCTTCTCTATGCAAGCGGTCTGAGGGTGAGCGAGCTGTCAGGACTGAATATCGATGACCTGAATATGAATGAGGGTCTGGTCAAGGCAAGGGGTAAGGGTAAGAAGGAGCGGATTGTGCCTGTCGGGAAAAAGGCGATAGATGCGCTCAAGGCTTATTTGATTGAAAGGGTCCTTTTACAGAAAAAGGATAGGGCGCTTTTCCTTAATCGCAATGGCGGGAGATTGACAGACCGGGGCATAAGGCGTATAGTAGTAAAGTATGCAAGGGCGATGCTGCTCGATAGTAAGATAGGGCCTCACACCCTCAGGCATACATTTGCAACCCATCTCCTTCAGGGAGGTGCGGATTTAAGAGTAATCCAGGAACTCCTGGGACACTCATCACTTTCAACAACCCAGAGGTACACCCATCTGGATGTAACGCATTTGATGGACATATATGACAAGGCGCATCCCCTCGCAAAAGACAGGAAGGAATAATGCGAGGTGAAGAAGGAGACGAGTTGATGTTTAGAGGGACGACGATCCTGTGTGTCAGACGGAACGGGAAGGTGGCTATTGCAGGTGACGGCCAGGTGACCTTCGGCAATACGGTTCTCAAACAAAATGCGAGAAAGATAAGGAGGATGTTCAATGAGAGGGTCATTGCAGGCTTCTCAGGTGCCACTGCCGATGCCTTTACCCTTTTTGAAAAATTCGAGGGAAAGCTCGAATCTTACAGGGGTAATATGACAAGGGCCGCTGTTGAGCTTGCAAAGGACTGGAGGACCGATAAGATACTGAGAAGGCTTGAGGCCTTACTGTTGATTGCTGATGCTGAACATACATTTATAATCTCAGGAAGCGGCGATGTCATAGAGCCCGAAGGTGGTGTTGCAGCCATCGGTTCGGGGGGGCCTTATGCACAGGCTGCGGCGACAGCACTCTATGAAAACACAGACCTATCAGCAAGGGAGATAGTGGAGAAGGCCATGCAGATAGCTGCATCTATATGCATATATACAAATAAGATTCTGACAGTAGAGGAGCTATGAAGGATTCAAGAAACGGAGGCCTGAATTGATGGATGATTTAACACCGAGGAAAATAGTGGAGGAGCTTGACCGTTACATAATAGGGCAGAACAGGGCTAAAAAGGCGGTTGCGATTGCCCTGAGGAATAGATGGAGACGCCAGAGGCTATCGCCGGATATAAGGGATGAGGTCTTGCCAAAGAATATCATCATGATAGGGCCCACAGGTGTTGGTAAGACCGAGATTGCCAGAAGGCTCGCAAGGCTTGCCAATGCGCCATTTCTAAAGGTCGAGGCATCAAAGTTCACAGAGGTCGGTTACGTAGGCAGGGATGTAGAGTCGATGATAAGAGACATTACAGAGATATCGGTCAATATGGTCAAGACAGAACATATAGAGAAGGTCCAGGAGAAGGCCAAGGCACTGGCTGAAGATAGACTCCTTGATTACCTCCTTCCACAGCCACGCCAGGTCAGGGGTGCTGATATGGAAGATGAAAGAGAGAGGTACAGGCAGACAAGGGAAAGACTGAGACAGCAGCTTCACGAGGGCAAACTCAATTCGAGATATGTAGATATCGAGGTGAGAGAAAAGGCCATGCCCTTTGGTATCGTCTCGAATGTTGGACTTGAAGAGCTCGAGATAAACCTCAAGGAGATGCTCGGCAACTTCCTCCCTGAGAAGTCGAAGAGAAAGAAGGTTAAGGTTCCAGAGGCATTAACAATCATCACCCAGGAAGAGGCAAACAAACTCATAGACATGGACAAGGTCACAAAGGAGGCCGTCGAGAGGGTAGAACAGACAGGGATTGTCTTTATAGATGAGATAGACAAGGTAGCAAGCAGGGGTGCTACCTATGGCCCCGATGTCTCGAGAGAAGGAGTGCAGAGAGACCTCCTGCCTATTGTTGAGGGCTCTACGGTCTCGACAAAGTATGGGCCTGTAAGAACAGACCACATCCTTTTTATTGCAGCAGGCGCCTTTCACATGACCAAACCGTCTGACCTTATACCCGAGCTGCAGGGCAGGTTCCCGATAAGGGTCGAGCTCGACCCGCTCGGTAAGGACGATTTTGTGCGCATCCTTAAAGAGCCGTACAATGCCCTCACGAAACAGTACATAGCCCTTATGGCAACAGAAGATATAACCCTTGAATTCACCGAGGATGCCATTGAGGAGATAGCAGACATCGCAGCGACAGTGAATGAAAGGACAGAGAATATAGGTGCAAGAAGGCTGCATACAGTTTTAGAAAGACTGCTTGAGGATATCTCCTTCGAGGCACCTGAGAGGCGAAACGGGAGACTCGTCATTGATAAGGATTATGTGAAGATCAAACTCACCGATATAGTCAAGGACGAGGACCTCAGCAGATATATCCTTTAGCAATGGTAACAATTTACAGGCGCCGGGTATGATACCAACGACCAGGCCTTTCAGGTTTTTATTAGAGACTCTTGCCCGCTCCCTTTTGCCTGTAACATTTCTTGCCATCGCCTCCTGCGCCACTGTCCACCGTGAAACATATCCAGAATCAAGCTATGCGGTTGCGTCATGGTATGGCCCAGAATTCCACGGCAGACTTACGGCATCGGGAGAGAGATTCGATATGCATGCACTGACCTGCGCTCACAGGGAACTCCCATTCGGCACCATGTTGAAGGTGACGAGCATCTCCAGCGGCAGGTCTGTCAGGTGCATTGTCAATGACAGGGGGCCCTTTGTATCAGGAAGGGACATTGACCTCTCTTATGCTGCTGCAAAGGAGATCGGCCTGATCGGCCCCGGCACTGTAAGTGTGAGGATAGAATATCTCGGGCGTGATGTGAGTTATATAAAGGAGGTCAGATATATCTCATCAAAGGGCCCATATACGATACAGATCGGCTCCTTCAGAGAGATCGACAATGCGAGACACCTCAGGTCGAGCCTCGAGCTGAAATACAGAGGGGTATATATGATAGAGACGGTGATTAACGGCGTCACTTATTACAGGGTGAGGATAGGCAAATTCCTGAAGATGGAGGATGCCCATCGCCTCGCAAACACCGTTGCTGAGGAGGGATACAGTCCCTTAATAATGCATTACGATGAGCAGGCATGAGACCATCTTTCCCATCAGCACATATCATTTATGTTAAATTAAATTATGTCAAAGAAGATACTGGTCAGGGGCGTAAACTGGATAGGCGATGCTGTAATGTCGCTGCCTGCATTGAAGGCATTGAGAAAGGCATGCCCTGAATCCTCCATCTCCCTTCTTGTAAGACCCTCCATCGCACCCATCTTTGATAGAAACCCGGATATTGATGAGATTATATTGTATGGTGAGGAGTTTAAAGGGATAACCGGAAGGCTCAGGCTTGCGGGGGTATTGAGAGGGAAGGGTTTTTCAAAAGCTATCCTATTTCAGAATGCCTTTGACGCAGCTTTAATAGCCTTTCTTGCAGGAATCCCCGAAAGGGTAGGGTATAACAGGGATGGAAGGGGACTGCTTTTGACAGGGCCTATCACCTTTGACAATGAAGATAGGCGGGTGCACCACAGAGATTATTATCTCGATCTCCTGACAAAGGCAGGCATCTCAGATTCAAAACCGAATCCCCCTATTGCACCATGGATTTATCTGTCCTTAGAAGAACGGTTGTCGGCGCGGAATGTCCTGTCCCGATTGAAAAGACCGATACTCGGGATAAACCCCGGCGCTGCCTATGGCCCTGCAAAACGCTGGTATCCTGAAAGGTTTGCGAGGGTAGCGAATTGGTTCATTAACGATACGGGCGGAGGTGTGGTAATCTTTGGAGGTAAAGATGATCTCAGTACTGCTGAGGAAATAGAAATTAAAATAAGAGTTTGGAGTGATCAGAGTTCTGTCCGTCGGCCTCATAACTTCCTAACATCCCATCTCCTGAATCTATCAGGGAAAACATCCCTCAGAGGGCTCATCTCTCTGATCTCGGAATGCGATATCCTCCTTTCAAATGATTCTGGTCCCATGCACATCGCCTATGCGGTCGGGACACCCTTAGCAGTCATATTCGGCTCTACGGACCCGAAACTGACCGGCCCTGTGAATGGGGCTAATGTTGTGCTCAAGGCTGATCTCGCCTGCAGTCCCTGTTTTGAGCGGACCTGCAGGAATAATGATATGAGGTGCATGAACGATATAACCCCGGATGATGCCTGCTCAGCCATCAAAAGGCTATTGCCAGAGAGACCTGCTGTCTTTTTTGACAGGGATGGTACATTATGTAGAGATACAGGTTATCTAAACAGATGGGAAGATTTTAAAGTATTTCCTGAAATTAGTAGCATTAATATCCTGAAAAATAAGGGTTTTCTTCTAATTGGTGTTAGCAATCAATCGGGTGTGGCGAAGGGGCTTGTTGATGAGTCCTTTGTAAAAATGGTAAACAGGGTTTTCATTGAAGGGTATGGCTTTGATGATTTTTATTATTGTCCCCATCATCCTGATGAGCACTGCCCGTGCAGAAAGCCTGAGCCAGGTATGCTTTTTGAGGCGAGGGAAGGACACAGAATTGATCTAAAAGCATCCTATGTTGTTGGAGACAAGGACTCAGATATGATTCTTGCGAAGTCTGTGGGTGCTAAGGGCATCTTTGTCCTGACAGGACAGCAAGAAGAATCATCCCATGCTGATTTTGTTGCAAAAGACTTAAAAGTTGCGGTAGATTTTATTGTCAGGGATAGAGGATTGTGAAAATTGTTCTGCCCAGGAAAATTCTAATTGTCAAACCGAGTTCTCTCGGTGATATAGTCCACAGCCTGCCAGTTTTAAATACCCTTAACAGATGTTTCCCTGATGCAGAGATACACTGGGTTGTAGCGAGAGGATTCGAGGGCATCCTCGAAGGCCACCCTATGGTAAAAAGGCTCTGGATCATTAACAAGGATGGGTGGAGGAATATTAAAAGGACCGGTGCTACGATTTCAGAATTAAGAAGGCTCTTTAAAGACCTGAAGGGTGAGAGGTTCGATTATGTCATCGACCTTCAGGGACTCTTCAGAAGCGGACTCATCACGAAGGCAACAGGGGCACCAGTCCGCATTGGTTTTATGGAGGCGAGGGAGGGTAGCACTGTATTCTATACACATACAGTTGCAGGAGGCAGGGATATTCATGCGGTCGACAGATATCTCAAGATAGTGGGTTTCCTCGGATGCACTATAAATAGCGTGCGGTTTCCCTTCCCACCCACTTCAAACTCGCTATCTATTACCCTTTATTCTTTACTTTCCGGAGATTATGCAGTTATCGCCCCTGCTGCACGGAGGCAGGCCAACAGATGGCCTGCTGTCAGATTTGGAGAGGTGGCATCGCTTCTGCCAGTTAAGACAGTGGTTATAGGCAGCGAGAGTGATAGGTCTCTTGCCGATAAGGTTGTTGCTGCATCGAAGGGGATGTCGGTCTCTATTGCAGGAAGGACAGATCTGAAAGGTCTGATCGAGGTCATTAAAGGTGCCAGGTTTATGGTCTGTAATGATTCAGGCCCGATGCATATTGCAGCGGCCCTCGGTATCCGTGTCTTCGCGATATTCGGGCCAACCAATCCTGTCAGGACAGGCCCGTATGGTAATAACCATGTCATCTTTCGAAGGGAACTTTTCTGTTCTCCATGTTATAAAAAGACTTGCAAAACTCATAAATGCCTTGATATGATTGATGCTATGGAGGTCGCTGATACAATAAATAAATTTTTAGAAGGAGATAGGGATAAATGAAGAAACCGCATGTTTTATCGATAGTATTTGTTTTAGCTATGTTTTCCCTGCTCTTTGCATCTATCGAAATAAGATGGTTCTCGCTTAAGGAAGGCATGGAAAAAGCAAGGGCTGAAAAAAAACCTGTAATTGTTGATTTCTTTTTTGGGAAAGGGTGCCCGAGATGCGAGGCTATTCAAAAGGCAGTATACGAAAATCCATCTATTGCCAAGAAGATAATGGATGACTTTATCCCGGTAAAGATTGATCTGACAGGGAAACTTACAGAGGAAGAGGAAAGACTTGGAAATCAATATGACTTTAAGAACGACTGCCTACTGCTGTTCCTTGACCACAATGGCAATGTCATTAAAGACCCTCTCGGAAAGAGACTATGCTTTGTTGACAACATAGAGCCTGAGTGGTTTGTCAGATACCTTGACACGGTAATGTCAAATTATAGATAATTACTGCCGAGGCAAAAATTAATGAATGGGAGTCCTTGACTCTCAGCGGCTGCTACTGGGGGGGAGCGGCCTTCAGTAAAATTCCTATGGAGGGTCTCATGGAAGAGGTTCAGTCAGGGAGTATTTTAATCCTGCTAACAGGTGTTCTTGTTGGTGTTGCATTCGGGTTTGTGCTCCAGCGTGGTCGTTACTGTTCAAATTCGGCCTTTCGAGACATAATCTTTATTAACGATTACACACTTTTCAGGGCCTATCTACTTGCTCTGATGATAGCGATACTCGGAGCAAACCTCTTAGAAGACTTGGGTTTTATGGGTGATGGCCTGAGGAGACAGGTCTTTGCTCCGGTAGGAAACATCATCGGTGGGTATCTCTTTGGAATGGGGATTGTGCTTGCAGGAGGATGTGGTAGTGGTGTCCTCTACAGGATCGGAGAAGGTCTCGTAGCAGCCCTTTTTGCCACTCTCGGATTTGTTATCGGAATAGTAACAACTACAAAGGGAGTCTTGAGCCCAGTCTACAAATT
>JBBISG010000006.1:0-61382 GCA_037441365.1 Nitrospirota bacterium
TCTTACCTCTTCAATAACAATATCCCGTGTCCTGGCTGTGGTTGCTGTAATAGTAATTACTATGCCTATGCTTACCAGCAGCACCACAGGAAGGGCTACCTTGTATCTAAGAGAAAGATCTTTGTAATTCATTTCCACCTCCTACAATCTATAACTATTTTTATCTATTATCTAATCGGAAGATTTTTCGAAAACTTTAAACTAAAGTTTTCCTTCTTTTGACCGATTATATAATCAGAGTCTTTATTTGCAGGAGGTGCCATGACTACAGCAACATTGCCTGACATACTCCAGCTGGTTACCTTTAAACTCGGTGATGAGGAGTATGGTATTGACATACTCAAGGTACAGGAGATAAACAGGATGACGGAGATAACAGCGATGCCCAAATCTCCCTTTTCTGTTGAGGGGGTTATAAATCTCAGGGGAAAGGTAATCCCCGTGGTGAATCTGAGAAAGAAATTCGGGCTTGGCATGAAGGAACTCGATTCTCAATCGAGGATAATCGTTGTTGATACTGGATCAACGGTAGGGCTTATTGTGGACTCTGTCTCAGAGGTCCTCAGAATTTCATCTGATACTATAGAGCCTCCTCCACCAATAACAGGAGGAACTGGTTCTGAATACATAATGGGGATAGGGAAGCTGGAGGACAGGCTCATAATTCTCCTTGATATTGATAAACTGCTGAGTGAGGGAATACAGTAATTCTACTACTGATTTTATAATTCTGGATTTCTTCCATATATAACATCATCGCAACCGCCTTTTTATCGAGACTAAAACTTATATCCAGACCCAGGGATAAGTGTTGCTCTGATCTGTGGAGACCCTTCCTCAGGATGACAGACTCATATCGTTAATTAGATTATATTTTCATGAGATGATTAATTCTATTGTGATGAAAAGGATCAGACACCCTCAAGGGATATTCACCGATGTAATCATGGTAGCAAGGACAATGGGATGGCTACACTTGGACTTGTGGCATTAGACGGGAGCAAGGTCACTTCTTATGAAAAAAGATTTTGCTTACTCAGAAATTGAAAAAAAGTTTTTAGACAAGCTCAGTGTCCCTATGTTTTACCTTCTATGTTTTACTTTACAGGGCAGTTGCAGAAATACTGGCATTTGTGTATAAAATAACAAAGGAACCAGCGATATTAAGAGCTAATTTTGGTATAATTGAATTTGAAGATGGAATACATCAACAAGATATTAGAAGGCGATTGTTTAGAAATCTGCAAGAGACTACCTGATAATTCTATAGATCTGATCGTTACATCTCCTCCTTATGCTGATGCGAGAAAATGGCACTACGGCGGAATCCATCCTGACGAATTTGCCAACTGGTTACTTGAGAGAACAGAAGAGTTTTTAAGGATACTAAAACCAAATGGAACGTTTATCCTTAATATAAAGGAAAAGGTATTTCAAGGAGAAAGACATACCTATGTAATTGAAACAATTCTTGGTATGAGAAGACAGGGATGGTTATGGACAGAAGAATTTATATGGCATAAAAAAAATTGTTATCCTGGTAAATGGCCAAATCGTTTCAGAGATGCGTGGGAGCGTTGTTTACAATTTAATAAAAATAAAAAATTCAAAATGTTTCAAGAATCAGTAATGGTGCCAATAGGTGATTGGGCCGAAAACAGATTAAAAAAACTCGGTAAAAATGATACAATCCGTTATGAATCACGGACAAATAGTAAATATGGAAAAAATATATCAAACTGGATCGGAAGAAAATTGGCTTACCCAACAAATGTTCTATATCTTCATACCGAGTGCTCAAATAAAAGTCATAGCGCTGTATTTCCTGTTGCACTACCAGAATGGTTTATAAAACTCTTTACAAAAAAAGACGACATTGTGTTAGATCCGTTTGGAGGTTCTGGGACTACAGCAATAGCTGCAATTCGTCTTAACAGAAACTTTATTCTTATTGATATCAACCCTGATTTTTGCAAGTTAGCCGAAGAAAGGATTAGAAATGAACAAAAAAATCAGAGACAACATCAAGAAAGAATTTTTAGCCATTGCAGGGTCACGGCATAAAGCTCTAAAAAAACTTGACATTGGTAATCTCAATTTTAATCCTTTTCTACTAAGAATTTTAAATCTTGATTCACCTCGGAAAATTGCAGAATTCATGATCAATGAACGACTGGAAAGAAGCGTTGTAACTAGTTTTGGTGCCCGGATACAAAAAATAGCAAAAATGATAGGAGGTAAGGGGACAGGAGTAGAAGGCGGGGATATATTTATTGAAAAGAAAGGTAAAAGATATTATATACAGATGAAAGCTGGCCCTAACACTCCAAATAAAGACCTTGTTAATATGATAAATCAATTACTGCGTTCTGCTACGAGAAGAAATGCCGGCTCAATAGCCTTACTCGGTATGACATATGGTAAAAGGGAAAAAGTAAGTAATATTATAAAAAAATATTCCCATGTTGACTGGAAAATTGGAAGGGAATTTTGGGATTTTATAGGCGGAAAAGGAATTGCTAACGAAATATACAGGATTATTGACGAGGTAAATAAGGAGTATTCTGAGCAGGGCTTAACTTTTAAAGAATTATATGAGAGAAAACTTCAGTCTCTTGAGAATGCCATAAGGGACATCTATGGAGAAGATGAAAATATGTGGCAAAGGCTTTTTGATGATAATATGTAGAGATGCTCGCACCAGTTTAAGGACCGATCAGTCTGAGTATTTTCTTGTCATCGGTATCCAAAGGATCTATCCCTATCGGGATTCTTCAGGATTCTCCTCAGAATGACTGAGCGAATAAATTTGTGTACATCTATATGCGTGCGGAAAGTCTTCTTGAGATCTATAATCGACTCTATGGTTTCTACGGTCCCCAGCACTGGTGGCCTGGAGACACTCCTTTTGAGATCGCTGTTGGCGCGATCCTGACTCAGAATACGAACTGGGCAAATGTGGAAAAGGCAATAGATAATCTGAAGGTTGCTAATGCCCTCAACCCGAGGAGGCTCATGGAGATGCCTGTCGAGAAACTCGCCCTGTTAATAAGACCAGCAGGGTACTTTAACATAAAGGCAAAAAGACTCAAGGCATTTATAGAATTTCTCATGAATAATTACAAAGGAAGCATGAAGAAAATGAGAAGGGATGAGACTGATTCCTTGAGAAAGAAACTCCTTTCAATTAACGGAATCGGGCCCGAGACAGCAGATTCGATCCTCCTCTATGCCCTTGATAAGCCTGTGTTTGTTATAGATGCCTATACGAGAAGGGTTCTATCAAGGCACGGGATCATGGATTTCAATGCCCCTTATGATGAATACCAGAGGCTCTTTCATGAAGAACTTGATGAAGATGTCTCATTATTCAACGAATATCACGCCCTTTTTGTGAAAGTAGGAAAGGAATTCTGCAGACCTGAACCGAGATGTGATAATTGTCCTTTAAATCAAAACCTGCCTATGCCCATTGAATCTCTTACAAGGTCCATTGTCTCCTGAGCCACTTTCCTTGCCTTCTCATTGCCCCTCTCTGTAATATCTCTGAGTAATCCCCTGTTATTCAGCAATTTCTCTCTTTTCTTCTATATCGGCGCCATCACCTTAAAGATATTCCTTATCAGGACTTTCTTGCAGTCAATACAGCCTATGCCCGCAGTCCTGCATAAGAAAACAGTCGCTGTCCCTATTTAAAACCTTCCGCTGTCCCTATTTAAAACCTTCCAGCAGAAGATTCTGCAGAACTTGCAGGGGGAGTTGTTTGAGTGAGATTATTTCTTTAACATCTTCACCTTTTCCCGTACCTCATTCGCAAGGAGCTGATAATCATCTACGCCCTCTAACCTCTTTGACCGGTCAAGCCCTGATGGATAGAGTGGTTTTCCAAAGGTGATCTTTATCTTTGTAAACCTCGGCCATATCGCACCCCTGGGAAGGGCATCAAAGGTTCCCTCGATCAGTGCCGGGACAACGGGCACTTCATGCTCTACGGCAAGAATACCGATACCCTTTTTAAAATCCATCAGCTTACCATCAAATGACCTCCCCCCTTCGGGGAATATACAGAGGCATTTATTGTTTCTGAGGATATAGGAGGAAAACTGGAGGGCCTTGGTTAGAAATATCTCCGGATCAATTGGTATAACATGGGCAAGCCTGGCAAAACGAGAGGGCAGCCATCCCCTGAAGTATTTCTGAAACCCCTGGAAATATAGTGTCCTGAAGAGCTTCAGCGGGACAGCAGCAGCCACTACGAAACCGTCCATATTGCTGCAATGATTCGGAGCAATGATGAAGGGGGGTGACGGGAACTTTTCGATACCCTTGACTTCAAGCCTGAATAGCAGTCGGAGTGTTAACCTTAGGACCAACACGATAATAGCGCTGAACAACCATTCAGCCTTGCCCTGAGAGAGACCTATCGTCTTTTTCTCCATATCCGAGGGCTCTGAAGTAAAGATGTCCCTCCACAGAGGCTTCTTGTCGGGGATAACACCTCCAGAGCAGAGCTCTTTGACCTTAGATACAACCTCCCCAACTGTATGGACCTCTGAGGCAAAGGTCTCGGATAGTTTTATCGAGAATGCCTTCTCTATGGCCACAATCATCTCTATCCTCCTGAGGGAATCAAGGCCGAGGTCGAGCTCGAGGTTATCTGATGAATGAATCGGTATCTTTTCTCTTAGCAACGGCATAATGCACCCAACAACCACCCTCCCAACAGGGTCGCCTAATAATACCTTATCCTCTTCTTTGGGCTCTGGCCTTTTGCCTTTGGCCTCTTTAAGCATATCCTTTATAACATATCTCTTTAACTTGCCCAGAGGCGTCTTCGGTAATGGCTCGGTATACAGGGTGAAGCCCTTAATCCTCATATAAGCAGGCAGTCTTGCCGACACCTGGTTTATGGCCCACCTCAGGAATTCGTAGAGGTTGCCGATCCTCTCTGCCCTGGCATAATCGAGGTCTGCAACCACGATGCCATAAAGTGACTCTACAACACCCCTCTCCTCTATTCCCAGAACGCATATCTCCTTTATGAGCGGTATCTTGAGGTATTCCCTCTCCACCTCCTCGGGGAAGACATTCTTCCCTGAGCTCAAAACGATAACCTCCTTGACCCTCCCTGTTATGAAGAGATAGCCCTCCTCATCCATATAGCCGATGTCACCGCTCATAAACCATCCATCACGGATAACCTGCTGGGTGGCTTCCGGGTTTTTGTAATAGCCCTTCATGACCATCGGGCCTTTAATGGCGATCTCGCCCTGTCCTGTCCCTGATGTATCCACTATCTTTATCTCTACCGATGGTAAGGGTTTTCCGGCCGATCCGGGTTTTCTCTTCCTTATAGGGTTGAAGGTAACTACAGGAGATGTCTCTGTTAAACCATAACCCTCAAGTACTGTAAAGCCCAGGGCCTCAAGGTCTGTCATCACCATGGGGTCAAGCCTTGCACCGCCGCTCGCAAAAAATCTGAATCCTTCACCGAATTCCTTATGGACCAACCTGAAAATCAGCTTGCCAATGTTAATATCTGCTATCCTCCTTGATTTACCGCATAGCCTCAGAAGAAGATGTAGAAGGGCAGAGACAGGGACAGGCATCTCTTTAAACCTCTCAATGATCCTGTCCCTCATGAGTTCGAGGAGCTGCGGGACTGCCACAAAGATAGTTACAGCCGTCTCTTTCATTGTTGACAGCAATTCAGGCCCTTTGAGCCCGGGCGGGAATGTTACAGCAGCACCTAAGAAGACAGGCACAATGAATGTGCACATAAAGGGGTAGGTATGGTGCAGGGGGAGGATGGACAGGATGTTGTCCTCATGGCTCACGATGCCGGCATCGATTACGGCCTTTGCATCAGAGCAGAAATTCCTGTGAGTAAGCATCACTCCCTTTGGCCTGCCAGTAGTCCCTGATGTATATAAGATCGATGCTATATCTTCTTCAGCGATGTCGGGGTAATGATCAACATGAGGGGTATTGCAGATCTCTCTGAACAGAGGAGAATCGAAGTTTATCGCTTTAAAGGGGCCCTTAACATTTTCTTCTATCTTAGAGCTGTGAAATATCAGTGTAGTCCCTGAATCATCAATGAGATTTCTGATCTCATCAGTCCTGAGCTGTGCATCTATGGGGACTGCAATCCCGCCTGCCATCAGGGTCCCGAGGTATGAGGCGCACCATTCAAACCTGTTCTCTGAGACAATAGCAGCCCTGCTGCCAACAGCCATGCCGGACTTTATCAGATATGATGCAATGCTCCTCGTGAGCCTGAGGAGGTCTCCATATGTAACCCTTTTCCATGAGCGGTCAGGGTAATTAAAGGCGGTATTGTCTTTGTATCTCTCCGCTGAAGTCAGGAATAAATCGACAATGGTCTCCCTTCCCATAGCACTCGGAATATTATAACCGCACCACTAAATCCTATTCATCCTTTTTCCGATCTCTTCTATCGATTCCCTTACAATCTCCCTCACCTCTGAGTTTCCGTCCTCTGCTGCCTCCACAAGGAATGGGAGTGCATCAGGATGGCCTATCATCCCGAGGAGGTAAGCGGCATCGCCTCTGATAACAGGATTTTGGTCCCTCAAAAGGCCGGCGATTGAAGGGATCGAGCCCAAGATATTCTCAGGGTCTTCCTCTGTTAGTGTCTCTACCAGTGCTGCAATACCCAATCTCACCCGCACCCTTTCATCTTTCATCAATTCGCCGATAAGTGGATAGAGGCCTTTGTCGTGTCTGAACATGTCGATTATATTTTCGAGAAAACCCCTCTCCATATAATCAGCGATCAATATCTTTATATCAGGCCCTTCTGCCACCAAGCTTATTATATATCATATCACGGTTTCAGTAGTGTCCAAAAAAGAGATGCTTCACTTCACCTTTACCCCCTGTTCAGCCGCTACCCTGAGCGAGATTCTTCAGTTAGACTATAGGCTGCAGGCAAGAGGCAATAGGATTCTGGGCGATTACCTGTGCTGGCATATTTCCAGTTGTTTTATACACCCCATCACTACAATCCTGAGCATGGCAAAACCAAGGGAAAAATCTCTGTTGAGCAAATAAATCCTCTGGAGTCTCGCCCCATGATGACATAGAGTGAACCCTTGCAATTGAATTTAATACTTCTCATAATCTCAAGCGTTCTGATTCATTAGTGTATTTACCAGCTCAACAGCCTGCCTCACAGTTGTAATTTTCGGGACTTCTTCATCCCTGACAGATATCTTAAATTTTTTCTCGAGTGCCACGGTTATCTCAATAGCCTTAATAGAATCTACCTCCAGATCCCTGTAAAAATTTGTCTCAGGCCCTATCTCCCCCGCATCAAATCCCGTGATATCTGAGATTATGGCTATGACCTCTCTTTCTACATTGTTTTCTGTCATTGTCTGACTTCCTCCTTAGATTAATAAATATGGATTAACAAGCTACCAGGATAAGGCTACCTACTGTCTAAATTATCCACCGAATTAGCAATTTTTTCAACTATATCTTCCTAACGGCATTTCCAAATGTTAGGGGACAATCATAAGTAGACGGTATGTGACAATCATAAGTAGACAATTTGTAGACAATTAGTAGACATTACGGGATAGATGAGGATGCAGGTTCCGTGTTAAAACTCTCCTAAAAAAGGAGGTTTTAACCATGGGACAGAGGCTCCATAAAAGGCTTACGATTGAATTTGTAGAAGAAGCATTAAAAGCGTTTAATGACAGAAGGATAACAGAGGAAATAGCTTGCGAATTATTGGGTCTCAAAAGGGCAAGGCTTTACAGACTGAGAAGAGATTGGTTGAGGTGTCAATTAAAGGGTGAAGAGTTTAGGTTAGGGAGAGATACAGTTTAAGAGGGCATTAGAGGCTCTCAACATAGGACTTATCTATACAGGTAAGGGAGAAGCCCAGGCTAAGGGTAAAATAGAGAAGCGTTTTGACTACTTTCAAAGGCGGTTGCCCTTTCTTTGCGAAAAACACAAGATTCTCAAGGCAGAAGATGCTCAACCAATCCTTAACGACCTTATAAGCTATTACAATGATTGCAGAGAACATCAGGAGACAGGAGAGATACCCTCTAAAAGGTGGGAAAATGCAGTAAAAGAAGGTAAAGGTAAATTGAAGCCTTTAGATGATGCAACAGACCTTAACTGGGTGTTCTCCATTCATGACACAAGACGGGTTAAAAAGGACGGAACAATAACCTTTAAAGGGAAAGAATACAAAGTAGGTAGATTTCCCGGTCAAGAGGTTACGCTCTGTCTTGTCCCAGAGGTGAAGATAATGGTTTATAAGGATAAGTATAAACTCTGTGAATACTATTTCTGATTTCCCTTGACGTCTACAAATGAAAGTCACGGAACAACGGGACTGAATTTTCTTGACAGCTTAGATTTTTTGTGATATTTATGTGGCAGGGGCGACAAAAATTAAAGTGCATTGCGCTGTAAAGCCTAATAAAAGAGAAGGAGGACTTATGAAAGGTAATCAAAGGCTAATCGAGACATTGAATTCACTCCTTGCTGATGAATTGACAGCCATCAATCAGTACATGACATTCTGAGATGTGCGCAAACTGGGGTTATGAGAAGCTCCATAAGAGAATCGAAAGGTGCAGGACCCTTAAGCCTGCGCCATAATAAATGGAGGGGGACATGAAAAACTTACTAATATCTACTGTATTTTCTATATTTCTTTTTATACCTCTTTTCAATCTTTCGTTGAGTGCCTCAGAAAGCCCTGGACTAACTCAAGAAACAGAGTCCTGTTTAGGTTGTCATTCAACCGTTACACCAGGAATAGTTAAGGACTGGCTATCAAGCAGACACGCAAATACAACTCCTGAAGATGCTTTAAAACTACCCATCTTAGAGAGAAGGATATCCGCTAAAGACATTCCAGATAATCTCAAGGGGAAAGCGGTTGGATGTTATGAATGCCACAGTTTGAACCCAGCAAATCACAGGGACAATTTTGAACACTTTGGTTTCAGAATTAATGTAGTGGTATCACCCAATGATTGCAAGACCTGCCATCCTGTAGAGGCAGATTAGTTCAGGACAAGCCAACTGATATGACGCTTCATGAGACATGCCTCGGATGTCATGGGACAAAGGTGGAAGTAAAGGGGATGAAGACTGTGAATACAAAGATGGGTGATATTACAGTTCCGATCCTTACCAACTGGCCAAATCAGGGTGTTGGAAGGGAGAATCCAGATGGAAGTCTTGGTGCCTGTACTGCCTGTCACCCGAGACACAGCTTTTCAATAGAGATAGCAAGAAAACCCTATAGCTGTGCCCAGTGTCACCTTGAGCCAGATGTACCAGCCTGGAATGTCTATATGGAGAGTAAACATGGAAATATTTATTTTTCAAAGCACCATGAATGGAACTTCCAGGCAGTTCCGTGGACGATCGGAAAGGATTTTAAGGCTCCAACCTGTGCAACATGCCATAATAGCCTGCTTGTATCACCGGATGGAGATGTGATAGCTGAGAGGACCCATGATTTTGGTTCAAGGCTCTGGGTAAGGCTCTTTGGTTTGATTTACAGTCATCCTCAACCAGTATCAGGGAATACCACAATAATCAGGAATAAAGATGGCTTGCCTCTTCCTGTTACATTCAATGGTGAATTAGCCTCAGAATATCTAATTGATAAAAAAGAACAGGATAAAAGGCTATCAAGTATGAAGGCAATATGTAACAGTTGTCATAGTACAGATTGGATTGATGGACACTTTGCAAAGCTTGATTCAACAATAAAGGAAACTGATGAGATGACCCTTGCGGCAACCAAATTAATCCTCGAGGCGTGGGAAAAAGGCATTGCTGATAAGACTAATCCCTTTGATGAAGCCATCGAAAAACTCTGGATAAAACAATGGCTCTTTTATTCTAATTCTATAAGATATGCCTCTGCAATGACCGGAGCCCCAGATTATACGGCCTTCAAGCTTGGTTGGTGGGAACTTAGTGATAATCTCCAGAAGATGCGGGATCATATTGAAATGAAGAGCTTATATAAACAACAACATAAGCATTGATAAAATATTTAGTCCGAAATCTTTTTGTGGTATTATTTTGGTCGTTGAAAGATTTGTCAAGACATTTTTATGCCAAAAAGTTGTAGAGGTCATGCTGCCTTCCTTATCCTCTCTTCCTCATATCTTGCCTCAAACTCCTCTGGACTCAGGTATCCAAGTTCAGAGTGCACATAAAGCTTATTGATTTATCTTATTCTCTATCAATGGATTTAAAAGAACTGCTCAAGCTGCTCGAAGAGAGAATCAAAACCGTCAGAAAATCAAAAAAGCTTTCTCAGGAAAGACTTGCAGAGTTATCAGGGCTGATCTAATCTACGCTGCTACGGTCTTTGCTGCCTTCTTTGCTGCCACCCTTTCAAAGACCTCTGCTGCATTGAACGTCCCGCCAATCGCCTGTACAGGGCACTTTGCTGTGCAGATGCCGCAGCCGATGCACCTGTCTGCATCTATTACATGCCTCTTTTTGATCTCACCTGATGCAGCATTGACAGGGCATACCTTCATGCATATCTGGCATCCAATGCAGTTGTCCATCACAAATGCCTTTGACCTGTGGGGGATGTAGTCAACAATCGCCCCTGTCGGGCATACCCCAACGCAAAGGCTGCATATCTTGCACCTCTCTATATCGATCCTTGCGACATTGTTGCTCACAGTCACAGCATTGAATGGACATACCTTCTCGCACTTGCCGCAGGCAATGCAGCCGACATCGCAACTCCTCTTTGTATCTACCGGCTTATCCTTTGAATGGCACGCTACAAGAACGGCCTTTGATGCAGGTAGCACTTCTATTACCTTCTTCGGACATGCGATCTCGCATTTCCTGCAGCCTGTGCACTTTGTTATATCGACAACAGGGATATCATTTTCATTCATCGTAATGGCGTCAAAGGGGCATACCGCAGCGCATGTCCCATAGCCAAGGCATCCATAGGCACAGGACTTGTCACCACCGCCTGCCAGGACTGCTGCCCTGCAGTCATGGATACCTTCATACTTGAATTTTTTCCTTGAATTATTGCACCCACCCTGACACATTATCCTCGCAAAGTTCGGCTCCACCGCAGCGGCCGCCTTTCCTGTAATCCTCGCTACGGCCTCGGCAACAGGTGACTTGCCAGGCGCACAGAGATTTGGTGCAACATCAGGATTTGCCACAACCGCCTCTGCATATGCCTGGCATCCGGCAAAGCCGCAGGCACCGCAGTTAGCACCTGGGAGGGCATCCCTCACCATCTCGACCCTCGGGTCTACCTTCACAGCAAACCTCTGAGCCGCAAATGCAAGACCGATTCCGAAGACTGCACCAAGCCCGGCAAGGAATATAAATGTAAACAGGATTAGCTGTTTAAAATCGACAGGGCCTGTGACCTCGACACCGCCTCCGACACCGGCATAAATAGAAGTGGCCAGTGTCAGCAGTAGTATCATCGTCAGCGGAACTGTCTTTTTTATCATCAAACCTCTTTTAAACACGCCCGTTCACCGTCACGTTCACTGTTTATAGCGTTATAAGCCCTGAAAATCCAAGAAACGCAAGGGCTATAAGACCTGTCACTATGAAGGCGATTGGAAGTCCCTGAAAGGATTTAGGGACATCCGCAAGCTCGAGCCTCTCCCTTATGCTCGCCATTATCACAAGGGCAAGGGCGAAACCAACCCCTGAGCCAAGGCCAAAGGAAAGGCTCTGGATAAAGGTATAGCCCTCGCCCGCGTTTATGAGCGGGACTGCAAGGATTATGCAGTTCGTTGTTATAAGTGCAAGGTAGATGCCGAGCTTATAGTAAAGCCCTGGCGAGACCCTTCTCATTATGGTGTCTGCTGCCTGGACAAAACCCGCAACTATCCCGATGAATATGACTATCTTGAGGAAGGTGAGGTTTAATGGGACCATGATGCCCTTATAAACCACCCAGCTCAAGGCAGAGCTTATGACCATGACAGCAGTGAATGTTATGCTCATCCCTATTGCGGTCTCCATCCTCTTTGTTACGCCAAAGAATATGCAGAGGCCGAGGTATCTCGTAAATACAAAGTTGTTTATAAGGGATGCCGCTATGAATAGCTCAAATAGATTGTCCATATCCTTAACTCCTCTACTGATACCCCAAAAAATCAAAGATTTTTTGGGGACCCCTTAGTTTTAATCTTACATTTTTAATCTGTTTCAGTGTCCACCTCCAGAGGCCCCCTTGCCTCCGAAGAACTTAATATCTATCCAGTTAAAGAGACCCATCAGTATTCCAACGGCAAAGAAGCCGCCTGTCGGCAGTACCATGATCAGCAGGGGCTTGAAATCAACTATGGACATTCCCCAGAGTGCGCCCTTTCCAAGGAGCTCCCTGAAAAAGCTTATCACAACAAGGGCAAAGAGAAACCCTATGCCCATACCCAGACCATCAAAGAATGATGGTGCTACCTTATTCTTGCTCGCAAAGAGTTCTGCCCTTGAAAGTATTATAGCAAAGGCGACTATGAGCTGGATATAAAGACCCATCTGTTTATAGACATCCCTGGCAAAGGCAGCCATCATGAGATCTGTTACCGTGACCCATGTGGCGATTATAAACATATAGGATGGTATCCTCACCCTCGGATGGATGAACCTCCTGATAATGGATACTGTTACATTCACCATTGTCTGGACGAAGAGAACTGCAATGCCCATCAAAAAACCATTCTTGACGCCGTTTGTCACAGCCACTGCAGGGCAGAGGCTCAGGGCTACCCTGAATATCGGGTTCTCTGCAAATATACCATTCTTTATTAAATCCCAGTAGCTCCTGCTGTTATTCATGTCTTCTTTCCCTGATACCTCTCCTTCAAGAGCTTTACAGCCTCTCTCACACCGTTTGTCACTGCCCTGCTCGATATAGTGGCGCCCGATATTGCCTGGATCTTGTCGGTTCCTTCAACCTTGACGACCTCGAGCTGATCAATCGATTTACCCTCAAACCTCTTTTTAAAATACTCCTGCTCTATCTCATCACCAAGCCCGGGGGTCTCGCCGTGGCTGAGGATGCTTATCTTTCTTACCCTCATAGAAGTGTCGACCGCAACAAGAATGTTTATATAGCTCGAATAGCCCTTGCCATAGGTTGATGCAATATAGCCAATGGCATCATTGCCCTTCTTTGCCTCGTAGTATTCTGCATGTTTATGAAAGGGCTCCCACTTTCCGGCCTCATAGATGCTGTCAGCATCAGGCATGAGCCTCTTCAATGCATCCTCCTTCTCCCGCTTCTGGGCATCTGCCATGATAGGCGCTGTCTTTGAAAACACACTGGCCATAATCATTCCTGATGCCACAAATATAATCACAAGGTTTATCGTGATCCTTAGCATCTCTTTCATTGCTTAGACACCTTTTTCTTCACAAAACCGAAGACCCTTGACCTCATATGCCTGTCGATAAGGGGAGCAAAACAGTTCATAATTAGTATAGCAAACATTACGCCCTCAGGATACCCACCCTTAAGCCTTATGAGCATTGTCAGGACGCCGCAGCCAACTCCAAATACTATCTGGCCCCTTCTCACGGATGGGCATGTTACATAGTCCGTTGCCATAAAAAAGGCACCAAGTATCATACCGCCGCTGAGAAGATGGACTATGGGGTCGCCTGAGAAGAGGAGGAACCTTCCTGTCGTCGGGTCCTTTCCGCCAAATGCCCATGCAAGAAGGGCAGCGGTACCGAGGAACGAAAGTGGTATATGCCATGTGATATACCTCTTATATAAGAGAAGGGCAGCACCTATCAGTAATGCAAGGGCCGATGTCTCTCCAAGAGAGCCGGCCCTGTGGCCCACCAGAAGCTGGCTGTAAAGGTTGAGCTTATCACCAAAGACCTCCATCAGCTTCCCCACCCCTTCCTCCTTTAAGATCCCCAGGGGTGTGGCCGTTGTCTTTGCATCCATGGATAGGAATGCTGCTGTCGGCTCTGCCCATACCGTCATTGCCTTTGGGAATGAGATCAAAAGGAATGCCCTCCCGATAAGTGCAGGATTAAAGATGTTATAACCAAGCCCCCCGAATAACTGCTTTGTTATGACTATCGCCACAAAGGAGCCTATTACGGGTATGTGTATCGTAAAGGGGCTGAATGACCAGAGGGATGAGGGCAGATTCATGCCGAGGAGGAGGCCTGTGAGGAATGCACTGCCATCACTTATGGTTACCTTTTTCTTGAGTGCCTTTTGGACAGAGTATTCAGAAAGCACAGATGTGACAATGCAGAGGGCTGTAACAAAGAGGGCCTTTGGACCGAAGAAATAAAGACCGAAGACAAGGGCAGGCAGCAGACTGATATTCACAGTCCACATAATGCGACTAACCGTCTCCTCGTCCTTTATATGGGGACTGACAGATACAAGAAGTTCAGGCCCTCTCTTTACAGCCTCCACCTCACCTCCACAGTCATCACGGTTTCACAAGCGACTTTGCCAATCTTATAAGATGCACTATAGGCCTCTTTGAGGGGCAGACAAAGGCGCATGAGCCGCACTCAAAACAATCAAATAGGTTATACTCCCTGGTATCTTCATAGTGGCCCTTTTCTGAAAGAATGCTCAGCACCGACGGCATAAGCCCCATTGGGCATACATCAATGCACCTCCCACACCTGATGCACGGCCTGAAGTCTTCGGCATGAACGACCTCTCCTTCAGGAATGACGAGTATGCCTGATGTCCCCTTTGTCACAGGGATATCGAGGGAGAAAAGTGCAAACCCCATCATGGGACCGCCTGCTATAACCTTTCCAGCACCGTCAATAAAGCCACCGCATTCCTCGATGAGCTCGGCGATAGGTGTCCCGATCCTCACCATCAGATTTGACGGCCTCTTTATGCCCTCACCTGTCACAGTAACAACCCTCTCTATCAGGGGTTTTCCGTACCTCACTGCCTCATATACTGCAAGGGCAGTCCCGACATTCTGGACAACCACACCGACATCCATCGGGAGCCCTCTTGGAGGGACCTCTCTGCCTGTGATCGCCTTGATGAGCATCTTTTCGGCGCCCTGCGGGTATTTGACCTCAAGGGAATAGACCTCAATATCAGGTTCATTTTTTGAAGCAGACCTCATAACCTCGATAGCATCGGGTTTATTGTTCTCTATGCCCACATAGCCCTTATTCACGCCGAGGGTCTTCATCAGTATCTTAAGCCCCTCTATGATCTCATCGGGCCTCTCTAACATCAGCCTGTAATCAGCAGTCAGATACGGCTCGCACTCAGCGCCATTGATTATTACTGTATCTATCGGCTTCTCCTTCGGAGGCGCGAGTTTTACTGCCGTGGGAAAGGCTGCCCCGCCAAGGCCCACTATACCAGCAGCCCTTATCTTTTCCTTAATCGCATCGGACTGGAGGCTCATATAATCAGGATTATCCCTGAGGGCAGTCCATTCCTCCCTGCCATCATTTTCTATAACAGCAGATGCCAGCATCCTCCCCATCGCGTTAGGGAATTCTCCGAGCGCCACAACCTTCCCTGAGACGGATGAATGGACAGGCGCAGAGACAAAGCCGCCAGGCTCTCCTATGAGTTCACCCTTCTTGACCTCCTGGCCGATGGAGACGACGGGCTTACATGGCGCACCAGTGTGCTGGCTGAATGGGATGATGACCCTCTGAGGAATGCCCGCCTGCATGATAGGGCTGTCCTTTGCAAGCCCCTTTTTGTCAGGAGGGTGTATCCCTCCCCTGAATGTAAGTAGTCCCATCGAGGCCCTCCTTACCAGCGGAGATCAAGAAAATAAAATTAATAATAAAAGATTTTGAATTATATATCAAGTCCCGGGTTTAAAGGGATTAAAAATTCAAAAATCAAGATTTAAACTCCTTATATTTTTCGAGATAAGGTTAGCCCTCCTTAAAGGCTCGGGAATCCTGTACTTTATAGCGCAACTCAACACTATCTTGATAGAGCCCTCTAAATCGACCCTGTGACCCGGGGACACAAATACAGGTCTGACATTGTCCCTCGTCCTTAAAACAGCCCCGATTATCTTTCTGTCGTAAAGCAAGGGAGACCATTGTCCCTTTTTGCGGCCGGGCTCCCTGTAATCCCCTACCAGTCTCGACTTTGCACACCCCACAGTCGGTCTGTCGAGGATAACTCCGATATGTGATGCGATACCAAGACCCCTCGGATGGGCAATGCCCTGGCCGTCAAAGAGAATCACATCAGGCATGGTCTTCAAACCGCTCAATGCCTTAACAATAGCAGGGCCTTCCCTGAATGATAAGAAGCCAGGGACATAGGGGAATTTGACCCTCATAACGGCATGGGCATCCTGTATGGGTATCATCTCGGGATATCTATAAAGGCATGCCACTGCTATAACCTCATTATCACCAAAGGCTGCATCAACGCCTGCAACAAACCGCACCCCTTTCCGTAGGGGCATGACCTTCACCTTCTTGCTCAGGAGATTCTGGACCGCCCTCGCCTCGGATATATCCCCTGGCCTCTGCATCTGACGCCAGGCCTTTATATGTAAATCTTCTGGATGCATTCAAGCCCTCTATTCACCCTCCAGCCTTAAGCCTAAAGGCTATTGAAATGATAAAGATTCGGACCTCCAGATGTCAAATCCGGCGGCATGCCGCCGGATTAGGGATAAGGGTTAAACTTTAACAGGTGCCCATTCATCTACAGAGGGAGTTCATGGAGAAGCACAGAGGTTTTTTAATTTTGGTGGACGGTTATGGCCTATTTCATAAAAACCCGGATCGTGGTAAAATAGAAAATCCGATGAGAGACGAAAGGCATTAGGGAATGAAGAATAAAAGGCTGGTAATAGGTGTCGCTATAATGCTCGTCCTGCTTGGACTCATCATATACCAGTACGGCTATCTGAGGGTCAGGGCAGAGATGGCCTCTGTTAGAGAAGAGGAGGCCATAAAGACAAAGACACTCGAAAAATACATCGCCCTCATCTCTGAGATGCCCCAGCTTGAGAAGAGGTTGGCATCACTTAAAGAGGCAAGAAAGGGCGAGGACTCAAAGCTCATAGAGGGGCAGACCCCTTCTCTCGCCACTGCGGCCCTCCAGGAGACGGTCAAGGGTATCGTAACAGGCAGGGGAGGAACGATATCGAGCGAAAGGGTCGGGAAACCTGAAGACCTCGGCAAATTCAGGGTCATAAACGCCAGCATAGACGCCATCCTGCCTGATTCAAAGGCCCTGAGCGATGTCCTTTACTCCATAGAGACAAGGACACCATATCTAACAGTGAAAGAGCTTGATGTGAGGATAAGGGATTACACAAACCCAAAGGAGCTCATAATAAGATTGGATGTAGCTGCCCTAACAGGTGGAAGATAAATGAGCAGGCTGAGATACATCCTCAGAAATATCAACCTTCTTAACATAGTGCTGACAGGGGTTATTGTGCTGGTAACAGGCTACGCCATCCTGCCGTATAAAACGAAGACCCGATATACCCTGTCTGCCGCAAAAACTATGGTCGAGGGAAGAGAAGAAAAGACTGTCAATGTCCTGTCTCCATCTCCACTCGAATACACAGTTATAGCCGAACAGAACCTCTTCCATCCTTCGAGGAAGATACCTGTGGGGAAAAAAGATGAAAGGCCCGAAGTTAAACCTGAGTTTGTGCTTTACGGGACATTGATAACCGACAGTGCAAGTCTTGCCTTCATGGAAGATAAAAGGTCGCCATACGCCTCTGCTGGCAGGGGAAAGAGGCAGAGGGCGCTCAGCTTGGGGGCTACCCTGAGCGGCTATACCCTCAAGGAGATACACCACGACAGGGTCGTAATGGTTAAGGGTGAGGAGAGGGTAGAGGTGAGGGTGCTGGACTCCAAAAAGGTAAGGGCGGCAGAGACCATGCCCCCTCAAACTGCCCAGGCAGCAGTTCAACCCCCGCCAATAGTTAGACAACCGGTGCAGACAGCGATAACGCCATCTGCACCGCCAGATACCGCCAAACCAAAGATAAAAGGGCTGACACCTCCGTCTCTACCACGAAACGGCATTTATATGGGTGGTGTCGGTGCTCGCTAATGGCCTTCTCAGGACAGTTCAGAACAGGCGATAGGCGGTAGATATAAGACCACATCCTATTGCCTACAGTCTCTATAGTCTATTAGTGGTTTAATAAACTGTAGTGGAAACAACGCTTGACAGCATAAGGGATATAAAGATATACCAGCCAAGACGTGGCTACAGATTCTCGGTAGATGCCCTGCTGCTTTACTCATTTGTGGACATACCGAGGGCAGCAAGGATTGCAGACCTTGGTGCCGGTTCAGGGATTGTAGGGTTACTGCTTGCAAGGAAATATCCTGGGGCTGAGGTCGTCCTCTTCGAGCTTCAGGATAGCCTTGCCTCACTTGCCAGGAAGAACATCAGCCTGAACTGTCTCGATGGAAGGGTTACGGTAATAAGGGCTGATATAAGGGATATAAGCAGTCTGGAGATGGCCGATAAGGGCTGCAACAGAACCGCATCTGGCGGCCGTGAGCTGCGCGGTTTTGATATTGTGGTCTCAAATCCGCCTTTCAGAAGAGAGAGATCTGGCCGCATAAGCCATGATGAGGAAAGGGCTATCGCAAGGCATGAGATAAAACTGAAGCTCCATGAGCTGATAATCGCCGCTGACTATCTGCTCAGACCAAAGGGAAGGTTTTTTCTGATACACCATCCTGAAAGGCTGATGGAGCTTATGAGGTTAACAGATAAGAGAAGGATGGAGATTAAGAGATTGAGGTTTATCCATTCCGATGCAAGGACCGAGGCGAAGATGGTAATAGCTGAGATAGCAAAGCACGGCAGGGCAGGGTTAAAGGTTGAGAGGCCCTTCTATATTTACGATGACAGCGGTAGATATAGCGATGAGATGCGTGAGATATACGGAGGTTAGAGGCTGACCGTGGTACCCCTTCAGCCTATAGCCTGAGCTATGGTTACGTTGTGATTGATGTTATAATAGGGTCTGATAAAATATGTTTAAGGTCATTAATTAGATATGCCAAAACTCAATATGGTCCAGGCAATAAACCTTGCATTAAAAGAGGAGATGCATAAGGATAAGAGCGTTGTCATCCTCGGCGAGGATGTTGGGAAAAACGGTGGTGTGTTCAGGGTTACCGAGGGACTTTTAGAGGAATTTGGTCCGGAAAGGGTTATGGATATGCCTCTTGCTGAGTCAGGTATCATTGGAACTGCTATAGGAATGGCTGTGTATGGATTAAGACCTGTTGCAGAAATACAGTTTATGGGTTTCATATATCCTGCGATTGACCAGATATTTTCCCATGCATCGAGGATCAGAAATCGCGCAAGGGGAAGATTTACATGTCCGCTGGTAATAAGAACTCCGTACGGTGCAGGTATAAAGGCACCTGACCTCCATTCAGAAAGCACTGAGGCATTGTTCTGCCATATGCCCGGCGTCAAGGTAGTCGTCCCTTCAACGCCTTATAATGCAAAGGGATTGCTCACATCTGCTATCAGAGACCCTGACCCTGTCATCTTTCTTGAATCAACGAGGCTCTACCGGCTCGTAAAGGAAGATGTCCCTGATGGAGGGTATACCGTTACACTTGGCAGGGCAAGGATCGTTAGAGAAGGTGACGATGTCACGATTATTGCGTGGGGAAGCATGCTCTACAGGGTTTTGCAGGCGGTGGAGGGGTTTGATGCGGAGGTGATAGACATGATGACGCTCACCCCGTTTGATGAAGACACAATATTCAAGTCGGTGAAGAAGACAGGCAGGGTTGTAATCGTCCATGAAGCTCCGAAGACATGTGGATTTGGTGCAGAGCTTTCAGCCACTATTGCAGAGGATGCGATGCTGTATCTAAAGGCACCGATCATGAGGATTACAGGGTATGATGTTGTTATGCCACTCCCAAGGCTTGAGGACCTTTATATGCCGACCGTTGAAAGGATAAAAAGGGGGATTGAAGATATAATAAAGTACTAAGAGGAGTATGCCATGCCATATGATTTTGTTCTGCCTGACCTCGGTGAAGGAATAACTGAGGGTGAGATAAGAAAATGGCTTGTGAAGGAAGGCGACGCCATTGAGGAGCATCAGATTGTGCTTGAGATTGAGACGGACAAGGCAGTAGTCGAGGTTCCGTCCCCAAGAAGCGGGAGGGTATCGAAGATCAATAAAGAGGAGGGAGAGATAGCTAAGGTTGGCGAGGTTTTGATGACCATCGCAGATGTGGCAGAAGAGGAGATGCAGAGATCCATTTCTGTTGTTGGTGTGCTTCCGGAAGAGGAGGAGATACTTGCCACACCGGCAGTGAGGGCACTGGCGAAGGAACTCGGGGTCAGGATTGAAGCCATTAGAGGCTCAGGCCCCGGAGGGAGCATTACGAGAGAGGATGTCATTGAGGCATCTGAAAGGGCCAGAAAGACAGAAGACCAGTACGGCGTGATAGAGAGAATGCCTTTAAGGGGATTGAGAAGGACCATTGCAAAAAATCTCATAACCTCACAGAAGAAGGCGGCCTTTGTAACAGGCATGGACGAGGCGGATATAACTGAGCTATGGAATCTCAGGGAGAGGGAAAAGAGGACATTTCAGGAAAGGGGTGTCCACCTCACTTTCATGCCATTCTTTATAAAGGCTGTCCAGCACGCACTGACAGAGCATCCCCTGCTTAACTCATCTGTCGACGAGGAGAAAGAAGAGATCTTGATTAAGAGATACTATAACATGGGTATTGCTGTCGATACCCCCGATGGACTGATGGTTCCTGTGATAAGGGATACGGATAAAAAAACGATCCTCGAACTTGCCAGGGAGATTCAGGAATTGAGCACTAAGGCAAGGGAGCGCAAGATCAGGCTTGAGGAGATGAAGGGGAGCAGCTTTACCATAACAAACTACGGGCATTTCGGCGGTACGTTTGCAACACCAATAATCAACTACCCCGATGTTGCAATACTCGGAACTGGAAGGATAGCTGACAGGCCATGGGTCAGGGATGGCCAGATAGTAATCAGAAAGATCCTCCCCCTTTCATTGACCTTTGACCACAGGGTGACAGATGGGGTTGATTCAGCTAAGTTTCTATCAAGGGTGATCCAGTATCTCGAGGACCCTGCCTTGCTGTTCATAGAGAGCGCATAATCCAGAAAATCCGAGCATTCAATTTCCCCCTTTTTCATTTCCCGCGTTCCGTTACACGGCTCATGGGTCACGGAGCACGGGACTGTGTATTATGCTATAATTATAACAATGTCCGCTGTTGTTATTATACCTGCCCGCTATGATTCGACCCGTTTTCCGGGAAAGCCTATTGCCCTCCTCAGTGGAAAATTGATAATCCAGCATGTCTATGAAAATTCAAAGGGTGCAAGACTTGCTGATGATGTCATCGTTGCTACAGACAGCGAGACCATATTCGAAAAAGTGCTATCATTTGGGGGAAGGGCAGTGATGACCTCTCCTGAGCATGCCTCAGGGACAGACAGGGTTGCCGAGGTGGCGGCCTCAATGAATTATGATATAATCGTCAATGTCCAGGGAGACGAGCCCCTCATCAGGGCCGGGATGATAGATGATGTGATAGATATCCTCTCTGAGGGTGAGGCAGATATAGGGACGCTCGTTAAGAGGATAGACAATCCCTCTGAATTATTCGATCCGAATGTCGTGAAGGCTGTTTTTAATGATAGAGGCTTTGCATTGTATTTCTCGAGGTCGCCGATACCCTATCACAGGGATGAGTGGAAAGGTCTTGGGCAATTCACGGTTCACGATTCACGATTCACTGTCTTCAAGCATATCGGCATATATAGCTACCGAAGAGATGCCCTCCTAAGGCTTGCAGGCATGAAACCCACAGGGCTTGAGGTTATTGAAAGGCTCGAACAACTACGGGCCCTCGAAAATAATATGAAGATAAAGGTCAGAGAGACCTTGTTTGAGACCATAGGGGTTGATACCCCGGAGGACTTAGAAAGGGTTGAAAAATGTCTAAATTCATATTCGTAACAGGTGGTGTTGTATCATCCCTCGGTAAGGGTATAGCTGCCGCAGCCATGGGTGCATTGCTCGAGGCGAGGGGGCTGAAGGTCACGCTTCAGAAACTTGATCCCTATATAAATGTGGACCCGGGCACCTTAAGCCCTTTCCAACATGGAGAGGTCTTTGTTACTGATGATGGTGCTGAGACAGACCTTGACCTTGGCCATTATGAGCGTTTTACCCATATAAGGACATCTAAGGCTAACAATTATACAACGGGCAAGATCTATTACAATGTCATAACAAAGGAGAGGAGGGGCGATTATCTCGGTGAGACCGTCCAGGTTGTCCCCCATCTTACAGACGAGATAAAGGATGCAATAAAATCTGTAAGCAATGACTATGATGTAGTTATTGTTGAGATAGGGGGAACGATCGGTGATATAGAGAGCCTGCCTTTTCTTGAGGCGATTCGTCAGATGCGTTATGATGTGGGAAGGGACAATGTCCTTTATGTCCACCTGACCCTTTTGCCTTATATAAAGACCGCAGGAGAGTTGAAGACAAAGCCGACCCAGCATAGCGTGAGGGAATTGAGGGCAATAGGTATCCAGCCCGACATCCTCCTTTGCAGGACAGACAGACCCCTCACATCAGAGGCAAGGAAGAAGATAGCGATCCATTGTAACCTCGACAGCGATGCAGTAATAAATGCTATCGATGTAGATACCATATACGAGGTGCCGTTATCTTTAAGTTCGGAGGGACTTGATCACCTTATAGTCAATAAATTAGGGCTCCCAACAGTGACCTCTGATCTTACAAAGTGGAAGGAGATAGCGAAGAGGATAAAGGAGCCCAGGAATGAGGTGACTATTGCGATCGTCGGGAAGTACGTTGGCCTTAAAGATTCCTACAAGAGCCTTACAGAGGCCCTTATTCATGGCGGTATAGCAAATGATGCAGAGGTCAAAGTGCAGTGGGTAGATTCTGAAGAGATCGAAAGTCACGGCCCTGAGGCCTTTCTTTCAGAGGTGGATGGTGTCCTCGTCCCTGGAGGCTTCGGGGTGAGGGGGATAGAGGGAAAGATAGAGGCCATAAGATATGCAAGAGAAAAGAGAATACCTTTTTTCGGGATATGTCTCGGTATGCAGTGTGCTGTTATTGAATTTGCAAGGAATGTCTGCGGCCTTTCAGCAAACAGCACGGAGTTTGACATCAATACAGAAAACCCTGTGATATACCTTATGGAGAGTTGGTATGATTTCAGGAAGGGAAGGATTGAAAGGAGAAGTGAGACCTCTGATAAGGGAGGCACCATGAGGCTCGGCGCCTATCCCTGTGTACTGTCTAAGGATTCAAAGGCATTTCAGGCCTATAACATGCTGGAGATATCAGAGAGACACAGACACAGATATGAATTCAACAATGCCTACAGGGATGTCCTGACATCCAAGGGGATGAGGATAAGTGGTAAGAGTCCTGACGGTGAACTCGTAGAGATAATAGAGATAGATGATCATCCCTGGTTTCTCGGCTGCCAGTTCCATCCTGAGTTCAAATCAAGGCCTATCGAGCCTCATCCCTTATTCAAGGCATTCATAGGCGCTTCGCTGAAGGAGAAAAGGTCGCTCTTTCCTTACATTCCTGAGGAAGGAAAGGATAATGGGGCATAAGTGGAAGTGAAAGATAAAGCCAGAGATAAAGAAAACTTTCACTTTATCTTTATCTTTCATCACTTTCATCATAATAGCGAATGAGGGTTATCAGGATAGATAACATAACCATAGGCAATGGCAGCCTATTAATAATCGCAGGCCCCTGTGTAATCGAAGGTGAGGATGTAACCTTCTACGCGGCCGAACGATTAAAGGAGATCTGCAATACCCTTGGGCTTCCCTTTATATTCAAGAGTTCCTATGACAAAGCCAACAGGACATCCCTTTTATCTTACAGGGGGCCGGGCATCGAAAAGGGCCTCAGGATACTTTCAGATGTCAAGAGCAAATTCAATGCCCCCGTTATTTCAGATGTACATTCCGTCAATGAAGTGAATCTGGCTGCAGAAGTATTAGACGCTCTTCAGATTCCTGCCTTTCTCTGCAGGCAGACAGATCTGATAATAACAGCATCAGAGACGGGAAAACCCGTGAACATCAAAAAAGGGCAGTTCCTTGCACCGTGGGATGTTAAAAATCTCATTGATAAATTCACATCTACAGGCAACCATAATCTAATGGTTACAGAGCGGGGGACATCATTCGGCTATAACAATCTTGTTGTTGATTTCAGGGCATTTCCGATAATGCGTTCCTTTGGCTATCCCGTGATATTCGATGTTACACACAGCCTTCAGCTTCCAGGTGGACAGGGAAGCTCTTCAGGAGGACAGAGGGAATTTGCTATACCCCTTGCGAGGGCAGCAACTGCCTGTGGTGTTGATGGATTATTCATGGAAGTCCATCCAGAGCCTGATAAGGCATTATGCGACGGGCCGAATATGATAAGGCTGGATGATCTGCCCGGGTTTTTGAAGACCGTTAAAGATATTCATGGGCTGAACTGGGGTCCCCAAAAAGTCAGAGACTTTTTGGGGTGCCCTTGAGCATTAATTTACATGGACAGCATTCTTGACATAGCTAAGAAGGTTTTAACAATTGAGGCTGAGGCGGTCTCAGCACTGACAGAGAAGCTCAACCCCGATTTTGAAAAGGCAGTCGAGATAATCTTCAACTCTAAGGGTAGAGTCGTTGTCACCGGGATGGGCAAGTCAGGGTTAGTAGGAAAGAAGATAGCAGCAACCCTTGCATCAACAGGCACTCCTGCCTTCTTTCTCCACCCTGCCGAGGCATCTCATGGTGACCTCGGGATGGTTACATCAGAGGATGTGATAATAGCCATCTCAAACAGCGGAGAGACAGAGGAACTTGTAAATCTCATACCCTTTTTGAAGAGGTTCAATGTAGCCATTATATCCATGACAGGGAATCCTGCCTCGAGCCTTTCGAGGGCTGCCGATGTTACGCTCGATGTATCTGTTAAGGAGGAGGCCTGTCCCCTCGGCATCGTCCCTACTGCATCGACAACCGCAATGCTTGCAATGGGAGATGCCCTCGCAGTTGCCCTGCTGATGAAGAGGGGGTTCAAGGAGGAGGACTTTGCCTTCTTCCATCCTGGCGGCAGCCTCGGCAAAAAGCTATTCATCAAAGTCTCTGACCTCATGCATACAGGCGATGCACTGCCGCTCGTGACTCCTGATATGCCGATGATAAATGCCACAATGGAGATATCATCTAAACGGCTGGGGGTAGCGATAGTTGCTGGCACTGATAAAGAGATTTTAGGTATTATTACTGATGGAGACCTGAGGAGGGGAATAGAGAAATGGGGGAAGGCATTCTTTGATATGAATGCAGGAGAGGTAATGACGAAGAATCCGAAGACCATATCAGAGGATGAGCTTGCTGCGAAGGCACTGTCAATAATGGAGAGACACTCAATCACATCCCTGATAGTACCTGACGATGAAGGCAGGGCAAAGGGGATAATACATCTGCATGACATACTGAAGAAGGGGATAGTGTGAAGTTGAATCCTTTGCTTCCTGGACGAAAAAGACAAAGTCTTGTTGGAGGTGGAGGCTTAAGGCTGAAGATAGGCTGAAGGTTGCTCTGTCCTCTGAAAGTCTGACTTCTGGCTTTATTATCGATTTTTTGGATGCCCTCTTCTGTCTATTTAACTATTTGTCCTTGAAAAAAAAAGGCGGCGATGTATAAATAGTGAGGTTTTGATAAAGGTATTTCATATGTGGCTATATGAAAGAAAAAAACTCCTGATGATTATCGCCCTCTCTGTTATGGTATCTTCGGCATTTGCATTGGCTGAGGAGGTGCCGAAGAAATTCCTTGTCCCGCCACCTCCGTTTTCGCCAGGGATATTCCCGTGCTCGCAGTGCCATAAATATATGCCTGTCAACAGGAAACAGAGGAGGCTCGAGCAGATGCACCAGGATATTGTCTTAAAACACATGCCAGGCGGGTGGTGTTTTGACTGCCACAACCCTGATGACAGGGATAAATTGAGACTTGCCAGTGGAAGGCTGATAGGTTTTGATGAGTCTTACTACCTCTGTGCCCAGTGCCATGGTATCGTATTCCGGGACTGGAAGGCAGGGCTGCACGGCAAAAGGACAGGGATGTGGAACGGGGAAAAGGAGTATCGACTGTGCGTCCACTGCCACTGGCCTCATGAACCGAGGTTTAAACCACTTCAGCCATTACCGCCGCCTGTAAGACCATCGGATATTAAATGAGGTGACTGCATGAAAACTATATCCATAAAGGGGCAAAGCCCCTTTAGAACCCCAATAAAGTGAAAGATAAAGATAAAGATAAAGATAACTTTCACTTTGGCTTTATCTTTATCTCTCCGTTGGGGAGTTTGAGGGACTTTGCCCCTCAACGATGTAGTTCCTGTTTATACAGGGATGATGCGGCGTGAGGTGTATGATGAAGGGCGTGCGAAGGAATATAGCAGGAATCAACATTGACAGAAGAACCTTTCTTAAGGGTGCTGCCCTTGGCCTTGCCGGCACAGCACTTCCTCTGGATAAGGCAGATGCCTCTTTCTGGGAGGCATTCTTCCAGAAGCACTTCAGGGAGATGAACGATGCTGAGATCAAGAAGGTGATAGAGCGTCTCGAAAAGGAATACGAACAGAAATATAAAAAGGCAATAAAGGTGGGCAACGAGAAGGCCATCCCCGGGGTTTTATTCGGTTACGGCCTTGACCTTTCGCGGTGCATCGGTTGTAGAAGGTGTGTCTACGCCTGTGTGAAGGAGAATAATCAGTCTCTCGACCCTCAGGTGCACTGGATAACAGTTCTCAGGTTTAAGAAGGGGGAGAAATGGATCGATCTCGAGAATTCTGAAAAATACTATAATCCGCAGCAGGTCCCTGAGCCGGGTTATTTCTATATGCCCGTGCAATGCCAGCAGTGCGAGAATCCCCCCTGTGTAAGGGCATGCCCGACACAGGCAACATGGAAGGAGCCTGATGGCATTGTTGTTATAGACTACAACTGGTGCATAGGCTGCAGATACTGCATGGCTGCATGTCCTTATGGGGCAAGGCGCTTTAACTGGGCAGAGCCGAAGAGGCCTTCAGAGGAGATAAATCCGAATACGCACTATCTCGGGAACCGCCCGCGTTACAGGGGGGTTGTTGAGAAATGCACATTCTGTATTCAGAGGACGAGGAACGGCAGATATCCTGCGTGCGTGGAGGCATGTCCTGTTGGCGCAAGGAAATTCGGGAATCTCCTCGACCCTGACAGTGAGATAAGATACGCCATAGAGCATAAGAGGGTCTTCAGGCTCAAGGAGGATCTAAATACAAATCCAAAATTCTACTACTTCTTTGCCTATGGGGTTTAGGAGGGATAATGGCCGCTATAATAAGGATCATTAAGAATTTCTTCATAGCCCTTCGAGAGATTACCATAGGCAACAAGAAATATTACTGCTGGCTTGCCTTTCTCTCATTCTTCGTCCTGCTCGGGCTGAGTGCATACGTCGACCAGTTAAACAGGGGGCTCATAGCGACTGCTATGAGGGATCAGGTCTCGTGGGGGTTGTATATCTCGAATTTCACTTTTCTCGTCGGAGTTGCTGCAGCGGCAGTCTATCTCGTAATTCCTGCCTATGTTTATAATTTCAAACCAATAAAGGAGATAGCCCTCTTTGGAGAGATGCTCGCCATAACTGCTATCACAATGTGTATACTCTTTATAATAGTTGATCTCGGCCAACCGACAAGGGTGTGGCACATCCTGCCTGTCATAGGTGCAATGAACTTTCCTTCATCCCTTCTGGCATGGGATGTGGTGGTATTGAACGGCTATCTAATCCTCAATACATTAATAGTCTTTTATACCCTCTACAGATTTTCCATAGGGAAGGAGTACAAGTGGTCAGTTATCTGGCCTTTAATAATAATCTCCATACCATGGGCCGTAAGCATCCATACTGTTACCGCATTCCTTTATAACGGACTTCCATCCCGACCATTCTGGAACGCCTCGATCCTTGCACCGAGGTTCCTCGCCTCGGCATTCTGCTCGGGTCCGGCCATAATGCTTATCATTTTCCAGGTTATCAGAAAGCTATCTGATGTAGAGATAGAAAACCGCGCCATTTTTAAGATTGCAGAGCTGGTTGCATATGCGATGGGGATTAACCTGTTCCTGCTCGGCGCAGAGGTATTCAAGGAGTTCTATTCAGGAAGCATACATACTTATCCCATCAGGTATCTCTATTTTGGACTGCATGGCAAGGCAAGCCTCGTCCCGTGGATATGGGCTGCAACGATAATGAATATCACTGCATTCCTCCTTTTCCTCTCTCCGAAAACGAGGGAGAATTTTGTGACCCTTAATATTGGGTGTGCATTAATAATTATGGGGGTATACATAGAAAAGGGGATGGGCCTTGTAGTTCCTGGTTTTGTCCCTGACACCCTCGGTGAGATATATGAATACACACCTACCATGCAGGAGATAGTCATAACAATGGGGATATGGGCGGCAGGTGCAATGCTTTATACCGTGCTGCTGAAATTTGCGGTCCCTGTGTATACGGGAAAACTCCGTTTTGGCCTGAGAGGCAAGCGGGTCGTTGCCAGCGATATCATGACCAGAAAGGTCATAACCGTTACCCCTGATGTCCCTGTGGATGATATAGAGAAGATCCTTATCTATAAAAATATAAGCGGTATCCCGGTGGTTGATAAAGACAATAAGGTTGTCGGTGTGGTATCAGAGTCAGATGTTATATTCAGGGAGATGGGGGAGATCTCTCATGCAGGACAGAAGGCAGAGGACCTCATACCGCATGGGCTTACACTTACGGCAGCTGATGTGATGACCTCCCCTGCTATAACGGCAAATGAGCATACCCCTCTGGAGGATCTGAACCGGATTATCGCCGACAATAAGATAAAGAGGCTGGTCATTGTGGATGGCGAAAAGCACCCTGTTGGTATAGTTTCAAGGATTGATATAGTGAGGACATTGAAGAATATAAAGGAGGAGCAATAATGGGGTCCCCCAAAAAGGGGTCCCCAAAAAGTCGAAGACTTTCGGGGTAACAGTTATATCCTCTCAAGGGTCCTTATCAATGCCTCTGCCTTTTTGAGCGTCTCGTAGTACTCCCTTTCAGGGTCTGAATCAGCTACTATTCCAGCCCCTGTCTGGACATAGGCATATCCATTTTTGATCACGAATGTCCTGATCACGATATTCAGGTCCATACACCCTGAAAATCCTATATAACCCATAGAACCTGTATAGGGTCCTCTCCTGACTGGCTCAAGCTCATCTATTATCTCCATGCACCTTACCTTAGGAACCCCTGTTATAGTCCCACCAGGGAATACAGCCTTTATAACATCAATGCATGTTCTGTCAGGGGCGAGCATACCCCTGATATTGGATACAATATGTATGACATGGGAATAATCCTCTGTGATCATGAGTTCATCAACCTCAACGCTGCCGTAATCCGAGACCTTTCCAAGGTCGTTCCTCTCAAGGTCTATCAGCATTATATGCTCTGCCCTCTCCTTTTCATTCAGCAGTAGTTCTGCACGCATCGCCTCGTCCTCTGTCCTGTCCCTGCCCCTCGGCCTTGTGCCAGCTATCGGCCTTGTCTCTATAATCCCTTCCTTTACCCTCACCAGTCTCTCAGGGGAGGAACTCACAATAGAATAATCACCGAAATCTATGAGCCCGGCAAAGGGTGCGGGGTTAATGTCTCTAAGTATCGTGTAGAGGTTCCACGGGTTTAATTCACCTATGAAGGCAGAGACCCTCTGGGAGAGGTTGGCCTGAAATATATCGCCTGCTGCTATATACTCCTTTGCCCTTCTAACCATGTCTGTGTAGTATTCCTTTTTCATCTCATGGATGATCTCTATCCTTTGCCTGCCACGCCGATGACCTGATATGCCAGCCCCTTTAGCGGCACTGTATGCTGTGCTAAGCCTTCTGCATATGGTATTGAGGACATCTTCTGCCTCATCATAGATCAAAGATAAATCACCTTCCGGGTTTCTCAGGCCGGGAGATACAACGGCCCACACCCTCTTATCTACGTGGTCAAATGCGATGAGTCTGTCGATGATAAAGAAATGGGCATCAGGAATCTGGAGGTCATCAACGGTGGTCTTTGGAAGCCTTTCGAGATAATGAACAAAATCATAGCTCAAAATGCCTGCCGCTCCTCCCTGAAAGGGTGGAAGTTCGGGAGATCTTTCCTGATTGTAACTGTAGAGTATTCCTGTTAGTTTTGTCAGAGGTTTGCCTGTTGATAAGGACCTCCTGCCTTCTGATTCTATCTCAACTGCTCCATCCTTGACCTTGAAGATCATATACGGTTCAAAGCCCATAAAGGAGTATCGGGCAATCCTTTCCGTCCCCTTGACGCTCTCAAATAGAAAGGAATTGCTGCCTGACAGTAATGGGTATAACTCAGCAGGGGAGCAATAGGGTATTTCTTTGTAAATGGGAGGGAAGGACCCTCTCCTGCATGAATTTATAAATCCTTTTTTTGTTACGGATGTGCTGTGTCTGGGATATGCCACAGTTCATACAGTGAGGATCTCTGCTGAGATTAGTTCAAGGGCCTTTAAGGGGTCAGGCTGGTTCAGGACTGCCCTTCCAAGAACGATATAATCAGCGCCTACCCTTATGGCCTCCCTTGGTGTCATGGTTCGCCTCTGGTCATCGGGTGGACTCCATGAGGTCCTTATCCCCGGGGCAACTATAAGGAGGCCCTTTCCAAAATGGCTTCTTATCGTCGCAACCTCATGCCCCGATGCAATAACCCCATCAAGGCCTGCCTCAACTGTCAGCTTAGAGAGTTGTTTTACATGGGTCCTAAGGCTATGCTGTATGCCAAGCTCACCCTTCAGTGCCTCATGTGTCAGACCAGTGAGAACAGTCACCCCTAATATCTTGGGCCTCTCTATGTTCTCCTTCAGACACAAATCCACGACGGCCTCTCTACAGTGGCGCATCATCTCTGTGCCTCCTGATGCATGGACATTGAACATATACACGCCGAGTCTTGTTGCTGCAATGGCTGCCTTCGAGACCGTGTTAGGTATGTCATGGAACTTGAGGTCAAGGAAGACCCTCTTGCCCCGCCTGTTTATCTCTTCAACGATCCCCGGCCCTGCTGATACAAATAATTCCAGGCCAACCTTGAATACGTTCACATAATCCTTAAATCTGTCCACCAGGTCGAGGGCATAAACGGCATCAGACACATCGAGGGCGAGGATTATCTTTTCCCTTACAGGCATCTACATCCTCGGCAGCGTGATGCCCTTCTGGGCCTGGTATTTCCCTGATTTGTCGGCATATGAGGTCTCACATACCTCTGAACCCTCAAGGAATATGACCTGTGCAATGCCTTCATTTGCATATATCTTTGCCGGCAGCGGCGTTGTGTTTGATATCTCGATGGTCACATGGCCTTCCCACTCCGGCTCAAGGGGCGTAACATTTACCACGATACCGCATCTTGCATATGTCGACTTTCCAAGACATATTACGAGCACTTCCCTCGGTATCCTGAAGTATTCCACAGACCTTCCGAGGGCGAATGAGTTCGGGGGTATGATGCAGGTATCACCCTTGAAATCCACAAAACTCCTCGGGTCAAAGCACTTCGGGTCAACGATTGTGTTGTTTATATTTGTGAATATCTTGAACTCATCCGCAATCCTCATGTCATAGCCGTATGAACTCACGCCAGAGGATATGACACCCCCCCTCACCTGACTCTCATTAAAGGGCACTATCATACCTCTTAATGCCATATCCCTTATCCACCTGTCGTTCTTAACCATAACTCTGCCTCCAGACCGATACCCAGCTTTTGAAAAAGATTAACATAAAGGGTTTATCAATGACAAGGAGAGGGCACCCCAAAGAGTCTTCGACACTGTTACCCCAAAAAGTCTTCGACTTTTTAGGGACCCCTTTTTCCCCTTTTTAGGGATCCCGGTGTGGTGTGTCTGCACCGTATCCGACAGTGCGGTCTATGATAAATAGAGATTTTCTCTCATTCTTGTTATCATTAATTATGATCGTGGTTGAGACATACAGGGGCACGGCTGTTACAGAGCACAGGGTCGAGATAGTAGAAAGAAAGGGGACAGGCCATCCCGACTTCATGTGCGACTCGATGATGGAGGCCATATCCATCGCCCTATGCAGGGAATACGCAAGGACCTTTGGCACGGTCCTTCACCATAATATTGACAAGGGTCTCCTCGCTGCTGGGAGGACTGCCAAGACCTTTGGAGGCGGCAGGATTATAAGACCCATGGAGCTAACCATAGGCGACAGGGCAACATTCATGGCAGGAGGCAAAAGGATCCCTGTGAAAGAGATTGCCATTGAATCTGCGAAGGAATGGATCAAAAAGAACATGAGGTTTGTAGACCCTGAAAGGCATATCAGATTCAGGGTCATCCTTGCCCCTGGTTCAGCAGAGCTAACAGACATATTCAGGAGGCCTGGTGAAGTGAGGGTTGCCAATGATACCTCTGCGGCCGTCGGCTATTATCCACTGAGTCCAACAGAACTGGTCGTCCTTGAACTTGAGAGGTACCTGAATTCAAAAAGGTTCAAAGATAAATACCCTGAGACAGGTGAAGATATAAAGGTCATGGGACTCAGAAGGGGCGATGCACTTGACCTGACAGTCGCAATGCCCTTTATCGCAAGATACATCGGATCGGAGAAGGAGTATTTTGAGAGGAAGGATGCGGTTTATCAGGATATGCTGAGGTTTCTGAAAGGGTACAAAGAATTCGGAAAGATAGATGTCTATCTCAATACCCTCGATGAGAGGGGCAGGGGGCTTGGCGGAATATATCTCAGCCTCTTGGGGACATCTGCTGAGGACGCTGATTCAGGACAGGTTGGCAGGGGCAACAGGGTGAACGGTCTCATTTCTATGAACAGGCCAATGGGCACGGAGGCAGCGGCAGGGAAGAATCCTGTCAGCCATGTGGGGAAGGTATATAATGTCCTGGCACATCTGATGGCGCAAAGGATCTACGAGGAGGTGGAGGGTCTGAAGGAGGTGTATGTCCTCCTCCTCAGCAGGATAGGCACGCCTATTGACAAGCCACAAATGGCATCAGCACAGGTGTTGATTGGTGGAAGGCTCAAACTCAGCGATGTATCCAGGCGAATTGCAGCGATCATCGAAAGGGAGCTGTCGAACATCAATAAGTTCTGCTATGAACTCAGCATCGGGAAATACCAGATATGCTGATTCACCCATCAGGGTCCGGATCCATCGATGCCCTTATCATCATAAAAGAGTGTGGCAGTGCGACAGCCAGATTATGGAAGAAATTATTCCTTGATCAAACATGACGGCTATAGTAACTGCAAAGGGATTAACGAAGAATTACGGCCATCTCAGAGCGGTAGACGGTATAGACTTTGAAATATCAGGCGGTGAGTTTTTTGGATTTCTCGGTCCTAATGGTGCAGGCAAGACAACAGTGATGAAGATCATTCACTGCTTCATGCCACCCACTTCAGGGGAGGTAAGGGTATTTGGCATGGATGTCACCAAAAGTCCCAGCGATATTAAGTCGAGGATAGGTGTCATGCCGCAGGATGACAACCTCGACCCTGACCTCACGGTCTTTGAGAATCTTATTGTCTATGCGCGGTATTTCGATATTCCGAGGAAGGTTTCCTCTGCTATTGCGTGGAACCTCCTCGAATTCGTCGAGATGAAAGAAAAGGCCGATGTGAATATCAGAGATCTATCGGGCGGTATGAAGCGGAGGCTCCTGCTCGCAAGGGCGTTGATTAATGAACCTGAATTGTTGATCCTGGACGAGCCGACCGCTGGCCTTGACCCGCACAGCAGACACTCTGTCTGGGAAAAGCTGAGTAGTCTAAAATCAAAGGGGACCACACTTATACTCACAACCCACTATATGGAAGAGGCCGAGAAACTCTGCGAGAGGGTGGCGATCATGGATTCAGGAAGGATTGTGACCATCGGCTCACCATCGAGACTTATGGGCATATACGGCGGTAATCTTGAGGATGTCTATCTAAAGCTCACAGGGAGGCCTCTTGAGGCTTAAAAGGGCATTCAGAGTCTGGCAGAGGAATCTTGCTGTTTATACAAAGCTCTACAAATCGAGTCTGGCCCTGAATTTTGTCGAACCTGTCCTTTACCTTGCAGCCCTGGGCTTGGGTCTTGGGGCCTTTGTGAAGGAGATAAATGGGGTGCCGTACATAAAATTCATAGCCCCCGGGATAATCGCATCATCCTCCATGTTCGCCGCTACCTATGAATGCACCTATGGCACCTATGTCAGGATGACCTATCAGAAGACCTTCGATGCCATACTGTCCACTCCTGTATGTATCGACGATCTTATTGCAGGCGAGCTCATGTGGGGCGCAACAAAGAGTACGCTTTACGGCACGATAATCATAATAGTGGTCTCCATCTTCGGTCTCATCGATTCGCCAGTTGTAATACTCTCCATTCCCGTCCTTTTTATAAGCGGGTTTCTCTTTTCCGAGATCTCCATGATAGCGGCGGCAACCGTACCGGGAATCGACTCTTTTAATTATTTTTACACCCTTTTAATGACACCGATGTTCCTCTTCTCCGGGATATTTTTCCCTCTCGATACCCTGCCACCTGTCATCTCGAAGGTGGCCTTCTTTACCCCTCTTTACCACCTCGTTAATGTCACGAGGTCTTTCTCATCAGGGTCTCTGCCTTTTGCTGTGCTGGACATTGTCTGGATTTTTGTGGTGGCCATAATCCTCGGACCCTACTGTTTCAGGCTGATGCGTAAACGGGTGGTAAAATGACCGTCACCGCGCTTGCTCTGAGTGAGATTCTTCATCGCTTTGCTCCTCAGATGTGCTATTATAGAGGATGATAGCCATTGTTGACTATGGGATGGGCAACCTCAAAAGTGTCGAAAAGGGCTTTCAGAAGGTCGGCGTGGATGTCAGGGTTGTCTCTGACAGAAGCTCCATAGAGGATGCGAGGGGCGTTGTCCTCCCTGGTGTCGGCGCCTTCATGGACTGTATCAGAAACCTTGAAGAGGCCGACCTCGCAGAGGCCATTGTCAGGGTAATCCAGAAGGGCAAGCCCTACCTCGGCATCTGCCTGGGACTGCAGGTCCTATTCAGCGAGTCTGAGGAGTTCGGCCTCTGCAGGGGGCTGAATGTTTTCAGGGGAAGGGTGGTGCGATTTCCTGCAGGCCCGCTCAAGGTGCCGCACATGGGCTGGAACAATGTGAAGATTCTAAGGCGTCCTCCGCTCTTTGACGGCATTCCTGATGAGGGTTATTTCTATTTTGTCCACTCCTTCTACGTTGTGCCTGAGGATGGCGGGATTATTGCTGCTACAACGGATTATGGCGTCGAGTTCACATCTATGGTCTGGAAGGACAACATATTTGCAACCCAGTTCCATCCTGAGAAGAGTCAGGAACTCGGCCTCAGGGTCCTGAAGGGCTTCGGGGAATTTGTCAGGAAGGGAGGGATCCCAAAAAAATCGTAAGATCTTTTGGGGTAGTAGTCTTGAGCCCGGAGAGGAGCTCTTTAATCGTTCTTTTTAAGACAGGGTGTATCTTATCAGGTGCTATCTCTACAAGCGGCATTAAAACAAAGTCTCTCTGATGCATAAGCGGGTGGGGTATCTGGAGCTCGGCTTTGGCAAGCACGAGGTCATCATAAAGTAATATGTCGAGGTCGATAACGCGGGGTCCCCATCTTGAGGTGTTCTGTCTTCCAAGGTCCTTCTCAACAGTCTTCAGAAGCCTTAGGAGTTCCTCAGGCCCAATATCGGTCTCTATCTCGGCTACCATGTTTATGAACCTCGGTTGGTCTTTGACACCCCACGGCTCTGTCTCATAGAGGGATGATTGCTTTCTGACTACGACCCCCCTGCCGGCGATCTCTTTGACGGCCTTGATGCAGTTTGCTTTCCTATCACCTAAGTTTGAACCTATGCCTATATAAGCGATGGCCATTAAAGGGCCTTCCCGATCCTCTCGACAGCCTCTTTTATCCTCTCTACTGGCACTGTGAGGGCAAACCTTACATAGCCCTCTCCCGGCCCCCCAAAGCCATTGCCGGGGGTTGCCATGACACCTGCCTCTTTAAGGATATGGGCCACAAATCCTGATGAGTCAAAGCCTGATGGAACCTTTGCCCATAGGTAAAAGGTCGCCTCTGGCTTGACCAGATGAAGACCGAGACCTTTAAGCCCATCATAAAGGGCATCCCTTCTGTCCTGGTATGTCTTTCTTATCCTTAAAAGTGGTTCATCATCGGTATTCAGAGCGACTATGGCAGCCTCCTGGATCGCCTGAAAGACACCAGAATCGAGGTTTGTCTTGATCTTCCCAAGGCCTGCTATAACCTCACTATTGCCAACGGCAAAGCCGATCCTCCAGCCTGTCATGTTGTAGGTCTTTGAGAGAGAATGAAATTCAATGCCCGCCTCCTTTGCACCGTCAACCTCCAGAAAGCTCATCGGTTTCTTGCTGTTATAGTAAATCTCTGAGTATGCTGCATCGTGACAGATTATGATATTGTATCTCTTTGCAACATCCACAGCATTTTCATAGAATTTCCTGTCAGCCACTGCGGATGTAGGGTTATTTGGATAATTCAGGAACATCAGCCTTGTCCTGCCCAGCACATCTTCAGGTATGGTTGAGAAATCAGGCAAGAAGTTATTCTCCTCGATGAGGGGCATGAAGTAGCTCTCTCCACCAGCAAATAGCGTTCCCACAGGATAAACGGGATAACCCGGCGAGGGGACAAGGACGACATCGCCAGGATTAACAAAGGCCAGGGGGATGTGACCTATCCCTTCCTTTGAGCCTATGAGGGATAAGACCTCAGATGCGGGGTCGACACTTACACCGAATCTCCTCTTATACCAGTTTGCGACGGCCTCCCTGTAAGACAGCATTCCTTCATAGGATGGATAGCGATGGTTGGCGGGTCTTTCTACTGCCTTTTTCATGGCATCTACAATATGCTCTGGTGTGGGGATGTCAGGGTCGCCGATGCTCAGGTCTATCAGATCAACACCTCTTGAGAGGGCCTCCTGCTTCATCTTATCAATGGCAGCAAATAGGTAGGGTGGAAGGTTTTTTACCCTTTCAGAAAGCTCAAAAGCCATATATCGCCTCCCTCTATTTTGAGTAGAACGACAGGGCATCCCAAAAGTCAAAGACTTTTTGGGGACCCCGGTTGGCAATTATTATATCAAAAATGGCACTTAATAATACGATGAGACAAGGCATGAAGGGCAGATAAGGAATAGGGAGGGCATCTGATAGTGCCCTCCCTATAGAAAACAGATAAATTACTTCTTCTCTGCAGGCTTTTTCTCCTCTTTCTTTTCCTCTTTCTTCTTTGCCGGTGTGACAACAATGCTCTTAGCTACATTCTTGCCGTCCACTTCAGCATACTTCACAGTAGCCTTATCCCCGACCATTACATCAGCGAGGGTCTTTTTCTCCTTGCCGATCTTGACAGTGGTCTTTTCGTCTGTGGTGAGGGAAACATCGGCCTTCTTGCCTTTAACAGTGAGGGTATTGGCCTTTGCATCCACTGCCGTGACCTCGCCTGTTATCTGCTTTACCTTTGCAGGTGCCTTCTTCTCAGCCTTCTTCTCCTCTGCTGCAAAGGAGAGTCCTGCAACTGAAAGGACAAACAGGAGCGCTACTACAATGGCTATTGCCTTTTTCATGGTATCACCTCCTTTCATAGGATATGCCTGTTGGATAAACTATAAACAAGATTCATGCCAGCTAATAAATTCGAGTGTTTTCTATGATTTGCCCCCTGACCTCCGGGTTTTATTATCCCTTTTCAGGAGGTCCCTTCCTCTTTTGGGGAGGTGCTGTCGAGGCCAAATTTCTCCCACCTATACCAGAAGGTCTTGTAGCTCATGCCGAGGAGCCTTGCCGCCTTTGCAGCCACATTGTTGGCCTTATTCATCGCCTTTTTCAGGAGTTCTTTTTCGAGGTCCTCGAAATTTATGCCGTCATCAGGGATATCGATGTCGAAGATGCCCCGCTGCTGTGGCAATCTCAGTTCACTCTTAATGTCGTTCAATGTTATGGTATCTGAGTCACACATAAGGACTGCCCGTTCTATGACGGATTCAAGCTGCCTTATATTGCCCGGCCAATGATACTCTATGATGGCCTTCATGGCAGGATCGCTCATCCCCTTTATCCTCTTGCCGAATTCGGTGTTGTATCTCTTGATAAAGTGGCCAACGAGTTCAACAATGTCTTCCTTCCTCTCCCTTAATGGCGGAAGGGCTATGGTTATAACCTTCAGCCTGTAATAGAGGTCTTCTCTGAATCTGCCGGCCCTCATCTCCTTCTCTATGTCCTTGTTTGTTGCTGCTATTATCCTTACATCCACCTTTATCGCCTCTCTGCCGCCGAGCCTCCTGATCTCCTTCTCCTGAAGAACCCTGAGTATCTTTGACTGTGTTATGGCTGGAAGGTCGCCGACCTCATCAAGGAAGATGGTGCCGCCATTTGTAGCCTCGAAAAGCCCGATCTTTCTGCTTGTTGCCCCTGTGAATGCACCAGGTTCGTACCCGAAGAGCTCGCTCTCCAGCAGACTCTCAGGTATGGCAGCACAGTTTATGGCAGTAAAGGGTTTTGTACTCCGGCGGCTGCTATAGTGTATCGCCCTTGCGATAAGTTCTTTGCCTGTCCCGCTTTCGCCCAGAATCAGAACCGTTACAGGACTGCCCGATACCTTCTTTATGACATTTATAACATCTTCCATCACCCTTGAATGCCCGATTATCCCCTCGACCCTGAATCTGTCATATAATGCCTGCTGCAGCTCCTGATTCTTTCGTAGAAGCTCTACCCTTTCGATTGCCCGCTTCACGGTCAACAGGACCACATCCTTATCAAGGGGCTTTGTAAGATAGTCAAAGGCGCCGTGCTTCATCGCCTCCACCGCCGAGGCCACCGTTCCGAATGCGGTCATCATGATGATAGCAGGCTCATACCTTACGGATTTTATCTTCTCGATAAGCTCTATCCCGTCCATGCACTCCATCCTGAGGTCTGTCAGAATCACATCAGGGCTGAATGCCCTGATGACCTTCAGGGCCTCTTCGCCTGATGATGCCACATAGGTCTCATATCCCTCTCCTGAGAGGATTGTTCTGAGTATCTCCCTCTGCAGCGGTTCATCATCAACAACAAGGACAACTGGCATGGTTTCCCTATGTCCTTTCTCTGTGTTCCGGCAGGGGGAGGCTTATAGTTACCTCACTGCCCTGGCCTTCAGCACTGTGAAAGTGGATCCTCCCGCCGTGCTCTTCGATAATGCGTTTTGTCGTGGCAAGGCCGAGTCCGAGGCCATTGCTTTTCGTGGTGAAAAACGGTTCAAAGACCTTTGCAATGTTCTCCTTCGAGACGCCTCTTCCTGTGTCGCATATCGAAAGGAGGAATCTTCCATTATCCCTTTCTGTCTTGAATTTAAGCGTGCCGCCTTCTGGCATTGCCTGGAAGGAATTTGATACGATGTTATATATGCAGGTCTTTACGAGCTCGGGGTCTATCATTACATCTGGAAGGAAGCTGTATTCCTCTATTATCGAGACCTTCTCCGAATCGGACTTTGCCCTGATTATCTCTACAACGTCCCTGAGTAAATCATGGATGTTCAGACGCTGGATATTCAACCTCAGCGGCCTGCCGTAGTCGAGATAGTCATTGATAAGCCTGTTGAGTCTGTGTATCTCCTGTTTCATGCTCGATATTAAGGCATCGAAGTTTTTTGACTGCTCCTCTGTATCAGGCCTGTATTTATCCCTTATGTGGTCGATGCTGAGGCTTATAAAGTTAAGTGGATTCCTTATCTCGTGGGCTATGCTCCTCGAAAGCTGGCCTACTGCTGATAGATGCTCTGTCTCGCGGAGTCTCTCCTCGAGTTTCCTGTCCTCCCTGAGCCTCTGGACCATGAAGTTAAAACTCCTTGTCAGCTCTCCTATCTCATCATTCCTGTCAACAGGGAGGTTTTGATCGAGGTCTCCTGATGCAACCTTTCCTGCAGCCTCTACAACATGATGTATTGGTCTTGTATACCTCAATGATAGAAAGACTGCGATGCCTATGCCGATGGTAAAGACAAAGATGGCAGCACCTATCCTCTTGATCAGATTATATTTTAGCAGTTTCGAGACATCCTCTGTATTGATCTTCAGATGTATATATCCGTAATGGGCATCACCAGCTATAACAGGCAGGATGACATTATATGCCTTCCCCTCTTTTGAGACAGGCTCGCCGAGTTCCGCCTTTATGATCAGTTCCTTTTTCTTGGGGCTCAGGGGTGCACCGATCTTTTTTGGATTTGAGCTTGCAATTATCTCGTCTGTATTGCTTATGATAGAGATCTCTTTTATTCCCTTCGAGTTGAGGTTCTGGATATACTGGGAAAGGCGGGTCTCGTCCGTTGAACCGCTGCCTGTCACCTCCTCGACACCAACCTGTATCGCCTTTGACAGCTCTGCTGTCTGGCTTGCGAGCTCGTTAAGAAGGGTCTTTTCGGATTGCCAGTAGAGGAACATCAGGATGGACAGGAGCGTAAAGCTCAGGAAGAGCATCATGAGCACGAGTTTCTTATTCAGCGAGAGATTTAAGAAGAAGGTCTTAAACATCGCAATCAGATATAGTATAGCTTAAATGTTTATCTATTCGCAAAGTCTGCTATAATTATTGATAATGCCTGTATCCCGGGAGGTATATCATGAAGGTGATAATCGAAAAGGTGATAGGTGGGAAGACCCTGAGGCTTGTGCAGGGGGATATAACCGAGAGGGATGTGGATGCGATTGTTAATGCTGCAAACTCCAGGCTTCAGCACGGCGGGGGTGTTGCAGGTGCCATTGTGAGAAAGGGCGGTCATATAATACAGGAGGAAAGCGACAGGATAGGTTATGTCCCTGTGGGCGGTGCAGCCATAACCAGTGCAGGCAGGCTTCCATGCAGATATGTGATCCATGCCGTTGGGCCGAGGATGGGAGAGGGCGATGAGGACAATAAACTGAAGAGTGCTGTTCTGAGCAGCTTGAAGCTTGCATCGGGGAAAGGACTGAGGAGTATATCCCTGCCAGCCATAAGCTCGGGCATATTCGGGTTTCCGAAGGACCGATGCGCAGAGATACTTGTCAGGGAGGCTTTGAATTACCTTAAAGAGAATCCGGGGAGCAGCCTTGAACTCGTGGAGTTCTGTGTTTACAATGACCTGACGATGGATTATTTCAGGAAAGAGTTTGAAATGATCCAGTAGCGATTTATACGTATAACTGCTTTATTCTTTCCTGTACCTCCTCAGGCGTCATGATGGCGCCGCCAGGTCTTCCATAAAAATGGACCTCTGATCTTCCATTGACAGAAAGCCTTACATCCTCTACCATCTGTCCTGCGTTCAGTTCAATGGTGAGGAATCTCCTTCTGGAGTTGGAGAGGTTGTAAAGCTCCCTTTCGGGGAATGGGAAGATCGTAATCGGCCTGAAGAGACCTACCCTGAGCCCCTCATTCCTTAATCTCCTGATAGCAGAAAGGGCGACCCTCGCAGCTATACCGAAGGCAACGACTATCAGTTCAGCATCTTCTACATCTGATGCCTGAAATCTCACCTCTCTGTCTTTCATCTTCCTGTACTTCTCCTGGAGGGCATTGTTTTTCTTTTCAAGTTCGCCTTCACCCATGTAGAGGGACTTTATGACATTCGGCCTTCTGCCCTGGCAGCCTGTAAGTGCCCATGTCTTTTCGGGAAGATCTGGCTTGAGATACGGGGCAGGATAAAATGGTTCCATCATCTGTCCCAGCATGCCATCGCCCAATATCATGACAGGATTCCTGTACTCGTCAGCCCTGTCAAAGGCCAGGAGCGTGAGATCCCACAATTCCTGAAGGTTGTATGGCGCATACACGAGGAGCCTGTAATCGCCGTGGCCTCCGCCCTTAACGGCCTGGAAGTAATCTGCCTGGCTTCCTGATATATTGCCGAGGCCAGGACCGCCCCTCTGCATGTTCACTATGACTGCAGGAAGCTCTGCGCCTGCAAGATAGGATATGCCCTCCTGCTTGAGGCTTATCCCGGGGCTGCTTGAGGATGTCATCGCCCTGGCACCGCAGGCAGATGCGCCATATACCATATTTATGGCTGCCAGCTCACTCTCTGCCTGTATAAAGACACCGCCGACCTCTGGCATCCTCCATGACATATACTCGGGGATCTCATTCTGGGGTGTTATTGGATAGCCTGCATAGAAACGGCAGCCTGCCTGAATTGCAGCCTCTGCAACCACCTCATTGCCCTTCATGAATAACCTTTCACTCATACTGAGAATTATACCATACTGTTACCCCTAATTTGACAAAACAGAGGCCCTTACTTTAAGATTTTTATTCTATGAACTTTCAGAACCTGATATTAAGACTCCATGAGTTCTGGGCAAATAAGGGATGTGTGATCCTTCAGCCCTATGATATGGAGGTTGGGGCCGGGACATTCCACCCCGCCACGTTCTTCAGGGTCCTCGGCCCTGAGCCGTGGAGGACTGCCTATGTCGAACCATCGAGGAGGCCTACCGACGGAAGATACGGGGAGAATCCGAACAGGCTTCAGCATTACTATCAATATCAGGTTGTATTAAAACCCTCACCCATCGAGAGCCAGGAGATATACCTCGACAGCCTCACCCATATCGGCATAGACCCATTGAAACACGACATACGCTTCGTAGAGGACGACTGGGAATCGCCAACCCTCGGTGCCTGGGGGCTTGGATGGGAGGTCTGGCTCGATGGCATGGAGATTACACAGTTTACATACTTCCAGCAGGTAGGCGGCATTGATCTCAGACCGGTCTCTGTTGAGATTACATATGGCCTCGAAAGGATAGCCATGTATCTGCAGGGGATAGATAATGTCTTTGACCTTGACTGGGGCAATGGCATAAAGTATGGCGATATACATTATATCCCCGAGGTGGAGTTCTCGAAATATAACTTCGATTTTGCAGATACCGAGCTGCTTATGAGGCAGTTTGATCAGTTTGAGACAGAGGCAAAGAGGCTCTATCACCTCGGTCTGATTATGCCCTCCTATGAGTTCTGCCTCAGGTGCTCCCACACCTTCAATCTCCTCGATGCGAGGGGCTCTTTTTCCGTCACTGAGAGGACGGGTTATATAGCGAGGGTGAGGGGTATTGCGCGGCTCTGTGCGGAGGGGTTCCTGAAACAGAGGGAGGAGATGGGGTTCCCGCTGCTGAGGGGCAGGCAATGAGCAATGGGCGATTAGCTGCTGGCGAAGATTTGACCGCTAAGGAGGCTGGTCTGTCTCTCCTGCTGGAGATAGGAACCGAGGAGATCCCTGCAAGATTTTTACCTTTTGCAATAAACATGCTCAGGGATGATGCCATATCCATTTTTAACGAGCATTCTATAGGGTTTTCAGATGTCAGGACCTATGCCACTCCGAGGCGGCTTGTCCTTTTAATAAAGGGAATGCCAGCAATGCAGAGGGACAGGGTGAAGGAGGTATTCGGGCCTCCAAGGAGGGCGGCCTTTGACGAAGACGGCAATCCTACAAGGGCGGCTATCGGCTTTGCAAACTCACAGGGGGTGGAGGTCTCAGACCTTGTGATAAAACATAGAGACAGGGGAGAATACATCGTGGCTGTTGTGAGGCAGAAGGGGGTTGCTGTCAGGGATCTGCTGCCTGAGATATTAAGGAAGGTAATACTCTCGCTCCGTTTTCCTAAATCGATGCGGTGGGGTGAAGGCAGTATAAGATTTGTAAGACCCATCCGCTGGATGCTGGCATTGTTTGATGGTGAAACGATACCCTTTGAGATAGATGGTATAAAAAGCGGGAATGTCACGCGGGGTCACAGATTCCTTTCCCCTGGTTCGTTTATAATAAAGGAAATATCGTCATACATCAACCTGCTTGAAAACAACTATGTGATAGTCGATCAGGATGAAAGGAGGGATATGATCATCGAGGGGATAACGAGGCTTGCGTCATCCTCCGGAGGCAGGGTTTTGAAGGATGAGGAGCTCCTCGATACAGTTACGCACCTCGTAGAATATCCGATGCCCGTTTTATGCGAATTCTCCACAGACTATCTCAATCTTCCTAAGGAGCTGCTCACGACAGTGATGAAGGGGCATCAGAAATACTTTGCCATTGAGGATGAGGACGGGAGGCTCAAGAATTATTTCATCGTCATCAGCAATACAAGGGAAGAAAATTCAGCGGTAATAAGGGCCGGGGCAGAAAGGGTCATAAAGGCGAGGTTCGAAGATGCACGGTTTTACTATGAGGAGGACCTCAAGAGGCCGCTGGATGCGAGGATAGAGGACCTCAAGAGGGTGACCTTTCACGAGAGGCTCGGCACCCTCTATGATAAGACAGAGAGGGTCGTGAGACTGGCATCATATCTGTCTGAGAGGCTTACCCCCGATAAAAGAGGCCGTATAGAGAGGGCTGCATGGTTATGCAAGACCGACCTCATTACAGGTGTGGTGACAGAATTCCCTGAACTACAGGGGCTGATGGGGAAATACTATGCCATGCATGATGGAGAGGACAGGTCAGTTGCAGAGGCCATCATGGAGCAATACCTCCCCCGGCATTCAGGTGACAGGCTCCCTGAAACAGATGAAGGGGCCATCCTCAGCATTTCGGACAGGATGGATAACATAGCCGCCTTCTTTTCCCTCAGTCTTACACCAACGGGCTCTGAGGACCCATTTGCACTGAGAAGGCAGGCCCTTGCGGTCATAGCAATCCTGATGGAGAGGGGATATAACATATCATTGAATGATCTGGTCGGGAAGGCTACAGGGGTTCTGTACGATGCAATACCATCCCTGCCGGGAAACTCCATGCTCAATAAGGAGATTGCCGATTTCTTCCTCCAGAGGCTCGAACCTTTTCTTTCATCCGAGGGGCATGACACAGATATAATCCAGTCTGTCCTTCATCTTGCTGACAGCGTCCCTCTCATCGAGATAAAGGAGAGGATTCATGCGATAAAGAGATTCACCGATGATGCTGGATACAGCGGCTTTCTGCTTGCAATGAAGCGCATAAATAATATAATCCCCGATATCGAGATACCGGCGCTGAATAAAGACCTCCTCTTTGAAAGGCAGGAGAGAATTCTTTACAGCGATGCCATGAACATAAGGCCCTTAATCAGCAGGATGCTCAGGGAGAGGGGATTTTATGAGGCCCTGATGTTATTACAGACATTGACAGGGCCTGTGAATGATTTCTTCGATGGCGTCCTTGTGATGGACAAAAGGGACGAGATAAGGCTGAACAGGCTCGCCCTTCTTAAGGAGATATGGACGATGTCCCTTTCAGTTGCCGATTTTTCGAAACTCTCAGGGAAGGGATAGGGTACCCATATGAGGCTCGGAGACCTTGCAAGAACTGATTAAGCCATTAATCCAGAAGAACAACACCAAGATATTGCTCATCGTCCTCGATGGCATTGGGGGGCTTCCTGTAAACGGCAGGACAGAACTTGAATCAGCCAGAACGCCAAATCTTGATGCCCTCGCAAGGGAATCAGCATGCGGCCTGCATATCCCTGTTGCCTATGGGATAACGCCCGGTAGCGGACCAGGACACCTCGGCCTGTTCGGATATGACCCTATAGAATGCCAGATCGGGAGGGGAATCCTCGAGGCCCTCGGCCTTGGCCTTGAGGTCAGGAGGACGGATATCGCAGTGAGGTGCAATTATGCAACAATCAGGGATGGAGTCATTACAGACAGAAGGGCAGGAAGGATACCCACAGAAAAGAGCAGGAGGCTTACAGAGAGACTCCAAAGAGAGATCGGCCGGATAGATGATGTAGAGGTCATATTTGCGCCAGGGGCGGAACACAGGCTCGCTGTTCTGATGAGGTTCCCCGAGCCTCTGCCTTTAGATTCAGCTATGGTAGGCGATACAGACCCCCAGAAGGAGGGCAGTGCGCCCCTGTCTCCTGTGCCTCTGTCAAAGGATGCAGAAAGGGTATCGATGGTTGCAGAGAGACTTATAAACATGGCCCGTGAAATACTGAAGGGCGAAGAAAGAGCAAACTACATCCTGATGAGGGGTTTCTCGGGCATGCCACACATCCCTGCATTCGAGGGTGCCTTTGGATTAAAGGCCCTCGCCATTGCAACATACCCGATGTACAGGGGTCTTGCGCGGCTTGTCGGCATGGATGCGCCTGCTGTCGAAGGGGGCATAGAGGATGAGATAGATCTCTTAAAAAGGAGATACGGTGAGTATGACTTCTTCTTTCTCCATGTTAAGAAGATAGACTCATACGGTGAGGATGGTGATTTCGGGGGCAAGGTAGCGAGGATCGAGGAATTTGACAGGCTCCTGCCCAGGATACTTGATTTAAGATTTGATGTTCTGGTCATAACCGGTGACCACTCGACACCGTCACTTCTGAAGGGCCATAGCTGGCACCCTGTGCCTCTGCTCCTTAAGTCGCCCTATGTCCTCGGCGGCCTTTGTTCCTCATTCTCAGAGCGTGAATGCATAAGGGGAGAGCTCGGCATCTTCCCTGCTATCAATATAATGCCACTGGCTCTCGCAAATGCCGGGAGGCTGAAGAAGTTCGGCGCATGATCGATACGCACTGCCATCTCGACATGTTTGAAGACAGGGACGATGTCATCAGAAGGGCCAGGGATGCCGGTCTTGAGGCCCTCATTACCATTGGCTCTGATTTCGCCAGCAACATAACGAATCTTGAAATCGTCGAGAAATACGATTTCGTTTATGCCGCTGTGGGCATACATCCCCACGATGCAAATGACCTTACAGAGGAGGTATCCAGACACTTAGAGAGGTGGGCTGAACTCAGAGGTAAGGTAGTCGCCATCGGTGAGACAGGCCTCGACTACCACTACGACCACTCCCCGAGGGATATACAGCGGGATGTCTTCAAGATGCATCTCAGTCTTGCAAAGGGCACAGGCCTTCCCCTCATTGTCCACAGCCGGGATGCAAGGGATGATACACTCGAGATACTCAGTGACTCGGGTATAAGCAAGGGGGTTTTGCACTGTTTTTCAGGCGACATGGACATGGCAGAGAGGGTTATGGAGATGGGCCTCTACATCTCAATTGCAGGGCCTGTGACATTCAAGAATGCGAAGAGGCTCCTCGATATTGCCAGGGAGATACCTGATGACTATCTCATGGTAGAGACCGATGCGCCCTATCTTGCGCCTGAACCCATGAGAGGGAGGAGAAACGAACCATCCCATATCGTGCATATTATCAGGAAATTGGCAGAATTAAGAGGGGTGAGCCCTGAGGACATCATGAGGATTACGACCCTCAATGCAAAAAGGCTGTTCAGGATAGGCAAATTGCCGCCTGAGGGTGAGATCGCATACAGGATCAGGGACAGCCTTTACCTCAATATAACGAACAGGTGCACAAACAGATGCTCCTTCTGCGTGAGGTTTCATACAGACTATGTGAAGGGACATAACCTCAGGCTTTCAGAAGAACCCTCGGAGGACAGACTCAGGGAGGCCATCGGCGACCCATCACAATATAGAGAGGTTGTTTTCTGTGGATATGGAGAGCCGCTTTTGAGGCTTGATGTGGTAAAGGGTCTTGCTAAGTGGATAAAGGAAAATGGCGGTCATGTCAGGATAAATACGAATGGTCACGGCAATGCGATCCATAAGAGGAATATACTGCCTGAGCTGAAAGGCATTGTAGATTCTATATCTATCAGTCTTGATGCCCACGATGAAGAGACCTATAACAGGGTCTGTGCCCCGGCCTTCAAGAATGCCTTTCAGGAGGTCATCTCATTCATCAGGGAGGCAAGGGCATACATCCCTGATGTTCAGGTCACCGTTGTTGATCTGGAAGGTGTGGATCTCGACAGGTGTCAGAAAATAGCGGATGAGTTAGGTGTGAAACTCAGGGTGAGAAGGCTTGATGTTGTGGGATAGCCATCGTCTAAAGGCATCAACAACAACGGGATCGAACTGCCTTCCTGACTCTTTTATAATCTCACTGATGGCTTCATCCCTTGTGAACCTTCTCCTGTAAGGTCTATCGGATGTCATGGCATCAAATGAATCAGCCACGGATAGTATCCTCGACATGAGGGGGATATCCCCCCCTCTCAGTCCGAGCAGGCTGCCGCAACCGTTATAGCACTCATGGTGATATTTTACCCCGAGGACTACATCCTGAAGCCCCTTAAAGCCGTTCAATATCTCTGCGCCTATTAGTGGATGTCTTTTCAATTCCATTAACTCATCCTCTGTCAGATCGTCGGTTTTATCGAGGATGTGTCGCGGAATGGCGATCTTTCCTATATCGTGGAGGAGGGCGCATATCCTGAGTTTATCGATATCTCTTGTACTCAATCCCATGGCCGAACCAATGCCGATGGCATACTCGGTGACACGTTCAGTATGTCCTGCTGTCCATTGTGAGGATGCCTCGAGTGCCTTTACCAATGACCTGATGGCAGAGAGTAAGAAATCCTCAAGCTCACTGCTGAGGATTGCATTCTCGATGGCCAGGGCGGCCTGTGATGCGATTGTCATCATGAGCTTTATATCGTTGGAGAAAAACTCTGCCTCCTGCTCCTTGTCAGCGAGCAGCATCGCACCTATGACCCTTGTCTTTCCCGCAAGGGGGCATACGAGGATAGACATCTCGGCATGTTCATAATCCGTGTGCCCTGCCTCGTGGAGCCTGCAGAATGCCACAGGTTTTTTCTCCACTATCGCCTCCCAGACGATCCTGTCCTGCCTCGATATGACGGTATCCTTGCTCCACCTTCCCCTGAAGCTCTTTGTGTAGAGCCTTTCATTGGCGTCATCTAAAAAGAGGAGAGCCGCTGTCTTTACATCGAAGGTATTTATTGCCTCCTCAACCACCTGCTCTGCTATCTCATCTACGCCCATGCCGGATAAGACCTCAGAGAGCCTGTAAAGGAGGGAGATCTCCTCATAGGTATTGCTGAGTTCATTGATGGTTAACTTGAGATCGTCCTGTATCCCCATAAAAAGTGAAAGATAAAGCCAAAGTGAAAGTTTTCTTTATCTCTGGCTTTATCTTTATCTCTCCGTTTCACTTTCACTAGTTTCTCAGTTTTTACTTTTCATGGCCTATTCAGGATTTAAGACACTATTCACCATATCGAGCAGGGCCTTCGGGCTGAAGGGCTTTGTTATATACATAGCTGCACCGCATTGTAAGCCGAGCTGCCTGTCAGCGTCCTGCCCCTTTGCAGTCAGCATGAATACGGGTATGTCCTTCAGGGCAGGGTCTGCCTTTAACATCCTGCAGAGGTCTATCCCGCTCAGTTCCGGCATCATCCAGTCGAGGATGATGAGATCAGGCATCTCCCTTCTTATAACTGGCAGGGCGTCCTTGCTCTCCCTGAGGGTTATTACGTTGATGCCTGCCCTCGTTAACTTGTCCTCTATCATCATGAGGATGAATGGCTCGTCGTCTATTACGACAACCTTACTCATAAATCCCCTTCCATGGGAGCTGCACTGTTACAGATGTGCCGCTTCCCAGCCTGCTTTTGATATCAAGGGTCCCTCCGTGAAGCTGGACGATCTCATTGCAGAGGGAAAGACCGAGGCCTGTCCCCTTAGTTTTGATGCCGTGTTTCCCCCTGAAGAACTTCTTTGTGAGAAATGGGATGTCTTCATCGGGTATTCCCCAGCCTGTGTCAGAGACCTCTATCCTTACAGCCTCGCCATCCCTGCTGATGTTTACATTGATCAGGCAGCCGCTGTCAGAATAATTTATCGAATTGGCGATGAGATTCATTAAAAGCTGCATGAGCCTTTCTTTGTCTCCCCTGAAGTGCCTCACTTCATCTGCCACACGGGTTTCCAGACGGATCCCCTTCTTTTTTATTATATCCGATAGCGTCTTTTTTATGTAGTGCAAAAGCAGATCGAAATCTACATCGCCTTCATTGAATATCCCCTCACCCGATTCTATACGGGATATATCGAGGAGGTCTGAAACCAGATTAGAAAGCCTTACACCCTCGTTCAGAATGGTATTCAGATATTCGAGTGACCTCCCTCTGTCAACTTCACCGTCAATTAACATCTCTGTCATCCCTATTATAGCAGAAAGGGGTGTTCTGAACTCGTGCGAGACGGTCTTGACAAACTCTGTCTTCATCCTGTCAATCTCCCTTTCCCGTGTTATATCCCTGAATACCTGCACTGCACCTATCAATAAACCCTTTGCATCTATGAGTGGTGAGCACCTGACATTCAGCAGTATCCTCTTCCCGGAGGGGTGTATATAATCCATCTCCCTGCTTATCGATACCGGGGACCCCAAAAAGTCTTTGACTTTTTGGGGTGCCCTACTTGCCTGAATGGCGTTGTTTAAAGGGCATTCCATCCTGCAGAGCCTCTCATCACCATCTCTGTCCCGATGCTCGATTGTGTCCATGCACCTCTTTCCGATGAGGTTTCTGGCAGGTATTCCGAGGATCTTCTCTGCAGCCCTGTTCATAGAAGTTATCACGCAATTGGTGTCCACCGTGTAAAGCCCGTCGCTTATGCTGTTGAATACGGCTTCTGCCAGGCCCTTTTCGGTGAGCATGAGATGGGTCATCTCCTCATAAAGCCAGATATTTTCGAGCGCCATTCCGGTCATCTCCCCCACAGATGTCAGTATCCTCTTTTCCTCATCAGTGAATATGTGCGGTCTGAAACTCACAAGGTAGAGGACGCCGTGTGTGCGGTCCTTTCCCTTCAGCGGTATGGCGCAGCAGCCCCTGATGTCAGAGTCCTTCATCCACGCAGGAGGGATTATCACCTCCTTTGTGATGTCTTCGCAGGTATGGATTTCGCCCGTCTCGATCACCCTCGAAAAGACAGTGCCCTCTGCAGGCAGCCTCTTGTCGGTCTGGTAACAGATCAGGTCTTTTCCCTGTCTGTCAGGCAGAAAGACGCCGCCGTCATCCATATCGAGCAGCTCTACAAGCCTATTTACCACATTCCTTATGGTGTTTTTATCATCGATGGGATGACTCAATATGGCTGCTATGCTGTTTATTGCAGTCAGCTCTACGTTCTTCCTCCTGAGTCTTTCTGTCTTGTCCCTTAGAGAATCTGCCATCTCATTGAATACCTCTATAACCTCTCCAAGCTCGTCATGGGAGGATGCAGAAAGGGTTGTATCGAGATTTCCGTCCCTTATAGACATGGCGCCTCTATGAAGCTCTTTTACAGGTATGAGCATCCTCCGTGACAGGAACATCGCAAGCAGAAAGGCGAGGATGAATATATAGAAAGATAGTGAGATGATATTGTCGATTATCCTGTCAATGGATTTCAGGTCGCCGCCCACCTCCATTACCAGTGCCCTGAATTCCTTGTGAATCATTAATGCTATCGGCAGTATCGATGCCACGGCAAATATAAGGAGGATCAGGAATAGTCTGTATATAAGCCTGTTTCTAAACATTTAACAGCCTGAATCCTGTGTAAACGAACAATGCAACGATTACCCATGAAAGAAACACGACCACCAATGGCCTTGTTCCTTCTGAGGTTATAGAATCGAGGTCCACAGACAGACCTATGGCTGCGAGGGCTGATGAGAGAAGGAATCTGCTTACAGGTTCAAGTATCCTGGTTATTGAGACCGGTATCTCCACGACATTCACGATGAGTGCCAGAACTATAAAGACGACCATAAACCACGGTATATACAGCCCTGACGATGCCATACCCCCGGCCGTGATCTTCAGGACACCTTCTGCGGTGCCGGATCTCCATTTCCCCGAGAAGATCAACAACCCTGCCGCAATGAACAGCAGCATCGAGATCCTTACGAGCTTGAATCTCACTGCAAGACTCAGAGAATCTATCCCTGCTGTCCCCGCTGCCACCTTTACCTGTCCGAGCATGGGAATGGTAGTCCCTGAGAAAAAGGCGATCTCCCTTATCGTCATGTCTGTCATATCCCAGAGGATGGGATAAAAGACGATGGATACAAGCCCCATCACCATAGTCACGATTGTGGCGATGGATGTATCTTCCTTTCTTGCATTGACAAGTGGTGATATCACTGCAATAGCAGATGCGCCGCATACAGCAAAACCAGAGGCAAGCAGCACCGCCAGCCTGTCATGGAGCCTGAATGCCCTTGCGATAAGAAAGGTAACAGTGAATGAGAAGACAAAGACCGCTATAACGGATAACCACATCCAATAATCGATATTGTTGCCGAGGGTCAGCTGGGTTCCATAAAGGGCGACGCCGGCAGGGAGGAAGAATCTCAACATAATGTTAATGCCCTTATGGAGCATCTCTCTCCTTTCAAGCATATTGGACAGGAGCATCCCGAGTATTATGGATACCACAAGGGCATCAAAAGACGGATGGAATTGTGAAAGCAGGAAAGATATAACTGCTATCAGCAGAGAAAATACTATCCCTGAGAGATCGCTAAGCAAACCCATAAACACCTATACCTTTAATCTATCACAGAAGGCAGAAGAAATAAATTCATCGATCCTCTCGAATCCCACCTCTCCATGTTCGCTATCCCTCAGATTCTTCCATTTGACCATACCCGATGATAGTTCATCGTCCCCTATAATAAAGGCATAATGCGATGAAAGCCTGTCTGCCTTTCTGAGCTGGCTTCGGAGGGAAGACCTGTCATACCCCACCTCTACCCACAGACCCCTTGCCCTGAGTCTATCGGCCATCTGCAATGCCTCATACACAGCCTTTTTGCCTATGGTTGCAATGAAGATATCAGGGGTTGATGTAGGTATCCCTGATTTTTCCTTCAGGAGGGCGATAAGCCTCTCTATGCCGATTGCGAATCCCATAGCAGGGGTTGGGGGGCCTCCAAACTCCTCTACAAGCCTGTCGTATCTTCCACCTGCCGCTACTGCCTTCTGAGAGCCGAGGTGCTCGCTGGTGACCTCAAATGTTGTCCTCGTGTAGTAGTCAAGCCCCCTTACCATGTTAGGGTTTATAACATAAGATATATCGAGACGCTTTAATGAAGAGATTACCTCTTCGAAATGGCCCTTACATTCATCACAGAGGAAATCGGCAACCACAGGCGCTCCTTTTCTTAATTCAATGCACCTTTCGACCTTGCAGTCCAGTATCCTCAACGGATTGAACTCGTACCTCCTCTTACAGTCAGGACAGAGGTCATTGACCTTATCAGAAAAAAACTCGATGAGGGCATTCCTGTACGATGGCCTGCACCTTTCGCATCCAATGGAGTTTATCTCAAAATTAAGCCCCTTTAATTCAAGCCTCTCAAGTAGCGATCTGAGCATCAGCAGTATCTCTACATCCATCCCGGGCCCGGCAGCTCCAAATGCCTCTACACCTATCTGGTAAAACTGCCTGAACCTTCCCTTCTGGGGTCTTTCGTACCTGAACATAGGGCCTGAATAAAAAAATTTTTGAGGGGATGGGAGATTGTAAAGATGATGTTCCACATATGCCCTTACCACAGGAGCTGTTCCTTCAGGTCTGAGGGTAATGCTCCTGCCTGCCCTGTCCGAAAATGTATACATCTCCTTTTCGACTATATCGGTTGTCTCACCGATGCTCCTCGTGAAGATGTCTGTTTGCTCAATTATTGGCGGCCTGATCTCCTGAAAACCATAGGCAGAGAAAACCCCTCTCGAGATCGATTCCACCCTCTGCCACAGGTATGTATCTGGCGGGAGGATGTCCTGGACACCCTTTATGGCGCTGTACCGTTCAGGCGAGCTCACGATGATATACCACCTGCCTCCTCACCCTCCCTCTCTTTGTCGAACTCAAGCATCCTGAGATGGCCCTCGATCAGGCGTTTCAATTCCTCTTTGAAGTGTCTGCGGATGCCCTTTAGATCAACAATATCCTCGTGAATCTTGACGACCTTTTCCTGCGCATCCTTTAGGAGGGTGTCAGCCTTGAGTTCAGCCTCCTTGATGAGGAGCTCTGCCTCCTTCCTTGCATTTGTCTTGTATTCCTCTACCATCTGCTGGGCTGTCATGAGGGTTTCTCTCAGGGTCGACTCCATATCCCTGTATTCCTTTATCTGATTTTCTGCCCTGTGTATCTGCTCCTTCAGCATAGCATTCTCCCTGAGGAGGTCCTCCATCTCCTCCCTTACAACCTCGAGAAATGCATATACCTCCTCCACATCGAAACCCCTGAACTTCATGGGGAACTGTTTTTGCTGAATATCAAGCGGTGTGATCCTCATACCATTCCTCCTTTTATCTTATTGCCGAGCTCTATCAATGAACTTATCAAAAATTTCTGGATAAAGATAATAGCAAGGATTATTATCAGAGGAGAGATATCTATCGGCCCGAGTCTGTAGCCGATGACTCTCCGAACAGGTCTCAGGACAGGCTCTGTGAGGGCGTGGAGGATTCTCACGATTGGGTTGTAGGGGTCGGGATTGACCCAGCTTATAAGCGCAGCAATGATTACTACCCACATATATATGGAAAGGACGATGTCGAGGATATCTGTAATTGCCAGGATAAGATTGCCGAGGATAAACATGAAACCTCCTTTCGTATCAGCTAACAGCTATGGGCTAATTCCTCTGCCCTTCTCATGGCTGCCTGCAATGCCTCTGCAACGATATCTTTGAGCCCCTTCTCCTCAAATACCTTAAGCCCTGCCTCGGTTGTGCCGCCCGGGGATGTGACCATCTCCCTGAGTCTTTCAGGGGGCATGCCTGTCTCAAGGAGTCTTTCAGTGCCGATGAGGGTCTGAATAGCAAGCTCGGATGCGTTATCCCTCTGGAGCCCCATTCTTTCACCTGCCCCTATCATCGCCTCTATAAAGAGCGCAATAAATGCAGGACCGCTCCCTGAAAGTGCAGTCACGGCATCCATGTATTTTTCAGGCAGTGTAAGCACCCTGCCTATTGACATTAATATCTCTCTGACAGATGCAATATCCTTATCAGAGAAACACTCGCATAGAGACATGACGGACATCCCCTCCTGAACGAGGGCCGGTGTGTTTGGCATAACCCTTATGAGCTTTCTCGTCTTCAGTCTTGATCGTAAATATGAAAGCGTTATCCCTGCTGCAATTGATACCACTGTCTGTTCTTCTGTTATTAAATTAGCTATTTCATCAAGCACCGCTGCCATGTTCTGCGGCTTGACCGCAAGGATGATTATATCGCATGAAGATGCGGCATCCTTATTTGATTCCGTTATTTTTACACCGTATGTCTGCTGGAGATACTCCCTCCTGTCCTCCCTCGGCTCAGATACAATTATGTCCTTCATTCCATGAGCCGTCATTCCTTTTATCAACGCCTCTGCCATATTCCCGCCTCCGATGAAACCTATCATAAGGCTGAAACCCCCTTTCTATATAAACCAAATCCTGAGTAGATATATAGATATGATAACATGAAGATAGAGAAAAACATCAGTTTGATTAAACAGCCTTATCCAAACTCCTATATGCCTTATCAATATCCCTCTGCACTTCTATTGTCTCTTTTATTGCTGTAACAATCCTGCAATAGGTCTGTATCTCATCAAGGGATAGAGCCCCCTTTCTATCCTTGAGCCACTTCTCACAGATCTGATAACCGCCGATGTGGTATTCATAGACCTCTGGCTCAATGCCTTCAAAATACTGACCGCTGTTTATGTAAAGCCTGCCACTGTTACTTTCGCCACCGATTTCGTATCTCAACTTCTCGACCCTATTGTCTCCCTTGCCCTGAAATCTGGCTACAGGATTACCAGGTTCAGAAGACTTGAGCAAGTGAAGACCAACCAGCCTCTCTCCGTAACCAGCCATCCTGCTAAATATCCTGTAATCTTTTGTAAAAGGAATTCTCGGGAAATCAGTCTTTAAAAACTCTGCGTATTTTGTGCGGTAGGTATTCGAGTAAAGAATGGCGTAGATGTAATAGAGGACCTGCTCTGGAGTCGGTGTTTTCTTGAAAGCCACCGTTAAATGCTCCATCAGTTCGGGTGATATGTTCGGCTTTTTAACAAGATACTCTGCCACATCCTCAAAAAGCAACCATGCCCTTCCAAAGGTAAATGGCCTTCTTTTTTTCTTAGACTCTAATTTTTTATGGCTTTTGTAGATGTAGAGGGGAAAAAGGTAAGTAATGCCTAATTGTCCAGATAGCACATGTCCTTCAACAAGGGTATCTCCAATAAATACATAATTGTAATCACCTACAGAATATCGTTTTGCAAGTATCAGCCCCAGATTTTCTCTCATCATATGCTGCATAACTTCTCTACGAGAGCGCTCTATTACAGCATCATGATAGAAAATCCACTGTGTGTCAAAAGGGCGATACAGAATTTTTGTTATAGCCCGCTCCCAGTCGTCATCTTTTCTTACAGCCTCACGAGCCTCTTTCAATTTAAACTTTGAGGTATCGTTTAGCTTAAATGTCTGCCTTATGATTTCATCAGGCATTTTCTCGTCCCTGAACATTCTGATACGCCGTTTAAGCGCTTCCTTATTATTGTCAATCACAAAGCTGTCTCTTGCAGTAACAATCCCGACACTATTCACATGGAAAATATCTGTTATTTTGAAATAGGTGTCATATTGCTTTAAAAGCCCCTCGTCTCTTGGTATAAAAAGGTAAAACTCTGGCTTTGGGTTAATCCTCTTCCATTTTGTAGTTTTAATATCATGGTTATTGAGCCAATCATATTTATGCTCTCTTACACCCCATAGTTCAGAGTGAAAAATCTTCTTTTTAAGACCCTTCTTTTTTACAAACAATGCAATTGCTACCCCTTGCTGAATGTCAAATACATTGTCATCTTTACTGCCGTCAGGGCATTTTTCTTTTTTCAAACTGTTGCCGTGCAAATCTAAAAGATAAATCTCATCAAAACTCTGCATCAAAGACTGCCGCATACCTCTGAATGTTGGGTTATCAAGATAACTGTGGTTTGTGATAAATCCCAGAATGCCTTCACCTATCTGGTCTATCTTCCATTGGGCAAAACGAATAAATTTCACATAGTCATCCTGAAGCCATTTTGGGTTTTTCTCTCCCAATGGTTTCCCATCAACCTGAAAGTAGGCCTTGATCTCTTTTGATATCCAGTCTCCAACATTGGATGAATGCCCTGAATAAGGCGGATTGCCGAGTATTACCAATATCGGCTGTTCCTTCTTCACCATCCCTGCCATGTGTGATTCCTCAGAAAGCGAAGCCATACCAGGAAGGGCTGTCTGGGCGAGTTCTTCCATCTCAAGGGTGTTGGTAAGATAAAGCTTGAATCTGTCATCCTCGTGGAGCCTATAACCAAGCTCTTCCAGCAAAAAAGAGATCTTCAGATGCCCTACTGCATAAGGCGCCATCATCAGTTCAAAGGCATAAAAATTTTTTAGAACATGCTCTTTTATAAACCTTTCTTTGCCGCCTTCGCCGTATCTTGAACTGAATTCATCAACTGCCAGTTTTGCAGCCTCAGCAAGAAAGGTGAGCGTTCCTGCGGCAGGGTCCAATACTGTTACAGAAGGATTCGCAAAGCCGTCATCTTTGTGGAAATGTTCTCTCAGTATATTATGCAGGGAATGGACAATATAAGAGACTACAGGCTCAGGCGTATAATAGACACCCCTTTTCTCTCTGGTCTTAGGGTCGTATTCTGCAAGAAAGGTTTCGTAGAAATGGACTATGGGGTCTTTTCCCTTGTGCTGGTGAAAATATGCATCGAGCAGCTTATAAACATCTGTAACAGCAAGCACCTCTGAGATATCGTCAACAATCCATTCCATCTGCCCTGGCAGATCGCCAAGAGAGATAAATTTAAATATGTCCCTCAAGATTCCTATGGTCTGCGGAATGTTGTCGTAGGCAAGTTTCCTGTTAAAACCATTATGAGAGCGTGTGCGGGCTGCAAAGAGGCCGTATGTAATGGTCTGCGAGTAGAGGTCTGCAAAGTCTTCCTTTGAAAGGCCACTTATGAGATAAGTCCTGAATGCCCCATAAAAGCCAAATATGTCACCCTTTTTTGTCTTTTCCTCTTCTTTTAATTCCTGAGCTATAACCTCATCCCTTAGAAATCTCGTCCTCTTTGCAAGCTCTACTGCAAGGGTTTTGGCATCATAAACCTTTGGCAGTGAAAAAGAAAAAAACTTCTCCAATAGATTTAGGAAATCCCCTTCTCTTTCTACAGGCGGGACAGTTTTTAGTTTATGCATCACATAAGGCCTGCCAATAAGTACCTTATCTATAAGCACGCCATTACGGTAAAGTCTGAATTCAAAGAAATTTGTCAAAATAAGATTTGGAAATGTATTGAGATACCGTTTTAACTGCTCAGAATGCTCTATAATATCTAAATTCTCAACGGTTGGTGCCTTTGCCTCAATATAGCCAATTATGTGCTGTTTGCCATCCCATATCCTGAAGTCTGGGTTTCCCGCCTCTGTCTTCTTAGGAAGGGTTGTTATAGAGAGTTTTCTGCCTCTGGTGCTATATTCTTCTAACAGGGTAGAAAGAACAGGATAAAAGCTCTCTTCCCTTGCACCGCCTCTCAGGGCAGTCTCGGATATCCTTTTTAAGTAGGTCTTAAGCATCTTCATTAAAATCCGTCCCTATAGTATAACGCTTAATATTACACCAGATATCAATGTCTCTTTTCCCTCTCCCCGAATATCGCTCTCCCTATCCGAACCATCGTTGCGCCTTCCTCAATGGCAACCTCAAAGTCGTGAGACATACCCATTGATAGCTCTCGTAATACATGATGTGTGATGCGGGATGAGTTAATCCCATCTCTCAGCTCCCTTAATCTCCTGAAATATGGCCTCACATCTTCAGGGTCTTCAAAGAATGGGGGCATTGTCATCAAACCTTCAAGCGTGAGGTTGCTCAATCCATCTATCCTTTCAATCAGGGGAGGCACTTCCTCCTCTGATACCCCATGCTTTGTCTCCTCCTCTGATAGCTTTACCTGAACAAGGACCTTCTGTATCTTACCGATCTTTCCTGCCTGTCTGTTGACTTCCTCGGCAAGGGGGATGGAGTCAATGGTATGAATGAGTTCAAACAATCTGACAGCATACTTCGCCTTGTTTTTCTGAAGGCTCCCGATTAAATGCCATTCAATCCGTGCATTTGAGATTTGAAATTTGAGGTCTGAAATTTTATTCTGTGCCTCCTGCACCCTGTTCTCTCCAAATACCCTCAACCCCGCATCTATAGCCTCTTTTATGGTCTGGATGTCCACCGTTTTTGTAACAGCAATAAGCCTCACATCTTCTGGGCTCTTTCCTGCCCTCATGGCTGCATGGGAGATCCGTTTATAGATTGTGCTGATGTTTTCTATGAGAAGGTCGCCCATCTTTTGCTTCCTTAGAGCTCTCAGCGGCTATAATTCTTGACCGCCTCCTGGTATTCCTCCCACAGCCTCTCCTTTGATATGCTATTGTCTATGAAATCCCATGGAAGTATATCATGGAAGTCCTTCTGTCTGAATAGATAAAAATCGTAATCAATGCCTGTGTCCTTGCATGCCTTCTGCCAGTCGGCCCCGTTAGCTACCTTAGCAAGCATTGCTGAAATCCTCCTGTCGCCGAGGGAGAGGATGCCCTGCATATAGGCATATTTCGGGACATCGTGAAAGACCTTAACGCCCTTTAACGGCATCAATGTCCTTTTTATCAATTTAAGCCTGTTTTTAACTACATCGCTCCTTTCCATGGGGTGCCACTGAAACGGTGTGAAGGGCTTCGGAATAAAGGTGCTGATTGTAAGGACGATATTCCCGCGATTAGAGATTCCCCTGATCTTCTTTGTCAGGGTAGTGATGCCCTCGATGTCTTCATCACCTTCTGTGGGAAGACCGACCATAAAGTAGAGCCTCAGGTTCTCGACCCCCTCTGAAAGGATGATCCTCGATGTCTCTAATATGTCCTCCTCTGTTACCCTTTTATCCACAACCCTTCTTAACCTCTCTGTCCCTGCCTCTGGCGCGATGGAGACACTCTTGTGCCCCCTCAAAAAGCTGACGACCTCTGCACTCCTGGGGCTTGCCCTTAGAGATGTGATAGAAAACTCAACACCTTCAATATTAAGGACATCCTTTATGTAGGGGTAGTCTGTGAGTGATGGGGCTATAAGACCGACCCTGCTGGTGGTGGAAAGGGCATCTCTGATCTCTCCCTTCAGTGTCTCAAGGTCTTTTTTCCTCGGCGGATTATAAACATAGCCGGTAACGCAGAACCTGCAGCTCCACGGGCATCCCCTCATTGCCTCAATGAGGTACATATCTGAGAATTCTGTTTCTGGGGTGATGACCGATGGCCTGAATTTATATCTGGATAGGTCCCTTATAAATCTCCTCTTTATTCTTGATGGGGCATTGGCTATCGCTGTTCTCTCAGCGATCCTGCCATCGTGGGCATAACTGATCTTATAAAACCCGGGCAGGTAAAGCCCCTCGATCTGCATGGTCCTCTTATAGAGGTCTTCCCTGCCTTCAGAGTCCCTGTATGCCTCTATAAATTCTATGAGCATCTCCTCAGCCTCTCCAATAAAGCATATGTCAAAGAAATCCGCAACAGGCTCGGGATTGAAGAATGCGCATACACCCCCCATTACCAGGAGCGGATGGAAATCCCTTCTCTCCACAGCCCTTTCTGGAATCCGTGACATATTTAGTATCTTGAGGATATTCGGATAATCGTTCTCAAAGGAGACAGAGAAGGCAACAATCTCGAACCTGCTGAGCGGCCTTCTGGACTCGAGCGAAAATATCTCTGTGCCCGTCCTTATATATTCCTCTATATCCTCGTCATCAGGGAGGAAGGACCTTTCACATACTACATCATCCCTTTCGTTCAGGAGTGTGTAAATCCCATGGAATCCGAGGTTAGACATCCCTGTGTGGTAAGTATTCGGGTATACAAGGCAGATATTGATCTTACCGCCCGGGTCTTTGTAGATGGTCCCCTTCTCCTTAGAAAGGAGGGAATTGATCTTGCTCATTATCTTTCTGCTGGACATTAAGGATAGTATACATCAACAGAATCTTTTGAAGAACCCGCAATAAACTGCCCATGATCCGTAGCCAATTGAGACAGGAGGTCTGTCTTTCGGCAAAATAAACTACCTTTGTGCAAATTTAAAGGTTCACCCATTAGGTGAAGTTTGTCCTGTTTATTATGCCGGGGCTG
>JBBISG010000007.1:0-60274 GCA_037441365.1 Nitrospirota bacterium
TCCGCCACTAACCGATGCGAAGCACTAAAAACTGACTTTAAGAATTATAGGTCTATAGGACTTATATGACCTATAATCCTCTTTCTTCAGTCCTCAGTGCTCCGCACCGATCCGTCCGACTTGCATGTGTTAGGCACGCCGCCAGCGTTCGTTCTGAGCCAGGATCAAACTCTCATTTGATACTGTTACTCTCAAAATTGACGTGGCCTACTTTATAGTTTTCAAAGAACTCCCCGCATTACCTCGGGGTTTTGAGCCCTCTGAGGCTTGCATAAAGTGGGTACCTCGGCAGATGCTTAGGCTTCCCCTCACACAAGGTTTTTGGGGCATGCATCACCACATCTGCACTCTGATTCCCTTTTCTTAAGCTGTTCCCTCAGCTCGCCTTAGCCCCAAGGTAATGCAGAGAAAAAAACACTCTTTGAAGGATTTTAATTCCCCTTATTCAAAGACCATTTGCTAATCTTTCCTAACCCTCTATAAGTATAATAACATTTTTGGAGCCATAGTCAATGGAAAAATATAGGCATTTAAGACATAATTACGACAATTAAAGGGAATAATTAATGTTTTATTTTAAAAATCTATAATTAAAAGCGAATAAATCATATTATATCGTTTTTACTCCGTATTGACGAAGTCAGCCGCCTCTGTTAGTATTTCTTATATGATAAAAGAAAAATTGTCGCTTATCCCGGCCAAACCAGGAGTTTATATACTAAAAGGCCCTAAGGACAGAGTGCTCTATGTCGGGAAGGCTAAAAACCTGAGAAACCGTCTAAGGGTTTATCTTCAAAGACCAGAATCCCTCGATATGAGGAAGGCTTCTATGGCAAGGCTTATCAAAGATCTTTCCTATATTATCACAGAAAACGAACTTGAAGCCCTTATTCTCGAGGCGAACCTCATAAAGCAGTATAAACCACGATTTAATATAATACTGAGAGATGACAAGAACTATCCCTATCTCAGGCTCACTGTTGGGGAGGAATGGCCGAGGGTTGAGGTTACAAGGAGGATAACAAAAGACGGCGGTCTTTATTTCGGCCCCTACGTCCCATCTCAGGGCATGTGGAATGCCCTCGCCTTCATAAGGAGGAACTTCCCGATCAGGACATGCAGGTATAATCTCGATAAACCAATGAGACCCTGCATTCAGTACCAGATGGGCAGATGTACTGCCCCTTGCGCAGGCCTGATAAGTAAAGATGACTATATGAAGATAGTGGATGAGGTGCGGCTCTTTTTGAAGGGGGAAAGGGGTGACCTCCTCAAGAATCTCGACAAAAAGATGACAACCCTTTCTAATGAACTCAAATTCGAGGAGGCTGCAAGGATAAGAGACACAATTAAGAATCTAAGACATGTGTGGGAATCACAGAGGGTTATAGCACCAGAGCTCGGAGACCTCGATGTGATAGGTTTTTATTCGGATAGTATAGATGCTGTCTTCGATGTCTTTTTTATAAGAAACGGCACTCTAATCGGCACAAAAGACTTTTATATCAAGGATGCAGGCAGGGCTCAAAAGGGTGAGGTCATTCACAGTTTCATAGAGATGTTTTATGCAAAGGAGATCATCCCTCCAGATGAGGTCATAGTTGGGGATAAACCCGATGGCTTGCTGAATCTGAAGGCATGGCTGAGGGCAAAAAAGGGGAAGCCTGTTGACATAAAGGTCCCCCGAGATGGCAAAAGACTTGAACTCCTCGAAATGGCTAATGAAAATGCAGCGCAGATACTTAACAGCAGGAGAGTCAGGGGGATAAACGAGATAATAGAGGCGATCAAGCAACGCCTTAAACTGCCATATTTACCTTACAGTATTGGCGCCTTTGACGTTTCAACGACATCAGGGAGTGAATCGGTTGGGGCCTTCATTTACTGGTCTGAGGGCAGGTTTCTGAAGGACCTTTACAGGCATCTCAAAATAAAAGGCGTTTCAGGTATAGATGATTACTCAATGATGGAGGAGGTCATCACAAGGACCCTGAGGAACCTCGAAGACCGGATACCCGACCTCATAGTGATTGACGGAGGCAAGGGACAGCTCGAGATAGCAAGGACAGTCATCGAGACAAACAGGATAACACTCAGCGATGGCAGGAGGCCCATGATTATTGCAATCTCAAAGGATCCAGACAGGGCAATAACGCTGTCGGCTGATGTCATAGACCTCGAGGATAAGAGCCCCCCATCTCTTCTCCTTAAGAAGATACGCGACGAGGTGCACAGGTTTGCTATAAGTTATCACAAGAAACTCCGCGCCAGAAGGCTCATGGAATCACCCCTCGATAGGATCCCCGGCATAGGTAAAAAGAGGAGGCTTGAACTTTTGAGAAATTTTGGTAGTATAGATGCTATAAGGGATGCTAATATTAATGATGTAGCGAGGCTCAAGGGTTTTAATAAAAAGATCGCAGAGGATCTTTTAATGGCATTGAGGAGGCAATGATGGTTCAGATACTCTTATCTATTCTGCTCTTGCTGCTGCCTGCTTATGCAGGTGCGGCTTACAAGGTCTTTCTCAAAAACGGCTCTGTGATAACTGGCGTCGGCTCATACGAAAAAAGAGATGGGGAGGTCACTGTCTATTTTGGAGGTGGAAGCATCGGATTGCCAGAAAATGATATTTTGAAGATCGAGGAGAGCGAGGCCCCTGAAAAGGACCTTCGCATGAAAGGGATGCCAGAGACGACAGAAGAGGCGCCACCAGTTAGAGAGCCGGCTGCTGATAAAGGCGCCAGGATTGATGCATTAAGGGCTGAACTGGATGCCATAAACTCGGAATTAAAGGCGGTTGAAGAGCAGGAGTCGAGTGTAACTGCATCGATAAATGAAAAGAGGGGAAGGCGGTTCAGATATAATATTTACCAGCTCAGACAACTTGAAAAAGAGATCGAGCCACTCCAGCAAGAGCTGTTTACCATCCAGCAGAGAAAGGCAGAGCTCATACAACGGAAGGCCTCTATAGAGGGAGAGCTGAGGGCGCTGCAATAGACATGCACGAGGCACTCGAGGCATATCTCAAAGGACTTTTCGGTTCCTCTGTCCACCTTGTTGAATTCAGGAGACTTGGTGCTGGAGTTCATGGAACGGGTTTTCTTGTCGGGGTAGAATCAGAGGGCATCAGGAGGGACTATGTCTTGAAGGACCTCTCTCCTGAGGGCCTCGGTCATGACTATCCCTCTGACAGGGCAGCGGTCTTCCTTCTTGCACAGGAGACCTATGGAAAACTCCCCGGACATATAAAGGCCATAGATGTAATAGCGCTGAAAGAGGACGGCACAATGAAATCCGTCGGTGGGGGGATTGAGTATTTCATGCTCATGGAGAAGGCAGAAGGTGAGAGTTATTTTGGTGACCTCGAAGGATTATCTGTAAAAGATTCCTTAGACAGCCTCGACAGGGCGCGGATAATAGCCATGGTAGAATATCTTGTGAATATCCATTCTGTAAAAAAGGATTCAAAAACCCTTTACTGGCGAAAATTAAGGGATACAATAGGGCATGGGGAATGTCTGATGGGGGTCTTTGACGCTTATCCTGATGGGACATTGAGCTATGAGGAGATGGGCGAGATAGAGAAAAGGTCTATAGACTGGAAGTCCCGCCTGAAGCCAAAATACAGGAGATTGTCCCAGATACACGGTGATTTCCATCCAGGCAATATCCTGTTTAAGAACGATTCGGAATTTGTTCTCCTCGATAGAAGCCGCGGGCCGTGGGGCGAACCTGCCGATGATGTAACAGCCCTTACTATCAACTACATATTTTTTTCCATAAAGCATCACGGGGCCGTAAGAGGCGCCTATCTCGAAGGGCTTAAGCTCTTTTTTGAGAGTTATGTGAAGGGGTCGGGGGATGATGAGATATATTCGGTTCTTCAACCCTTCTATGCATTCAGGGGGGCTGTGGTGGCAAATCCTGTCTTCTACCCCGAGCTCACTCCAGAGCAAAGGAGACTGATCTTCAATTTCATAAACAATGTCCTTGATTCAAACAGGTTCGAGGTTGAAAAGGTCAATGAATACCTCAGATAACGAACCATCTATATCGCCTTTTCATAGATCCTGTATCTCTTATAAAGCCTCCCCCCTATCATCTCCACGAGTCTCTGGACAGGTATATTGTCCTCAAGGATCCAGGAAAACTCTACCCTTTTGTATCTGCCTTTCCTGACGCCCTTGAAGCCTTCCCTGAAGAGCAGGGCATCAACGCCCTTATTCCTGTATTCCTGCTTTATCCCGAGGAGGAGAAGCCTCAGGTCTTTAATCTTCCTCGAATAGTAAAGGGCCTTCAGGATGGTTAGTGGGTTGAGCCTCCCCTTCATGTGTCTAAGGACATAGTTAAAATCAGGCAGAAGTCCCATAAACCCAACAGGTCTTCCATCGTCCTCCGCTATCAGCGTGAGTTCAGGTACAGCTATCTGCTTGAGCCTTTCACCAAGGTAATAGAGTTCATCATCACTGAGGGGTATGAAACCCCAGTTCTTCTGCCATGCTGAGTTGTAAACCTCTTTAAATACCTTCATTTCCTCATAAAACCTACCCTTATCAACAGGTCTCACACTTATACCCCTTTTCTCGGCTATGATTGCAACCCTGTTTATCTTCTCAGGCAGCCTTTCTTTGATGTCGCATATGAATGCATAAAGGTCCTTTGCCTTCTGCATGCCGTAGCCTTCCATGAGGTCGATATAATAAGGTGGATTATAAGGGGTCATCAGCATAGGCGGGCTGTCGAATCCATCAATGAGAAACCCGCATTCCTCATTCGTGGAAAAGTTCATCGGGCCCCTCATTGCCCTCATACCCTTTTCCTTAAGCACATCCTTCACAGTATCGAGGAGTCTATCAGAGACCTCACGGTCATTGATCGATTCGAATAAACCGAAGAATCCCACCATCTCCCTGTGGAATTCCATGTGCCTGTAATCGATGATTGAAGCCACCCTTCCAACGGTCTTCTTCCCTTTCCTACCAATAAAATATCTCACAAGGGCATGCCTTAAGAATGGATTTTCCTCTGACAGATGCCTCTTAAATTCTCTTTTAAGCGGTGGGGAATAAAAGGGGTCATTTGAATAAAGGAAGTCAGGGAGTTCTATAAAATCATCAAGCCCTTTTGCCCTCTTTACCTCAAGGATTTCCAATGTCAGCTTATCAGTCCCAATGCCTTTCCCACCTTTTTAAAGGCGGCGAGAACCCTATCAAGGTGTTCATCTGTATGCGTTGCCATATAACTCGTCCTTATGAGGGCCCTCCCATCGGGTACAGCAGGACTCACTGCAACATTAGCAAATACCCCTTCATCCTGAAGCATCATAGCCATCCTGAAGGCTATCTCATTGTCACCAACTATCACAGGTATGATCGGTGTTTCACTCGGACCCACCTGAAATCCAAGAGCCTTGAAACCCTCCAGCATCCTCCTCGTATTCTTCCACAGCCTCTCTATCCTCTCGGGTTCATTCTCGATGATGTCGACAGCAGCGCTCACAGCAGCCACAGAGGCAGGCGGAGGGCTTGCGCTGAAGATCAATGACCTGGCAAAGTGTTTTATATAATGGATGACCTCTTCAGAGCCTGCTATGAATCCTCCAATGGATGCAAGGGATTTACTGTATGTCCCCATTATCAGGTCAACCTCCTTTTCAAGGCCATAATGCTCTGCAGTTCCTCTCCCTGTCCTGCCGAGTACGCCTATACCATGGGCATCGTCTACCATCACCCGTGCGCCGTATGCCTTTGCAAGCTCAAGCACCTTCGGCAGGTTAACTATGTCGCCCTCCATGCTGAAGACGCCATCAACAACAATAAGCTTTCCCGCACCATCGTTTTGCTGTAATATCCTTTCGAGATCTGCCATATCATTGTGCCTGAACTTCTTAACCTCCCCATAGGATAGCCTGCATCCATCTATGATACTGGCATGGTCCATCTTATCGATTATCACAATATCATCCTTGCCGACAAGGGCCGAGATTACCCCAAGGTTTACCTGAAAACCTGTTGAAAAAACGAGAGCCGCCTCTTTTCTTATAAACCTTGCAAGCTTCCTTTCAAGCTCCACATGGATATTAAGTGTGCCATTCAGGAATCGTGAACCTGCGCAGCCTGTCCCATATTTCCTTATGGCCTCCATCGCTGCCTCTTTGACCTTTGGATGGTTTGTGAGGCCGAGATAATTATTGGAACCGACCATTATCATGCGCCGTCCATTTATTACGACCTCTGGCTCCTGTGCGCTCTCGATGACCCTGAAATAGGGATAAAGCCCTGCAGCCATTAGCTCCCTCGCCCTTGTGAACCTTGAGCATTTCTCAAAGATGTCGGTAGATTTCTTTACAGCCATTGATGAATCCTGTACCAATCTGCTGTCCATTTTATTCCTTCCTTTATGGTAACCCTTGGTATAAAGCCAAAATCCCTTTCTGCCTTTGACGAATCACATACCCAGTGGGAGTGTTTAAGCTCCCTGAGCTTATCACGGTTTATTATGGAGGTTCCCCCTCCAAATCTCTCACTGACCCATACAACAACATCCATCATAGCTCTCGGTATCCTCATTCTCGCTACTTTAGTATTCAGGGCATTTGCTATCTCTCTGACTACATCCTCATTTGAGTAGCCCCTGCCGTCAGAAAGGAAATATATATTCCCCTCTGCCTCTTTTGCCTCAGCGACCATTACCAACCCCCTCACAAGGTCATCAACATATAGCAGAGAATAATAACATTTCCCCCAGTAAGGGTAAAGACCTTTTTTAAGTATCCTGAAAACCAGATAGAAATCCCTATCCCTCGGACCATACACCGCAGCCGGCCTTATTATCGTTACAGGAACAGAATCCCTGTACCTCAATGTAACATCTTCGCCCTTTAGCTTGCTCTCCCCATAGCTCGAGACAGGCCTCGGCTCTGATGCCTCTGTAAGGAGATGCCCATTCCTGCTGGGCCCAACAGCAGCGAGGCTGCTGAGATATATAAAGCGTTTTAATCCCGACATCTTCGCCGATACCGCCTTCAGAAGGTTCTCCGTGCCCCGCACATTTGCACAGAAAAAATCCTCTTCCTTCCTTGCCTTTGTGAGCCCGGCAAGATGGAAGACATAATCGAAATCAGGGGGGAATCGCATAAGGGAATCGCTGTCCTCACAGTCCCCCTGGACTAATTTTATATCAAGACCCTCTATCCATCTGAGATTCGAGGTCTTTCTCACAAGGCAGGTGACCTCATAACCCCTCCTGATAAGCTCCTCCACAAGATGGCTCCCGATAAAGCCTGTTGCACCTGTAACAAGGGCCTTCATAAGACACAGATATTTTGAACAATCATGGTATTAAGAGTCAAGCTTACAGGCTCATCGTCTCAAGACGCGCTATCCTCTCTTCAATGGGAGGATGGGTGCTGAAGAGTTTTAATAACCCCCCACCTGAAAGCGGATTGACAATGAACATGTGTGATGTGGCAGGGTTTGCATCCATTGGCACCTTCCTTGAGGCAGAATCTAATTTTCGGAGTGCATTTGAGAGATAGCGGGGATTGCCTGCAAGCCTCGCTCCACCTTCATCAGCGGCATACTCCCTTGAGCGTGAAATCGCCATCTGAACAATAAGGGCAGCTATCGGTCCCACGATCATCATAACAAGGGCCGCGATTGGGCTTCCACCCTCATCATCGTTTCCCCGATGCCCGAATATGGCTGCCCATTGTGCCATCTGGGCTAAGTAGCTTATCGCACCAGCAATAGTAGCCGCTATGGTGCTGATAAGGATGTCCCTGTGTCTGATGTGAGAAAGCTCATGACCTATAACCCCTGCGAGTTCGTCATGGCCAAGTATCCGCATGATGCCTGTCGTCACTGCAACAGCCGCGTGTTTCGGGTTTCTACCAGTTGCGAACGCATTTGGCTGGTCTTCTTCCATCATGTATATCCTCGGCATGGGCATCTGGGCCTTCTGAGTAAGCCTCCTTACAATACCGAAAAGCTCGGGCGCCTCAGCCTCTGTAACCTCTCTTGCTCCATACATCCTGAGAACTATCTTATCGCTGAACCAATAGGCAAAGAAATTCATCCCTATGGCGAGGATTAAGGCTATCGTCATGCCCTGTTTGCCGCCAAAGGCAGCACCAGCCCAGACAAGGATAAGGGTTAGAAGAACAAGCAAAGCCATTGTCTTTATATTATTCATACTTCCCTCCTCCTTTCTTATTAAGTTTAGCCTATTCTCCCCCGCTTTGTCAAAACTTAACCACAGAGAACACCGGATGAGGGCACCCCAAAAAGTCTCCGACTTTTTGGGGACCCCGGTCGTGATGCGCATAACTAACTACTCTAATGCCCCATAACTGTGAAGACCTGACAGGAGAAGGTTCACTCCGAGATAGGTGAAGACGACTGTCACAAAACCCACAACGGCCACGACAGCTATCTTCTTGCCTTTCCAGCCTCTCAGGAGCCTTGCATGGAGATAAAAGGCGTAGACAAGCCATGTTATCAGCGACCATGTCTCCTTCGGATCCCAGCTCCAGTAAACACCCCATGCCTGGTCTGCCCATATGGCTCCGAATATCAGGCCGCCCAGTGTGAAGACAGGAAATCCTATAGCTATGCTCTTGTATGTTATCTCATCGAGTATCTCCGTTGAGACCTGAAAGGCAGCAACAACCCTCTTTATCACGTATCCATACCGCCAGAGTACAAATATAAAGGCCAGCGCTGCTGCCCAGCTCAACGCTGAGACAGCGGTTGTTTGACTGAACAATGTAGCCTTGAAGAGATAGCTCTTAATAAGTCCCTCAGGGGTCCGAATCAGAAGCTTAAACTTGAGATAATCGAGGCCCATGGCGGTTAATATCACAACAAGTACGCCCAGTGCAACAGTCCAGAAGATGTATGAAGGCTCATTCCTTTTGTCTGTTTTCAATATCAGATACATAAGACCTGTGCTGAAGGCGATGGCAAATGTTGAATATGCAATAAAGCTCAGTACCACATGGGCAAGTAGCCAGTTGCTCTGCAGCGCCGGAACGAGAGGCTGGATAGCCTTGGACATGCCTGTCAGGTCTATAAATGCCAGGGCCAGGCCGGCTATGGGTGTCACAAAGGCCCCAAAAGATCTGTTTCTGTATCTGAATTCAATTACAAGATAACCGAGGATCAGGCACCAGACAAAGAAAATGAGGGACTCGTAGAGGTTTGTGAAAGGCGCTGCCCTGAGTATCCCCATCTGACCCAGATCATAAAATTCCTTCCACCTGAGAAGGATTGCCGATGTCTGTGACACAAAACCGATTATTGTTATTGTTGTTGCTGTTAGACCTATCTGGGGTTTCCTGAATGCAAGATAGGTTATATAAACCACCATAGCGACAAAATACGATATCTCCGATATACCAAAAAGGGTAGAACTATCCATAAGCTATTTTCCTCCTTCGTGTGCCTTACTTAAAAGAGATACCATCCGGTCAATTTTCCTCTCGAAGGCGTGTCTGTTTTTGTTAGCGGTCGCACCTATGATAACACGTGTATTGTTCCTTTCTTCCACAAGCCTTACCCATAGCCTCTTGTGGCTCATGAAGAAGGCTATAAAAAGACCGATGGACATGGTTATACAACCAAGATAAACGATCCAGACACCGGGGTCTTTCCTCACCTGTAGACCTGTATACTGGATGCCCCAGAGGTCAAGGAATTCTACCGTATGACCATCAGGCAGCTGTCCTGTTTGTGGATACCTCTTCAGTATCCACCCTCCGTATTTCCTTTTGTCCTTCTCATAGAAACTTATATAAACAGCAGGGTTGTTCATCTGCTCGGCATATGTGAAGGGCATGCCTGTCTTTTCATCAAAACCCAGCGCTGGCGAGAAATCCTCTATCTTGCCTGTCAGGTCTGTGCCAGGGATTGTGAATGAGCCCTCGAATCTCAGGCTCACTTCCTCTGTCCTGCCATCCTTAGAGGTCAACTTAAACTTAAAGATGCTATTCCCCCCTCCGCCAGGGACAAGCCCGTAACTTGATTGATAAAAGGTTATCCCCTTATATGTCAAGGGCTCATTCACCCTGATCTCCTTTTTCATCACCTCTTTACCATCTTTAATTATAGTGAGCCTGCTTTTATATTCCTTTGGCATGTCAGAGTTCCCATAAAAATCCACATTAAACTCGTCACACCTGATGCTGAAGCCGAGAGGCATTTCCTGACCATTCCTCGCATAAGCAACATCCGATACAGCTCCCTCAGGGAGATTGAGAAAACCCTTGAATCCAAAAAAGATACCGATTATGGCACCTATGAGTATTATGAGTATGCTGAAATGGGTTATATAAACACCCAGGCGGGTGAAATTGCCCTTCTGCGAATATAGCTGATAGCCCTCACCTTCCTTTATCTCTGCAAGATTAAATCCAGCAGCCTTCTTTATGGCGCCTGCCACCATATCCCTTGTCTTTTCAGGCCTACCCTTCAATACAATCTCTTTCTTTATCCCGAATCCCCTGAAGTGTTCTTCTGAAAGTGGCTTTACAGGCTCTTTTACAAGCTTCATTATCTTTGGAAGTCTATCAATAGAGCATACAATGAGGTTTGATGCAAGGAGGAGAAGGATAGCGACAAACCACCATGAATGGTACATGTCCATGAACCCGAGGGTGTCAAAGACCCTGAAAAGGGTCGGGGCAGCAGACTGTCCGAAGAATTTTGCAAGTAACCTGACATTCCTCTCAGGTTCGGCATTCTGCTCAATGATAGTCCCTATTATGGATGTCAGGGACAGCACAGCGAATACAACAATGGCAAGCTTAACAGAGGCAAAGAAATCCCATACCCTATCTATCAGCGACTTATTCTTTTCCTTTTCCACTACAGTCTCCTTAATTTTAGTTTTTTATTATAATACTTTTTCATAAAAAATAATGGACTGCAATTTTTTACACTAAACCCAGATAACAGAGAGAGTATTTGTTTTACCTCAACAACCGCAACCCGTTAACAGTTCCACAAGGGCACTAACCTCATTAAGAACCAGCTGCAAACTATGGTGAGCATTTTGGAAGGGCATTCCTTATCGGAGAATGTGCATACCACTTTCCTTCAAAGATTTCTTATTTTTCCTCCATTTCTTTCATATCTTCATTATTTAGATCCATTTACAATACTCAAGACTATTTCATCAACCTCTTCTGCTAATGCCTTTATGTCAGCCTGCGGATAGAAATCTGCAATCACCTTTGGTCTTAAAGTGCTTATGTAAGTCCTTCCACCTTCAACATAAACACTAATCGGGCATGGAAGCATAAGGGATATTTTTATATCCCTTTTCAAGACCTCACTCGCATAACGAGGATTGCATATCTCAATGATCTTTAACGGCACACTATCAAACCCTTTACTCGCAAGGGTTGCCTTCACATCATGGATGTGCAGCACTCCAAAACCTTTCTCCTTGCTCTTTGCCTCGATAGCTGCTACAGCCTCATCAAAGCTTTTGTTTGTCTCCACTGTGTAATCAAAATTTTCCATCTTATCCCTCCATTTTCTCTAACAATAAAACCTGTCCTGCACCACAGAGTATACTTTCCTTTTTAACAATCTTTAAATTGACATCTGCCTCCCTAATCTCTGAATCTATCCCCTTCTGGATCATATCCCTCGCTGTCTCACCTTCAAACATTGCTAACAGAAATCTCATCAAAAGGATTCCACCGATTTTCTCTGGCATGTCATAATCAGCAATAAGAGCCTTTCCTCCCGGCCTGAGGAGTCTATAAACTTCTCTTAATGTATTAATCCGTCCTTCATGACCCATTTCATGGAGGACAGCAAATGCTGCAATTTTATCAAAATATGAATCCGGATAGGGGATGGCCTCTGCATTTGCCTGAAGAAAAGTTACATTACGAAATCCAGATCTCATTAACTTCCTCTTTGCAATATCAAGCATCTTACTGGAGAGGTCTGTCCCCACCACCTCTCCCCTATCTCCGGTATCTCTTGCAATGATCAATGCCGAAGTTCCTGTTCCACAGCCTATATCAAGGACATTATCCCCATTTTTAATATCAGCAAGCCTGAGTATCTTCCTCCTGAGCCTCTTTTCACCGCCAAGAAATACACCTATAAACCCTATCGCAGTATCGTAAATCCATGCAATCCTGTCAAACTCACTTCTATAATAACCAGAGGTCCCTCTATCCATCACCTTGCTGAGTCACCCCCGCAGTCAGGACTCTAAATCCTTTTTCTTCCTTGCAAACTCCTCTGCATCTATCTCACCTTTTGCATACCTTTTCTTAAGAATATCAAGGGCTGTTTCTTCTTTAGGAGATGACCCTCTACCAGCAATTGTCTTCACAAAATAGACGATTCCTAAAATCACCAGCACCCAGAAGGCTATCATCAGGATAGGACCAAACCATCCCCAGCCCATACCGTATCCATACATCCAATCTCCCCACATCCAATTGCGCATCATACTCACCTCCTATGCTAATATATCGACCTTATCCTGCCTGTCCTTTTATCCACTATTACTATATCTATCAAATTATTGTTTTTATCTTTAATATCTGCCTCAAAAAACCATCTCCTCTCCCTGATATTCCCTATCTTTACATCTCCATAAGGTAAAAAATATTCCTTAAGGATCTTTTCTGCCTCATCAGCCGTCCTGACTGTTTTCTTTGCGCCATACCAGCCCCATCGCGGCCCAGGGCAGTAATCTCCATAAGGGGCCCTCTCGCGCCACTCAGGACAATCAGGGCACATCGGCTGTGCTAAGGCAGGAAAAGTTAGAACGATAATGCTAACTGTAATTAATAATGACATTATTACCAGCTTTTTCGCCATTGAAAATAACCCGACCATGCTTAAATTGTACCGCCCAAACTTCTATAATCTCCTAATAAATAGAGAGGGGACTCAAAGCCCCTCTCTTCAGATTTACTGACACATCGGACAGGGACAAGCAGCTCCCATCATACCATCTCCCATCATACCACGACCCATCATCCCATGTCTCATTCCATAGCCACTTCCCAGTGCAGGGACACCATACTTATCAGCAGAAGCCTGGATCTTTGTCTGGATGTCAACGATCTCCTTTCTTAATGTCCCTATGCGGTCATAATCAGGCTGGGGTTTGCTGTACTCGTTCTGGAGTTCCAATCTCTTTGTTATAAGCTCGTCACGCAAACTCAGGGTTTCCTTCTGGAATTTCTTTACATTCTCTACATTAACACCTGCCCCATAACCCGTGCTGTAACCCCAGGGGCCGTGGGCATAGACAGCACCGCCTACAACCAGAAGGGCTACCACCACTGTCAGACCTATCATTGTCGTTCTCCTCATTTCCCTCACCTCCTTTCTCCTTTGATTTATGCCTTCATCATATCAAAGGATTATGAAGGAGTAACGAGGGGATTATGAAGAATTGTGAAGGCTCATAAAAATAACTCAGATGTTATCTGATGAGGCTAACTTTAGGGAACGTCATTCCACGTTTAAACCTCTCCATCTTCCCTGCCAGAAACCTGGCCTTTGTAAGCTTTAACTGCTTGTCAATCTCCGAAAAAATTTTGTTTATCTCGCCTTCTGTGTATTCATAAGAACTCTTGTTTGAGCAGTTTCCAGTATCCTGATTTTCTCAAGGATGTCATTGGTCCTCTTTGCTGCTACCCTTTTAAAGCGTTCATGTCTGGTTTCTTCTGCCATAGATTATAAAACATAAAATAGCGCATTTTTTAGAAATGTTAAGAGAATAATACGAATATTTATATAAATTTCGGGGAAATAGTAGTAGTACATAAATCATGAAAAACTTTTGCTGTATCAGAGGAGATATACACAGTAAAGGTAGAGCCCCTTCCATACTCGCTCTTCACCTCTATCCTCCATCCATGTGCCTCTACAAGCTCTTTCACAATAGCGAGGCCGAGGCCGAGGCCGCCCTCCGATGCCCTGAAGAATCTCTCAAAGATAAACGGCAGGTCATCCTCCTTTATCCCGCACCCTGTGTCCCCGACCTCGATATATGTCCCTGAACCTTTAATGCCTGCCTTAACCCATACCCTCCCTCCAGGTCCTGTTGCCTTTAATGCATTATCAAGAAGGTTGACAATAATCTGGCTGAGCCTGTCAGGGTCTGCATTAATCTTAGCTCTCCCATAGCACTGGAATTCAGCAGATATGCTTTTATCATTAAAGGCCTTGCTGAATCTGTCCAGTATATTTTGAAGAAAGGGCCCTAATTCTAAAGTTTGCCTCCTTAGAGTTAATACGGCAGCCTGGGCCTGGGCAAGATCCTCCAGTCCCTCGATGATCTTTTTAAGCCTTCCTATCTCTTCATAAAGGGATTTAAGGCCTTCTTTGTTTGCAGGGATAACACCATCGATCATCCCTTCAAGTTCTCCTCTTACAGCGCCAACAGGTGTCCTCAGTTCATGGGCGATATTCGATATGAGTTTCTTTCTCAGGGACTCCTGCATCTCAAGATTCTGTGCCATCCTGTTAAAGGTCTCTGACAGCCTGCTTATCTCATCGCTACCTGAAACCTCGACCCTGCTTTTGAGGTCTCCTTCGCTGATTGCCCTCGCAGCAGAGGAGAGCCTCCCTATGGGATTTGTCAGCCTCTTAGAAAATACGATGCTCAAAAGAATGGCCAGCCCGCCCATGGCAAGAAAGGAGAACAGGAGAAATCTGTTTGACCTCTCGATAAAGACTGTTTCTTTCTTTGGTCTTAAAAATCTCACCTCGATCTGGCCTATCTCCTTTCCGCCCAAGAACAGCGGATAGGGTAGAAAAAGGTCAGACCTTCCTGTTTTTCTAAAGTCCGAGATAGCCATCACCCTCCTCTTCATCAATGGCGAGAGACTGGCAATTGCCTTCCCTGTATCCATTACTGTCCGACCATTCACGTCCTTTATCCTTATCTCAAGCCCCAGCATCAATGCCCAGATAGTATCTTCAATGATAGTATCCTCCTTCCATCCCGAATATCTTTCATATGTACCCTCAAGGTCTGCCATTACCCAATAGACCCTGTCCTCTATTTCGCCTTCCAGATATTCCCTGAAGTCTTTTATCATTAATTCTCGAAGGAATAAGGCTGCTGAGAGGGCAATAATGGAAACAGATAGAAGCAGTATTAGAAATTTTATCCAGAGACTTTTAAGCATCCTTATCAATCTCTCTTAGCGCTGAACCTGTAGCCTACGCCATAGATAGTAAGTATGAATTCAGGTCTTTTCGGGTCATTTTCTATCTTTTGCCTGATGTTTTTAATGTGCGCATCAATGCTCCTCTCATACCCTTCGAATTGATATCCCAAGGCCTTTTCCACAAGCTCTTCCCTTGTAAAGACCTTATTGGGAGTGGATGCAAGAGTAAAGAGGACTTTGAATTCAGTTGGCGTGAGATTTACTGCAAGCCCTTTCTTTCTCACCTGATAGCTCTGCCCATCTATTATTAAAAGCCCTTCATTGAAACTCATGGGTTCTGCGGCACTTAATTCTTTTTTCTCTGACCTCTTTAAGACCGCCTTTACCCTGTAGACGAGTTCCCTCGGACTGAAGGGTTTTACAACATAGTCATCAGCACCGAGGGCAAAACCTGCGATCCTTTCCTCTTCTGATGATTTTGATGTAAGCATGATTATGGGAAAATCACCAATCTCTTTTAATTCCTGGCATACCTCCTCTCCGCTCATGTCTGGCAACATCAGATCGAGTATAACAAGGAGAGGCATATCTTTTAATACAGACTCTATGGCATCCCTCCCCTTCTCGACATGGGTTACCTTGAAGCCTGCGCCCTCAAGATAGACCTTAACTACCCTCGCAATCTTTCTGTCATCTTCTACAACGACAATGGGATGGCCCACAAGTTTCTTATTACTCCTTTCAGCCCAATTTTATAAATATACTGCCGATTTTTCAACTAAAGTCAGTTTACCCTGGAATAAAATAACACCTTCACCACAGGGCGCCCCACATCTATATCCCGCCCAACCATACAAAATTGTCAGATACCAGATAAAAACATACAAAAATGTATGTAAAGATAGCGGGAGGAGAAAAAACCAATAGGGCCGATGCTGGTATCAGCCTTGGGGGTTGACGGGTTTATAAACCTATATCGCAAACTGACAAGAAAAGGGGTCGAAAAAGAACCGATCATGCCGCTGCCTATTGTGGCTATCTTTCGTGGAACCATAGATACAGTCCTCGATGCCGTTGTCCTTGGTGGGATTTCAGTGGTTTTTTTATACCATGCCATACACTCCCTTATGGGTATTAGCTTATCAGCAAACTGGTTTGATGCATTGATCTATAAAAACATCTACTGGTGGGGGCTTGACCTGATCGCAGATGGACTGGTGCTGATCTATGTAGCAGGGACATGGTATCTGCTGGCAACCATTATCTCAGGCAAGAAGCTCTTCATGCAGAATATTGCCAGAGCTGCACTGCTCGTTGAACTCGTCGTCTCGTGGAATGTCTGGGGGCATCACCTCCTTTCTGACCAGGGACAGCCAAATCTCATGAAGATCGTCTCAGGGGAGATGGTGACTGCCTTTGAACTCGTTACAATGGGGATTGCTGTCTTCATCACACTGACAACACTGTGGCAGGCACGCCCATTAAAGATGACGCCGCCGCTGAAATTCCTCCTTGGAGGAATCCTTGGATTTTCTCTCGGTGTCCCGGCAGGCATTATACAGGCCGACCTCGGTATGAACAGGATTCTCCATAATACCCAGTGGGTAATCGGTGCCCATGCACACATGCAGCTTCTCGTTGGCTTAGGCATGACCCTGTATGCTGCACTTTACGCCCTTTTCCCCATGCTGACCAATAATGTAAAACTGAAGAGCAATGCCCTGACAAACTTCCATTTCTGGACACATCTCGTAGGCGGGATCGGGATGTCAATGGCCATGGGCCTCGCTGGTATGGATGGCATGCTGAGGAGAAACATCTATCAAGGGGATACCACCTTCCAGCCTCATATGATTGCCGCTGCATTCTTCGGAAGCCTGATGGTCCTGGCCTATCTGGCAATGATGTACAACATCATATCCTCCATCGGCATCAGGGGGCTTGTCGAAATATTTGTCAAGCTTCCAGGAAGGCAAAAAAGAGAGACTGAAGCGGTAATCCAGACATAACAACCATAAAAACCATGGGAGTCCTTATTATCAGAGACGGGCCCTTAGGAATTTCATTGCCATCTCTATGAGCCCGAATATCTTGAGGTCAATAAAATCTCCCCTTTCTGCAAAGAGGGAGAGCGTTTCATATAGCTGATCAATAGGCATTTTTATTACCTCTATCTCCTCGGTTTCGTCTCTCTGTCCTATGCCCTGAAACTTCAACCCCCTTGCAAGAAAGACCGTCAGAACCTCCCCTGAGGAGCCGCTTGAAAGAGGACCCCTCGTAATCAGAACCAGTTCCTCTGCCACATAACCTGTCTCTTCACGAAGCTCCCTTAGGGCTGCATCTTCAAGCCTTTCACCCCTATCATTGAGGCCGGCCGGAAACTCGATTACATAGTTGTTCACAGCAGGCCTGAACTGTCTTATGAAGACCGCCTCCCCCTCATCTGTGATCGGAACCACAGCAACGATCCCATCACAATTCACCCTCTCTACAGCCTCCCACTGTCTCAGAACACCCCTGGAATCCCTGTAGGTTATCTTCAGACACCTGAGATACCTGCCTTCCCAGACAGTCTCTTTGTCGACAATTACGTATCTCTCCATCAAAAAAGCCCTATCTGGGACGCGGTGCTGTCCCTGGCGCATAGCCGATTATCAGCACCCTCGGCCCATCCCTCAGAATATGGAACATCCCGTCATCAGAAAGGGGGGAGATGACCCATTGAAAGAGGACCCTCGCATCCTCGAGTATCGGATTTTTAGGATAGCCATAGTATCTCTTCTGCATCGGCTCATCGTAAAGTCCAATACAACCATGGGAAGCAGGATAGCCGGGAAGGTCCCTGCCATGAATCCAGAAGGCAACCCCCTCTTTACTTATGTGAAATCTGAGGCCGTAGTTCATGGGATACGGGATAGTTGTGTCTTCGATAAAATACAATGATGACTTCCGTCTGCTGTGAAATGCGGTAATCCTGAATTCACCCCTCGGAGTCTCATTACCTTTCTCACCAGTTGCAATCGGTGCTGAGAACACAAGATGCCCATATTCGTATGCACCGATAAACTGCTCTGAGAGATCCACAATGATAAATTTTGCCTCTGCCGCAGCCTGCTGGTAGTATCTTGGCATCGGAGAAAAATCCCTGATATCGTCAAGACGCTTTGGAACCTTTATATAGACCCCTGCAACGGTATGACGCCTGTCTATCCTGTTGAATCTTGCCACGTCTTTCCACCTGTCTCCAAAGAGGCCCTCCAGACTTTCTCCCTTTTTCAATCGTCTGCATTCCCACCGAACCTTTAGGTCGCTGGGGTGGATGATCTTACAGAGGGAGGGCCTAACCTTTGCACTTGCACCCTCGGAAAAAAGAATCATAAACAGCAAGACAACAATTATGGATATCTGCTGAATTTTAAATCTCATCTCACGCTACTGCCCTAAAAATCGGGGTCCCCTCAAAAATCAAAAGATTTTTTGGGTATTAGTGAGGTCGTTGTATGCGCCGGAGCCTCCCTTCGAGATATTGTAGTGTTTACAAAAAGGCAAGTCAATCAGGCTTTAGCAGGACAGATATACAGACAAACAGACATACAGAGCACAGACAAACAGACAAGAGAGGTCAGATGATTTGCATCAAAGTCTGTTTTCTGATATGATTTGCATCATAGAAGTAAAGTGCCTTATTTCATAATATTGAATTCCAGTTTTGTCTGGAAACCGTGAGGAGGAGGTGTATCTATGAGTAATAAGGCAACAAGGAATCTCTTCGTCTTCGGCAGTCTCTTCTTTTTCGTTATCCTGGTGATACTCACCTTTGACACACTGGCAAGGCTTCCAAAGAGGGCACCTGTGATAACAGAAGAGGTGAACGCAGGGAAAAAGGTATGGCACAAATATGACTGTATCGGATGTCATACCATACTCGGTAATGGTTCTTACTTTGCACCTGACCTGACAAAGACAGCAGAGAAGAAACCAAAGGCCTATCTCAAACAATTCTTGATGGACCCGAAATCGGTAAACCCGAAAGCAGCGATGCCGAGATTCGGAATAACCGCTGATGAGGCAGATAAGCTCATTGCCTTCCTTGAATGGATCTCGAAGGTCGATACAAATGGCTGGCCGCCAAAGCCGATCCTTGCCACCGCAGCAGGCGTTGCAGGGAAAGAGCTCACCGCAGGCCAGAGACTCTATCAGGAACTGAATTGCTCGGGCTGCCACATAATATCAGGCATCGGTGGGACAACAGGTCCTGACCTTACCCGCGTGGGAAGCAGAAGGGATCGGGCATGGCTTATCGGGCATTTCAAAGACCCAAAGGCGTATGTGCCAAATTCTGTAATGCCGAGCTTCGGGCATCTGAGTGAGCAGCAATTGAATGACCTAACAGACTACATGCTTGCACTAAAATAGGAGGTTGTAAATGAGCATCAAACATGAAAGCCAAAAGATAGCAGAGAATTTCTATACCTTTGCCGTGCTTCTATTCCTGGTTCAGGTCCTGGTCGGTATAATCGGTGCACTGCAGTTCATCTGGCCAGATTTCTTTATTATCAACTTCAACATAATAAGGTCCCTCCACATAAATGCACTTGTGGTTTGGTTGCTTGTGGGTTTGATGGGGGCTACATACTATGTTGTCCCGGAGGAGTCAGAGACAGAGCTGTGGAGTGTCCCGCTTGCAAGGTTCCAGTTCTGGGCAACGGTTATCGCTGTTACCCTTGTGGTTGTCGGTTACATATGGATGGGTATAAACCCGCAGGCAAACAGCACCGCCTTATTCGGTACAGGCATACTGAACGAGGGCAGGGAATACATCGAGGCGCCTCGATGGGCAGACATCCTCATTGTCGTCTCTGTTTTACTCTTTCTCCTGAATAATTTCATGACAATCCTCAAGACAAAGAAGTGGACGGGTATTCAGGGAACCCTGCTCGGCGGATTGACCTTCCTTGCATTGATGTACCTTCCCGGGATGTTCTATGTAAAGAGCATGGTCCAGGACCAGTTCTGGTGGTGGTGGGTTGTGCACCTCTGGGTCGAAGGCGCATGGGAGGTTATCGCAGGAGCACTCCTCGCCTTCATGCTTATGAAGGTTGTCGGCGCAAGACGAGAGGTTGTCGAGAAATGGATGTATGTGGAGGTGGGTCTTGTACTGTTCACAGGCATACTCGGATTGGGGCATCACTATTACTGGATCGGAACCCCTCCATACTGGCTGTGGGTTGGCGGGATCTTCAGCGCCCTTGAGCCTGTTCCCCTTCTCGTGATGGTATGGGATGCATTCAGAGCAACGAGAGAGACGAGGTTAGTGACAAATCGTGCCGGCCTTTACTACACAGTCGCACATGCAATATTCAACTTTGTCGGAGCTGGCCTCTGGGGCGTAATACATACCCTTCCCCAGGTGAACAAATGGACCCATGGAACGCAGATAACAACCGCCCATGGACACCTGGCCTTCTACGGGGCCTATGTGCTTTTAGTCCTCGCCATGATATACATAACTCTCCCGGCCATCAGAGGGGTAAAGGAATTCAATGCCTCAAGGGCATTCCTGTCATTCTGGGTCATGACCATCTCGATGATATTCATCGTCCTGACAATAACCGGTGCGGGGATGGTCCAGACATACATGGAAAGGCTCATGGGACTTGATTATGTTACAGTCAAGACTACTTACAATATGTGGTTCTGGATATTCAGGGCTATATTTGGTGTAGGTTTCCTCATCGGTGTCGCAATATTCGTAACGGATTTCTTCAGGCTGGGCAAAGAACCCGCACCCGTCGCAAAGCCTGTCGCAGAAAGGGCTTAAAATAACATCTGGCGTTAAAAGACAACCGAGGGATATTGTAAAGCATCCCCCGGTTGTCTATAATACCCCATGCATAAAAGACAGTTATACTGGCTGTGCCTTTTTATATTTATCTCATTCCTCCTTCCGTCTATCTCTACTGCAACAACAGGGTATGCCCGACAGACAGGACTCCAGTGCAAAGAATGTCATGTAGAGGCCATCGGAGGCGGGCCGCTCACAAAGACAGGGGCGCATTTTCTCGAAGAGATGAGGATAAAAGGCCTCTACAGACCATTGACACGGACCCAGAAGATAGTCCGCTTCTTTATCGGTTACATCCATTTAATCACTGCGATAGCATGGTTCGGAACAATCCTCTATGTCCATATACTCCTGAAGCCTGCATATGCCTCAAAGGGCCTTCCGAAGGGCGAGCTATTCCTCGGATGGCTCTCCATTGCAATCCTCTCAATCACAGGCACGCTCCTCAGCATCGCGAGGATACCTTCATGGAAGCTCTTATACACCACTCGGTTCGGAATACTCCTGAGCATCAAGGCGATCCTCTTCCTGATTATGGTCTCAACAGCCATCATCGTCACATTTTACATAGGCCCGAGGTTAAAGAGGAAGTGGAGGGTAAAGTGGGAGATGGAGATATCTAAGGGCAAACAGGATTTAACCCTCGAAGAACTGCACAGCTTTGATGGAAAAGATGGAAGACCTGCCTATATCGCCTTCAGAGGGAGGATCTATGACGTAACGAATAGCAAGCTCTGGAGGCATGGCTCCCACGCAAGAAAGCACCTCGCCGGCCATGATCTTACGGATGCGATCAAGACAGCACCGCACGATGAAGAAAAGATACTGTCAATGCCCGAGGTCGGGAAATTAATAGAGGCTGGTGGCAAGATACCAAGGCCTTTCCCCGAAAGGGTATTCTATATCCTGGCCTATACAAACCTTATCATTGTCTTTTTGATAACCTTTGTTATAGCCCTCTGGCGGTGGTGGTGATTCCCAGGAAGGGAGACCAAAATTTACCTTTACTGGCGGTGGTGGTGATCCCCAGGAAGGGAGACCAAAAAAACCGAATGGTTTCTGGGTAAAGACTATGATCTAAATCATATACATCCCAGGACGTCACTGGTAATCTTTAATAAATAAATTGTCTTTCTCCCCAGGGCTGCCTGTCACCCCTCCATAAACGGCAGGCAGCTCTCCCCCACTGTTGGTTTCAGGACAGATATTACAGACAAACAGACATACAGAGCACAGACAAACAGACAACAGAGGTCAGACAGTCTGTCTTCTGAAAGTCTGTTGTCTGAAGGTCTGAAAGTCTGTAGATCTGATTTCTTGGTGCTTCATATCTGTCCAAAATAAGAGATGCTTCACGGAGCCTGTCCTGAGCGACCTTTCTGCCGTGCTTCGGCACAGGCAGAGACGAGACCCTATTGACAGGCAAATAGGCCAGAGGCTATGGGCAATAGGAGAGATAAAGATAAAGCCAGAGATAAAGAAAACTTTCACCTTGGCTTTATCTTTCACTTTTTATGTGTTGGTGCTTACAACCTGAAATTTTTTGCTTGACAAATAACACTGTTTTGCTGTATTTTTTCTATTCTAAAGGGGTGCTTCGCCCCTTAGATCACTGGAGGGGGTAGTGAATTGTATGCTTTAGGTACCCATCTTTTGGTTGAGTTGAAGGATTGTAATCCCGCGATCCTCAAAAATCTCGATGAAGTAAGGGATGCTTTAGTTTCTGCAGCAAAAAAAGCACGGGCTACAATAGTTGACATTTCCTTCCATGAATTCAATCCCTTTGGAATCAGCGGTATGGTGGTTATTGCAGAGTCCCATCTGTCCATTCACACATGGCCGGAGTACAGCTACGCTGCTGTCGATATCTTCACCTGTGGAGACACAATCAAACCTGAGGTGGCTGCTGCATACCTCATAGAACGCTTTGAAAGCAGGAGTCCGTCTATCGTGGAGATAAAAAGGGGAATCCTCTCACACAGCAACAAAAGATTTCCGCACAAGGTTGACTCTGTCCTGAACTTAATCCAGGAGCAGGCAGTCACATAAGATATAGCTACACCGTTTTATCGGCAAGCGCAGCTATCCCTGGAAGTTCCTTCCCTTCCAGAAGCTGGAGGGATGCACCTCCTCCAGTTGAGATAAAGGATATGGAATCTGATACACCTGCCCTGTGGATTGCGAGGTCGGTATCACCGCCTCCTGCAATTGTCAGCGCATACGCATCCGCAATTGCATGGGCGATAGCGAATGTCCCCCTCGAGAAGGCATCCATCTCGAATACACCCATCGGGCCATTCCATATTATCGTCTTCGCATCCTGAAGGGCCTCTGAGAAGAGCCTCACGGAAGCAGGCCCTATATCGAGGGCGCGCCACCCCTTCGGTATTTCCTGCGTCGTGACTATCTTCGTCTCTGCCCCTGGCTCCATACTCTGGGCTATCACACAGTCGACGGGCAGGTAAAACTTCACATTATTCCTGATCAGATTCCCCATTATCAGGTCAGCAGTCTCCAGCATCTCTGCCTCTACAAGTGAATCTCCTATCTCGTATCCCATTGCCTTTATGAAGGTAAAGGCCATGCCGCCGCCGACTATTACCTTATCCACCTTATTAATGAGATTTTCAAGAACACCGATCTTCCCTGAGACCTTTGCACCTCCCAAAACGGCAACAAAGGGCCTCACAGGGTTATTGACAACACCCCTCAGGTACTCCACCTCTTTTTTAAGGAGAAACCCTGCAGCAGATGGTAAATACTTCGGGATGCCGACAATTGATGCATGGGACCTGTGGGCAGCTCCAAAGGCGTCATTAACGTAGAAGTCTGCGAGGCTCGATAGTGCCTTTGCAAACTCCTCATCATTCCTTTCCTCCTCTATATGGAATCGCAGGTTTTCTAAGAGGATAACATCGCCATCCTTCATCTTCGAGACAAGCACCTCTACCTTATGGCCTATGCAGTCATCGGCAAATAGAACCTCCTTGTTCAGGAGCCTCTGCAGCCTCTTGGCTACAGGGGCAAGACTCAATCGGGGGTCGCTTTTGCCCTTTGGTCTTCCGAGATGAGATGCCAGGATGACCTTGGCGCCTTCATCAATGGCATAATTTATAGTCGGCAGTGTGGAGCGGATTCTTCTGTCATCTGTTATCCTGAGGTTTTCATCGAGGGGGACATTGAAATCAACTCTTATAAATACCCTCTTACCTTTTATGTCAAGATCCTCTATGGTGAGCTTGTTTAATATGTCAGAAACTGCGATTGCATTGTCAGACTTTCTTATCATGCGACCTTCCTCCTTATCATAGAATATGCCTCCTTTAGGCGGGTTGGAAAACCCCGCCTATCTCAATCTTTTTGGGGCACCCTATTCCCCATCCCTATTCCTTATCCGTCCTTCCAATGTAGAGGATGAGGTCGCGGAGGCGGCTGCTATAACCCCACTCATTGTCATACCAGGCAATGACCTTCGCCATCCTGCCCTCGATGACCTTTGTCAGGGTTGCATCAACTATTGCAGAGTGGGGATTGCCGTTCAGGTCTGTTGATACCAGCGGATCTTCCGAATACTGCAATATCCCTTTCATCTGTCCATCGGCAGCCTTTTTGAGGGCAGTATTGACCTCCTCTGCGGTTACATCCCTTGACATCTCTGCAACAAGGTCAACAACAGAGACATTCGGTGTTGGCACCCTGATGGCCATACCGTCCAGTTTACCCTTGAGCTCTGGAAGAACCAGGCCAACGGCCTTTGCAGCACCTGTAGTTGTCGGTATCATGTTAATGGCCGCTGCCCTTGCCCTTCTCAGATCTTTATGGGGGAGGTCGAGTATCCGCTGGTCATTTGTGTATGAATGTATCGTCGTCATCAATCCCCTGACAATGCCGAATTCATCGTGCAGGACCTTTGCAACAGGTGCAAGGCAGTTAGTGGTGCAAGAGGCGTTGGAGACAATCCGGTGTTTTGTTTTATCGAACATGCCCTCATTCACACCAATGCATACTGTCACATCAGGGTCTTTTGCGGGGGCTGATATAATTACCCTGCCCGCCCCTGCATCAAGGTGTTTTGTCGCATGTGCCCTGTCTGTGAACCTCCCTGTAGACTCTAAAACAATATCCACATCAAGCTCCCTCCATGGGAGGTCTTTCGGGTCTGTAACAGCCAGCACCCTGATCTCTTTCCCATTCACCATGATACTGCTGTCCGTGGACTTCACATCCGCATTAAATATGCCATGGACAGAATCATACCTCAGGAGATGGGCAAGGGTCTTCGAGTCTGTAAGGTCGTTGATAGCAACAATATCGATGTCATCAAATGAGATGCTCGCCCTTAAAAAGTTTCTTCCTATCCTGCCAAAACCATTAATCCCTACCTTTACTGACATAATCGCCTCCTTCCAAGAGATCGGAAGCTAAATAGCTCAGAAGTGCGTAAGTCAAATTATAGAAAATTTTCCTTTAAAAACTTCCGCGCTTCTGCACCATGTCGTACTTCCGCCCTTTCGCACCATTGTTTTTCCGCACTCTACCGTCCCTCTCTGTTTTAAAGATTGTTTATAACAAAACCTGTCATGAGCTTTGGATAAAAGTATGTAGACTTTGGCGGCATCCTCACTGATGAAAGCGCAACCCTCTCAACATCCTCCACCCTCGTGGCATTAAGAAAAAAAACCGCATCAAAATCACCATTCCTCACCCTTTCTCTCGCTATTGATACATCCATCTCATAATACACCTCTGAGACCTCCAGCAGCTCTTTAAACACCAGGTCATGGAGTATCGTCACGTCCAGATCCTTTAGTGAGGGGTGTGTCTCCTTCAGGCCATCTCCTTTATATTTGAGGACATACTGTCTCCTGTCCCCCCTCTGATAAAAACCAAAGGTCTGCAGCTTACCCCTGATAGCTTCAATTATATCATCATCAAGGGATATTGTCTTTATCTCGAAGTACTCTGAGAGTCTGTTAAGTACCCCTCCCTGAGCATATCTCACCACCCTATGCGCTGGAAGTATAGTTATCCCCCCATCGGCAATATTTGCGAGGAACATCAGGACATAGTTGAACAACTCTCTACCTGTACAGGGTAGGAACCTCTCCTTTAACATCCTCTGATACTCAAGGGCCGTTTCATATCTATGGTGCCCATCTGCTATGAATATGTCCCTGTCTTTCAAGTCTTCCATGATAGTCTTTATATCTTCTTCTTTCTCTATAATCCAGAGCCTGTGAACTGCACCATCGAGGTCTTCTGCCACCATGCCGGGTCTACCCTTCATCACCCTCTCAACAACAATGGACGCCTTCCTTTCGGGGCTATTGTAAAGGGAAAAAATAGGGCTGGTGTTTGCATTGCAGGCACTCAGGAGTTTTAACCTGTCCGCCTTCGGTTTGGAATGCGTGCACTCATGCGGATATATCCCTCTGCCGAGTTCCTCGAGCCTCACAAGGCCAAAAAAACCATAGAGTCTCTTATGCCCCTCCCATGTCCTGTAATCCATTGCATAGGCATAAAAACACGGCCATGGGGACCTCGTCAATATCCCTTCCTTCAGCCATGCATCGAGATATCGTGCTGCCCTAGTGTATTTGTTCTCACCCACGGTGTTGTCTTCCCGCTCCTCTCCAGAATCTACTCTCACAATATTGTAAGGGCTTTTTTCGTAAAGGGCCTTTCTCATATCAGGCGTAATTATGTCGTAGGGAGGCGCAACCACGTCTCCTCCAGAGACCCTCGATGTATTATACAGAATCCCCCTGAAGGGGATAACCTCGGCCATCATTTCTCTCCTGCGGGTTTTCTAAGAAAAAGTGAATTATCTTACCATGGCCATTGATCGGATTTCAAACCTGACGACCTGTCTACTGTGGCTATTGTATTATAATATCGTATGGACAACAGACCGGTCCTCATAATCCTTGGCCCAACCTGTGTAGGCAAGACAGGGGCGAGATCGGAAGAGCCCAGAGCACTGCAGACAGAGATCATAAGCGCAGACTCAATGCAGATTTACAGACACATGGACATAGGTACAGCAAAGCCAACAGCCGCACAGAGGGAGATGGTCAAACATCACATGATTGATATTGTTGAACCATTCGAGCCTTACAGCGCAGGAAGATACATTGAGGCTGTCAGACCCGTAATAGACAGTCTTCACAGCAAAGGAAAGATACCTATAATTGTTGGCGGCACAGGTCTATACATCAGGGCAATGACGAGGGGGATATTCAGGGGCCCATCCGCTGATTGGGAAGTGAGGGAGAAACTCCTTGCAATGGAAAAAGAAAATAAAGGTTCCCTCTACTGTTGTCTCAAGCAGCTCGACCCGGATAGGGCATCAAGGGTTATGCAGACAGACATCAGGAGGATAGTCAGGGCCCTCGAGATATGCCTGAAGAGCAACAGCACCATATCTGAATTACACCAGAGGTTGACCCAACCGCTGCCGTACAAATTCATTAAGATAGGCCTCACAAGGGACAGGAAAGAGCTTTATAGAATGATTGAACAGAGGGTTGACAGGATGATCGAGGATGGGCTGGTCACAGAGGTTAAGGATGTTCTGACTTTGATACATCGCAAAAGCATCCGACCGATCCACACGCTCTCCTCCACGCAGGCTATAGGATACAAAGAGATCTCCGCTCATCTAATGGGGGGGATTCCTCTGGATGAGGCGATAATTCTTATAAAGAAGAGGACAAAGAATTATGCGAAAAGGCAGTTTACATGGTTTAAAAGGGAAGATGGAATTAGATGGCTGGATATAACAGGGCTTTTTACTGATGAAGAGATCTACAGGGCTATTGCAATATTGCTCGAAAATCTATTAACCTATGCCTTAGAAGAAATTAAGTAGGGGTCTGGGCTGCGGTTGATAATCCTCTCGGTCTTAACCTTTGCCTCAGCCCCTTTAAAAGGAGATCAGCCATGACTAATAACCTTCAGGACAACTATCTGAATCAGTTAAGGAAGGACAAGACCCCTGTGGTGGTTTATCTCACTAATGGGGTGAGGTTAAAGGGTGTTGTTAAAGGCTTCGATAATTTTGTCATCGTACTGAAAGAGGCCACACAACAGTTGATCTATAAACACGCTGTCTCAACAATCGTCCCTGAAAAGGATGTCGACCTCCGATTCGAAGAGACATAAAAATCCGATCCCGACGGTTGATATCATAATAGAATGTGGGGGTGGTATTGTGCTGATAAAGAGAAAAAATCCTCCTGAGGGCTGGGCACTTCCAGGCGGCTTTGTTGATTATGGCGAAAGCCTTGAGGCTGCAGCAGTCAGGGAAGCCAGGGAGGAGACAGGCCTGGACATAACTATTGTCAGGCAGTTTCACACTTATTCTGACCCTGACAGGGATCCGAGGCACCACACAATCACCACCGTCTATGTAGCAGAGGCAAAAGGGGAGCCACTGCCAGGGGATGATGCAGTAGCGGCCGTGGTCTTCAGGCGGGATGCCCTCCCTGAGCCCATCGTCTTTGACCACAAGAAGATCCTTGAAGATTATTTTTGCAAGAAGTATTAATCTTTATGCCGTTTTTCAAGATAAATTCCTGACAGGAGGGACATGATGCTTAAGGCAATGCGCAAACATGCAAAATACTTCTATGTGCTGTTTTTCATCGTTATCCTCTCTTTCGTATTCTGGGGCGTAGGAACCGTAGATAAGTCGACCGCCGTCCCTGTTGCAGAGATTGAAAAAGAAAAGATCAGCCTCGAGGAATACTGGTTGGCCTATGACAGGGTGAGGGATTTTTACAGGAATATTTACAGGGAGAGGTTTGATGAGGAGATGGAAAAAAGGCTCAATCTGAAACAGGGCGTCCTTAACTCCCTCATAGACGAAAGGGTGCTGCTTATAACAGCGAAAAGGGCAGGAATAAAGGTGACCGATAAAGAGCTCGAGGATGCCATAGTGAACGACCCTGCCTTTATGCGCGAGGGCAAATTCAACAGGGACATATACCTGAGGGTCCTGCAGCTCAACAGGATGACACCTGAACTCTTCGAGTCAATGAAACGGAGGGAACTGCTTCTGACCAAGATGCAAAGACTTATAGGTGAATCCATTGATGTAACGGATGTGGACGCAGGCGGCAGGCCTGATGCGATAAAGGAATCCATCCTCTCTGATATGAGGGCGCGGGCCGTTAAATCCTATGTTGAAGGCCTTAAACGACAGATGCGGATAAAGGTCAACCAGCAGCTCATCGGCTAATAAAACGTGCTTAAAACAATACAATGAAGAGGCTCATCGACATATATTACAAACCATCCCGCCTGATAATCGGCCTCATGTCAGGGACATCCTACGATGGTGTTGATGCAGCACTGGTAAGGATCAGTGGCTCGGGGTTAAAAACAATGGTCAAGCTCCTCTGCCACCACCACCTCGTCTATCCGTCTTCCTTCAGGAGCAGGATCGCATCCCTTCTTGATGGAAGGCCACCTGACATATGCAGGATGAATTTTGAGCTCGGCGATTTCTTTTCAAAGGCCGCCCTTGCCTGCATCAACAGGTCAGACCTAAACATGGCACAGGTTGATGCCATCGCCTCCCACGGACAGACCGTTTACCACATACCGCCCGAACTTAACAGAAGGGGGGCCACCCTCCAGATCGGCGAACCAGCAGTCATCGCTCATAGGACTGGCCTGCCTGTAATCTCTGACTTCAGGACAGCAGATATAGCCCGAAACGGTCATGGCGCACCTCTGGTGCCTTATGCTGATTATATACTTTTTCGAAGAAAGGGCATGGTGAGGGCTGTGCAGAACATAGGCGGCATCGCCAATGTCACGGTTGTGACCCCCGCGATAGAGGATGTGATAGCCTTCGATACAGGACCGGGCATCTGCCTCATTGACGAGGCAATGAACCTCCTCTTTAAAAAACCCTTTGACAAAAACGGTCTCATTGCAAAATCAGGGAGGGTAGATACGGCAATATTGAAAGAGCTCTTATCCCATCCCTATTTTTCAAAAAAACCCCCTAAGTCCACTGGCAGAGAGGTATTTGGCAGGGACCTCCTTCATGGTATCAGCCAGAAAAAGAGATTGAGACCTGAAGACCTGATAGCCACCCTCACCCATCTAACAGCCCATTCCATAAAATTGTCTTATGAACGGTATATACTCAGACAATACAATATCCATGAGATTATCATTGCCGGAGGCGGCTCGAGGAATCCTTATCTCGTAAGCATTCTGAAGGAGGTCTTCAAGCCCATAGAGATAAAGCCATCTGAGGCTTACGGGATACCCTCTCAGGCAAAAGAGGCGATGAGCTTTGCAATACTTGCAAACGAGACCCTCTCAGGTAACCCATCAAACTTGCCGAGGGTCACAGGTGCAACAGGAAGGGTGATCCTCGGCAAGATAACCCTACCTTAGCGCTGCCCTTATAGCCTTTGCCGCTACAGGGACCTCTCTATTGCTCAGCGTCCTTGCATCCACTATAAGGGAGTTCTCCTTTATCCTTGTGATGACAGGGGGCTCTCCCCTTCGCAGCCTCTCCTCAAGATGGTTCACAGGAATCCTTTGAGGCTTAATCGATACCGCAAAGGTCGGAAAGCTCACCTCTGGAAGCGAGCCCCCACCCGAATGAGAAGAATCCTCAATTACATCTACAGCGACATCCTTTATATCACGCCTAAGGATAGCAGCGAGCCTTTTTGCCCTCCTCTTAATGTCGTCTAACTCCTGAAGGAGCATCCTGATGGTCGGGATATCCTCCTTTGCCTTCTCGATATCTATATACTCCATCAGCGTTGCCTCGAGGGCAGAAAGAGTAAGCTTATCTATCCTTACAGCCCTCGTGAGGGGATTTTTCTGTATCCTCTCTATCATCTCCCCTTTGCCAACGACTACCCCTGCCTGTGGACCCCCGAGGAGTTTGTCTCCGCTGAAGGTGACAAGGTCTGCGCCTGCCTTCACAATCTCCTGCACACTGGGTTCTGTATGAATGCCGTAGGGCCTCAGGTCTATCAGACATCCGCTTCCCAGATCATACATAACAGGTATACTGCGGCTATGACCAAGTTCAACGAGCCTTTCTATCGGCACATCCTCGACAAATCCGAGCATCCTGTAGTTTGATTGGTGAATCTTGAGAATAAGGGCTGTGTTTTCATTTATCGCATTTTCATAGTCATATAAATGCGTCTTGTTCGTTGTTCCAACCTCTCTCAGTATCGCCCCGCTAAGGGCCATGACATCAGGTATCCTGAAAGAGCCGCCTATCTCAACGAGCTCGCCCCTGGAGACTATGACCTCTTTACCTCTCGCTATAGCATTAAGGCAGAGGAGGACTGCTGCTGCATTGTTATTGACAGCGAACCCGTCCTCTGCATCTGTGATCTCCTTCAATAGCCTTTTGATGTGGACATACCTCTTACCCCGCCTCCCTGCATCAAGGTCATACTCAAGGTTTGAATATCCCATGGCGACCCTTTTTACATTCTCCATTATCTTCTCTGAAAGCGGAGCCCTACCAAGGTTTGTGTGAATGACTATGCCTGTGGCATTTATAACCGGCCTGAGGCTCAGGGCCGATAAGCGCCTCAGCTCCATCTCAATGTCCGGGGCCATCCCCTCTATAGATGTTTCTGCTGAAACCCCTGCAAGCAGCTCTTTTCTCCTCAAATCGATCACCTCCCGAATCGCCTCCAGCACATACCTCTTTGGAAAGGTCTTTACCCAGTCCATTCCGTACTGGCTCTTCAGGACCTCATCAACAGAAGGGAGACTTGATAATAATTCCTGTTTTTCGTTCATTTCTCCCTTAACTCCACCTATCCTCCCCTTAATCTAAGGGGGTGGGAGGGATTATTCCTATTTCCCTCCTTCTTCATTGATCAAATACTTTACGGTCACCTTTATGTCTCTTCTCAATGAATGGTATACAGAACAATACTTCTCCTGCGAAAGGGAGATAGCCCTATCCATCTTCTTCGGTGTTATATTCTCACCTGATACATGAATGATCAATTCCATAGATTTATAGTACTGTGGCGGTGTAAGGTTTCTTTCTCCTGAATAGTCGATCTTAAACTCTGTTACCGTAGCCCTCATCTTCTGTAAAAAAGAGACGACATCTATTGCAAGACATCCTGCAACGCTCATCAACAGAGTTTCTGTAGGCGAGCATCCCCATTGGAATTCAGCGTCATAGTCGATCTCTTCGCCACGCTGTGTCCTGCCATGGAAAATCAAATCCCTCTCCCATGTCAGCGTCCCCTTATTTACCGGAGGGATTTTTTCCTTATAACCGGTTAATGACCCTTCCAGTTCTTCGATTTCTTTTTCCAACCCTTACCCCCTCATTATAGTCTTATTCGCAATATGCTACCCAATTTTCTTTAAATGTGCAAGAGCTGCAGACATCCATAGAAAATAGAATCCGACAGCCTTATAGATTTTAACTTTTCTCAGCTGCCTGTATTGCAGAGAGATTAAATGGAGGCAACAGAAGAGGAGGCATGTTAGCCTTCATCGTTGTATTTCCTATTATCTCTCTAATAAAAGGAAACAAATGTGCCGGCGCATGAATTTTAGAAAATTTCTCAAGTTCTTCATGGTGTTTGCCTGTAAAGGTTCCTTCCACAGAAACTTTCATTATAAAGGGCTTGTCCTTAGCCTTCTGAAATAAAGTTGCTGACAATATCACATGAAGCGTTTTTTTATCCGAGCTATACGATTTTTTTGTCTTAAAACTTATATCAACAGGAATGCCGTCTTTTGGCGGCTTAAAATCTCTATTCAGTTTAAAATTAAGCTCCGTTAAAATAACTGCAATAAAATTGATGCCGGTATTATTCTCCAACTAAAGCCTCCATTTTTACGCCGAATATTTCAGCAAGCCTTTTTAATGTCTTTATCGGGACATTATATCCGACTTTTTCTATTCTGCTTATATTCGGCTGCGCTGTGCCGAGTTTTTCAGCAAGCGTTTTCTGGTCTATTCCATTAATGAGTCTGTAATATTTTATCTTACTCATCTTGCCTTGCTTAACAAGTTCCTGCCATTCACTAAATTGTTCCTTCCATGCTTCTTCCCACGCTGCTTTTCCTTCAGGGGTAGAGGTTACCTCGGCAACTATTTTATCGAGAGGAACAGCTTTTGCTTCAAGAGCGGTTTTCAGAGTTAATGACTGCGCTTCGCTTTTCCAAAATGCTATAAGTTTTTTTAGACTTTCATTCTCGGCTTTTAATTTCTCATTTTCTTCTTTCAGCAGCGAATCACATGCTTCGCAAATATCATCCAAAGAAAGCCTTGTAATAACCTGAGACGGTATTTTCCATTTAAAATTTGGAGTTGGGGTATATTTAATTTTTTCATAAGACAAACTCATTGACATTCCCTCCAGAAATTAGTGTAAAGCAATTTTATAAGTTTATAATGGAACGAATCTTTATCATAGGCTCTATCGTGTTCATCGCCTTTGGCATCTCCCTCACGACCCCTCAATTCCCCTCATTTTCATTCAAACAACTCCCCCTGCAATTTTTGTAAAATCTTGTTCTGCAGTTTCTGGCTTGTGATTGTGGAGATGTGCTCTGAGATTATCCGGTCTATTTTTTCTTTAAGGGCTTTAAGTTCTGGAAGAATTTTTATTAGATAAGATTCGTCCTTTGGGACTTTTACCTCCTCAAGCCCTGATTCAAGCCATATCTTCAGATACTCTGCTTCGGCTTCACTCTGGCAGTCTATATGGTCTTTGCCGGAAGATAGACGCCAGCCAAACAGTCCATTTTTAATATGAATGTCTTCTGTCGGATGAAAAAGCTTAACTGTTTTTAAATTTTTCTGACTGAGGATCTTTTCTGTATAGAAATGTCCGAGGAGCTTATCGCCAAGTTTTTCTTTGATTGTTTTTGTCAGAAGCTCAATATCAAGCCCTTCCTTTGTCTTTCCTTTTTTAGCGATGCTTTTTGCCTTTTCAATCCTTGACTTCACAAGATCAACAACAGCCCTGTAAACCTCGAGCTGCTCATCTTCTGTTAAGCCGAGAATATCTCCCATTATTATCTTGTCCAGCTCACGGCGGGCTGGATTAACTTTTTCAATAGCAACTTCGTCAGGATGCCTTGCATTTAATTCTTCAAAGATAGATTTTATAGGTGCATCTTCATATTTTTTAGCAAGTTTTCTGAGAGACTTCAAAATATCTTTTGAGAAATCTTTTGGAACTGGTAATTTCTCGATATCGATGCCTTCTGTTTTAAGCGCTCCCTCTCCAAGATTTACTCTACCTAAAAACTCCTTAAATAACATGCTTACAGTTGAAAGCAAAAAACAAAGCGTTGCAAGATTATTTCTCTTTTTCTTTGTCTTGATTTCAAACAAATTATGATCAACCTGAACTCCAAATTTATTTGAAACTACTGCCTGTCTGTCATGATGTATCATAGGGAAAAGGATTGGCCATGGTTCACGATACTCAAGGCTATACCAAAGCCTTCTTGAACTACATGTTGGTCTATTATGAAAGCCCTGCCTTTCTCCGTGCCTGATATAGCTGAGGACCTTTTTACTCTTTAATTTCGTTTTATCTTTATTTATGAAAAGGATAATCTTTGATAAATTATCAGGAATTATAACAACCCTGTCAGCCTCTCTCGGACTAATAATCACCTTATTCGGTACCCAATTCCCATTTTCATCCCTGTGCATCCAGAACTCTTTCTCAATTCCTCTCTCTTTTATTTTTTCTTCTGTAAGATAAAAAAACTCATTTGCCCCTGTCGTAAAGCCTCTCCTTATATCAGCTATCTCTTTCAAAGGCACAAGCTTATCTTTGCCTTTTTCAAGTATCTTAAAAAATATCTCTGGTGCTCTCAGATACTTGCCCCATTTAGAGCCTGTGTATCTGCCTTCTTCTGCATCAAATCCTTCTTCCCATAGCTCACTCTGCTTTTTAGGATAAATCCTGAGTTCGTCATTCTGGTAAAAGTCATTGTGATAGAGAATTGTCTTTTTAAGATTATCTATGGCGTCAAACCGTCTCTTCTGTTTTTCCCACATATCATGGGCAGGCGGAATAAAATGGCGCAAGGGTTTAAAAAGATATACAAACCTCACAAGGTTTTCATCTCTTTCTTTCTGGTCTTTGCATTTTTCAAGGATAATAATGCAGGTATTTACATCGGCATCTTCAAACCACCGTTCAACTTTTGATTCAATTATTGCGATGATTTTATAATGCCTTAAAAATAACTCTTGAAGCCCTTTTCCATAGTCAACATCCATCCATGAGTTTGAAACAATAAAACCGAAGCGCCCGCCTTCTTTCAAAAACTTTGTCCCGTGCACAAAGAAATACGCGTGAATACCAGCCCTTTTTGAAATCTCAGTTAGCTTTCTTCCTTCATCATAAAGGGCTTTTTTTATCAGGTTTTCTTTGTAAGCTTCTGCGCCTGAGATTTCTGCAATTTCTTCCTGCCTTGTGTACGGAGGATTTCCGACGATGCAGTCAACTGTTTTCGGATAAGGTATTAGAACCTTTTTGCCACTCAAGGTTGAAAGCTCCTTTTTCCGAACTTCCTCACTGCCAATTTTTTCTATTGGGGATAGGTTGAAGAAATCATCATTGATTATCTGAGGATAGTTCTCATCCACTGAAAGGTCATTCACAGCAAGGTTTATTGTCGCAAGATGAGTCGGGAATTTTGCAATATCTACACCCCAGAGGGTCTTCAAGATTTCCTGATGGGGCTTGCGGAGGTTCATCAGTTTTTTATGCTGGTATGCCCTTACAAGAAAAGTCCCTGCACCGCACGAGGGGTCAAGAACAGTGTCATTTTCGTGTGTAATGCAAAAGCCGAGGATGAGGTCTACAATATCAGAGCTTGTGAAATATTGACCTAAGTTATGTCTTTCTTCCTGAGGTATTAATCTCTCAAAAATCCTTCCTATAATGTCAAAACCTATCTTTGAGAAGTCATACCTTTTGAGAATCTTTATAAGTTCTTTTATCTCCTCGACAACAGCCCTGTTATCAGGGAAGGCTATCTGGTCAATAAAGTCAGTGCTGTAGATTGTCTCATAGTCTATGTTTTTCAGGACATAATCAAAATATGCCTGCAGATTTATCTGAAGAAGCCCTCCTTTTGTGAGATCATCGGGAATAGAGATAGGATCAAGCTCTCCCGGCCTTTTGGACTGGAGAAGGTTATAAAACAGGATTTTGTTTACAAGTAGGTATGCTGTCTGCCTTGCTGCCTTTTCAAAATCACTGTCAGAATAAGTAAAGGCCCACTGTTGCTCAATAAACCATTTCTTAAAACGCTGAGAGAACTTTACATCCTTATGGGTTTCGTCTCTTATGATTGGCTTGTAATACCTTGATAGGCGATAAATCTTTTCCTGAAGTCTGAATATCAGGAAATCATCAATCGGCAATAAAGGCTCAGGCTTTATCCCTGTGTGGACATTGACAAGTTCTTCAAGAAATCTCTCGATACCCTTAATTATGGGGTTTTTAAACCTTACATCTTCAATGTCGTCAAGATTTTCAATGCTGGAGAGATGGAATTTATCAATAACCTGCCTTTCTTCCTGCTCCATTTTATTTGCCTTTTCTGTGCTGAACCAGATGAGCCATTGGAAATTAGAGGTCGCAAAATATCTTGCCTTTCTTTTGTTTGCCTTTTCCCATGCTGGCTTCTTTAATTCAGCTTCGTCAAAGGCACTGAAATAAGGTGGTTTCAATTCAATGATGCATAATACTTTCTCGCTTCTTAAACTTTCATAGATAATAATATCAGGCTGTTTTCTGTCAACGCCTACGGTTTCCTGCTCGGCGATTCCAAGAGGCAAATGTCTGTCTTTGATTATCTGGTTTATCCACTCAACCAGCTTCTGGTTGGCAGTGCGCTCGGTCTTGTGAGAAGTTATATCAAAAGGGCTTGTGACTCTGGAGGGTTTTTCGGTAAGTTTACTCTTTTTCATACCCTATATATTTCTCTCCGATGTCCTATCGCTTTAATAAGAATCTCATCCTTTTCTATTGTATAAATAACTCTCCAGTCACCAATTCTGAGTTTAAATAATCCAGCCATGTCACCTGATAATAATTCAGGAGTTATATTATCAAAATGCTGAGAGAACCAGGAGATTTTATTTAGAATACGTTTTACAATTGGTTTGTCTATTTTTTGAAGGTCGTCTAAGGCTTCTTTATCCCATTCAACCTTAGGCAAATCTTTTCAATACCTCTTCATGGGAAACTCTTTTTGAAGGTTTTTTAAGTCTCTGCTTTAATTTCGTTTTAAATTCCTTTTTTAAGTGAAGACCTGAATCAGGGTCACCGATAATCTCAAAAAGTTTCTGTTCTACGATTTGTTCAATATCATCTACTGTTATTGCCTTTGCCCTGGCCATCTTACACCTCCAATTAATTCTTATTATATTCTTTTACTACCTGATTTACAATCCTTCTTGCGATCTCAAAGGCCGCTGCAATCCTGATAATCTTTACATCTCCAAGCCCTTTGAACTGAAGGAACTTCTCTAATGGCTGGTTTGCCATTCCTTTGAAAGAGCCGAACTTATCAAGTATTTCCTTTGCAACTTCTTCTGCTGACTTGCCTTTTGTGCCAGTTGAGATAAGGATTGATAAAAGTTCGGCATCTGATAAAGCCTCAGCGCCGAGTTCTCTAAGCTTTCCCCCTGGATGTGTCCATGTTTTCATAAAAGTCCCTCCAACGATTCATTTACGCATGGCCTAATTTTATATCCGTAGTCGCCATTTGGTCAATTAAACATCTTGATAGACCTCACGTATTTTGAATACAATACCACATGCGCTACGTGATACTCGGCACAGCAGGGCATATCGACCATGGGAAGAGCTCCCTTGTTAAGGCACTCACAGGCATAGACCCTGATAGGTTGAAAGAGGAAAAGGAGAGGGGTATCACCATCGACCTCGGTTTTGCAGACCTCGTATATCCCGATGGCCTCACAGTCGGGATTGTGGATGTCCCCGGGCATGAAAGGCTCGTGAGAAATATGCTCGCAGGGGCAGGAGGCATCGACCTCGTCCTCCTTGTCATAGCTGCTGATGAAGGGATAATGCCCCAGAGCCGTGAGCATCTTGCCATCTGCAACCTCCTCAAGATCAAATCAGGTCTCATTGCCGTCACAAAGGCAGACCTTGTGGAAAGGGAATGGCTCGATCTTGTGGTAGAAGAGGTCAGGGACTTTGTTAAGGATACCTTCCTCGACGGTACAGAGATAATCCCTGTCTCATCAAAGACAGGCTATAATCTCGCGCTTCTCAAAGAGGGGATAAGGGATGCTGCTATGCGGGTCGAGCCAAAGCCGATAAATGAGATCACAAGGCTCCCTATTGACAGGGTCTTTACATTAAAGGGATTTGGAACGGTTGTCACAGGCACCCTCGTTTCTGGCAGCATATCCCTGGATGAACCCGTGGAGATCCTTCCCTCGGGCATAACCAGCAGGGTAAGGGGACTTCACAGTCATGGGAGGGCAATAAAGACCGTTTACGCAGGCCAGAGGGTGGCCGTAAACCTACATGCTGTCGATAAAGAGGCATTGCGACGGGGAGATGTCATAGTTACGCCTAAGAGGATTATACCGGCAAGGGTTATGGATGCCCGCATAGAGCTCCTTAAGGATTCTCCAGCTATAAAGAGTAAAAGTCTTGTCCATTTTCATCTAACGACATCAGAAACAATCGCGAGGGTCATCCTTTATGACAGAGAAGTGTTAAGGGCAGGGGAGTCCTGCTACTGCCAGCTGAGGCTAAACGAACCTGTGGTCGCCCTTTCTGGTGACAGATTTATAATCAGGCGGTTTTCCCCTGTTACTACCATGGGGGGTGGGACCGTACTTGATCCTTCACCGTCGCGGAGAAGGCGTAAAGAAGGAACGGAAGACCTCTCAGTCCTCGAAACAGGGTCTCTGCCAGAAAGGATAGCAGTGAAGGTAAGGAAATCGGCCCTGCGGGGTATGGATGCATCGTCCCTTATTGGCTGGATAAAGGCCGAGCAGCCATCCATAGAAGACTCCATAAGGGAACTTAAAAAAGACAGGATTCTGGTACAGATAGACAATAAGCTTTTCCACAAAGAGACATATGATATTATTACCAGAACCATCCATGAGACCCTGACGGCCTTTCACGAAAAGAACCCCTTAAGTCCTGGCATGCTGAAGGAGGAGCTGCGGGCAGGTCTAAAGCTGAGCGCTGAGGTCTGGAACAACCTGCTCAGCTCTTTAGGAACAGTAGCGGTCGATAGGGATACAGTGCGTCTTAGGGATTTCAGGGCTGCATCTTCAGATGTTGCCCAGGTCTCAGAAAAGATACTGCAGGCCCTCGAAAGGGCAGAATTTCAGCCGCCAACAAAGGAGGAGCTCTCAGAGGCCCTCTCCATACCACAGAAGGTAGTTACAGACATCCTGAGGCTCATGAGTAAGGAAGGCAGGGTGGTGAGGATTAATGACTCCCTCTATATCACAGCCACCGCACACACTGAGATGCTGTCGCGGCTGAAGGGCTTTTACGTTAAGAAGCCAGAGATGACTGTGGCGGAATTCAGAGACATCCTCGGTACGACAAGGAAATACGCCCTTCCGTTCCTTGAATATCTCGATTCGAATAAGATAACTCTCCGCGTGGGGGATGTAAGAAAGCTCTTACTGAAGTGATTATGGTGGGCAGTCGCAGAATCGAACTGCGGACACGAGGCTTTTCAGGCCTCTGCTCTACCGACTGAGCTAACTGCCCATGTTTTAAACTATAATATCTGTGGCTTTTTATTGTCAAGCTAATGGTCAAAAAGAGAACTTTATACAGATATGCACCATCTGCCATCTCTGGTCTTTTGCTCGTTTTTTGTTTTCCCACATTTGACCTTTATCCACTGGCGTGGGTCGCGATCGTGCCGTTCCTCGTCACGCTTTCGGATAAAAGACCAAAGGAGGCCTTTCTCTGTGGCGCGCTCTTCGGTATATTTTATTTCTCTGGAACAATTTACTGGATATATTACTCTATCAACCATTATGGAGGCATCCCCCTTGTGGCAAGTCTTGGGCTTGTCTTCCTTCTAAACCTCTACCTGAGCCTGTATCCAGGGATATTTGGATTACTCTTTTCGACGAAGATAAGGTCCACACGGCTGCCTGCTATGCTCCTGGCACCGGTATTCTGGACAGCCCTTGAGTTTCTCCGTTCCTATGCCCTCACTGGCTTTCCATGGTCAAGCATAGGCTACTCACAGTACAGGTTTCTGTATGGGATCCAGTTCGCTGATATAACAGGGATTTACGGGGTATCCTTTGCTGTCTTGGCGCTGAACGGTGCTATCGCCGATATATTCATCACAAAGAGACGCAGGTCTGAGATGCCTCTTTTTCCGAGGTCGCAGATCTACATCGGCTATTCCACCTTAGTCCTTTTTCTGCTTTTGATAATCCCTTATGGTTACTTGCGCCTCCATGAGCATCGACATGGAAACCCTGTCAGGGTAAGCATAATACAAGGCAACATAGAACAGGACAAAAAATGGGAGCCCGAATATCAGGATGAGACCATAAGGATCTATAAAGAACTCTCTGAAAAGGCCGCTGTCTCATCACCCCGTCTTATTATATGGCCAGAGACTGCTCTTCCCTTTTACTTCAGATATGATGTAGCCAGGACAAATGACCTGATAGCATTCCAGCGTCAGCTGAATTCATCCCTTCTATTCGGGACTGTCCTTGTGCAGAGACCGCAGACTGCCGTAGCACCTGCACTTCTGACAAACAGCGCTGTCCTGCTTGATAATAGTGGAAATATCTCATTCACCTATGATAAAATACACTTAGTTCCCTTTGGGGAGTACGTCCCTCTGCGGAGTATCCTTTTTTTTATTGATAAGCTCGTTGCAGGCATCGGTGATTATGTCCCTGGTCATAAGGTCATAAAGGCAGAAACTGCTTTCGGCAGATTCGGGACATTTATATGTTATGAGATCGCCTTCCCGGGGCTTGTGAGGAAGTTCTACTCAAAGGGCGGTGATTTCATTGTGACTATAACGAATGATGCATGGTTTGGGAGAACCGCAGGTCCCTACCAGCACTTCAGTATGACTGTCTTCAGGGCCATAGAGAATAGAAAACCTGTGTTGCGGGCTGCCAATACAGGCATCTCTGGTTATATTGACAGTAGTGGAAGGATTATTAGTAAGACCCCTCTTTTTGAGCGGAGAATTGAGACCGTAGAGATGATGACAGATAAAACAAGGACCTTTTATTCAAGATATGGGGATATATTCTCTTATATTTGTATTATTATTGCACTACTTTTACTAATATAGAGGAGGAGCCATGCTGGTTATTGAAGAGATACGACAGGAGATCTTGAATCTCAGGGCAAAGGTAGAAGACCTTAGAGGTTATCTTTGATCTATCCAAGCTGAGGGACGAGATAGAGATCCTGGATAGAGAACTGTCCAGTGAGTCCTCATGGACATCCCCTGAAAGACTTCAGGAGCTCAAAAGAAAAAAGGCGAGGGTTGAGGAGGTAGTTCTGCGCTTTGAGGCTGTGAGTGAGAGGCTTTCATATATTGAGGGCTCTGTAGATGTTCTTGAGGAAGAAGGGGGAGAGATATTCATTAAAGACATCAAGAGAGAGATAGAGGACTTAAAAGGGTCAATAAGGGATATAGAGTTGAGATACCTATTGTCAGGAGAGATGGATAGGAGTAATGCAATTATTACTATCCATCCAGGGGCAGGTGGTGTGGAGAGTCAGGACTGGGCCCAGATGCTCATGAAGATGTATCTGAAATGGGCTGAAAGACATGGTTTCAGCACCCAGATTGTTGACCTTCAATTAGGGGAGGAGGCCGGTATCAAGAGTGTTACAATAATGGTGAGCGGTCAATATGCATATGGCTATCTAAAGACAGAGGCAGGGGTTCACAGACTTGTGAGAATATCACCGTTTGATGCAAATAAAAGGAGACATACCTCCTTCTCTGCTGTGCTTGTTTATCCAGAGGTAGAAGAAAATATCGATGTAGAAATAAAGGATGATGATATAAAAATTGATACATTTAGGGCATCAGGGGCAGGAGGTCAACATGTCAATAAGACATCATCTGCTGTCAGGGTCACTCATATTCCTACAGGAATTGTAGTGTCATGCCAGAATGAAAGGTCACAGCATAAGAATAAGGCAATGGCTTTAAAAATATTAAAGGCGAGGCTCTATGACCTCCAACTTAAGGAACAAGAGAGAAAGATAGAAGGCATCATCGGAGACAAAAAGGATATTTCATGGGGAAGTCAGATTAGGTCGTATATTCTTCAGCCATACAGACTCGTAAAAGACCATAGAACTGGTGTGGAAATAGGAAATGTCGATGCGGTTTTGAATGGGGAGATAGATGTGTTCATTGATGCATATCTTCGGAGGATGTATATGGTTGTTTAGGTCTTCTATTACTCTTTAAATATATTCTTTAGTTATAGTAGAAGAAGTGGTGATAAATGTTATGTCAGGCATTATTTTATGTTGGTGGTTATTCTTCGGGATTTTTAGTGTGTGGATATGTCAGTTAAATTTTATGTATTTTTTGTGGAGTATTGCGGTTTTCGTGATAATAACAGATTATTAACATTTATTAATTAAATTCATTGCTATAGGTATGGGTATGAGTTATAATAAAAAACCTATAAAAGCGGTTATTAACAATTGTTAGTTAATTGTTAATAATAAAATTAAAGAAATAAAAGAGTCTTGAATACTGATTATAAGAGCAGAACCATGCCTCTGGAGGATATCTGGAAGAGATGCCTTGCTATAATTGAAAAAAGGGTTGGTGTTAATGTATTTGAATTGTGGTTTAAACCTATAAAGTTATCACAACTTAAGGAGCAGTCTGCAGTGATTGAGATACCAAATAGATTTTTTAAAGAGTGGATAGAGGATTATTACTCTAATCTGGTAGCTCAGGTTATTGAAGAGACTGTTGGTTATCAGGTATCGCTGAAATATAAGGTATCAGAGAAAGAAGATGTGGAAGTAAAGAGAATGGATGTAAGACTCGAGGTAAGGAAACAGAGGCTTGCAAATAAAGGGATATATCTAAATCCAAAATATACATTCGAAAACTTTGTTATTGGGCCGAGCAATCAATTTGCCCATGCAGCGGCTATGGCAGTGGCCGATGCCCCTGGTAGGGTATATAATCCATTGTTCGTTTATGGCGGTGTCGGTCTTGGAAAGACACATCTCATTACAGCCATAGGCAATAGGGTTGCAGATAAAAGGCATGAATATAATATCCTATATGTGCCGTCAGAGCAGTTTACAAATGAGGTGGTTTCAGCGGTGAGGCATGGAAAGACAGAGGAACTTAAAGGGAGATACAGAAATCTCGATCTCCTTCTGGTCGATGATGTCCAGTTCATAGAGAACAAGGCTGCAACGCAGGAGGAGTTATTCCATACAATAAACACACTCTACGAAAAGCAGAGGCAGATAGTGATATCAAGTGACAGGCCGCCAAAGGATATAACAGCCATTACAGACAGGCTCCGCTCAAGATTCAGTATGGGACTCATTGCTGATATACAGCCGCCTGAACTCGAGCTCAGGTTGGCCATAATACAGAAAAAGGCAGAGGTAGAAAAGATCCCTCTTTCAACAGAGGTTATAGACTTCCTCGCCACAAAGATAAGGTCGAATATAAGGGAGCTGGAGGGCTGTCTCATCAGGCTCGGTGCTCATGCCTCTTTGACAGGGGAGCCTATAAGCGTGGCCATGGCAAAGAATATACTCAGGGATATCATCGCTGATGACGATAGACCGATCACTATAGAGTATATACAGAAGGTTGTTGCCGAATGTTTCGGGATCAAACACCAGGAGATGAAGTCCAAAAAGAGGACAAAGGAGATAGCTATGCCACGACAGGTTGCCATGTACATCAGCAAACAGTTAACAGATGCCTCTTTAAGCGATATAGGAAAGAACTTCGGAGGCAAGGATCATGCCACTGTCATTTATGCCTGCAGGCAGGTAGAGGAAAGAAGGCTAAGGGATGAGGATTTCAACAGAAGGATAGAAGTCCTTTTAAACAGGATAAAGGCCTGAAAGGAGGTTCCAATGAAGTTAAGCGTTTCTAAGGGTGAGATTCAGGACAAACTGTCGAATATCCAGAATATCGTGGAAAAGAGGAACACAATGCCCATCCTTAGCCATTTTCTGCTCGATGCAGGGGGAAAAGGCACCTATGTAGTGGCCACCGATTTACAGATAGCCATAAAGGAGCCGCTGAGTGCAACCGTTTTTAATGAAGGAAAGCTATGCATACCAGCAAGAAAGCTTTTTGAGATAGTAAGAGAGGCTGACGGCGATATAGCTATAGAATCTGAGGACGAGCAGTGGATAAGGGTGTCTTCCGGGATGAGCAGGTTCAGGCTTGCCTGCCTTCCCTATGGAGAGTTTCCTGCATGGCCTGGGATGGAAAAAGCTGAGGCAATAGGGCTCAGCACCGAGGTCCTTGCTGAGATGATAGAGAAGACACTTTATTCTGCCGGAGAGGCAGATACGAGATACACCCTTAATGGGATACTGTTTCACCTCAGACCTGACAGGAAGGGTATTACAGCTGTGGGGACGGATGGCCACAGGCTTGCAGCCATCTCAAGGGGTCTGGGAATAGAGGTGAAGGATGAAAAGAAGGTTATAGTGCCGAGAAAGGCGGCCTCCGAACTCAAAAGGTTTCTTGGTGTTTCTGAGGGCGTGTCTGTCTTTATCGGAAAGAACCATATACTTTTCATGATAGGAGATGTCCAGTTCCTTGCTCGGCTTATCGAGGGCGCATACCCTGATTATGAGCAAGTTATCCCTCTTTCTAATGAAAAGGTCATAAAGGTCGGCAGGGAGGGCTTTTTAAAGGTCCTCAAGAGGGTTTCGATAATGTCGAGGGAGAGGAGCAATGCCATAAAGATAGATGTCGCAGACAGCACCCTGACTGTCTCATCCTCAAACCCCGACCTTGGCGAGGCAAGGGATGAGATAGAGGTAGAGTATAAAGGTGAGGCCCTCTCGGCCGGATTTAACGCACGGTATCTCATTGAGGCCCTGAATGCGATGGCTGCTGAGAGGGTTGTCTTTGCTCTTAAGGACCCTTTGAGCCCCACACTGCTGATGGAGGAGGGCAACGAGGATTATAAATGCGTTATTATGCCGATGAGGATATAAGAGGAGAGATGGAAGACAAAGAGATAGCGATAGCTGAACAGGAGACATATGGAGCCGAGGATATAAAGATCCTCAAAGGTCTTGATGCTGTAAGAAAGAGACCTGCGATGTATATCGGCTCTACCGGTCTTGATGGGTTGCACCACCTTGTCTATGAGGTGGTGGATAATAGCGTGGATGAGTCTCTCGCTGGTTTTTGTAAAAACATAGATGTGATACTTCACCATGATGGAAGCTGTTCTGTTATAGACGATGGAAGGGGTATTCCAACGGGCCCCCATCCAGGGGACCCCGAGGGTCGCTCTGCTACAGAAGTGGTTCTTACAGAGCTCCATGCAGGCGGCAAGTTCGAGTCGAAGGCATATAAGATCTCAGGGGGACTACATGGTGTTGGCGTCTCTGTTGTCAATGCCCTCTCTGAGTGGTTAGAGGTAGAGATAAAACAGGAAGGCCAGGTGTTTCAGCAGATGTTCGAGAGGGGAAAACCTACAGGGCCATTGACGGTGGTCGGCAAGACAAAAGGCAGGGGAACTAAGGTGACCTTTAAACCTGACCCAGAGATTTTTGAGGTCACAGATTTTAGTTATGATGTTCTTTCCCAGAGGTTAAGGGAATTGGCCTTTCTCAACAGGGGACTCAGGATAACATTACTCGATGAGAGGGTTGATAAAAGACAGGAGTTTGTTTACAAAGGGGGGATAGTCTCTTTTGTGGAGCACCTCAACAAAAACAAGACGCCCCTCCATCCAAAGCCGATCTACATATTCGGGGAAAGGGAGGGGGTATCCGCTGAGATCGCCCTTCAGTATAATGACAGCTATACAGAGACGATCTTTACCTTTGCCAACAATATAAATACGAGGGAAGGGGGGACACACCTCATAGGATTCAAGGCCGCCCTCACGAGGACAGCCAATAATTATGCCAATTCCGCCGGGCTGCTGAAGAATGCAAAGGAAGGCCTTTCAGGGGAGGATATAAGGGAGGGGTTGACAGCCGTTGTGAGCGTAAAGCTCCCGAACCCCCAGTTCGAAGGCCAGACCAAGATGAAGCTCGGCAACAGCGAGGTGAAGGGCATTATTGAGTCTATTGTGAATGATGCGCTGTCAACATACTTTGAGGAGAATCCCTCTGTGGCGAGGAGGATAATAGAGAAGGCGGCTCAGGCGGCCCGTGCCAGGGAGGCTGCAAGGAAGGCGAGGGAGCTTACGAGGAGGAAGGGCGCCCTTGAAGACACAGGCCTTCCGGGCAAACTTGCAGACTGCTCTGAAAAGGACCCTGCGATGAGCGAACTCTTTATAGTGGAGGGCGACTCTGCAGGGGGCTCAGCCAAGCAGGGCAGGGACAGGCGGTTTCAGGCGATACTGCCTCTGAGGGGAAAGATACTCAATGTCGAAAAGGCGAGGTTCGATAAGATGCTCACATCTGAGGAGATAAGGATCCTCATCACTGCCCTCGGAACAGGTATCGGCGCTGATGATTTTGACATAGCAAAGATCAGATACCACAGGGTCATACTAATGACGGATGCGGATGTTGATGGTGCCCATATAAGGACCCTTCTTCTGACTTTCTTTTACAGGCAGATGCCGCAGGTTATCGAAAGGGGCTATCTCTATATTGCCCAGCCTCCACTTTTCAGGGTTAAGAGGGGAAAGGCAGAGCGGTATATACAGAGCGAGGCAGAGCTCCAGAATATGCTCTTCGAGCTGGCAGCAGAGGACATCGCCATACCGATAAATGGACACGAGATAAAGGGTAAGGCCCTTATCCCATTTCTCAAGCGCCTTATGGATTTCGAGAGGCTGATAGAGTGGTTTGAAAGGAGGCGTAGAGATCCGCAGGCATTAAGGCTCTTGCTTATCGAAGGGATAAATAAACCTCTATTGCGGGATAGGGAGGGATTTTCAGGGGTTCTTGAAAGGATAAGGGCAGGGCTTCCTGATGCCCATATCAGCGAGCCATACGAGGATGAAGAGCACGGGGGTTATGGCGTCGAGATAAGGAGACACAACTATAGGCTTGTTCTTGATACAAATCTCCTTCTGTCTCCAGAGTTCAAGGAGCTCGAAACCCTTTACGGCCATATAAAGGGGATGGGAAGGCCGCCCTATAAGGTGATAACAAAGGACGGACCGAGAGATATGGCGACAACAGGAGAGATCCTCGATTACGTCCTTGAGACATCGAGGAAGGGACTGACTATCCAGAGATATAAAGGGCTTGGAGAGATGAATCCACAGCAATTGTGGGAGACAACAATGGACCCTCAAAAGAGGACCCTGTTACAGGTGAATATCGAGGATACTGTCCAGGCCGATGAGATCTTTTCTATCCTCATGGGTGACCAGGTAGAACCCCGGAAGGAGTTCATCGTCAAACACGCCCTTGAGGCAAGGAATATAGACATTTAAGGAGATAAATGTCAAGGATACCTGTGAACATTGAAGAGGAGATGAAGGTCAGCTACCTCGATTACGCCATGAGCGTGATCATCGGCAGGGCGCTGCCTGAGGTGAGGGATGGGCTCAAACCTGTCCAGAGGAGGATACTTTATGCGATGTTCAGGGAGGGGCTCCTGCCGGGCAAGAAGTATTCAAAATGTGCAGGCGTTGTTGGCGAGGTGCTTAAGAAATACCATCCACACGGTGATACAGCGGTCTATGATGCACTTGTTAGATTGGCCCAGGACTTCAACATGAGATACCCTCTGGTTGATGGCCAGGGGAATTTTGGCTCTATAGACGGAGACCCGCCAGCGGCTTATAGATATACAGAGGCAAGGCTCGCCAGGATAGCAGAGGAGTTGCTTGCGGACATAGATAAGGAGACGGTCGATTTTTCCCCCAACTTTGATGAGACCACAGAGGAGCCAAGGGTCCTTCCATCGAGGATCCCGAATCTCCTGATAAACGGCTCATCAGGCATTGCAGTAGGCATGGCCACGAGCATACCGCCACACAATCTCGGAGAGGTCGTTGATGGCCTCATGATGCTCCTTGACAACCCTGATGCAACCATTGATGACCTTATGACCGCAATAAAGGGTCCTGATTTTCCAACAGGTGGGGTGATATATGGTGTTGAGGGTATAAAAGAGGCATATACCCATGGAAGGGGACTCATAAAGGTGAGGGCGAGGGCGAGGGTCGAGAGGGAGCATAAGGGCGGCGAGAGCATCATAATCGGAGATATCCCCTATCAGGTTAACAAGGCAAGGCTTATAGAGAAGATTGCAGAGCTTGTGAGGGATAAAAGGATAGAGGGCATCTCTGATATAAGGGATGAGTCTGACAGGGATGGCATAAGGATTGTCCTTGAGCTCAAACGGGGTGAGATCGCACAGGTAATCCTGAATAACCTCTATAAGCATACGCAGATGGAGTCGACATTTGGCATTATAATGCTTGCCCTTGTTGGCGGTCAGCCCCACATTCTTAATCTCAAGAAGCTGCTCAGTCATTTCCTCCAGCACAGGCGGGATGTGGTCATCAGAAGGACGAGGTACGAGCTGAGGAGAGCTGAGGAGAAGGCACACATACTTGAGGGTTTAAAGATAGCCCTCGACCACCTTGATGAGATAATAGCACTTATCAGGGCATCAAAAGGCCCCGAGGAGGCAAAACAGGGCTTGATGTCAAGCTATCCACTCACAGAGGTTCAGGCCCAGGCCATCCTCGATATGAAGCTCCAGAGGTTGACGGGTCTTGAGAGGGAAAAGATAGTGAATGAGTACAGGGATACCCTGAAGGAGATAGAGAGACTGAAGGCGATATTGGGAAGCGATGCCCTCGTTTCTCAGATCATCAAGGATGAGCTGCTCGAGACAAAAGAGAGGTATGCCGATGAGAGGAGGACGGAAATAACACACCAGACTGGTGAGATAACAATGGAGGACCTGATAACAGAAGAGGAGATGGTCATAACCCTATCCCACCAGGGGTATATAAAGAGAAACCCCTTGAGTGCATACAGGAGCCAGAGGCGGGGAGGCAAGGGCCTTATCGGGATGGAGACAAAGGAGGAGGACTTTGTAGAACAACTGTTTATAGGCTCAACCCATGACTACATGCTCTTTTTCAGCAACCTTGGGAGGCTTTACTGGCTCAAGGTCTATCAGATTCCAGAGGCAGGGAGGGCTGCAAAGGGCAAGGCCCTTGTCAATCTCCTATCGATTACGGAGGGCGAGAGGATCACAACGGCTTTGCCTGTCAGGGATTTCAAAGAGGGTTATCTTGTGATGTTCACCAAGAATGGGCTTGTAAAGAAGACGATGCTCGATGAATACAGCAACCCGAGGGGAAAGGGAATTATAGCTGTTTCTCTGGAGGAAGGCGATGAGCTTATTGCTGTCAGAAGGACGGACGGCAAAAGCGATCTTATTATCGGCACGAGGGAAGGCCTTGCCATCAGGTTTAATGAGGAAGACGTCAGGCCTATGGGCAGGACTGCAAAGGGTGTGATAGGGGTTCGGCTTCAGAAGGGGGATGAGGTGGTTTCAGCAGAGGTTGTTGAGGCGAATACGACCCTGCTGACCGTTACAGAGAAGGGGCTCGGCAAACGGACAGGGCTTGATGAATATCCTGTTCAGGGAAGAGGAGGGAGGGGTGTGATCTCGATAAAGATAACCCCGAAGGGCGGCAAGGCGGTGGGCCTCATGCAGGTAAGAGACGAAGATGAGGTAGTTATGATAACCAATAGTGGGAAGCTCATCAGGACCATCGCTGAAAATATATCCATTCACGGAAGGAACACGCAGGGTGTCAAGCTCATGGATGTTGAGGCAGAGGATAAGATTGTGGGCATGGGAAGGGTGGCGGAGAAGGATTGAAATTAAGGCTGTCGGTCAAACTGCTATGATGTTACCCGAGCTTAAATACGATGAAAGGGGCCTTATCCCGGCCATAATCCAGGATATTGATAATGGCGATGTCCTGATGATGGCCTATATGAATGAGAACTCCCTGAAGATGACACTGCAGACAGGGTTTACCCACTTCTGGTCAAGGTCGAGGCAGAAATACTGGAAGAAGGGTGAGACATCTGGTAATTTGCAGGAGGTGAAGGAGATATTCTACGACTGTGATGCTGATACACTCTTAATCAGGGTTAAACAGCACGGCCCAGCATGTCATACCGGCAACAGGACATGCTTTTACAGAAGGTTATGAGTGACTGTGTATTCTGTAAGATAATCGAAAAAGAGATGCCTGCAAGGATTATATATGAGGATGAAAGCGTCCTTGCCTTTGATGATATTAATCCCCAGGCCCCGGTCCATGTCCTTGTGATCTCGAAAAGGCACATCCCCACACCCCTCGATATCAAGGCAGAGGACAGCGTCCTTGTCCACCATTTGCTGATGATTGCTAACAAAATAGCAACGGGCAGGGGCATAGCGGAAAGGGGGTTCAGATTAGTGGTTAACTGTAATCCTGATGGGGGCCAGACTGTCTATCATCTCCATCTTCACATACTCGGTGGCAGGCGGATGCACTGGCCACCTGGTTAATATGGTGCCGAAGGCGGGATTTGAACCCGCACGGGTTACCCCACACGCCCCTCAAACGTGCGTGTCTACCAGGTTCCACCACTTCGGCATACCGAATAATACTATAAAGGGCGTGCCGATTTCAATATTTCATGATAATACGCCTTTTATCTGCCCTTGTCTTGGGTCAGCCCTTAGTATCATGAGCATATCCTCTTGGGGTTTTGAGGAAGTTCCTCACGTGTTGCTTTATAGATATGCCGATTGCTTCTCTATCGCCTTTCTCCCATAGTCTCAGGACATATCCCCTTAGCTCCACTGCCCTTTTGTATCCTGTTACCCTTGCTTCATCAATAATCGCCCAGTTGTCGCCTTCGATGAGGCGCTGATAGGCATCTATAATCTCAGGGAAGAGCTCCTTTCTGATACCATCAAGAAATACCATGTAAAAATTCATCAGACGCCAATCCCTTTTGTCTGTGATACTCCTTAGGGGCCCCATCTCGGATGTGTCCGATAAAAGGTCTTTTATTCCTCTCATATAAAACTCGGTTAACCTGTCCCTGTTATGATTGAGGATGCCGAGCCATTCACCTGAACTATTATCCTCGAGTGCCTCACCGAGCTCATGCAGGACGAAGAGCTCGGATATTTCATCGGAGATCGCCTCGATCCTTTTGCAGAGCCCCTCTGAAGGCTCTTCGGTCCCTTCAATGCCGTAAAAAGAGAATGCCTCTTTAAGGATACCTTTAAACCTCCTCCCCCTCAATTCCTGGAATTTCTCCCAGAGCATTGCCTTCAGGTAGTCAAGCCTTATAGATATACACCTGCCCTGGAGCATTGCAGGGGATGAGGAGAGGTCTCTGCATAGTTCGTCACCTGCATAATAAATATGGTAATCGTAGAGCTCTCTTTTGCCTTTAAGCCTTGCAAGAAAGAATGTCGGTTTATTAAATCTGCCATAGCCGCCACCGTATAAAAGCCCTGTCGTGACGAGGGCAGTATTTATCTCGTCGATCTCAAAGGGGTCATAAACCCTGTCTCCAATCTTTAATGGTTTTAATTTTTCATTTTCGAGGTCCTTCCAGACCGCCTCCTTTGAGGCTATCCATGCAGATATATCCTCCACGGGTATTTCATCCCATGGCAGGAGGGAATTCTCACTTCTGTAAAGTTCCCTCAATCGGAGCAATAAACCGCAGATGGAATAATAACCCCAGAACCCTGCATCGGAAATGTTGCAGTTCAGTTTAATCTGGCGTGCGAGTCCTTCTATATCCATGTTTCCCTCGATGTAATAGTTGTTATCTTTAGAATAAACCGTAAGGGTCGAAAAAACAAGCAGGGTGCACTTTTTACTACGTTGACAATTTGGTCTTAAAAGTGGTATAAAATTGCATTCCCAATATGTTGTCAGGAGGTGTCTCTATGAATTTAGGGGTCTTTGTTAGTGCTTATAGGGCTGCTGAGGAGACCATCGGAAGGCTCAGGGCCGAGAAACTTGGCATCATCTTTGTCGGCAATGGCATCTACTATGCAACAACCAGAGAAAATGGAAGGCCTTCACCTCTGCTTGAGAAATCCGCAAATTTCTATGCGTTGTTAGAGGACCTCGAAAGCAGGGGATTCAGCTCTGCTGATCTGGATGGCCGCGTCAAACCAGTGACCTATAGTGATGTGGTTGACCTTATTTTTAGTGACTATGAAAAAATAATATGGATATAGAAAGGGGGCATTTATGGGAAAGCTGACCATCGGTTGTTTTTCGTCTCTGGTGGGATCATTATCCCTCGATTTTGCAGTTAAACTTGCTGATGCTGCAGTTAAAAAGGGACACAGGGTAGATTTATGGGTATCAGGAAATGCCACAATGCTTTCAAAAAAGGGGCAGAAGGCGTTTAAAGACTACTCTCACCTTGCAAAAACACTCACAGAACTCTTCGCTACAGGCAATTTCCAGGCAACGGCATGTGAGGCGTGTGCAGAGGCAAGGGGCTACCACAAGGACGATACAATGGAAGGCTTCAAAAGGCACAGCATGGACTGGTATCTTGCGAGCTGCTTCAGTGCTGATAGGGTCCTTCTCATAGGAGGTGATTAATATGGCCGTAAGGAAATTAGGGTTTATAGTGAGGTCTCTCCCATATAAAACCGAGGCGTCAAGGCTTGCCCTCACACACGCAATCGCAAGCCAGACCGTTGAGATTTATCTGGAAGATGGCGACAGCGTTGAGCCTGCTGTCTGCTTTATAGAGGATGGTGTTATGAACTGCCTCAAGAGCCAGCAGGCAATGAAGCATTACGGTGTAACGAGCCTTGAGCAGCATATAATGAATGCGCTGCTTCTTGATTTAAAGATCATGATATGCAGAGAAGATGTTGAAAGACTTGGTCTTAAAGAGGACCAGCTCGTCATGGACGCTGAGGCCATCGGTGGAGAGACAAGGGCGCAGCTGGTTCCGTATAGTGAAATTCAAAAGGTGATGGAAGAGGCTGATCATCTGCAATTCTTTTAAGGGACTTTACGGAGAGATAAAGATAAAGTGAAAGTTTTTTTTATCTCTATCTTTATCTTTCACTTTAAGGGGCTTTGCCCCTTTAATTTAGGGAGGATGCAACAATGGCAGATTTAAAATCACAGACACCCACAGAGACGCTCGATGTTTTAGGTAGGGTATGTCCTTACCCATTAGTCTTAACAAAGAAGTCTCTGGAAAAATTACCCAGCGGTGCAATACTCAAGATATTATGTGATGCACCAGCCTCGGCAGAGGACTCGATACCGAGGTTTTGCGAGAAACAGGGCTATAAGTTCGAATCGGTAAAGTTAGAGGATAAAGGCTACTGGGAGCTCTATATCCAGAAGACGTAAAGAGTGTCGGTTTAGGCAGGTGAAGGGAGTGTGCTTTTCACTTTCACTTTATTTGGGGTTCTAAAGGGGCTTTGCCCCTTTAAGCCTTAAGCCTATAACAGTGCCTGAACCTGTAAAATCGAACTTACATCTCCGTTATGGTTATTGCACCTGAAGGGCATACACCGAGGCAGCTCTCGCAGAACACGCATTCAGCGGTCTGATAGGGGTCTGACTTCCCATCATTCATCTGGAACACGCCCTGAGGGCAGACATTCACACACTCCTCGCATGCAGTGCACTTTGTTGTATCAACCACAACCATATACATCCAATTCACCTCCAGTTAAATGGGAAAAGGGCACCCCAAAAAGTCAAAGACTTTTTGGGGACCCCGGTTTTGTTAGTTTTAGAATCCCTTTATGTTGTTTCCTCTTCCTTGACAGCAACGGCTATCTTGTAAAGCACGGTCAGCATCAGGAGTCCTGCTGCCCAGACCCCTAGGGTGATTAATGTCTCAGGCATTGTAGGCCAGTATTCGGTTATCCTCTCGAATGGATTTGGGATAAATCCGCCCACGATCAGTCCAAAACCCTTATCTATCCATAGGGAGAGGAATACCGCTGCTGCTGCTATAGAAAGGGTTTTCTCATTCCTGCGCGTTTTTGGGTTGATCAGAAGGATGAGGGCGATCAGGGCAAGGACATTGGAGGCCCACATCATGGGGACGAGTTTCCCGTGCCCTTCTATGCCAGAATAAAGGTACTGAAAGGTATACACATGCCCCGGTATGTTGCTGTAAAAGGCGGTAAAGAATTCGAGACCGAGGAAGAATACGTTCGTTATCATGAAATAAGTGACGATTTTTCCAAGGGCCTGAATGGCCTCTCTGCCGGGATCGAATCTGGTGAACTTCCTTATTATAAGGGCCAGGATAATAAGTAGAGAAGGCCCTGAGGAGAATGCCGAGGCGAGGAATCGGGCCGCCATAATAGCACTCAGCCAGAAATGCCTGCCTGGAAGCCCTGAATAGAGAAATGCCGTGACTGTGTGGATGCTCGGGGCCCATGCTATAGAAAGATATATGAGTGGCCTTACCCAGCCCGGCGGGGGCACATCCTTATGCTCGGCACCGAGGACAGTCCAGCCGACTATGATGTTGAGGAGGAGGTAGCCACTCAGGACGACAGCATCCCAGAACATGATCGAATTGGGCGTTGGGTGAAGCAGGACATTGAATATTCTCATCGGCTGGCCCATGTCGACAAAGATAAATAGAAGACACATCGTTACAGAGGCAACCGCAAGAAATTCTCCAAGGATGGTGATTCTGCCAAACACCTTGTAGTTATGGAGATAGTAAGGCAGAACCAGCATGACAGCGGAGGCTGCGACACCCACAAGAAAGGTGAACTGGCCTATATAAAAACCCCATGATACGTCTCTGCTCATACCGGTTATCCCGAGGCCATAGCTCAATTGCTTGAGGTAGAAGATCAGACCGATGCCGCTGATGCCGAGTAACAGGAAAATCCATGTCCAGTATCTACGACTTCCAGTGAGTGCCTTTTCAAGCATTTTCACTCCCTCCGATTATGTAATACACCCCCGGCCCTGTCCCGAGCTCTGATTTGCGCCGTATGGTGAAGTTTGTTCTTAGGGCCTTCCTCACCTCTGAATCAGGGTCTTCAAGGTCGCCGAAGAGCAAAGCGCCGTTTGACTCCTCTACACAGGCTGGCTGGAGGCCCTTTGCGATTCTTTCTGTGCAGAAGGTGCATTTTTCTACAACACCGATGGTCCTTGTCGGATATTCCTTGTTCTCCACCCTGATATAGGGCCTTGGGTCCCTCCAGTTAAAGCTCCTTGCCCCATACGGGCAGGCCGCCATACAGAACCTGCATCCAATACAGCGGTGCATATCCTGCATGACAATCCCGTCACTTCTCTTAAATGTAGCCTTAGTTGGGCAGACCCTCACACATGGAGGGTTGTCACAGTGGTTGCAGAGCAGAAGAAGGGGTTTGTCTTTTAATCCCTCTGGCATATATTTGCTTTCCTGCCCTGGGAATGCGTGCTCAAAGGTATCAGTCCATATCCACTTTACCTCATCTTTAGGATTTCCAAAGTCAGGGACATTATGGGCGCTGTGGCATGCATCGATAACCCTTTTATAATCCTCAGGCGTCTTGAATTTCCTCATATCCACGACCATGGCCCATCTCTTTGCCTTCAGGGCCTCCGGCCTCGGAGAGACCTGTGATGCCTCGATGTTGTCCCTCCTGAGGAGATTAACCGCAGATACACTGCCGAGTGTCGATAGGGTTGTAATCCCGGCCAATTTTAAGAAATCCCTTCTGCTCAGGCTCATGTCTCACTCTCCTTGGGTGCTATATGGCAATCCCAGCAATAGGGTTTTACTGCCACATAGTTATGACATTCATCGCAAAATTTCTTCTTGTTGGAGTGGCAGTTCATGCATGTGTTCTGGAGGCTCATCGCATATCTCTTTCCGTCAGAGGCGACATAGATGCTATTGCCGTCTCGCACTACCCAGTCTCTCCACCGATTCAGAAGCTTCATATGCTCTGCCCTCATGAAACCCTTTGGTTCTATGCACTTCCTTTCCTTCATCTGCTGTATGGCAGGGGTATCTAATTTTGGTTCTGGTGTTTTGCTCGCCTTCCCTATGTTGTTGTAAAAAGGGAATGTCACAAAGGCAACAAAGATGATGAGTCCCAGGATTATCTTTCCACCGTCATACATCTTCCCTGGCCTCCTTTCCTGGAATGGGTTCTAATCGCAGGTCCTGCGTCCTTTCCTTCTCCCCCTTCATCACCAGCGCATTGCCCACCAGCTCATGGACACCGGCAACCTGCACACCAGGGACCCAGTAGTCCATCAACGCAGGAAGGGCTGCCCTGTCAATGGCACAGATATTGGCGAGCATATTCACACCATGTTTGTCATGGACATAACGCACTGCGTTCGCCCTCGGGAAACCTCCCCTCATCCGCAACTCCATATTCTCTGATGCATTCAGACCAGAACCGCTGCCACAGCAAAAGGTCTTTTCTCTTATTGTATCCTCGGGCATCTCATAGAAGTGGTTGCACACATTCTTGATGACATATCTCGGCTCTTCGAAGATTCCCATGCCCCTTGATGTATTGCAGGAGTCATGAAACGTGACCTTAAGGTGGTCATTACGGCTCGGGTCTAAATTGAGTTTGCCGTGTTTTATCAGGTCCGCAGTGAATTCAACTATATGAACCATTTTGGTGGACTTTGCATTATCAAATTTTGTCCCTGTAATAGGGGAGACGGGTTCTTCGAGAAAATCTGCAGGACCGTTCCACGTATCCATATACTGGTGAACCACCCTCCACATATGACCGCATTCTCCACCGAGTATCCATTTAACCCCGAGCCTCTTTGCCTCTGCATATATCTTGTAATTGAGCCTCTTGGCCATCTCATTGGATGTGAAAAAACCAAAATTCCCACCCTCCGAGGCATAGGTGCTCCATGTGTAGTCGAGGCCAAGTTCGTGAAACAGCATGAGATAGCCCATACAGGTATAGATGCCAGGCATGCCGAAGAGGTCTCCAGAGGGTGTAACGAATAGTATCTCGGCCCCTTTCCTGTTAAAGGATGGCTCTATCCTTATGCCTGTTATCGTCTCTATATCATCCAGCATGAATTCGATATTGCTTTTGAGCGTGTGGGGCTCAAGGCCGAGGTGATTGCCCTTCATATAGCAATTTGCCACAGGACCTGCTATCCAGCCTGTGTTTAAACCGAGCAGATTAAGGAGTTCACGGCCTATCATCGTGATCTCTGCCTGATCAATGCCATAGGGGCAGAAGAGCGAGCAGCGGCGGCATTCTGTACACTGATAGTAGTAATACCAGAGCTCCTTAATTACCTCTGCCGTCAGTTCCCTTGCACCAGCAGTCTTTCCGAATATCCTTCCGCCAGGGGTAAAATATTTCCTGTAGATCGACCTCAGGAGCTCTGCCCTTAGCACAGGCATATTCTTCGGGTCACCAGTGCCGATGAAGAAGTGGCACTTGTCGGCGCAGGCGCCGCACCTCACACAGATGTCCATAAATACATGGAAGGAGCGGTATTTTAAAAGCCTTTCTTTTATGCCGTTGAGGACTGTCTCCTTCCAGTTTTCAGGGAGCTTCCAGTCCTCATCTTTTGATGACCACTCATGGACATTTGGGAAATCGACTGCCTCAAGGTCCTTAGGCTTTGCTGCATGACAGAACATGCCCTCCCTGAATTCAACAGGGGTATCCATCCACCCCTTCTGCGGGGGCTTAAGGTTTATCTTCGATAGTTCGTCTGGTTTTGGAAGCTTTGCCATACTCACTCCTTTTCTACAGGTATTCCAGCCATCTTCATCTTCTCCCTGAATTCCTCCTCATATTCCTCGTAGGTATGCACCTTTACAGGGTAGTTCCATGGATTAACGTGCCTGAACTCACGGCTGTTGGCCTTCGTATTCCTCGTGGGACTCAAAAATACCCCGCCCATATGGAGGAGTTTGCTGAAAGGGAAATAGGCGAATAAAACGCTTACAAGGAATAGATGAACAAAAAAGATGACATCTATTCCCTCGGCTATAACAGGCTTAAGACTCACCAATCCCATGGTGAGCTGTTTTATGGCTACCACATCTGTTTTTAAGAAATATCTCATCAGTATCCCTGTTGCGGCAATTCCTATTATCATGAAAAGGGGGAAATAGTCGGCCGCAAGGGATATATATCTAACCTGCGGGATGTATATCCTTCTCAGGAAGAGATAGGTAGCGGCTGCAGGGAGTATTATGCCGGTTATAAAGAGTCTCGGCACACCGATCTGTAAGAATCCATCCACCCCTTCAATGAGATGCAGAAAGAAAGGCGCGGGCTGGGCAAATAGCCTTATGTGTCGGAGCAGAACTATCAAGAATGAATAGTGGAAGGCCAATCCTGCAAGCCATAGCCACTTTTCAGAGCCGTAGACTACGCGAGATTCAACCGTCAACTCTGACTTCAGGTTCCTGAAGAGGGACCTGAATAGAAGCACCTCAAGCAGCATCCTCCCGATAACACCCAGGGCGGTCGATGGGTTTTCAAGCCGGCTCTGCTTTATCCATGGGAGGGTCTTCTGCTGCCCTGCAGTCGTGGGTATTGAAAAGGGGACAGGTGTGCGCCCCCACTTAATGACACGATAAATGACCCCGATAGTGAATGTCAGAAGGGCAAGATAGGGAAGGACCGCTCCGAAGATGAACTGCATGCCTGCCAGCTTTATCCCTCCAATAGCGAACAAGACAAGCGCTATAACAGCAAAGAAGGAAAACAAAGCTCCCATTACTGTTACCTCTTCTTTCTATTTAGGATTGTTACTTTCCCGATGTTCTGCTGAACCTCGGATATAAGATTTGCTCTCCGCAATAGCATGAATGTGCTATTCTTCATCTCATTTGCCCTGATCTCGTAAATCTTCTCCCTGCATTTTGCATAGATGTCAAAGGCCATGAGGGCGAGGAGGTCGATCCTGCCCTCAAGCAGCGGCAGTTCGTGAACCGCTGCCTCAGGGATTCCTCCTCCGAGTTCTTCTCTGATTATCCTCTTCAGGTGGAATATAAAGGCAACGGCCTCAGATGGTGTAAAATCCTGAATAGCCCTGACCCTGATGAGATTGTCGAGAAAATAGGACAACCTTGTGGAATCCATCCCGTTTATCAGCTCTTCAAGAAGCCCGTCTATCCCCTGTAAAATCGTATTACCAACAGGATTGGTAAACGGGTTTTTCTGCCTCTTCAAAAAGCTTGCGGTCTCAGGTGGATAGGTCTGTATTATTGCATCAAACCATTTTTTTAAAATGGCAGACCTCTTTTCTGATAGGAAATCCTTCAGCTCCATACCGCTATTAATGTTGCTCTCACGATTTAGGGCATTTATTGCCGTACGTTTTTGCAATACCTGTCCACACCTCAAAACACCTGTTTCCTTTCTCCCCACTAAAGGCAACGGCTATTGTGTAATGCAGTGTTGCTTATTCACCCCGATTCGCCGGGGCGAATCGGAAATCCTCCACGTTAAAGCCTGTATTATTCTCAAACTGTCTGGCAGAAATTATACGCACCCGGTCGGCTTTGGAAGCCCCGCTATTTTGCATGCCTGTTTTGCAGGCCCTCCAGGGTAAAGCTCATAGAGGTACTTTGTATTGCCCTTCTCAGGCCCCATCACCTTACCTATCTCCTTTACCAGTATCTTGATCATTGGAGCGATCTGGTATTTCTGGTAGTAATCCCTCAGGAAATTCACAACCTCCCAGTGGGCATCTGTCATCTCGATACCCTCAAGCTTCGCTATGTGTTCGGCCAGCTCCTTGCTCCAGTCATCAAGATTGACAAGGTAACCATCCTCATCAACCTCATACTGTTTTCCCTGAAACTCCATCGTTGGCATATCAGCGCTCTCCTTTCTGTGTCTCTGTTGTTCTGAGTAGGGAGGAAAATCCCCCCGTTTCTTCTCTATGCATTAAAATATCTCTGGCCAAGAATCAGAAAAGGGCACTCCGGTTCTGACCTCGATATCAGCAGTGTAAAATACACAATAATATAATGCCACAAATCGGGTCAAATAAAAATAACTTATTAATAGATAAT
>JBBISG010000008.1:0-56699 GCA_037441365.1 Nitrospirota bacterium
GTGCTCTTCCGATCTCAAAAAATCAAAGATTTTTTGGGGTGTCAGTAGTGCCCGATCTCATAGAGACAACAGCACATATCCTCTCTAAACTCACAGAAACAGAAACACCACAGGGTATTGTCGCTGTCGCAGCTTACAGATTGCATAAACTCAATGATTTATCTTTAAAGCCAAACCCGCTTATTGTTGTTTGCGACGGCATTCAGGACCCAGGCAATCTTGGAACCATCATCAGGACGTCTGATGCAGCCCAGGCCGATGCAGTAATAACGCTCGGCAGGACGTGCGATGTCTTCATGCCGAAGGTAATTCGGGCAACGGCAGGTAGCATTTTCAATATACCTGTTGTGCCTTCGGATACGGATGAAGTGATTGAATGGCTCAGGAGGAAAAACATCGAGATCTTAGTGGCTGATACCAGGGCATCAAGTACCATCTATGAGGCAGACCTCTCCAGAGCACTGGCCTTTGTTTTTGGAAATGAGGCAGAGGGGGCCACTGATAAATTAAAAGGTGCGGCAGATATGCTATTGAAGATACCGATACACGGCAGGGCAGAAAGCCTCAATGTTGCATCATCTGCTGCCATATGCCTTTATGAGGCAATCAGGCAGAGGGGATTGAAACACGGATAGGTTTTACATCCCGTATTCAAGCCGCTTAATCAAAAGGAGTGGAAGCCCTGCCTCATGCATCTTCTTTTGAGTCTTCCTTACATTATACTCCACCCTTATAAACTCCACCCCTTCATCATCAACTATTGCATAGCATGCCCTCGGGTCCTTATCCCTGGGCTGGCCCACACTCCCCGCATTTATTATATACCTCCTATCCTTCCCGAACTTAACATCTTTACTGTAAGCGACTAACTCACCAGATGGCAGCCTCTCTATAACAGAAGGGTAATGGGTGTGGCCTGTGATGCATATCCTCTGGTCAAAATAACGAAAATTTACCTCTGCGTCATAGAGTGTGAGGAGATAATGCCATGCACGTGGCTCCTTTGGTGTTGCATGAACGACAAAGATGCTGTCCTTCTCGATGACCCTCACAATGGAGAAGGTCTCGATGGCCCTTGAATTGTCCTCTGTCAGAGCCTCCTTCGTCCATAGTATGGCTGCCCTTGCCTCATCATTGAAATAATCGATGTCTGTCAGCCCGAGGACAGCCCAGTCATGGTTGCCGGCAAGGAGGACCATGCAGTTATCCTTCAATGCCTTTACGCACTCATTCGGGTCTGGGCCATAGCCGACGGCATCTCCGAGAAAGAGTATGTCATCGATCTTCCTCCTCACCTTAATATCCCTCATCACGACATTGAGGGCCTCGAGATTTGAGTGGACATCTGAGATAACAGCGTAATGCACTACCTTATCCTCTTATCCTTTATCCCCTTTGCAATGTTGTCGAGGATCCCATTTATAAATGAGGCTGACTCTAATGTTGAGTATTTCTTTGCTATCTCTATGGCCTCATTTATCGTCACAGTAGAGGGGATATCTCTGCGATAGAGCAATTCATAGGTAGCGAACCTGAGTATATTCCTGTCAACAGCAGCCATCCTCTCAAGGACCCAGTGCTCTGCAGTCTTTTGTATCGAAGAATCTATCTCTGTCAGGTTGCGGATGGTGCCCAGTACGATGTCCTCTGTAAACTCCCTGGTCTCGGCATCTACATCCATCCCTGCCCAGAACACATCTAAGTCGCCTTTTTCTGGTATCTTCCCTGTGAAGTCAAACTGAAAGAGAAGCTGAAGCGCATACTCCCTTCCCTTTCTACGCCTCATGTCAGTTTTTTCATTACCTGGGCCATCTCTATGGCAGTAATTGCTGCATCCCAGCCTTTATTGCCGCTCTTTGTGCCTGCCCTCTCGATTGCCTGCTCAATGGTATCAGCCGTGATAATCCCGAAGGCGATCGGAACCCCTGTGTCCATTGATGCCGATGCTATACCCTTGGACACCTCCGCTGCCACATACTCGAAATGCGGAGTCGCACCGCGGATCACAGTGCCGAGACATATGACTGCACTGTATGTACCTCTAACAGCCATCTTCTTTGCAACCATGGGGATCTCGAAGGAGCCTGGAACCTTCACAATCTCGATGTCAGCCTCGTCTGCGCCATGCCTGAGCAGTGCATCCATTGCACCGTCCAGAAGCCTGCTTGTAATGAAATCATTAAACCTGCTGACGACGATGCCGAACCTCAACCCCTTCGCCTGGAGCTCACCCTCAATTACCTTCATAACGCCCTCCATTAATAAGTAAAGGATAGCATATTTTACCACAATATATAAGTGACGGGGTCTGCTGGTTGTGCTATAATTGCCTGTTATGGATACAAAGGGAAGGATAGCAAAGGCGGCAGGTGTCATGTCTCTGGCTACATTCATAAGCCGGATCCTCGGCTATGTCAAGGACATGATACTGGCCCGATACTTTGGTGCAACTGGCCTCTCCGACACATTCTTCGTGGCATTCAGGATTCCTAATCTCCTGAGGGAACTCTTTGCCGAGGGGTCCATGTCATCGGCCTTCATCCCTGTTCTTACGGAATACCAGACAAAGCACGGTCCTGCCGAGGCAAAGAGGCTCGTCAGGGTAACCTTCACATTCATCCTCATATTTGTGGGGTCGATCTGCCTGATAGGGATAATAGCGGCACCTGCAATAGTCACTGTAATCGCGCCTGGTTTCCTAAATGATAAGGAGAGGTTTTCTCTAACCGTGCTTCTTACGAGGGTTATGTTCCCGTTCCTTCTGTTCATAAGCCTTGCTGCCCTTATAATGGGAGCGCTTAATACGAGGAGGGTATTCTTTGCCCCTGCCCTTGCACCAGCAATGCTGAATATAACTATAATCGTTATGGTGCTGCTCTTTGTTCCCCTGCTGGAGCAACCAATAATTGCAGTTGCATCAGGGGTCACACTCGGCGGACTTGTGCAGTTTGCCTTTCAGCTTCCACACTTTTTCCGAAAGGATTATGACCTTAAACTCGACCATGGATTCAGGCATCCAGGACTTAAGAAGATGTCTCTCCTCATACTTCCTGCAACCATGGGGATGGCTGTTTCTCAGATAAACATATTCGTCAGTACAATCCTTGCTTCATTCCTCCCGCAGGGGAGCATCACATATCTCTATTACTCCATGAGATTGATTCAATTCCCAATCGGGATATTTGGGGTCGCCATGGGCATGGCAGCCCTTCCCGCACTTTCTGAACATGCGGTAAGGGGAGATATGGATAAACTGAGGGAGGATTTCTCCTTTGCATTAAGGCTGCTCTTTTTTATAACTATCCCTGCTATGGCAGGTTTGATGGCATTGAGAGAGCCTATTGTGAATGTCCTGTTTCAGAGGGGTGTGTTCGATTACACCGCAACTGCAGGGACTTCTGAGGCGCTGCTTTTTTATTCCGTAGGCATATGGGCAATCGTTGGCGTAAGGGTCGTGACAGCGACATTCTATTCTCTGAATGACACCAAGACTCCGGTTAAGGTTGCAGTTATAGCAATGATAGTTAATATCCTCATAAGCATCATCCTCATGGGCCCGATGAGGCATGCGGGGTTGGCCTTTGCAAATGCCATCGCCTCCGGAGTCAACTTTGCACTCCTCTTCTATTTCCTAAGAAAAAGGCTGGGCCGTATCGACACAAGGAGAATACTTCGATCATTCATAAGGATATGCGCGGCATCAGGCATAATGGCTATTTCTGGCTGGCTTATACTGCGTGGTGAGGCGTGGAAGACATCTGGGATGATCGTGGAAAAGGCGGCATACCTTTCGGTGACCATTCTGGTATGTCTAGCAATATATTCCACTGTCTGTCTCTTGCTTAAAAGCGATGAAATAGATTATATCTATCATGTGATAAAGAGGAAATAGGAAATGGGATTTAAGGAATTCCTTTTCTCTATCTGGAGGAATGTATGATTGTGAGAAGTCTCGTTGTCGGTCCCCTTGATGTAAATTGTTTTATAATATGGGATGAGGCCTCTAAAAAGGCTATGGTTATAGACCCTGGAGATGAGCCGGACAGGATAATGGAGATAATCAACAATGAATCCCTCTCTGTGGACTATATCGTTTGCACACATGCACACTTTGACCATGTTGGGGCAGTGGCTGACATCAAGAAGGAGACTGGCGCAAAGGTCATTATCCATAGAGATGAACTGGAGATCTACCATGGTGCAAAAGACCAGGCAGCATTCTGGGGATACGACCTTGATCCCCTTCCAGAGCCAGAGATATTCGTCAAGGATGGTGATGAGATAAGTCTTGGAGGCATCAGCTTCAAGGTGCTCCATACCCCCGGCCACAGCCCTGGTGGTATATGCCTCTCTGGCGAAGGGGTTATAGTCACAGGTGACACGCTCTTTGCTGGCGCTGTTGGGAGGACAGATTTCTACGGTGGAGACATGAACAGACTCAGGGAGTCATTCAAAAGACTGATGTCGTTTCCTCCTGAGACAGAGGTACTTCCGGGCCATGGCCCGAATTCTACTATAGGGAGGGAACGCTCAGAAAATGTCTTTCTCGAATTATCCACTTGACAAAATTCTCAATTACTGGCATATTTAGCTATTGAAGGTTAAAACAGCGGGCCCCAAAAATCTTTGATTTTTTGGTGACTCACCCAGGGCATTAGCCCTGGGGATTTTGTTTTCAGGAGGAAGGATGGGCAGGAAACTTTATGTAGGCAACATTTCGTTTCAGGCATCAGAGGATGACCTGAAGGACCTCTTCTCAAAGGCAGGAGAGGTAGTGTCAGCAAAACTTATAACAGATGCTGCCACCGGCAGGCCGAGAGGTTTCGGCTTTATCGAGATGAACTCTGATTCAGAGGCTCAGAAGGCTATTTCGATGCTTAACGGCAGTAGCTTCATGGACAGGAATATCGTTGTCAGTGAAGCAAAACCGCAGGAGAGAAGAGAGAAGGGCCCGAGAGAGCGCGGTTTTGGTAGCAGAAGGCCAGGGGGGAGAGGATATTAAGCATTTCTGTTTAAGATAAGTCACGATTTCTTCAGGATTGCAGAGCCGTTAGGGCCAGTTCTTTTGAAATCAATCATTATAGAGAATAAATAGTTAAACAGTAAGTGGGAAATGGGATTTTAATTCATTAATTCCTAATCGGGTCCCCAAAAAGTCAAATACTTTTTGGGGTGCCCTTTTCCTATTTATCTATTTCCTATTTGTCTTCGGAAGTGGATTGTTGCCTTTTTAGGCTTAGGGCTTGAGCCTTTTCCTCGACCTCAGCAGCCATCTCTCTCCTGAACTCGGCGAGCTTCTTTGAAATATTCCTGTCCCTTCTTGCGATGATCTGGGCTGCAAGAATAGCAGCGTTCTTTGCCCCTGACTTACCAACCGCCATTGTTGCAACCGGTACCCCTGGCGGCATCTGGACAGTGCTGAGAAGGGAATCAAAGCCTTGAAGCGGAGAAGAGTTTATTGGAACACCGATCACGGGCAGTATTGTATGTGATGCAATAGTTCCTGCCAGATGGGCTGCTGCACCTGCTGCTGCAATGATCACATCTATCCCTCTCTTTTCAGCCTCTGTTACGAGTTTAATTACCCGCCCGGGTGTCCTGTGGGCAGAGGCTATAGTCATCTCATAGGGGATACCGAAATCCTTGAGAATCCTCCCTGCCTCTTCAACAACAGGTAGGTCTGAATCACTTCCCATTATTATCAGGACCTGTGGTTTCATCTCACCTCCTGTCTCATTTCTTAACCGGGGTCCCCAAAAAGTCTTTGACTTTTTGGGGTGCCCTCTTCCCATTTGTTACTTCACGATACTTGTTCCCTCTTAAGCGCCCTTTCTGCAATGTCCTTTCTGTAATGCATCCCATCAAAATGGATCAGCGCCGCTGCCCTGTATGCCCTTTCCCTCGCCTCCCTTATGTCCCTTCCAAGGGCAGTAACGCCGAGGACCCTTCCACCTGATGTCACGATATTACCGTTGTCAAATGAGGTTCCTGCATGGAATATAAAGGTATCCTTCTGTCTCTTTGCCTCATCAAGCCCTGTTATAACCTTACCCTTCTCATACCTGCCCGGATACCCTCTTGATGCAAGGACAACACAAACAGATGCCTCAGGTCTCCACCTGATCTCTATATCAGACAGCCTTTCATCCAGGATGGCAAAGGCTATATCCACGAAATCTCCATCCAGCCTTGAAAGCACAGGCTGCGTTTCAGGGTCACCGAGCCTGCAGTTAAACTCAAGGACATAAGGTGAACCGCCCTTTATCATCAGACCTGCATAGAGTACCCCCCTGTATCTTATGCCTTCTGCCCTGAGCCCCTTCATCACAGGCCGCATAATCTTCCTCATTATTGATGCCTCTATCTCCCCTGTGATTACAGGCGCGGGGCTATATGCACCCATTCCACCTGTGTTTGGACCCCTGTCGCCATCAAAGACCCTCTTGTGGTCCTGAGAAGACGCCATAGGGGTCACAGTCCTCCCGTCGCAGAAGGCCATAAATGACGCCTCATCGCCGTCAAGGAATTCCTCTACAACTACCCTGTTGCCTGCCTCTCCAAATGCCCTCTCCTTCATTATGAGCCTCAGGGCATCTATCGCCTCATCCAGTGTGCTGGCCACAAAGACGCCCTTACCTGCCGCAAGGCCATCAGCCTTTATCACTATGGGCGCCCCTTTCATCCTCACATAGTCCTCGGCGTGGAGGTAGGATGTAAAGACCCTGTATTCTGCAGTCGGTATTCTGTAACGCCTCATGAAGTCCTTTGCGAATACCTTGCTGGATTCAAGCTGTGCCGCATCCCTGTTAGGGCCGAGTATCCTCCTGCCTTCCCTCTCAAAGGCATCAACAATACCCCTTGATAGCGGTTCCTCAGGGCCGACTATGGTGAGGTCTATCCATTCGTATTTAACAAAGTCTATCAATGCCCCAAAATCATTCAGGTCAACATCAATGCACTCTGCTGTCTCTGAAATCCCCGCATTGCCAGGGAGACAATATATCTTATCAACATGCCTTGACTGTGACAATTTCCATACTATGGCATGCTCCCTTCCACCCCCGCCGATAACAAGTACCTTCATCGTTCCTTTGTCTCTGTCTTTTTCACAAGCCAGTAAACCACCCCTATAACAAAGATGGCTGCTATGAGATAATATATGGTCTCGGGCTTTTCATGTTTGAGTGTAGCGATCATCGTCTCCCTTATGATGGTGACAAGGGCAACGCCGATGAAGACACTGATATGAAACTTGCCACCTTTCATATGTGCGATCTCTGTATTCATAAGCTCTATCATCACCCAGAGGATCAGCATTGATCCAAGGGCAGTGATGATCCCCTGTTCGAGGTTGCCTGCAACAAGCCTCTGGACGTCATATACAAAAAGGGCAACCACTCCCATGGTGAGGCCAATCAATGCAAGGACAAGGACAAGGTTCATGGTCTGTGAAAACCGCTCAGAGAAGCTTATAAGGGCATTCCTTACACGGTAGGCAGGAGAGTAGGTCCTTAATTCTTCCTCTATGTAAGAGGAGGTGATCACATCGAGGTTTATATCGAGTATCTTTTCTACAGAGGCCATCATCTCTATCCGTTCTTCCACTTCGCCGATATACCTGCTCAGGATGTCTACGCAGACATTCCTCACTATATTCACAGAGCGGTTCATGTAATGGGCATCCACAAGTGCCCTCACATGGGTCTGCCCGATCCTTATCAGCCTCTCATAATATCTGCTGTCGTAGTTGCCCGAGAAGAGGTCGAGAAACCACTCCCTCTGGGACCCGAAGACGTGTCTCTTTATGCCCTCCTCTGTAAAATACCTCGCGGTCTCCTTTGTCTGGAGTATCCATGAATGGAGGGCCTCCATGACCCTGTCAGCATTGTCTTGCATCAGGCCCTTCAAAGACGACAGCCTCTTTTCATCCTCTTCGGTGAAATTGTAATGCCCTTTTATCTCTTTAAATGACCTCATAGCGTGCCTCAATTCCCATCAGTGCCTGAAATGCCTCACCCCTGTGATTATCATTGCCATATCGTGCTCATCTGCTGCCTTTATGACCTCATCGTCCCTCAACGAACCCCCGGGCTGAACCACTGCTGTAACACCCATCTCATGGAGGACATCAATCCCGTCCCTGAATGGGAAAAATCCGTCCGAGGCTGCCACACTGCCGTCTGTCTGCTCGTGGGCAAGCATCGCCCCTATCCTTGCAGAATAGACCCTGCTTGTCTGCCCTATGCCTATGCCCACCGTCCTGTCCTTAAGGGCATAGACAATAGCATTTGACTTCACATGCTTGCAGACCTTCCATGCAAATTCGAGGGCTTCAAGTTCATCATCAGACGGCTGACGCTTTGTGACAGCCCTGAGCGCTGTTATATCCTCCTGAGAATAATCCCATCCCTGTAATAACAACCCACCTGCAATCCGCTTCATGTCCCATGAGCCCGGTCTTCTCTTGTCTGATGACAATATATCATGAAGTTCAAGAAGCCTCACATTGGGCTTTTTTGAGAATACCTCGAATGCCTCTACAGTAAAGGAAGGCGCTATGACAACCTCAAGGAATAGATCAACCATCTCCCTTGCTGCCTCACCATCCACCTCTGTATTGAAGGCAACAACCCCTCCAAAGGCTGAGACAGGGTCTGTCTTTACAGCCTTTCTGTATGCCTCTGCCGATGTCCTGCCGGTAGCAACCCCGCAGGGGTTGTTATGCTTGACCACCACACATGCCTTCTTATCAAACTCAAGGACGAGCAGAAGTGCAGAATGGGCATCGAGATAGTTATTGAATGACATCTCTTTGCCCTGGAGAACCTTAGCATCGGCGAGGGATAAACCGTCAGTCCTCTCCTTATATAAGGCCGCCTTTTGCTGGGGATTTTCACCGTATCTGAGAACAGAGACCCTTTTCATTGAGAAGGTAAAGAAATCGGGGAATGTCCTTTCCTTCTCGGTTATCCCTGTTAGGTAATCAGTGATTAAAGTGTCATATCGGGCAGTGTGAGCAAAGACCTTTCTGGCGAGGTTCAGTCTCGTCTCCTTACCGAGATTCCCTCCCGATGCCCTCATCTCCTCGATTATTGCCCTGTAATCGTCAGGGTCAACAATTACTGCCACATCCTGATAGTTCTTTGATGCTGCCCTCAACATGGTAGGCCCGCCAATATCTATGTTCTCTATTGCCTCTTCAAGGGTGACTCCCTCCTTCGATATTGTATCTTCGAAGGGGTATAGATTAACAACGACCATGTCGATCGGTTTAATACCATGTCTGTCAAGGGCCTCCATATCTTCGATTCTATCGCGTCTTGCCAGGAGACCTCCGTGAATCTTTGGATGTAGCGTCTTGAGTCTGCCGTCAAGCATCTCGGGTAGCCCTGTATATTCAGAGACATCTATAACCTCGATGCCTCCATCCCTGAGGGCCTTTGCCGTTCCCCCTGTTGACAGAATCTCAACGCCCATCGTTGAAAGCTCCTTTACAAAATCGACAATGCCCCTTTTGTCCGAGACACTGATGAGTGCTCTCTTAATCATAATGTCCTCCTGTGAAGATGGATTATTTGTATCATAAAATTATTTTCCTGTCTGCTCTTTTTATATGCCCTTTATTAACCTCGGATTGAGTTTTAACAAAACCATTGCATCCTCACAAATCCTATTACAAAAAATTAAGCTGCCTTTAATTCTATCCCCCTATCCCTTATCTCATATATTAAAGGTATCCATGTGTCGTTTTCATAAGATTTTAAAGAGATAGGAACAGGCTCAATCCTTGGGTCAATTTTACAGGCTATTTCAAAAAGCCTTGCACCTTCTTTATAACTGTCTTTTCCAAAATCAGGGGATACTATGGCAATATCAATATCGCTGTATTCATGCGCCTTTCCTGTAACCCTTGAACCATAAATGATTACCTTTGCAATCTTAATCTTGCGTTTTTTTAACTCTTTTACAAATTCCATTACCTTCTCTATAATTTCTTTTTCAACCATGCAAACACCTCTTTTATTTCTTGTAAATTTTTGTCAGCAAATTTCTTTGTACATTTACTATAAAACTTTTTCTGCTCTTTTGGATACCTTGCTTCAAAATGAAACTCCATAAATCTTGCCAGTCTATTCATTATTTTCTGAGGAATTTCTATTTGTAACTGGCTTGCCAATAAAGGTAAAGAATGAGTATATGGAGCATGCTTATGTGTATTTTTAACAACCAGCGCCTTGAGCAGCTTTTCCAGCGCAAGATGTCCCATAAATAAGGCATAAGGGTACTTCCCTTTTTCATACATGGCATCAGCCACATCCATGTCATATTCTGCGCTTTCAAGCCAGTACCCAACAGTTTTTTCGATGTCAAATTTCAGCAACTAAGGGTCCTTTTCCGAATCAATTTTAGTAATTTGAGGCAGTAAATGATTTTTCCATCTTGTAATTCTCTCAGCACATTATTGGGTACTTTCTCAAATGACAGCATCCTAAATTTAAAAACAAAATGGCCATCTTCCGTTCTTAGGTTGCTCTTTCGTCAACCGCCTTGCATGAAATAAAGTTTTACCATGCAGTTACGATTTTTTTGACGTCACCGCAAAAAATCCTGAGTATACCGGCTTTACTCTTGCGCTTTTGCATTTTGGACATTCTATCTTTGCCTTTTCCTTCTCCTTAATCCCCATTACCAGAGAAAAGGTCTCTCCACACTTTTCACACCTATACTCATAAACTGGCATGGTAACCCCCTTCTTTGGTATTATTGAGTGGATATTTTAGCATAAAAGATTCAGATCTTTTATGCTCACAAACCTTCCATCGCCGATTATTATATGGTCAAGGACATCTATTCCAATAATCTCCCCTGCGTTCTTCAGTCGTTCTGTGACAACAATGTCATCTTTACTTGGTGAGGGGTCTCCACTGGGGTGGTTATGAATGAATATAACGGATTGTGCTGCCTCCCTTATGGCTTCTCTAAAGGCCTCTCTCGGATGTATGAGGGACCTGGTAAGTGTTCCCTCTGAGACCCTCACCTCTCTTAAGAATCGATTCTTTGAGTCGAGGAGGAGGCATGAAAAGACCTCCTTTTTGAGGTTTTTCATCCTCGGTGCAAAATAGGAATATACGGCGAGGGCTGTTGAGAAAAGAGGTCTGTCTTCTATAGACTCGCTCATGAGTCTTTTGCCAAGTTCAAAGGCAGCCTTGATCTGTGCAACCTTTGCAATACCGAGACCCTTCACAGACAGGAGATCAGCAACAGAGGCACTCTCTATATCCCTCAGTCCTTTGAACCTATTGAGGAGGCTTATCGAGAGGTCGAGGACGCCCTCCTGCCCGGAACCAGTCCTGATGATTATTGCAAGCAGCTGGGCGTTAGAAAGGGTATCGGCACCATACTTTATCAGCCTCTCCCTCGGTCTTTCCCTCTCAGGCCAGTTCTTGACCCCTTTCATGGCTATACCCGCTTACTTTTTTTCAAAGGTTCTATCTCAAAGGCAAGCAACCCATGAGAGGGTTCGTCATGATGAAACTCATCGAGGAGCCTCTTATGGGCGTCATGGACATCCCAAACATCAGGGGTTATTTTTCTGAAGTCTTCATAGGCGAGGAGGTCCGAGAGGCTCGGATAGGCTCGGATCCCTTTAACAATGACATCAGTCGAGTTGTATCTAATGATGTCTCCTTTGTTGACATCTGCGTAGGGCTGGATATTAACCCTTACATCTATCGTCTTGCGCCCTTCTTTAACTGCATCTTCCCACGCCGGCGGCATTTCAAAATGAAAGGAAGCCCTAAAAGTCATAAATCCCCCTTTTCATCTATTTTACCCTTGAACCCTCCCTGACATCCCTGTCAATAGTTATGATAGAGCATTGACCATTATCGCCTGTTGCAGCAAGGAGCATGCCCCTTGATTCGACGCCCATAAGCCTTGCAGGCTTCAGGTTTGTGACGACTATTACCTTTTTACCGATAAGATATTCAGGGGCATAGCTCTTGCCTATTCCTGCTACTATCTGCCTCTCTTCACCTGTATCAACAATAAGCCGTATCAGTTTCTCAGAACCCTTGATCCTCTCTGCTGTAGTCACACGACCGACCTTCAGTTGTATCCTTGCAAAATCCTCAATCCCTAAAAGATCTTCCATAATCTTCTCCTTGTGCTCTGAAGCCTCCCTTCCCTTTTTCATCTCTATCCTCGGAAAGAGTTGTTCACCTTTTTCGATCTTATTACCTACAAGATCGATACCTCCCCAGATAGGTATAACCTTTAGCGTTTCTATCTCTTTCTTGATGCCGAGACCTCGCCATATCCTTTTTGCCGTTTCAGGCATGAAGGGCAAGAGATGCACAGCAATGATTGCAACAGCCGTGGCTGTGTTAAAGAGAATATTTGAGAGGGTCTCATCATCCCTCTCCTTCCATGGAGATCTCCTGTCAATATACCTGTTTATGGCATTTATCCCTTCCCATATCCGCTCGAGGGAGAGATTGAATCTAAGTTCCCTTAATAGGATATCTACCGTCGGACTGAGCGAACTTATCCTGTCTTTCAGGTCCCTTTCGAGATCTCCATCCTTTTCATTGTAAGGGGCGGGGATTATGCCGTCCCTGTATTTCTCGATCATCCTGAGGGTTCTGTTCAGCAGGTTTCCAAGATCATTTGCAAGGTCAGAATTTATCCGACCTATCATGGCATCTTCAGAAAAATCTCCATCAAGACCAAAGGTTACCTCTCTGAAGAGGAAGTATCGGAAGGCGTCAATGCCATATTTTTCTACAATGAGATTTGGGTCGATGACATTTCCAAGAGACTTTGACATCTTTCTTCCATCCACAGTCCACCATCCATGGGCAAATATGTTCTGAGGCAGAGGCATATCGAGGGCCATGAGCATCGTTGACCAGTAAATGGCATGGGTTGTGAGTATATCCTTCCCTATTATATGATGAGTAGGGGGCCACCATTGTCCGTCTGGTGCGAGATAGGTCGTTGCAGAATAATAATTAACAAGGGCATCAAACCATACGTAGGTTACATAATCCTCGTCAAAGGGTAAGGTGATGCCCCATGATAGTCTCTGCCTCGGCCTTGATATACAGAGGTCTTCGAGGGGCTTGGCCCTTAGGAAGCCGAGAACTTCATTCCTCCTCGTCTCTGGCATTATATAAGAGGGGTTTTCCTCGATATATCTTATGAGCCTCTCTCTGTATCGAGACATCAGAAAGAAATAGTTTTCCTCCTGAATCATCTCGACAGATCTTCCGCATTCAGGACAGTTACCATTTACGAGATCCTTCTCCGTCCAGAATCTCTCATCAGGGGTGCAGTACCAGCCTGAATATTCCCTCCTTATGATCTCGCCCTTTTCCCAGAGCCTCTGCAGCAATGACCTCACTACCTCTATGTGTTCCCTGTCTGTCGTTCTTATAAAGGCATCATTTGATATATTCAGTCTTGACCAGAGGCCCTTAAAGTTTTCGACCATTATATCTGCATGTTCCTTTGGAGAACGTCCCCTTTCTAAGGCAGCCTTTTCGACCTTCTGGCCATGTTCATCAGTCCCTGTCAAAAAAAACACCCTTTTGCCCATCAGTCTGTTTCTCCTTGCCAGTATGTCTGCTGCTATGGTTGTATAGGCATGCCCTATGTGCGGGACGTCGTTCACATAGTAGATGGGTGTTGTGACAAAGAATCTTTCTGTCATTTCTGGAACTTCCTCAGGTGTCTTTTCCTTCGTCTGCGAATCCTGTTGCCATAGCTTGATCTGTGAACTTGCCCTTTATTGCTTTCGTTGTGAGGGGCTTCGGGCAGAAGGAGGGTCAAATCCTGACACCTCTCCTGCCTTTCTCCTTCGACAACTGGAGACTGCACCTGTAGAGGTTCTGGCGCGTCCTCTACAAGGTCGTCTTTGAGGTCAGAAACAACACCGGGGGTGTCCTCATCACCGTTCTGTCCGGAAGGTATCACCCCTCCATGGGTGCTTTCTCGATCATCGTTATACTCATAACTGAGGCAGCACATCAGTCTGCCACAGGCGCCCGATAACTTGTTGGCATTAAGGACAAGCTCCTGGCTCTTTGCCATCTTTATGGATATCGGTTCAAAAGAGGTGAGGAATGTTCTACAGCAGAGCTCCCTCCCGCATATCCCCAATCCACCGAGGATCTTCGCCTCGCCCAATCCACCGAGGATCTTCGCCTCGTCCCTTACGCCGATCTGCCTCATCTCTATCCGTGTCTTGAATTTAGCAGCAAGGTCCTTGACAAGTTCTCTGAAATCTATTCTGCCTTCAGCAGTGAAGTAAAATATAATGCGCTTTCTGTCGAGGGTCGCCTCGGTGCATACAAGTTTCATAGGAAGTCCACGGGCCATAATCCTTTCGAGGCAATAGGCCTTGGCCTCCTCCTCGAACCTCTCATTCTCTGACCTCTGACTGAAATCATCATCCGTAGCCTTCCTCAACACCTTCTTCAGTTCCTTTGGAGAACTTACAGAGCGTCTTTCAACCACTACATTGCCCATGCTCAAACCGAGCTCAGACTCTACAACGACAACATCTCCCTTTTTAACCTCAAGGCCGTTAACCTCAAAGTCGTAAACCTTACCACAGGTCTTGAATCTTACCCCAACAACATCAGGCATATATACCCCTCACTTTAAACTATCACTTTGTAGTTGCTGTGTATAGCAAATTCTGAATTATGTTTGATACATAGTTCCATGTGATTGCTTTATTCAGATTAAAATCTAGCTGCCTGATCAGAAGGCCCACCTTGTGATAGGACTCTATTATACCCTTTATGTCAGTGTTTTTCGCAATGTCCGAGATAAGGCCCACCCTGTCGGTGTTTAACAGCAGTCCTCCATCCCCTGTTATCCTCAGAACGGCCATATCCCTCAGGAATAAGAGCGCCATATCAAGCCATTGATCCATCTCATCCCTATCGGCCAATGATCGGGGGGTGCCCATGTTCCGCAGAAGACCTATAAAACGTTCCCTCTCCTTCAGGATGTCAGCGGAAATCGCAAGGCCAGGTCTCCCCATGCACAGCCTCACAATGGCAGACATCTCACTGTCCTGCATCTCCGGCCTTTCAGCCTCTATAACCCTTTTGCATGCCTCGGGGGAAAGGGGCACGAAATTTATCCTTGCGCACCTCGACCTGATCGTCTCAGGCAGCCTGTCAGGGCTTGATGTTACCAGTATCAGCAGGCTCTCGTCAGGTGGCTCTTCAAGGGTCTTGAGAAATGCATTAGCAGCAGAGGGATTCATGGTGTCGGCATCATCTATGATGACCACCTTCTTTTCCCCCTCGTATGGCTTGAAGGAGAGGGCATCTTCAACTGCCCTTATCTCATCAACACGTATCTCTCCCTTCTCAGGGGTTATCACCACAAAGTCAGGATGGGTTGCAGAAGCGATCTTCTTACAGGAGACACACCCATCACACGCATCAAAATCGTAACTAATACCCCAAAAAATCTTTGATTTTTTGGGGACCCCATGAGCGTAATGGGTATTTCCCTTTGGATCAGGTCTAACGGATAATGCGTCACGGTTTTTAAGACAGTTTATGGCCTTTGCTAAATTGGTCGCAGTAAATCGCTTCCCTATGCCGGCCTCCCCGCAGAAGATATAGGCAGAGGGCAGCCTTCCCCTGCTTATGGTGCTAAGAAGGATCTTAACCGCCCTATCCTGACCTATGACATCTCTAAGGGCCATAAAACACCGCCAGCCTCCTGAGCGCCTCCACCTTATCATGATTCCCTAGTTTTGCTGATCGGACGGCCCTTTCCATTACCTCGATCGTCTTATCATAGGTCTTCCTGTCAACAGGAAATGGGGTACCATCCTTTCCCCCATGGGCAAAGCTGAACATCGCAGGGTCTTTATAGCTCGGTGACCTACCATAGATCAGCTCTGACACGAGGCTCAATGCCCTTATGGTCTTCGGACCGACACCTTCGATGCTGAGTAGTCTTTCAAAATCCTCAGGCTGTCTTTCATATGTCCTTGTCAGCACCCTGTAAAGCCTCTCAGGGGCGATATCATAGACCGTTATATTATGCCTTCCTGTTAGCTCGATGGTCTTAATCCTGTTTATCTCTGCAATCACCTTTTCTGGCCTCTCCCGCGAAAGCAAGGTCGAGACCTCTCTTGCCCCTTCACTGTCAGGGTCGACCATATTAAGTGTCGGCCTTCTTCTATCACAGCATACAGCCCTGTGCGGCTCAACAACAAAGTCCCTGACATCCTCGCCAAGCCAGTGATAGCGCCTTGCAGTCCTTCTGTCCTTATTCATCCCTTGCTGTATTACTGCCCACTCACCTTTATGGGTAAACAGAAGGACATGATGGTAAAGCTGGTAGCCGTCCTGCACTGCTGCGCTGTCAACCTTTGCAGACATCCTGCTTGCATAAATCAACGGATATGGATTTATAGAATATCTATCGGCATACATCTCGATGTGCTGCGGTGTCTTCCTCGATGTTGCGCCCTTGCCGCCTGCAATGAAGATTCCAAGATCTCCCTCAATCCCGCGTACTGCCTCCTTCAGGGCACCGGTAACCGTGGTTGTAAGGCCGCTTGAATGCCAGTCAAAGGCAAGGGCGCATCCAAGGGCCTGAAACCAGTACGGGTCAGAGAGCCTTCTGAGGAATTCCCTCTGCCCGAATTCAGATACACTCGCAATAGTGATCGCCCTTGCAAGTGCCGTCATCCTCTCAAAGAGCCATCTCGGTGCCTTTCCATAATGCAAAGGCAGTGTAGCAGTCCCTGTCATCGGCATAATTAATTATAACAGAATATCGTCTGTAATATGGATAAATGGGAAAGAGGTCAGACAACAGACAAAGTTTAGTGATAGGCTATAATTTATAGCCGATCTTTCTCAGAAATTCTCTCCTGTGTCTTTTATCATCCTCGCCTTCCACTGCCTTTGGCGGGAAGCCGTCAATCACCCCAACAATACCATTGCCCTGCCCTGTTGAGGCAACAATCACCTCGAGCGGATTTGCCGTGGCACAGTAAATCCTGCATACCTCAGGGCAATTCTTTATCGGGTTGAGGACGTTAATCGGGTATGCATCTTTCAACAATATACAGAACACATGGCCTGCGCCTATGTCCTGAAGGTTTTTGACACACACGCCTATGAGTCCATCATCATTGCCTTCTGTCCTTATCAGGCAGGGACCCGACGATTCTGTGAAGGCTATACCAAACCTTGCCTGCGGTGTGGTCGTGGCTACTGTCTCGTAAAGGTCTTCCGCTGTCTTAATAAAATGTGTCTGCCCGAGTATTATATTACAGCCCTCGGGTATGGTGATTTTTACTACCCTCAGTTCCATATAAACCCCCTTAGTGTCACTCGACTCTTTAATAAAACAGTTGATGGTCGATAGTCGATAGTCTTTTTATTTACTGCTGACTGTGGACTATGGACTTATTTTGTTATACTATAATGAAAAAAGATTTCATCGGAGATGTCAAGCCTTAAATGAGAAAGACAGCCATAGTCTTAACCATTCTCCTATTGCCACTCGATGTCTTTGGAGCCGAAATCATCGGCCCTGATGTGCGGCTGGTGAATAACGAGGTCTCTGTCACCACCGGACTGTTGATGGACAGTAAGGGCATCGACGAGCTGAAAAAAGGCATCTCGAAGGAGATAACCTTTTATATAGACCTGTTCAGGATATGGAAGATCTGGCCTAATGAGTTTATTGCAGGCAAAAAATTCGTAAAGACACTCCGCAGCGACCCGATCAAGCGGGAATATACGGCAACATCCTTTGACGGAGCAACCCTGATAAAAAAAAGGTTCAGGGATTTTGACTCGATGCTCGAATGGACCTTGAGCGTGAAGGACCTTAAACTTATAAATACGAAGGATAAATACGAAGGAGCTTGAGCCTTCCGACTACTTTGTGAGGGTTACGGTAGAGTCCCGATTGAGAAGGCTCCCCCCAGTAATAGGCTATCTCCTGTTCTTTGTGCCTGAAAAGGAATTCAAGGTGACAAGGGATTCACCTCATTTTTCTGCGGGCAGTGCGAGATGAAAAGGTTCATAATCATACCAGGACTTCTCCTTTTTATCGTTCTGATATCCACAGTGGAGCTCCACTTTATCAGGCTCGACACACTCTCAATAACCTCGAGGGTCCTCCTCCTTATACTCTTCAATGTCAACATCATCGCCCTTCTGACCCTGATGTTCTTTGTCGGCAAAAGCATAGTCAGGCTCTACCTTGAAAGGAGACAAAAAGTCCTCGGCTCGAGGTTCAAGACAAAGATTGTGGTCATCTTTGTGGTACTGACCTCTATACCTTCTGCCCTGCTCTTTCTCGGTGCCAGTGGCCTTGTAACGAACTACATAGACAGATGGTTCACACCCCAGTTCAGGCAGCCCATTGACAGCACGCTCGATATAGCAAAGGCTATATACGATATAGAACGGAAAAACACGCTGAATGCTGCAAGGGAAGCGGCATCGAAAGGGTCTATACAGGTGAGATATAAGGTTACTCACCTGTATAGCATCCCTGATAACCCATCGGATGCTGTAAAAGACGCCTTTGAGGGAAGGGAAGGGACTGAGGTTATATCAGGCGAAGACGGAGATATAGTGAAGGCCGTGGTGCCTGACAGTAGCGGCAAACAAAGGGGGATTGTGATTGTAGAGTCTCGCATCCCGAGGGACATCACGAAGAATGTGGACAGGATCAGGACTGCCTACGAGGACTACATAAAACTCGAGGCATGGAAACTACCTCTAAAACTGAACTACCTCCTCATCTTAGGATTCTTCACCATGATCATCATCTTTATGGCCCTGTGGGTCTCTCTCAGGCTCGCCAGGGGCATCACAGAACCTATCCAGAGTCTCGCCAGGGCTACAGAGGATGTGGCATCAGGCAATCTGAATGTAAATGTCGACCTCAAAAGGGATGACGAGATAGGCATCCTGGTAGACTCATTCAACCATATGGTCAGGGAGCTCAAAGAGGGGAAGGAATCTCTCCAGGCAGCATACACCGAATCAGACAGGAGGAGGCTCTGCATGGAGAATATACTCGAAAACATCCAGAGTGGTGTCGTATCCATCGATGCTGAAGGGAACGTTATAACCATCAATAATGCTGCCTGCTCAATACTTGATGTAAGGGCAGAGGATATCCTGGGGAAAAACTACAGGACAATACTGTCAGGGATTAAATCCGATTCCCTCCATGAACTTGTCAGCGGGATAAAGTTAAGAACGTTGAGAAGGGTCGAGCGGGAGGTCTGGGCAACGATTAAGGGGAGGCGCGCAATGCTCAGGGTCTCTATAATGGGATTAAGGGTCGAGTCAAACTATCTCGGTCTCCTCGTCGTCTTTGAGGATCTTACGGATGTGATCAAGGCCCAGCGGGCCATGGCCTGGCAGGAGGTTGCCAGGAGAATCGCCCATGAGATAAAGAACCCCCTCACACCGATAAAGCTGTCTACCGAGAGGATGCTGAAGAAATGGAAGCAGAGGGATGATGATTTTGCCCACGTCTTTGAGAGGTCAACGAATACCATAATCAAAGAGGTCGACAGCCTGAGGAGGCTCGTGGATGAGTTTTCGAGATTCGGAAAGATGCCCGAGATACAGAAGGCACCAACCTCCCTCGGCAGTGTAATAGAAGAGGTTATGGACCTATACAGGGATTATAAAGGCATTAATCTGAGGGTCTCCATGCCGGAGGACCTGCCCCTTATAGAGATGGATGGGGAGCAGTTTAAGAGGGTTTTGATAAATCTGTTTGACAATGCAATCCAGGCGATGGAGGGTAGTGGAAGTATAGATGTGAAGGTTGGCTTCGATGCCGTGACAAACGCCGTCTCCATCGATATTGCTGATGACGGACCTGGCATAAAGGAAGAGGATAAGGAGAGACTCTTCCTTCCATACTTTTCCACAAAGAACGGGGGGACAGGTCTGGGCCTGGCTATCGCCAGCAAGATAATAAGAGAGCACAGGGGCTATCTCCGTGTTAGAGATAATGAGCCGCGGGGAACGGTCTTTACTATTGAGATGCCTGTAAAGGAGGGATAGTTGGAATCTACAGTGCTGATTGTTGATGATGAAGAGGGCATAAGGGAAACCCTCTCAGGGATATTCGAGGACGAAGGTTATAGCGTCATCACTACGGGTTCAGGGGAGGATGCCCTTAGAATCGTCAGAGAACAGATACCTGACCTTATACTCCTCGACGTATGGCTCCCTCAAATGGACGGGATTCAAACCCTTCAGGAGATAAAGGCATTAAGAAAAGATATTCCTGTCATCATGATTTCCGGACATGGCAATATCGAGCTTGCTGTAAGGGCAACGAGAGAGGGCGCATATGACTTTCTCGAAAAACCACTCTCTCTCGAGAGGGTTCTTTTGAGCTCAAGGAGGGCCCTTGAAAGGAGCGCTCTCGAGAGGGAAAACAGAGACCTGAAAGAAAACCTGACTAAAAAATGGCGGCTCATCGGTGAATCATCAGCCATCAAGACCCTCAGGGCTACAGTAGAGATGGCTGCCAGGAGCCAGAGCAAGGTGTTAATCACAGGAGAAAGCGGCTCTGGTAAAGAACTCGTTGCAAGGCTTCTGCACAGCCTCAGCAGCAGATCCTCTAACCCGTTCATCGAGGTAAATTGCGCAGCAATACCGCAGGAACTCATAGAAAGCGAGCTTTTTGGCCACGAAAAAGGCTCCTTCACAGGGGCCTTTGAAAGAAAGAAGGGGAAGTTCGAACTTGCAGATGGCGGGACGCTCTTCCTCGATGAGATAGGAGACATGTCACTGCAGACGCAGGCAAAGGTCTTGAGGGTTATAGAAACCCAGGAATTCCAGAGGGTAGGCGGCAGCACAAACCTGAAGGTCGATGTCAGGGTTATTGCTGCTACAAACAAGGACCTGAACGAGGAGGTAAAAAGGGGCAACTTCAGAGAGGACCTGTTTTTCAGGCTTAATGTCATTCCTATATCAGTGCCTCCTCTAAAGGATAGGAAAGAAGACATCCCTTTGCTCGTCGAATATTTCATACAATCCCTCGCCTCTGAATATGGGCAGACACCCAAGAAGATAACCGATGAGGCTATAAGGGAGCTGCAGCGGTATGACTGGCCAGGGAATATAAGGGAGCTGAAAAATCTCATCGAGAGGCTTTTGATAATGACACCATCCTCTGTAATAAATGCAAGGGACATCCAGCTCGTTAATAAGAGATATGAGGGTTCAGACTATTTTATATATAAGACCCTCAAGGAGGCGCGGGAAGCCTTTGAAAGGGACTTTATTGTCAGAAGGCTCGAAGAAAACAGATGGAATATATCAAGGACAGCAGAGGTATTAAACATAGAAAGAAGCAACCTTCACAGAAAGATAAAGGCATATAATATCAGGCTGCACGAATAAATGGACAGGCATGGTGGTGATTGTTTATAATAGAGCAATAGCGCAGTAGCGCAGTGCAGCAGTAGCTAAATTAAGGAATAGATTTTTTCCCTGATTAAAAACTACTGCTCTACTGCTCTGCTGCTCTACTGCTCTAATGAGGAGGCGATTAATGCGAAAGGTAAGGGTCGAGAGGAAGACAAAGGAGACCGATATCTCGATTAATATCAATCTCGATGGAAAGGGCAGATATAACATCAACACCTCTATCCCTTTTCTGGACCACATGCTCGGCCTCTTTTCATTTCACAGCCGGATAGACCTCGATATCAAGGCATCAGGGGATACAGAGATAGATTACCACCATCTCATGGAAGACGTCGGTATCACACTTGGAGAGGCTCTCAAAAAGGCACTCGGCGACAAAGACAGAATAAGGAGATATGGGGAGGCAACGATCCCCATGGATGAGAGCCTTGCTCAGGTCGTCATTGACCTCAGCGGAAGGCCCTATCTGGTTTACAGGGTGAAACCGCCGAAGGGGACATTGAGGGGGCTTGAGGTCTCCCTCTTTGAAGACTTCTTCAGGTCGCTCACGAATCATGCAATGATTAACCTGCACATAATCGTCAAATACGGCAGAGACCTTCACCACATATATGAGGCCATCTTCAAGGCATTCGGCAAGTCCCTGATGGAGGCAGTTTCATTAGAGCCGAAAATGAAGGGCCTGCCGAGCACAAAGGGGAAGCTTTAAAGTTGCAGTGTCGCACTATTTTTATTGCTGCTCTGCTCTACTTTACTGCTCTACTGCTTTACTGCTCCGCTGCGGGGGCCCCGACGCCCTGGGAGATAGACGATGTCGTAGGCAAGAGGGCCCCAGATTTCACCCTTAAGGATATTGACGGCAGAGATGTATCACTTTCCTCTCTAAGGGGAAGAGTGGTTTTGATAAACTTCTGGGCTACATGGTGTCCTCCCTGCCGCTCTGAGATGCCATCCCTCAACAGTCTCTATAAAGAATACAGGGGTAAGGGGCTTGTTGTCCTGGCTATATCGACAGATAGAAGAATGAGTGATGTTAAAGATTACGTGAGCAAAAATATCTTTGAATTTCAAATCCTGCTCGACCCGGATATGAGGGTATCAAGAAGGTATAAGGTCTTTTCCATACCGACCACCTTTTTGATCGAAAGAAATGGCGTGATTATTAAGAGGTTTCTCGGCGAAGAGGATTGGGGTTCACCTGAGATAAGAAACGAAATCAAAAAGGCCCTGTCAAGATAGGGTAGGGGCAAGGGTCACAGGACAGATATTACAGACAAACAGACATACAGAGCACAGAAGAGATTAGGTATTAGGTGGCAGGTGTTAGTGAGTAGGGGCACGTTGCAACGTGCCCCGTAAGAGATGAGAAATCTAATTAGAGCAGTAGAGCAGCAGAGCAGTAGAGCAGTAGTTTTTAATCAGGGAAAAAATCTATTCCTTAATTTAGCTACTGCTGCACTGCGCTACTGCGCTATTTTGGTCATATTGATACCGGCTTATTGTTATTCATCGACACTGCCACCTGCCCTCGGCGCTCTCAGAATAAGCCTTATACAGGGCGATGTCCAGATAAAGGCAGAGGATGCAGATGAATGGGCAGCAGCGGCCATAAACATGCCTCTGAGGGATGGCGACAGGCTATGGGTCCCTGATGCAGGGAGGGTAGAACTCCAGACAAGGGATGCAACACATTTAAGGCTGAATGAAAACTCTTCTCTCGATATACTCAGGGTGGAGAGGAATTCCTACCAGTTCTACCTGACCAGAGGACATGCCTATGTAAATTTTAGAGGCCTGGGAAGCTTTCTCCAGATAGATATGCCTGTTTGTTCTGTGCGAGCATATGACAGGGCGAACTTCAGGATTGATGTATCAGATGACGGTTACACTGAAATCTCTGTGTTCAAGGGCGCGGTATATGCGGAAAACAGGGGCGGCAGGACAAGGGTGTCGGCAGGCAGAACCCTTTCCCTCAGGGATGAGCAATATGCAGAGCTCTCACCGTTAGGCCCCTCTGATGAGTGGGAGAGATGGAATCGGGACAGGGACAGAAGGCTCTCAGTGCAGAGATATAGCTATAGATACCTGCCTGACGAGTTAAGGGCTTACTCTTATGACCTCGACGAAAATGGCAGATGGGTATATGTGAGGGAGTACGGCTATGTCTGGACACCAACAGTCGTAGTCTCTGTCGGATGGTCACCGTACAGGGTTGGCAGATGGGTATGGATAGGTGGTGACTATGTATGGGTCTCGTATGAGCCGTGGGGATGGGTCCCCTACCATTATGGCAGATGGGCCTTTATCGTTAATATTGGCTGGTGCTGGGTTCCTCCTGCAAGAGGCGCTGTTTATTGGGGACCAGGGTTCGTCGGCTGGGTTTATACGCCTGCATATGTGGCATGGGTCCCCCTTGCACCAGGCGAGATATATTACGGTTATGGGTATTATGGGCCTCATAGCGTGAATATAATCAATATTGACATCCGACGGACAGAGATAAAGACTGTCTATAAAAATGTATATGTGAGAGATGCCGTGACCGTTGTTCATCACGACACCTTTGTCAGGGGAAAACCTGTGGAGGTGAGGATAAAAGACAACCCATTTCTAAGGGAAAGGATCAGCGTTGGCAGACCGCCGATAAACCCCGTGAGAGAGACGAAGATGCCGGTGATCAGGGATATCCCGAGGGTTAAACAGCCACCAGCCGTAATAAGGGATTTAGGGGTTAGAGAGTTAAGAGAGAGCCGACCACTGGTAAGGGATAAAACGACTTCTGTCCTGAGACCAGGGGCAACACTGAGGGAGGTGCCCCTGAAGCCTCTTGAGAGGCCTAAACCAGATATGAAACCTCTTGCACCTAAGAGAGACTTCAAGCCTTTGGAAAAACCAGGTGGCAAACAATTGCGCAAAAGGGAAGCACCGTCGGAGAGGCCAGCCCCATGGGAGTCAGGACAGAAGGAGAGGGGGTCGTTCCTTGAAAGGAAAATGGAAAAACCAGGCGTTGAACGGCAGACCGGAATTGCACCTAAAAAACCCGTAAAGACAAAAGAAGATGTACCTCAGGCAGACAGAAATGAGGGTGAAGAAAACAGGGTGAGGGGTCCCCAAAAAATCAAATGATTTTTTGGGTGAAGGTGGGGAAGGCCATTCATCGAACCAAAGAGATTAAAAGACTGATAGTGTAAGGATAGTCACTTTACACTTATACAATTACAATTAGTATAGCTCTATCCTGCACCCTGCAGTTGCATATTCAAACTCACCAGGCATCTCGATTGAGATCCTCTTTATTGCCTCAAAGCCAGTGCAGTGGATAGGAACAATCTTCTGTATATTCAAACGCTTAAGCCCTTTTATAGTCTTGTCAATCTTGCCTTCTCCAGGTCCAATCAGATGGAAACCACCGATAACACAGTACACATCTTTGATCCCTGATATTTCGATGGCCTGCTCAATGGTATTGATAATTCCTGCATGACTGCAGCCTGCTATAACAATAAGGCCTTTTAAAGAACTTATCACAACACCCTGGTCATCCAGGACATCATCAGATTCGATTTTGCCGTTCCTTTCTATCCTGAACGAATTCAATAATTCCCAGGGATGCCTTCTCTTAACCTCACCTGTAGTCCAGACACCCCTTGCGAGTTGAACAGGCCCTCTATGAAATTCAACCCTATCCATAAACATCTCTGAACTGGGACAGGTTAAGTCAAATTTTAAACCCGCAGAAGTGACCAGGTATCTCCTGGAAAAAGCATCGGGGTGTGCAATGATCCTCGCGGGAAAGCTCGATAGCCCACCGGTGTGGTCATTATGTCCGTGAGAAAGGACTATAGTATCAATATCTTCTGGTTTTATACCGAGAAGGTTTAAATTGTGAGTTACAGCTATTCCTGTTGCCCCTGTATCCAGAAGAATTTTCTTTCCTTCAACCTCAATCAATGCTGAGAACCCATGCTCGCAAATAAAACTGTTTTTTGGCTTGGATAATCTGGTAACAAAGCGGCTATCTGGTATCAGCTCCATAATTGTATTGTCCACCAGGATTGTAATTCTGGCACTGATAGGATCCCATCCAGGTCTCATAAATACTCCTCCTTACTTATCTATTTTATCCCATAAAACTCCACAAATTCTTTGTAGATTCATTCTCGTATAGAGGTGGTCGGAACTAAGGACAGTATAATCTAAAAACTAACCACCTCGTATCCATCTTTTATCAGTTTAATAAGCTCTTTGCCTACAGGGGCAAGTGGTATTCCATATGATTCAACATCTCTTGCTGCATCAATAGCATCGACATTCATCCTGCATGCCATAACAGGCACAGCAGTCTTAACTTCGTCAATCACCTCCTTAAATGCCGCATCTTTGAATACTCCTACGGCCTGAGCTGATATTATCAGTTTCACATCTTCAAGTTCACCACTCTCCTTTGCCATCTTCGCAAACTTTAACCCTGTGATGACCTTTCTTTCATCCCTTGGGTCAGACAAAAGAAGAACCACAAGCCTTGCCATAATCTCCTCCCATAAACTCGTTCTTTCTATGATCCGTATTCACTCCTGCCAGTCGAGTTGCTCAGGTAAAACATCGCCATGCTCATTTACCCCACAACCGCTTCTCTTTTCATCTTCAGCCTGCAGACCTTTTGGTCTCCTGGTCAGAAACCTCTGCCTGGCTTCATCCACATGGGTAGTAAGCACAATCCCCGCACTGGAACAGACAGCAGCGCACTTGCCACAACTAACACAAACATCAGGGTCTGATAGCCAGGGTATGAAAATGCCTTCATTTTCAGTCTCATACATCTTGAGCCCCTGAACAGGACAGGCGTGAACACAATCAGAGCACCCCTCGCACTGCTCCGGGACAACCCATGGTATTAATCTCCCTCCGATCTTGACAGCCCCTATTGGACATACGGTATAGCAAGCCTTGCACTTTGTACAATAATCCCTGTCAATATAAAACCCCTCCTTCGTCTCCTTGACAGCATCAAAGGCGCATGCCTTTTTACAGAGTCCGCAGGAGAAACATTCAGAGCCATCGATTCTGTAAACACCGAGACCTTTACAGACTCTTGCCCTGCAATATTTATCTTTAATATGTTCTTCGTATTCATCACGGAAATACTTTATTGTCGAAAGTACTGGATTAGGGGCGGTCTGCCCAAGACCGCATAGAGAGCCCGTCTTTACGAGTTCACCAATATTTTGGAGTCTCTCTATATCTCCTTCTTCACCATTGCCTGATGTTATCCTTTCGAGTATCTGAAGCATCTGGTATGTCCCTACTCTGCATGGAGGGCACTTCCCACAGGACTCCTTCTGGGTAAAGGAGAGAAAGAATCTCGCTATATCAACCATGCAATTATCTTCATCCATAACCACAATACCGCCTGAACCCATCATCGAGCCAGCAGCAGTAAGGGATTCATAATCAATAGGAAGTTCCAGATGTTCCTCCGAAAGGCATCCACCTGAGGGGCCGCCTGTCTGGACAGCCTTAAACTTTCTATTATTCCTGATACCTCCACCAATGTCATATATTATCTCTTTGAGTGTTATCCCCATAGGGACCTCTATGAGACCTGTGTTGACAACCTTTCCTGTAAGTGCAAAGACCTTTGTGCCCGGGCTCTTCGCCGTCCCGATACCCCTGTAATGGTTAGCCCCCTCCGTCGCAAATGGAGAGATAAAGGATTTTGTGAGAGTTCTCCTGCAAGAAATCGGACTATATCTTCTTCATGTATTGCGTCAACATCAATCATGATTATACTACCCGGCCTGTTCTTTTTCGTAATTGTAGGGATAAGCTGGACATTATTAGCCCCAAGCTCCATTATCTTCCCTATTGCAAACCCTGTTATCTCGCCTGATACATGGTCGATCTGGGCGAGGATAAGCCGTGCCTTACCTTCACCCCAAAAAATCGAATGATTTTTTGGGAACCCTGCTTTCTCCATACCTGTTAAGACTCCTTGTAATCTCTGAATCATCTGCTAAAACTTAGCAGAAGGTCACCTTCAGAGGAAATCCCCTACTGAACCATCGAGGGCACAGGTTCTGGACCTCTCAAAAATCACCTTAAGCTGTGATGGAAGACGACCTATTAGCTTGTCTTTTGTATTGTCGTCGATGATCTCACCTATAGATGCGAAGACCACCTCAAATGCCCTTTCTGCTGCTGCCCTATATGGATAATTTCCGACCTTCTTCGCAAGGGCTACACAATCCGTATTACCCGATCTCCCATTGGATGGCGCCTCTTTCCATAAGTACCTCACCGGCTCTGGTAGCAATTCATAAATACTCTGGGCCTCTTCTGCAGAAAGGGTCCCTTTCAGGCAGGAAAAGATTAAAAGTGCCGTAGCCTTTCCTCTTTCAGGGGAAAGATACTGTCCCAGCACTGTCACCCTTTTTATGTATTCCTCCCTTGATAACATGCCCCTCAGAAATCGAGACCCTTCATTATATCCGATGCCATCTGGGTTGCCTTTTTAAGGCTTGGAGAGGGCATTGATATTATCACATTGGCTACCTCTGCTGCCGTTTCCGCTGCCTCCTTTGGATCCATTCCCATGGCTGCTGCCATGCAGGCACAGACGACGACATCCATTGAACAGGCGCCGGCATTTAATAATTCCGTAACAGCCATGCCCACTGCAGCCAGGGCATCCATCGTCTCCTTATCCCCTTCCATGAGGGCCTCAGGGGCTACCTTTGCAAGCAGATTTTCCCATCTGTATACCCTGCCATCCACCTTTACCTCAACATCCACATATGCGTCAAAGGCAAAATGCCTCTGTGCAAACTTATGGGTCCTTCTACCAGCACCTGGCCGAACATCCTTAAACTTTATATATTCAATATCTTTATTCAATACCTTGCTCATGGACTTTGCAGCCGAATCGGCAATCGCCCCTATATGCCGCTTCTGAACATCCCCAAGGAGCTCGACAAGTGTCCTTCCGCCCTTCATCTGTTCGTAGGCATAAATCGCCCATCGCCCTTTTGGTGATGGAATTTGTCAGCCCCGGTTCAGTAGCCCTTATTATAGCCTCTGTGAGCGGACCCCTCTCGATAAACTCAGCCCGGCGTGCCAGTATATTCGTTGCGACTGTGGCGTCCTCTCTCTGAAAATATCCACTCATGGTTTCAAGGATTATCGAGATTATCTCATCCTGTGTAGCGCCCTTTCCTAATAGATACAGAGCCAGAGAAGGGGCTGTGACCCAGTGGTTGAGGGGTAACAATAATGGGCCTCCAGCCCTTCCAACACCGAGGGCTGCGCCTTCTTTGATTATAGAACATATCTCATTGAACATTATCATCCCAACGACTGTCGGCGTTCCTGAGTCTTTCAGTATTAATGCAAGGTCTCCAACAACACGAGCAGTCCTGAGCTCTTCATTCGTCCCTCTGATATGTATCACCTCGGGCATCCCGGCCTCTTCGACCGCTGCCTTAGCAACCACCTCAGGTGTCCTTGTTATCAGGAACTGGCCGTATTCTTCCCCTACATAGGCATCAGGATGGATGATCTCGAGGGCTGCGGCTGTCCCAAGAAGGGCAGACATCCAGCGACATGTCCGCATCCCAGCCGATTCGTATGCCTTCATCATTGCCCTGGTCCCTATCCTTGCGAGCTTCTGTCCCAGTTTGGGGAAAAGATGGTCCTCTCCTATAGCAGTGTGACCTACAAATGGGCTTCCTCCAATACCAAGGGGTAGCAGTCTCGAGTCGTAAGGTGCGAGATGCTCCTTTTCCAATGCCTGATATATTGCCAGTGTAGCTGCAAATCCTGAGACCTTGTTGTTGAGCTTTTCTGTGGGGATGGAGGAGACACGGCCAGAAGGGATGCCTGCCGCCATCCTCGTGACCGCTCCCAGTTTTCTATTAGGGCAGGGTATACCGCACTGGACATTCACACCTGCCCAGTAAAGCAGTGCGGCAGTGGCAAGGGCTGCATTGGCAGGGTCTGCACCGCACTCCATCAACCTTTTTACTGACTTTTTTGCAATCTCATCCACATCCGTATAGGCCTCATTGGTCACCTCTAACTTAAGTTTCTTCCCCTTCTGCATTTCCTTAGCAATGATATTTGCTGCAGCCCAGACACCCAGATTGAAAACACCCCATCCCCCAAGCATGGCATCAAACTTTTCTGTTGTAAGATAGTCAGGCTTAGCAGTGGCTGCCCTGAAAGTGGCTATGATCTCTCTTTCCATTTTCACCCCTTCTTTAAACTAAAATTTAGACATATTACATCATACCCAGAACTGTTCCTCAGGCGGTGCGACAAAATCTGCCCCTATAGACCTCTGAGTTTTATAGCAGTATACGGCATAACGACAGAACAGGAAGGCCACTGTAAATGTCAATACAGTAAGCCTGAGGGCTGTCGGCCAGCCATTGGAGCCCACAAGTATTGAGACAACCGTCAGTGCACCTAAGGCGAGGGCAAGGATATCGAGCACCAGCACAGCATATTTTGTGACCTCGGTTCTCGTCTCCACGCTTATTTCAGCAACCTTTGCTATTGTAAACCAGAAAAATCCTGTTGCAAAAAAGGCAGCCAGCCCGATGAACAACACTGTAATTGCAAAGGCAGTCGTTGAACCTGATTGGATAAAGAAGTGTGATATGATGCTCAGCCCTGCACATACTACAGCGAGTGTCCCGGAAATCCTTACTCCCTTGTAATGCCACCCATATCTTTGATACCTTCAAGGCATGCCTTCCAGAGAATCAGTGCGCCAATATAGACTATTACAGGTGGAAAGGCGAGTGATGGAGGAAACACATAATCAGTGTATGACATCTTATGGATATACTGCCCTGCCCAGTCCGGAAACCACATGCCTACAATAGCAGGGATTGCACCGATCTCGAGCCATTTCACGACCCTTGATTTCTTCCATCGCGGTTTAATGGTCCCTGGTATAACCTTTTTCTTAATCGCCTCCATTTTTACCCCCTTTTCTAATATATCTCTTTCTGTATCTTTAACTACTTCTATTTTGGCGGCCCCGTATCTCTCCAGCGGGTCGATTCGAACTTTATTATGTGTTCGTAAGGCAGTGTGTCAAGTCTTAGTGCTGCCTCGGGTCCAGGTTTAGTACAGTAGATCTCGTTTACCTCGACGATAAGTGTATTGCCTTCCAATCTTGCTGTTCCCTTGAATTGATAGGCTGCGCGGATGCATCCGAGCCCTCCAGGGCCGAGGGCTACATACGGGTTGTCAGCAATGTTCTGTTTGATCTGTTCTACCTGAGCATTGGATAAGTGAAACTTTACGATATTATCCCCTTCTACCTTTGCAGAGTCAACAACTATAGTTGTCGGGAAACCTCTCTTTGTAGCCGTCCCAATATGGGCGCCAACCCCCTCAAGCCAGTTTTTCATCCTTGGTGTTAATTTAGCCATTTTATACCTCCTGCCGGTTATAAGATTTTTTTCCCAGCTTCGTCAGCCTTATAGCTGTAAATCTCATCTACCTTCATAAATATCACCCCCCGCTGCACTAATCTCGGAGGCCTTATGTCAGGTGGCACCTCTGATGGCGGTTCCTTCTCAGCCCAGTTGCCCCATTCGTCCAAAACATCTCTGGCCCTCGCCCCATGAAACTCGAAATCATGGGGAAGGCCTTCCTGCAGTATTGTTGTCGGGCCCCGGAATGCCCAGGTCCTCCCCTTGACTGGGTGAGCAATTGTAATGACACCAACAGGATTTTCCATCAGATTCTTTTTGGTCTTCTGTGCAAACATATCTGCTATCAGGATATATTCATCCTTCCAGACAGCAACAAATCGTTCTCCAACAGTGTTGGGTTTGCCATCGGCGCTGCATGTTGTTAGATGAACCACAGCACCCCCTGAACCAACAATGTGAAGGGCGCCCTTCATCTCATCCGTCAGTTTCATTTCCCTACCCTCCTTTGCTTCTGTTCTCATTTCAGTTAATTGTTCACAAAACCTTTCTTCCCGAATCTTCGGCGGCAATGCTATAACACTCAGCAACCTTCAGAACAATTACTCCCCTCTGAGCAATTACAGTCGGCATGATATCCTCTGGAAGGCCTTGAAAAGACTCCTTTTCTGACCAATCCCCCACCTCTTACCTCTTAAGGATATCGCCTGCCTTTACACCCTGAAAGTCATAGTTATCAGGAAGCCCCCATTCGATATGACCGCAGGGTCCTCTCAGTGCCCATATCTTCCCCTCAGCAGGAAAGGCAATCGTAACAACACCAACCCTGTTTTCATTGAGATTTATCTTTGTCTTAACTGCAAAAAGGTCTGGCATCAGAATGAACTCATCCAGATAGACATCCGTAAAAAACTGCGGGCTGATATTGCACCTCCCATCTACACTGCTTGTGGTCAAATAGACCGCCACATCATCAGGATTTTTAATCCTCAAGGCATCGATAATATCTCTCGCCAGCTTCATGTTTAGCTCCTCCCTCCTCTAAATATTACATAACTATTAATGTTATGTAATATCCTGTTATGATAAGTTAATTTAAAAAAATATATCTAACCGTTTAGAGAATAATTATAATTAAAGACCTTTGTTTTAAACCGGTAGAGATCTCCGCGATAAACAGATGCTATCCATCCGCACGGAGTGTCGTCTCTCTTATAAGCAACGAGGTCAACATAAAAGGCTACAGTGCCCACCGGCACATCCAGATACCTTGCCTCATCAGGTCGGATTGTAGTCGATTCTATGCTTACAGAGGCATAGTCATTGCATATATGACATTTCCCGGCCAGGACGTCAAAGACAGACTGATCTTTAATACTCCTGAGATCTGCCTGATCGCAGGAATTAAGGATTTTGCAGTCCTTGCAGACTATGAACTTCTTTTCAAGGACATAGGGTTTACTGTCAGCAAGGAATAGTCGTTTTATACGAAAAACACTTTCATTTAGGGGGACCATCAGTTTTTCTGATACCAATTGGGTAGCCTTGATAACCCTAACATCCAGAACCTTTACATCAGGCTTCAGCCCCCGTGCAGCCATATCCTCGTAAAAATCTGGAATCTTGATCATTATCTGGTCGAGCTTTGGCTCGGCTACGAAGGTGCCCTTACCCTTTATCGTATATAGCAATCCATCTCGCGTAAGCCTCCCGAGGGCCTCTCTCACGGTGGTTCTGCTTATTCCATATATCTTGCAGAGCTCTGTCTCAGATGGCAGCATCTCATTAGGCAACAATTCTCTGTTCTTGATTTGACGATAAATAATATCGATCAACTGGTTGTAGGCAGGGATCGGAGATCTTTTGTTGATATGCCGGCTATCGGCAGAGACATCTGCCTTATCTTCATGGAACATAAGACCATCCATGCTTGTCATGACAGGATATTATCACATTAAATTATCTTTGTCAAGACCATAATTGGCAGCCAGAGATTCTCCGCGTGGGAGGCACCCCCTCTGCTCACAATCCCGAAATTGCTGCCCTAACAGGTTCTATAACTATTGAAGGGAATATGCCAATGGCAAGCACCGCCAGTGCTGTTAATGCCAGCGCAAGATTTATGAGGGCAGATGATGACAGACCTTCAAAGGACAAAATCCAACCACCCTGTTTAGGCTCTTTCATATACATATACATCACAATCCTGAGGTAAAAATATGCTGATATTACGCTAAAGACAACGGCAATAATTGCAAGCCATGTATAACCGTTTTCTATGGCTGACATGAAGAGATAGAACTTGCCAATGAAACCTGCCGTCGGCGGTATCCCGGTGAGGGAGAACATAAAGATGAGCATCAGGGCTGATGTTAGGGGGTGCGTCTTTGACAGTCCTTCATAGTCTGCAATATTGTTTCCATAGGAGGGTTTGCCTTCCTCTGAGCTTCCGGGGGTGCCCCTTAAGGATATTATAACCGCAAACGCGCCTATGTTCATAAAGGCGTAAATTAAAAGATAGCTTATCATGCTTGCTATACCATCACTGCCGCCAGAGACAAAACCTATGAGGGCATAGCCTGCATGGGCAATAGATGAATATGCCAGCATCCTCTTTATGTTTGTCTGCGCTATGGCTAATATATTGCCGACAGCCATTGTAAGGATACAGATGGGTATAAGTATAGAGGCCCAATCTACATGGAGATTTTCGAAGGCAATAAGGAATACCCTTCCCATGGCTGCAAATCCGGCTGCCTTTGGCCCCACAGACATAAAGGCGGTGATAGACGTTGGCGCACCCTCATATGCATCAGGTGCCCACATATGAAATGGCACAGCCGCTATCTTGAAGCCAAAGGCGACCACAAAGAGTATCATCGAAAACATAAGGGCAGGATTCTCTGCTATACCCCTTGTCTTTATAAATCCTCCAATCGCCTTCAGATCTGTAGTCCCCGTGAGTCCGTAAAGTATTGATGTTCCGTATATAAGGAATGCAGAGGCAAATGCTCCAAGGAGAAAATACTTCAGCGCAGCCTCGTTGGATTTTATGTCATACCTGAGAAAGCCTGAAAGGACATAGGTGCTTAATGCCATCAATTCGAGGCCGAGGTATAGCACTATTACATCCCCTGCCGATGCCATTATCATCATCCCGAGGGTCGAAAAAAGCATGAGGGTGTAATACTCGCCAAGATTGACCCCCTCTATCTCTATATACCTGACGGATATGAGGATCGACAGTATCAGGCTTATGAGAAAAATTACCTTGAACAAAAGGCTGTAACCATCAGATATGTACATGCCCGACAATGCCTCTCCATGAGCGCCAAACAATGTATAAGCAACCACCCCTGCAGTTATTATGCTTAAAAGCGCGGTTATGTCCTTTCTCCTGACGATGAGGTCAACAACCATTACTACCAGTGAGAGGCAGACCATAATGAGCTCGGGCATCATGGGTCTTATATCAGGCATCGCAACCTCCTCGTGCGACTGTGCGACTGTGCGACCGTTCGATAGTTATTACTAACACCTGCCACCTAACATACAGAGCACAGAAGAGATTAGGTATTAGGTGGCAGGTGTTAGTGAGTAAGGGCACGTTGCAGTAAGTAAGGGCACGTTGCAACGTGCCCCTACTCTGCTCTGCTTTGACTGAACCCTGAACCCTAACCCCTATTCTGGCAGAGCACAGACAGTCTGTCATCTGAAAGTCTGTCATCTGAAAGTCTGTCATCTGATTTTCCTATCCCCCTGTCCTGAGCCTTTCAAGGAGATGTTCCACTGATGGATGCATGAAGCTCAGGAAAGTGTCAGGGTAAACACCTATCCATAAGACGAGGATAATAAGGGGTAGCAATGTAATTATCTCCCTGAGGTCCATGTCCTTCAGACCCTGGACCTTCTCGTTCGTTTCCATAAAGAATACCCTCTGATATAGCCAGAGCATATAGGCGGCCCCTATTATTATTCCTGTTGCTGCAAGCACACCTGACCATTTTACAGCCTTGAAGCCGCCGAGTATTATGAGAAATTCTCCAATGAATCCATTGAGGCCTGGCAGTCCAATAGATGCCAGGGTGAAGACCATGAAGAAGGCCGCATACACCGGGAGGACTGTTGCGAGACCTCCGTAATCCTTTATCTGCCTTGAATGTGTTCTGTCGTATATGATTCCTACGCAGAGGAAGAGCGCACCTGTGACAATACCGTGGTTGATCATCTGAAGTATCCCACCCTCAAGGCCCTGGGAATTAAGGGCAAAGATGCCGAGGGTGACGAATCCCATGTGGCTTACAGAACTGTAGGCAATGAGTCTCTTCAGGTCTGTCTGGGCAAGGCATACGATTGCACCATAGATAATAGCTATGACCGAGAGGATCAGCATCGGGACTGTCATGGCCTTAGTTGCATCAGGAAAGAGGGGGAGACTGAATCTAAGGAATCCATAGGCACCCATCTTGATCAGTACAGCTGCAAGGATGACGCTGCCTGCAGTTGGTGCCTCTGTATGCGCATCGGGTAGCCATGTATGGACAGGAAACATCGGAACCTTAACGGCAAAGGCTGCGAAGAATGCCCAGAACAGATAGAACTGGATATGATAGGGATATGTCTTGTTCATAAGCTCGAGGATATCAAAGGTCTTTCCTGCCTCAAAATAAAGGACGATTATACCGACGAGCATCAGGACACTTCCGACAAGTGTATAGAGGAAAAACTTTATTGCAGCGTAAACCCTGTTTGGACCGCCCCATACACCGATCAGGAGGTACATGGGTATGAGCATTGCCTCCCAGAAGAGGTAGAAGAGGAAGAAATCGAGGGCTGAAAAGACTCCTATCATTGCACCTTCCATGAGTAGTATAGCGATATAGAACTCTTTGACCTTTGAGGTTATGGATTTCCAGGAGATAGTGACGCAGACAATGGTAATAAGGGTGCTTAACAGTACGAACAGGACACTTATTCCGTCGAGGCCGAGGTGATAGGTTATGCCCCAGGAGGGTATCCATACGTATCTCTCAACAAACTGCATCACATGGGTAGTCTTATCAAAGCCTGTGAAGAGAGGCATCGATAGTATGAATTCTATGGTTGTCGTAAGAAGGGCTGCCCATTTAACCACTCCCTCTTGTGTCCTCTTGAGCAGTAGGATCAATGCTGCACCTGCCACGGGCAGGAATATCAAAGTACTCAAGAGAGGATAATTAGGTTCCATTAATATTACCTCCACAATAGCGCCATAACTATAATTAAAAAGGCTCCGATAGCCATAACCGCTGCATACTGGTGAACAAGGCCTGTTTGGAGCCTTCTCAGCCCCTGAGAGAATCTCCCTATGGCTGCAGGGACTCCATGGACGGCGCCCTCTATTATCTTGCCGTCAGTAACATTCACGATGATACTATTAGCAATCCATAGGGTCGGCCTCACGATGATAAGGTCATAGAGTTCATCTACATAATACTTATTCCACAGGATCTTATAAATGGAGGAAAACCTCTCCCCCATCCTATCGGGTAGGTCTGTCTTTCTCAGATACATTATTGCAGATACGATGATGCCGAGGAGACCTGCCGCGATTGATAATGCCATGACGAACAGCTCCTCTGAATGAGAACCCTCTGGTAAGTGATGGGCCTCTCCAAAGACTGGGGCGAGAAACTCCCCAAATCTGTCAGAGTGTTCGATACCAAAGACCTTACCCATGAGGGGAGGTATCCCGACCCATCCAGAGGCGATTGCACCAATGGCAAGGATTATCAACGGAATCGTCATCACCTTAGGGGATTCCTGGAGGTGATGCTCCTGCGGTCTCGGGGTCCCCGAAAAATCTTTGATTTTTTGGGGTGCCCCATGGGTTCCCCTGAAACTGCCATGAAAGGCCACATAGATTATCCTGAAGGAATAGAAGGCTGTAAGAAGGGCTGTCAGTACCCCTATTATGAAGAGGACCTGTCCGAGACCCCCTGATGAGTAGGTCTTCCACAGTATCTCGTCCTTACTGAAAAAGCCTGCAAAACCAGGCATGCCCGATATACTCAGCGAGGCGAGGAGAAAGGTCCAGTATGTAGCAGGCATATACCTCTTTAAGCCGCCCATCTTCTTTATGTCGAGTTCTCCTGCCATGGCATGCATAACAGAGCCGGCACCGAGGAAGAGGAGTGCCTTGAAAAAGGCATGGGTATAGAGATGGAATATCCCCGCACTGTATGCACCAACACCGCAGGCAAGGAACATATAGCCGAGCTGACTGACCGTTGAATAGGCTATTATCCTCTTTATATCCCTCTGGACAAGGGCTATTGTCGCTGCAAAGAGGGCTGTTATAGCACCTGTAATGGCTACGACATTCATCGCTATCTCTGATAGATTAAAGATAGGATTGCACCTTGCAACCATGAATACACCTGCCGTGACCATCGTGGCAGCATGTATCAAGGCGCTGACAGGCGTCGGTCCCTCCATCGCATCGGGAAGCCAGACATGAAGGGGGATCTGAGCAGACTTACCAACGGCACCACAGAAGAGCAAGAGGGCAATGAGAGTGATAAGATCAACGTCATAACCGAGGATGTTTACGGTCTTGCCCACAATCCCTTGAACCGACCCAAAGACAGGTGCGTAATGGAGGGTTCCAAAGGTGAGGAAGACCATTATAACGCCGAGGCCGAAGCCGAAGTCACCAAATCTGTTGACTATAAAGGCCTTTTTCCCCGCATCAGAGGCTGATTTCTTCTCATACCAGAATCCGATGAGAAGGTATGAACAGAGACCGACGGCCTCCCAGCCGAAATAGAGCTGGAGGAAGTTATTCGCCATGACGAGCATGAGCATCGAGAAGGTAAATAGGCTTAGATAAGAGAAGAACCTGTAGTATCCCCTGTCTCCATGCATATATCCGATGGAATAGATGTGAACAAGGGAGCTCACAGTCGTTACGACTATGAGCATCACTGCTGTAAGCTGATCGATGAGAAAGCCTATAGAGGCCCTGAAACCACCCGAGGTTATCCATGTATAGAGGTCCTCATTAATGACCCTTCCACCGATAACCTCAAAGAGGGTAACCACGGATAATGCCCATGATATAACCACTGCTACGGTGGATATCAGATGGGCCCTGTCTCTTACGAACCACCTTCCAAAGATGATATTTATGAAAAACGCCATAAGAGGACAAAGAGGTATCAGAATAGGGCACCCCACGGTATAGTTGCTCATCATTTCCATTATCCCTTCATCTCATCTATCTCATCCACATGGGCTGTTGCCTTGTTCCTGAACAATGCGATGATTATGGCAAGTCCGATGGCCGCCTCTGCCGCAGCAACAGCGATAACAAAGAAGACAAGAACCTGTCCCCTCATATCATTAAGGAAGTGGCTGAAGGAGACGAGACTTATGTTTGCTGCATTGAGCATCAACTCTATGGAGATAAACATGATTATTATGTTCCTCCTTGTAAGAAAGCCTGCCGCGCCGATGATGAATACAATGGCACTAAGATAGATATACCAGTTTAATGGAACCATCCTCTGTCAACTCCTCAGTCTTTTCTTTGCCAGAACTATGGCGCCTATGATCGCCACGAGCAATACAACCGATACGATCTCAAAGGGATAGAGATACTCCGTGAATAGAACCCTTCCCAGGATCTTTGCGTTCGTCTCCGCCCTGATCGCCTCCGCACTGAAGCGGCCCTCAGGTCCGGCAATGAATGACCTCAACGATAGCAGCACCATGAGCAGCAATGCCAGTGCTGCTGACAGACCGAGAGGCCATGAGCCTATGTATCTGCCAACAGTTAGTTCTTCTTTTAGATTAAGCAGCAAGACCACAAACAGGAACAGTACGAGTATAGCGCCTGCATACACGATCATCTGTATGGCTGCAAGGAATTCTGCATTCAATGTAAGGTAAAGGCCTGCTATGTGGAAAAAGAGCAGGAGCATGAAAAGGACGCTATGAACAGGATTGCGCCGCGTGACAATCAGAACAGACAGAACTATTATTACTGCCGCGAGATACAAAAATATCAATTCAGCCATTCCCTGAGCCTCCTTACCGTAGCGCAGTAGCGCAGTGGAGCAGTAGCTAAATTAAGGAATAGATTTTTTCCCTGATTAAAAACTACTGCTCTACTGCTCTGCTGCTCTACTGCTCTAATAGTAGACCTGACCCTAATAGTGTTCATAGACCTGACCCTTTACCTTGATTCAGGTGTGTAGACCTGTGTAGACCTGACCCTAATAGTGTTCTTCGGATGCCAGAACCTCTTGAAGTATTCTTGCCCCTTTTCCCATCCCATATACTTATCCCAGTTACTGAGGAGTTTCTCCTTATCCATGAAAAAAGCATCCCTCGAGTAGTCAGAATACTCGTAGTGCTCGGTGAGGACAACCGCTGCAAATGGGCATGCCTCTACACACAATGCGCAGTATACACATCTCAGCACCTCGATCTCATACCTCTCGACTATCTTTTTGTGCTCTGTGCTGTCAGCAGTATAGACATAGATACACCTGGAAGGGCATATGGCAGCACAAAGACCACATCCGACGCACCTTGCTTCGCCAGTCTGGGGGTCCCGTACAAGGGCATGAAGCCCTCTAAACCCTGGCATTGCTGGTCTCTTTTCCTTTGGATACTGCCTCGTTACAGCATGAGTAAACATGGATTTCAATGTTAATGCCATCCCCTTTATTATCTCTGTGAGGAAAACTGTCTTGACGATTTCTTTAAATCTCATATCATCACCTTCGCAATACCTGTTATTAAAATATTTAACAACGCAAGGGGTATCAATACCTTCCACCCAAGTGCCATAAGCTGGTCATATCTGTACCTCGGCAGTGTCGCCCTTACCCAGTAGTAAAGGAAGACGAGGAAATATACCTTTACCAGAAACCATGCAAAGGGAACATAGGGTATCCTGAACGGCCCATTCCATCCGCCAAGGAAACAGACTGTTGCAATAGATGACATGACTATCATGCCTATGTATTCTGCTGCATAGAAAAGGGCAAACCTCATTCCACTGTATTCCACAAAGTATCCTGCCACGAGCTCGCTCTCTGCCTCTGGAAGGTCAAATGGCGCCCTGTTTGTCTCTGCAATGGCGGCAACAATGAACACAAAGAAGCCGATTACCTGTGGAAATAAGAACATGCCCAGTGGGTATCCCTCCTGGGCCTTCACTATCTCTGTCATGTTCAATGAGCCTGAAAGCATCATCACACCAACGAGGCTGAGCCCCATGGCGACCTCATAGCTAATAACCTGAGAGGCTGACCTGAGCCCGCCAAGGAAGGAATACTTCGAGTTAGATGCCCACCCCGCTATGATTATCCCGTAAGAGCCTATGGCTGACATGGCAAGGACAAAGAGGATGCCTATATTTATATTGGCTATGACAAACCCTTCAAAAAATGGTATCACCGCAACTGAAGACAGTGCTGCAAAAAGCGATATGAGGGGTGCAAGGTAAAATACAGGCCTATCGGCATTGGCCGGGATGATATCCTCTTTGAAAAATAGCTTTATTCCATCTGCAATAGGCTGAAGCAGACCATGCGGACCGACCCTCATGGGTCCGAGCCTGACCTGCATATGTCCTATCACCTTTCTTTCAAAGTAAGTGGCATAGGCAACATGGAGCATAACTACGCCTACAACGATGGCTATCCTTATAAGGATGATTACAATGTATATGACACTGTCAAAAAATGGCGTTAGTTCAGGCCCGACTAAGAGTTCAAAGAATTTCATCTCACCCTGCCGTACCGGGGCTGCCCTTCACCCTCTCTATTATTACCTCTATGCCATTAACACAGGGAACCTTTGTTACAGGATCGGTCCTGAAGGGAAGCAGACTCATGGCGCCCTTTCCTCTGAAGTTATTTGTTAATAATACAACAAACTCAGGGACCCCTTTATCCGTCTTCACAGAAAGTGGGATGCTCCCTCTTTCTGTCCTGACATTCACATGGTCTCCGTCGATGAGACCAAGCCTTCTTGCCCAAGCCTTCTTGCAACATCGGGGTTTATCCTGACTGATGCCCCTTCATAGATGCTCATCAGGGCAGATGAATATCGTGACATCGTCCCGGAAAGAAACATATGCCTTTCTATTGCCATGTAGAGTTTATCCCGACCTGTCTGTGCGTTGCATATAGACAGGCTACCTTGGGGTAGCAGTGTCGGGGTCCTCGGGGGTCCCTGTCTCAGCGGCTCCCCCTTGTACGGCCATAAGCCTGTGTTTCTTTCCATATCATCATAAGTGAGCCCCGCATGTAGCGGCGAGACCCTTGAGATTTCCTCTAATATATCGGCAGGTGAATTGTACGGCATCCTGATGCCGATCTTTTTTCCTATCTCAGAGAGTATCCTCCAGTCCTCCATACCCTCAACCTCTACAGCCTTCCTGAGCCTCTGTATCCGCCTCTCGAGATTGGTATAGGAACCGTCCTTTTCTGACCAGCCAAGGGACGGTAAGACCACATCAGCAACCTCTGCCGTCTCTGTCATAAAGATGTCCTGGACAACCAGGAACTCGAGTTTCTCAAGGGATGCCCTGACAAAGGCGCTGTCAGGGAGGTTATAGACAGGGTTTTCGCCCATGATATACATGGCCTTTATGTCTCCAGAGTTTGCAGCCTCCACCATCTCAGGGAGAGTCAATCCAGCCGCTGATGGTATCTCACAACCCCAGAGCTCTTCATCCCTTGTCCTGAAACTCTCTACATCGATAGGTCTTCCCCCTGGCAATGTATCGGGCAGGCAGCCCATATCTATAAGCCCTTGTTCATTTGGCCTTTCTGAGAGGAGGTATATGCGTGCACCAAGCATATAGGCTATGGCTGTAAGCAGAAAGAGGTTTGTCCTCACATGCGTACTCTGGATGATCTCAGGCCCGATGATTATAGAGATCGTCGATCTGCTGATTATATCTTTAATGGCGTTACCCAGAGCACTGCAGGAGATGCCGCATACACGTTCCATATCGCTTAGCGGTATGGCTTTAAATTCCTCAAAAAATCTTGCGATTTCTTGAGGACCCCCCACTTTTTCACCATGGGGCCCCTTCTGGTTCACAATCTCTGAAAGGATGGTGCCCAGAAGGGTCGCTTCTGTAAAGGGATAAGGGGAAAGCCCGTGTGTCCTGAATCTCTCAAGTCCCGGTGTATAGCCTACTGTGAGAACTGTTGCCCCTCTCCTGAATGCCTCCCTCACATGGATGCCCAGAACCGGATTTATATGTGTCGGGTCTCCTCCAACAACTATAACCGCCTCAGACCTCGGTATCCCGGAGATCAGGTTAGCGGTTGAGCCCTGGCCGAGAACATCCTCGATGTATCTCTGGGCAACAGCGAAGCCTGTCCTTGCTATGGAATCTATATTGTTGCTCCTCATACCCGCCCTGAGGAATTTCTGGAATACATAGTTTTCCTCATTCGTGCACCTTGCCGATGCTATGCCACCGATAGAACCTCCGCCATACTTATCCCTTATCTCCATCAGCCTGTTTGCGACTAAGGTGATGGCATCATCCCATGTGGCTGGTTTGAGTTCTCCATCCACCCTGATCAGAGGCGTCCTGAGCCTTTCGCTGCTTGTGATAAATTCATAACCGAAGCGACCCTTTGCGCAGAGGATACCTCTGTTAATCCCCACATCAGACCTTGGCAGTGACCTGACTATCCTGTTGTCTCTCATCTGGAGCACAAAGCTGCAGCCAACCCCGCAGTAAGGACAGACGGTCCTGACATCCTTCTCTACAAGCCACGACCTGTAAGAATGAACATGCAGTCGTGACAGGATGGCACCAACCGGGCAGACCGTAAGACAATTGCCACAGTATTCACAATTGTATCTGCCCCCTGAGAATGGTTCGACAGATGACCTCGACCCCCTGTTTGTGACGGCTATCGCAGAGGCCCCTTGCACACCATCACACATCCTCACACACCTTGTGCATAGTATGCACCGCTCCATGTTTCTTACAATGAGGGGATCGTCAAAGCTTTCAGGGTGTTTCCTCTTGCCCTCCTCAAACCTCCCTGCCGCTGCCCCATACTTTACAGTGAGGTCCTGAAGGCTGCACTCGCCTGCCTTATCGCAGACAGGACAGTCGAGGGGGTGGTTTATTAGAAGGAATTCCAGGATTCCCTTTCTTGCCCTCGCTATCTCCTCCGATTCTGTCCTTACCACCATGCCGTCAGTAACATAGAGGGTGCAGGATGTCTGGAGCTTTGGCATCTTGTCAACCTCGACAAGGCACATCCTGCAGCCGCCCCATTTCTCAAGGAGGGGATGATGGCAGAAATGGGGTATCTCTATCCCGTTCATCTCTGCCGCCTCCAAAACCGTGACAGGTTTTTCGAGCCTGATCTCTCTGCCGTTAATGGTTACCGTGATCATACGCAGGTCTTTCCCATATGTTTCTCAAATTCGTCTCTGAAATGCCTTATAAAATTGGTGACGACACTCGCAGCGCCATCCCCGAGTGGACACAGGGTCTTCCCTGAGATATTGCCCGCCACATCGAGGAGGAGGTCAATGTCCTCTTTCCTGCCACTGCCCTCATCTATCCTTCCGAGGATAGACCGCAGCCATCCTGTCCCTTCCCGACATGGCGTGCATTTACCGCAGGATTCGTGCTCAAAGAACTTCAGTGCCCTGTAACACACCTTCACAAGACAGACTGTCTCATCAAATACGATTACAGCACCAGAACCGAGCATACTGCCGTACCTCGGCATATTTACAAAGTCCATGGGACAGTCTATCCTGTCCGGGGGAAGCACAGGGGTAGAGATGCCCCCTGGTATAACCGCTTTTAACTCCTTTCCACCCCTCACACCGCCAGAGTGATCATAGATTATCTCACGCAGAGTGCTGCCCATTGGGAGTTCATAAACGCCTGGTTTCTCCACATGGCCGCTGACACAATAAATCTTCGGGCCAGGACATTCAGGACTGCCTATCTTCGAGTAGGCATCAGCGCCTATCTCTACGATGAGCGGGATATTAGCGAGGGTCTCCACATTGTTTATGACCGTCGGCATGCCAAAGGCGCCAACATTCACAGGGAATGGGGGCTTTATACGCGGCTGCCCCCTTTTGCCCTCAAGGGATTCTATCAATGCGGTCTCCTCGCCGCAGATGTACGCCCCCGCGCCCCGATGGACTGAAAGATGGAACCTGATCCCCTTTCCGAGGATATTGTCGCCGAGGAATCCATCCCTGTATGCCTCACTGATGGCACCCTCCAGTATATCCCTTGCCTCCGGATACTCCCCCCGGAGGTATATATATCCATACTCAGCCCCGATGGCATAACCTGAGATAGCCATACCTTCGATGAGGAGGTGGGGCCGTTTTTCGAGAATCGGTCTGTCCTTGAATGTGCCAGGCTCTCCCTCATCAGCATTGCAGATGAGATACTTCGGGAATTTTGGGTCTGCTGAAGCAAATGCCCACTTCATTCCTGTGGGAAAGCCAGCGCCACCCCGTCCCCTCAGGCCTGATTTCTTTACCTCATCAATGAGGTCATTTGGCGACATTTCCAGTGCCCTGATGAGACTTTTATACCCACCTATTTTCTTATACTCTCCAATATCTGTGGATCGTGGATTCTCTATATCTTTAAGGAGATACCTTTCCACTATTTGTAGCGCTCCAGTATTTCTCCGATATTGTTTTCATTAAGATTACAGTGGAGGTCTGCATCTACAAGCATTGCTGGTGCCCTATCGCAGGCGCCGATGCATTCCATTATTACAAGGGAGAACCTCCCATCCTGTGTTGTGCCACCAGTGGCAAGGTTATACCGCTCAGAAAGAATATCCACCAGCCTCTCTGCGCCAAAAAGCATACAGGAAACATTTGTGCATAACTGGATCAGGTGCCTTCCTATCTGCCTGTGCTTATACATTGAATAGAATGTTGCAACACCCTTTACAGTAGCCTCAGGCACATGAAGGCAGTCAGAGACGGATTGCATAGCCTCACGGCTCAGCCAGCCGAATTGCTTCTGGGCAAGGTAAAGGGCAGGTAGCAGGGCTGCCTCCCCCTTTGGGTATCTCTCCTTCAGCCTCTTTATTTCAGATAGTAACTCGTCTTTCATTTGCTCTTCCTGAACATGAGGTGCATGAGGTCCATATACTGTCTGTTCATGTTCCTGACCATAGATGCAAGGTGTATGGATAACTCCCGCAATATCTTGCTCGTTATCAATGGATTTGACTGCTGCAGGCTGTCGAAATCCGATTTTCTGAGCAGCATTAATCGGGTTGGCTGTTCTGCGACTATAGTGGCATCATGTCTGCTGCCATCAAGAAAGGACAAGATGCCGAATATGCCACCTTCACCGAGGGTTGTGATACAGAACTGATCGCCTTCAACAGTCATCTTTTTTATCCTGATCCTACCCTTAATGATAATACTGAGGCCATCACCGAGGTCCCCTTCTCTATAGATAACCTCATTGGACCCATACTCCCTTATACGGAGTATGTTCTTGACTATGCCCATCTCAGAGCTATCAAGCCCTCTGAAGATATGGATATCTTCGATTAATCTGCCATCCATAGCTTCCCCTTTCTGAATGCACTGATCACTGAAAGGTCTTTAATCCAGTGTGCTACGCACTTTACCTGTCACATTCCCCGAGCACGATATCAATAGTCCCGATATTGGCTATGACATCCGCCACGAGCGAGCCCTCGCATAACCTCGGGAGCACTGAGGCATGAACAAAGGACGGCGCCCTCACCCTCATCCTGTAAGGCCTGCCTGTACCATCGCTGACAAGGTAAAACCCAAGTTCACCCTTTGGCGCCTCTACCGCTGAATATATCTCCCCAGCGGGCGCTGCTATAGGCCCCTTCGTTATAAGGACAAAATGGTGTATCATCGCCTCCATCTCCTTCAGTATCCTGTCCTTTGATGGAAGGGTAAACTTTGGTGCATCTGGCGTCATCACGGGACCAACAGGCAATTTCTTTATGCACTGCCTTATAATCCTGTTTGACTGTCTCAGCTCTTCCATCCTGCACCTATACCTGTCATAGACATCCCCATTTTTACCAACCGGTACATCGAACTCTACCTTATCATAGGCATCGTATGGTGCGTATTTCCTTACATCATAAGGGACGCCTGAACCCCTCAATGTCGGGCCCGTGAGTCCCCAGTTTATTGCCTCTTCTGCGCTTATCACGCCTATCCCCTTTGTCCTTTTCAGCCATATCCTGTTCTGGTCAATGAGTGTCGCATATTCCTCTATCCTCCGCGGGAACTCCTCTGTGAATCTATAGAGACTATCGAGAAACTCCTGAGACACATCGTTTCGCACGCCGCCGATCCTCGGATAGCTTGTTGTGAGCCTTGCGCCGCAAAGCATCTCGAAGAGGTCAAGGAGCCATTCCCTCTCCCTGAAGGAGTAAAGGAAGACAGTCATTGCGCCAATATCAAGGGCATGGGTGGCGAGCCACAGGATATGACTGCTTATCCTCGCCATCTCAAAAACGATTGTCCTTATATATTTTGCCCTCTCAGGTGCCTCTATCCCGAATAACCTCTCCACGGCCAGACAGTAACCGACATTATTTGCCATGCTGGATATGTAATCAAGCCTGTCTGTTAGTGGAATAGCTGAGAGGTATGTCCTGTTTTCAGCGAGCTTCTCCACACCCCTGTGTAGATAACCCACATAAGGTGTGCACTTGACCACGGTCTCACCATCCAGGTCAAGAACAAGCCGCAAAACCCCATGGGTTGCCGGATGCTGTGGCCCCATACTTATGGTCAGCTCTTTAGTCTGTAATTGTTTCGTCGCTACTGCCATGTCATCTTATCTCATATACCTTATTCTTTTCTGCCAGCTCAATGACCTCTTTAAAACCCTTCCATTCTACTTCACCCAGGTCGCTCTTCAATGGATAGTCCTTTCTGAGAGGATGGCCTTCCCAGTCCTCAGGCATCAGTATCCTCCTCATATCAGGGTGACCATTGAACTTTATTCCAAACATATCGTAGCACTCCCTTTCGTGCCAGTTTGCACCCTTCCATACCTCTACGACACTATCTATGGAGCAATCAACCTCTGGAACCTCTGCCTTAATCCTTATAGCATGCCTGTGCTTCATAGAGTATAAATGGTATACCACCTCAAACCTCGGTTCCTTTTTGCCAAGATAGTCAACACCACAAAGGTCTTCAAGGTAGTCGAAGCAGAGCTCAGGTGTTTCGTGCAGATATCTCATGATCTCCTTTATCCTGCCTTTTCTAACTATTACCGAGACCTGTCTGCGAAATTCCCTGATGTCCCGAACCTCTGCAGGGAACCTCTCCTTTATCAATCCAGCTATATCTTCAGGCCGCATATCTCCTCGCCGTCACCCCTACTGCACTGTTACCCCTCTTTTGTCATCTCCATCTGCTCCACTTAAAATGCTCTTTCCTGATCCTTTCCTGAAGCTTGATTATCCCCTCCATCAATGCCTCTGGTCTCGGAGGGCAACCGGGGACGTACACATCCACAGGCAGGAATGTATCAACACCTTGAACAGTGCTGTATGTATCGAATATACCGCCAGAGCAGGCGCAGCTCCCCATAGAGATGACATATCTCGGCTCGGGCATCTGGTCATAGACCCTTCTCACGATGGGGGCCATCTTCTTAGTAACAGTCCCCGCTATTATCACGAAATCAGCCTGTCTCGGTGATCCCCTGAATATAACGCCTAACCTGTCGAGATCATAGTGTGACGAGCCCGTCGTCATCATTTCTATAGCGCATCAGGCCAAGCCAAAGGTCATTGGCCATAGGGATGATAACCTTCCCCAGTTAACTATCTTATCTATGCTGGCTATGATTGTGTTAGCTCCAGGGATTACCTTTAATCCCTCTTCAACCTCCACCAGCGCTGTTGTCGTGTCTATCACCATCTGCCTTCACCTCCTTCTGTTTATGGGGTATTGGGGTTAAGGTAAAGGGTCTTGCCCCTAACTCCAGAGCTCCATGTATTCTTATTCCCACTTAAACGCCTCTTTTCTCCATGCATATAGGTAGCCTATTAGGAGTATCGCTATAAATATCATCATCTCTATAAACGCATAAAGACCGATCTTATCAAATACTATTGCCCATGGATACAAAAAAACCGCCTCAACATCGAATATCACAAATAGCATGGCAATGACATAAAACTTTACAGAAAATCTGTATCTCGGTTCTCCGACAGGCGGATTACCTGATTCGTAGGGCATGAGTTTCTCACTGTAGGGTCTCTTAGGCCTGAACAAAGCACCCACGATCAGGGCGCCGAGGCCAAAGGCCAAGGCAATTACCATAAAAATGACTACTGGCAGATATTCTCTTAATAACAATAATGGTTCTGGCATGAAATTGATACATTTTATGTTACTCGATACCCAGAAGTCAATCATAAAATCTAATTTTACAACTTTATATTAATAATTTTTTTAAATTTTATGATAAAATTATCTTTATATAATGATTCCTGAGTATGTTATCCTTGAATATCATGAATCTATGTCGCTTTGAGAGACCGAGCAGGTATATCAACCATGAGCTCAATTCTATTCACAAAGAGGCAGATATAAAGGTCGCTCTCGCATTCCCGGACATATACGATGTCGGGATGTCCCACCTCGGCCTCAGGATACTGTACGGGTTAATAAACGACCTGCCCTATGCCTCTGCGGAAAGGGTCTTCTCACCCTGGCTCGATATGGAGGCAGAGATGAAGGCCAGGGGGATCCCTCTGGGATCACTTGAGACAGGGAGGCCATTAAGGGACTTTGATATAGTCGGTTTCAGCTTACAATATGAGCTTTCATATACAACAGTGCTAAATATGCTATCCATGGCCAGCATACCCATAAGGTCAGAGGATAGGGGAGAAAAAGACCCGCTGGTCATTGCAGGTGGGCCCTGTACTGTAAACCCCCTGCCGATGTCAGCATTTATAGATGCCTTTCTCATAGGGGATGGAGAGGATGCCGTAAGGGAGATTCTGGAGGTATTTTATTCATGGAAAAGAGGTGACAGAAAGAGGGGGTCCCTACTGCTGAGGCTATCAGAGATAGGGGGTGTGTATGTGCCCTCCATCGGCAATAAAGTAAAGAGGCGATATATTCAGTGCCTTGATGACGCGCCCTATCCAGCTGCCCCAGTTGTCCCATATACACAGATAGTGCATGACAGGATAAATATCGAAGTCTCAAGGGGTTGCAGCATGGGGTGTAGATTCTGTCAGGCCGGGATGATCTACAGGCCACAGCGGGAGAGAGGGATGATCTACAGGCCACAGCGGGAGAGAAGCCCCGAGAGGATTCTAAGGATCGCTGAGGAATCCCTGAACAATACAGGCTATGAGGATATATCCCTCACATCCCTGAGCGCAGGGGATCATAGTTGCCTCTTATACCTGACGAGGGAGATCAACAGGAGGTTTTCAGGCAAGAAGGTCTCCATTTCGCTGCCATCGCTCAGGGTTAGGGCAGTAAATCAGGCTGTATTAAAAGAGATCAGGACGATCAGAAAGACAGGATTCACCATGGCACCTGAGGCTGCGACAGAAAGGCTAAGGATGGTGATAAATAAAGACTTTGCCGAAGAAGACTATGAAAGGGCTTTGCATGCCCTGTTTTCAGAGGGCTGGGAAGGCCTCAAGCTCTATTTTATGATTGGCCTGCCCACAGAAAGGGATGAAGACATAGAGGCCATCCCTGAGATGGCTTTCAAGGCGATAAGGATTGCGAAAGGATATACGAAGAGGTATGTAAATCTCAATGTCAGTATATCACCTTTTGTCCCGAAACTTCACACCCCTTTCCAGTGGCTTGGTCAGGAGGATATGGGAAAGATAAAGGCAAAGCTGAATTATCTGAGGCACAGGCTCAGAGGAAAAGGTATGACGTATAAGGGCCATAACCCTGAGATGAGTCTCCTTGAGGCAGTGTTTTCGAGGGGAGATGAGCGTCTGTCAGTGCTTATAGAAAAGGCATGGTCGATGGGTTGCAGGCTCGATGCATGGACAGAAGCCTTTGATTTCGGGAGATGGCTTCAGGCTGCGGATGCCACAGGTATAGATATCTACGGATATGCCGGTAGATGTCTCGATAAGGATAACGAACTCCCATGGGACTTCATAGATACAGGCATCAGAAAGGAGTTCCTCTGGAGGGAGTTTCAGAGGGCGATGTCATGCGCGATAACACCTGACTGTAAGGAGGCGTGCTACGGCTGCGGACTTGGATGCACAGGGGGACCTTGCGGGGGTGACAGGCCGTCCCCCATTAACTCAGGGGGGGCAGGAGGTGGGTTAAAAGACTCCTCCAGCAATAAATTCATCCGCCCGATCAGGATAAGGGTTCAGTTCTCCAAGACAGGGCAGATGAGATACCTGTCTCACAGGGAATTGATGACAGCCATCATCCGTGCCATAAGAAGGGCCGATGTCCCTGTGCTGTATTCTCAGGGGTTCCATCCCTCGCCGAGGCTCTCCTTCGGGCCGCCGCTAAATGTTGGCATCAGCGGGCTGAGGGAATACTTCGACATAGAGCTCAAGGCCTTGCCAGAATGGGTGATCTGTATGGACTTCAGGGATGCCCTGAACAAACATCTAATGGAGGGATTGAGGATTGAAGGCGCATCTCTGATACCGGACAATGAGCCGTCTCTCGATAGGTTTATATCAAGATACGAATATGAGATAATATGTCCTGATGCAATGGTGATAGAGGATTTTCTTAAAAAGGGCGCCTTTTTTGTCGAGAGGAAAGATGCAAAAGGAAGGACGGTGGCGGTCGATATAAGGGAAATGGTTGAGGAGGCATTGATGGTTGATGACACTACCGTCAGGCTCATCGTTAAAGATTGCGGCGATAAGAAGGCGCGGCTCGGAGAAATACTGCCAGCGATCTTTCATCTGCCTGTTGAAGACCTCTTCGTAACAAGGACGGGCCTTTTCGGCTGGAGAGACGGATGGGTAGCACCTTTATTACAGGGGGCAGACGAGGAGGGGACCCCCAGAAATCGTAATATTTTTGAGGGTGGCATAGTTAAATGGGAAATAGGAAGTAAGAAGTAGGAGACAGTCGTGCGACAGTGCGACAGCATGGAGGTGAGTTACCTTGATTCTGCCGCACCGTCGCACTATGATAATTATCAGAGGGGCTGATTATGTCCAGTGAGATACTCATAAATGTAACCCGTGAAGAGATAAGGGTCGGGCTCTTAGAAGGCGGACAGGTTGTGGAATTCTATGTCGAAAGGAAGAGGGATGCGAGTCTTGTAGGGAACATATACAAGGGGAGGGTCGTCAAGATACTTCCTGGGATGCAATCCGCCTTTGTTGACATAGGGCTCGAAAAGGCAGCATTCCTCTATGTTGCTGACATACTGACAGAGATCGAAGACTATGCCCCCTTTCTTGAGGAAGAGGAGGGAAAGGGCAACCCGATAGAGCTCGTTTCTAAGAGGGGAAGACAGGATCTGCCCATAGAAGAGCTCATACAGGAAGGCCAGGAATTGCTCGTTCAGGTCTCGAAGGACCCTATTGGAAGCAAGGGAGCAAGGGTCACCTCCTATGTGACACTTCCAGGCCGGTATCTCGTGCTGATGCCTTCAGTTGAGCACATAGGCATATCAAGGAGAATATCCGATGACAATGAGCGGGTGAGGCTGCGCAGCATAGTCGAGAACATCAAGCCCAGGGGCTACGGGTTTATAATAAGGACTGCCAGCGAGGGATGCACCGAGGAGGAGATGAAAAAGGATATGGAATTCCTGATGCTGCTCTGGGAAAACATCCAGAAAAAGCGGGATAGGGTTGTGGCGCCGTGCCTTCTTTACAGTGATCTCGATCTTGCATTCAGGAGTGTCAGGGACCTCATGAGCCAGGATGTCGAAAGACTCGTCATAGACTCGGAGGATGAATACGAAAGGATCAGGGACTTTGTTAATACTTATTTCCCGAAACTCCTCTCAAAGATAGAGCTTTACAGTGGCGAGGAACCTCTATTCGATGCCTTTGGTGTGGAGATCGATATATCGAGGGCACTCGGAAGGAGGGTATGGCTGAAATCAGGCGGCTATATCGTTATTGATCAGACCGAGGCAATGACCGTGATAGATGTCAATACAGGGAAGTTCGTGGGAAAGGAGGACCTCGAGGATACAATCCTCAAGACAAATCTCGAGGCAGTAAAGGAGATAGCCTACCAGATAAGGCTGAGGAACCTCGGCGGTATAATCATAGTAGACTTCATAGATATGGAGAGGGCCGAGAACAGGGAAAAGGTCTTTCATGCATTCTTAGAGGCGATGAAAAGGGACAGGGCAAAGAACACGATCCTCCATATCTCAGAGCTCGGCCTTATACAGATGACGAGGAAGAGGGTGAGGGAGAGTCTCGGAAGGGTTTTATGCGAACCCTGCCCTTATTGCGAAGGGAAGGGATTTGTGAAATCGCCCCAGACCCTCTGCTACGAGATATTACGGAAGATCACAAAGATGGCCCGACATGCAGAAGATAGGATCATCGTAACTGCCAATCCGTCAGTGGCCGAGCTGCTGTCCGATGAGGAGAGGGCAGGGATTGAGGACATTGAGGGCAGATACGGAATAAAGGTCATCGTTAAAGAAGACGCTAAGCTCCATCAGGAAAACTATGAGATCGTGCAATTATGAAGGGAAACTGAATAACCTGCTAAATCTCCTCAAAGAGATGGGGAATGCTGTCATCGCTTACTCGGGTGGTGTTGACAGCACATTTCTCCTCAGGGCAGCCACGCTCTCAGGAATAAAGGCAATAGCAGTGACGGCCGTCTCGCCGACAATGCCCGAGCATGATCTCCAGAATGCCAAGGAGATGACAAAGGCAATGGGTGTTACCCATATGATTATTGAGACCTCGGAGCTTGACAGGGACGACTTTGTAACGAATCCGCCTGACAGGTGTTTCTACTGTAAGGATGAGCTCTTCGGGAAACTGAGAGAGATAGCCGCAGCCGGGGGGTATAGATTCGTCCTCGATGGGAGCAATCTTGATGACACCTCCGACTGGAGGCCTGGCAGAAAGGCAGCCGAAAAACATGGTGTGAGAAGTCCTCTTATCGAGGCAGGATTGAGAAAACATGACATAAGGGAATTGTCCCGCAGGCTCAATCTACCCACATGGGATAAGCCGTCCTCCCCATGCCTCTCATCAAGGTTTCCCTATGGAGAACCGATAACCATTGAGGCACTAAGGCAGGTAGAGGAGGCAGAGAAGTTTTTGCGGTCCATCGGTTTTAAGGACCTCAGGGTCAGGTATCACAGGGACATTGCAAGGATCGAGCTTGAAGAGGATGATATCCCGCGGATGCTTGAGCCTAAAACCAGAAAGGCCGTTGCAGAGAAACTGAAAACTCTCGGATATAAGTTTATCACCCTCGACCTCGAAGGTTTCAGGAGCGGAAGGTTAAACTTTTGAGCCTATCAATCATGATGTATGGTATCATTAACCTATGAAGGCGCTGTGGAAGGGTAATATAAGCTTTGCCCTTGTGAATATCCCTGTAAAGCTTTATGGTGCATCCCATAAGAGGGATATAAGTTTCCACCTCCTCCATAAGAAATGCTCAACCCCCCTGACTTATGAGAGGTACTGCCCTACCTGCAAGGTCAATGTTGCATGGGAGGATACTGTTCACGGCTATGAGTATGAAAAGGGGAAGTTCGTTGTCATTACTGACGAGGAGATAGAGCGCATCCCTTCAAGGACATCCAAGAGCATAGACATCCTGAGATTCATCGATCGGGACGAGATAGAACCCATATATTATGACAGGGCTTATTACCTCGAACCTGTTGAGGGAGGGGAAAGGGCATATGCACTTTTGAGAGAGACGATGAAGGGCGGTGAAAAGGTCGCCCTTGCAAGGATAACCTTCAAGGATAAAGAGCATGTTGCTATTATAAGGGTATTTCATGACACACTCACACTGCACACCCTGTTTTATGCTGATGAGATCATTAAACCTGAGACCCTGAATATACCGAAGAGGATTGCCCTCGATGATAAAGAGTTGAACCTTGCATCTGAGCTTGTAAGGCACTTCCTTGGCAGGTTCAATATAGACTCTTACCACGATGAATTCAGGGACTCACTGATGGATCTGATTAAGGCAAAGGTAGCAGGCAGAGAGATAAAGATCGCACCAAAGAGGGAGGTCGAAAAGGTCGTGAGTTTAATGGACGCCCTGAAGAAGAGCCTTGAGAAAAAGAAAAAGGCGGTCTGACCTTCATGATGCCTCCTCATCTTTAAATACATCCCTTAATTTTGCATGTTTATCCCCGAACCTCTCAAAGCGTTTTACAGTCTTCATGATGTGTAGATGCCATGTGATATAGACAATTTTGTAACAAAACAAACATAATTGTATTAACAGCAGGCAGGCACACGGGTAACTCCCACGGATTTTCCTTGAATATCAAATAATATCGCCCTCCATGACTCTGGCACAGCTATTGCTTGTATAAGGCTAAAATTTAAGACAGGAGGATTTCTATGAGACAGATAGCGATTTACGGCAAGGGTGGTATCGGAAAATCAACAACAACACAGAATACCGTAAGTGCCTTGGCAGAAGCAGGGTATAAATGCATGATAGTGGGATGCGACCCGAAGGCGGATGCAACAAGGCTTATACTCCATAAAAAGGCACAGGCAACAGTTATGGATATGGCGAGGGAAAGGGGATCTGTGGAAGACCTTGAGATTGATGAGGTGCTCCTTGAGGGCTTTAAGGGTATCCGGTGTGCAGAATCAGGTGGTCCTGAGCCAGGTGTGGGCTGTGCGGGCCGCGGTGTCATTACTGCAATAAACTTTCTTGAGGAAAACGGTGCATACGGAGACGCTCTCGACTTTGTATTCTATGATGTCCTCGGTGACGTTGTCTGTGGTGGTTTTGCTATGCCTATCAGGGAAGGCAAGGCAAAGGAAATATACATTGTAACGTCAGGAGAGATGATGGCCATGTATGCAGCAAACAACATAGCGAGGGGAATCCTCAAATATGCACAGAGCGGCGGTGTAAGGCTCGGCGGTCTTATCTGTAACAGCAGAAAGGTGGACAGGGAATATGAATTGATTTCAGAACTCGCAAAAAGGCTTAACACTCAGATGATTCATTTTATCCCGAGAGACAATCAGGTCCAGAGGGCTGAGCTAAGAAGAATGACCGTGATTGAATATTCTCCTGACCATCCACAGGCCGATGAATACAGAACACTTGCTAAAAAGATTGCAGAGAATACAAACCTTGTAATACCAACTCCCCTTACCATGGATGAACTGGAACAACTACTCATGGACTTCGGGATGCTGGAAAGTGAAGAAATAGCAGCGTAGGAGGGGAAAATGAGCACAGCCATTAAAGAGACTCAGAAACTCATAGAGGAAGTTTTAGAGGCATATCCTGAAAAGACGAAGAAGGACAGGGCCAAACATCTTGCAGCAAACGACCCGACAGGTGAATGCGGTTCTGCCTGTCAGGTGAAGTCTAATGTCAAATCAAGGCCTGGTGTAATGACCATAAGGGGATGCGCCTATGCAGGTTCTAAAGGAGTGGTCTGGGGACCTGTAAAGGATGTTGTCCACATAAGCCATGGCCCTGTTGGCTGCGGTCAGTATAGCTGGTGGTCAAGGAGGAATTATTACAATGGCATTACTGGAATAGATTCCTTTGGCACAATGCATATAACAAGCGACTTTCAGGAAAAGGATATAGTCTTTGGGGGTGATAAAAAGTTAGAACAGCTATGTCGTGAGATAAAGGAACTTTTCCCGCTGGCGAAAGGGATAACCATACAATCTGAGTGCCCTATTGGTCTAATTGGAGATGATATAGAATCCGTTGCAAGGAAGATGGCAAAGGAACTCAACATCCCTGTTGTGCCTGTTCGGTGTGAGGGATTCAGAGGTGTAAGCCAGTCCCTCGGTCATCATATAGCAAATGACAGCATAAGAGACCATGTCCTCGGTAAAGGTGAGATGGAAAAGTCAACACCATATGATGTAAATCTAATTGGAGATTACAATATCGGTGGTGATGCCTGGGCATCGAGGAAGATACTGGAGGAAATGGGACTCAGGGTTATTGCCCAGTGGTCAGGTGATGCAACAATCAATGAGTTTGGTATTGCAAATAAGGCAAAGCTGAATTTAATACATTGCTATCGCTCAATGAACTATATATGCAGGCATATGGAAGAGGCATATGGTATTCCGTGGGTAGAATATAACTTCTTTGGTCCCACGAAGATATACCAGAGTATCAGAAAGATTGCATCTTATTTCGATGACTATATCAAAGAAAAGTCAGAAAAGGTGATTGAGAAGTATAAGCCAATGATGGACAAAGTAATCGAAGAGTATAGACCGAAACTTGAAGGCAAGACAGTAATGCTCTATGTGGGCGGACTTAGACCAAGGCATGTTATTGGTGCATACGAGGACCTTGGTATGGAGGTTATCGCCACTGGTTATGAGTTTGGACATAATGATGACTATAAGAGGACGCATCCCGAACTGAAGGAAGGGGCTCTAATCTACGATGATGTCACACCCTATGAGCTTGAAGAGTTTTCAAAGAGAATGAGACCTGACCTTGTAGGCTCTGGCATCAAGGAAAAATATGCATACCACAAGATGGGCATCCCCTTCAGACAAATGCATTCGTGGGACTACTCAGGCCC
>JBBISG010000009.1:0-56687 GCA_037441365.1 Nitrospirota bacterium
CAGAAGACATGATAAAGGAAGCTGAATTCGAGAACAGGAGTTTCGAACTTATAAGGGGAATCCTTGCTCGTATAGGGCTTGCAGATGTCCGTGAATTCGGTCTTACATGGGATGACTGTTACGATTATCTTCATAAACTTGGTTATAATGTAAAGGTAGAATTGCTGGAAGTTTAATGCTTATTTTGTAGCTGAAGCGGGGATACTTCGACTGCTATGAGGCATTTTTGTGCCAACCATGACCATAAAGCATAAAGGCGAACATGGCAGAAGGCCGAAAAAGGGTGTTTATATCCTGCCTAACACCCTGACCCTCTGCGGGATGTTCTGCGGCTTTTTTTCCATTCTCTCTGCCATAAATGGCAATTTTCTTTATGCTGCATGGGCAATAGTGCTTGCCAATATCTTTGATGGCCTTGACGGCTGGATTGCAAGACTGACAAACACCACAACACGCTTTGGAATAGAGCTCGATTCCCTCTCAGACCTTGTTGCCTTTGGTGTTGCTCCAGCAGTGATGATGTATAAATGGGCCCTCATGCCCTTTGGAAGGCTCGGATGGGCCGCTGCATTTCTTTTTGTTGCATGCGGAGCGCTCAGGCTTGCAAGGTTTAACATCCAGATGGGGGTGCCGGAGGCTAAGGCATTCAAGGGGATGCCGATACCTGGTGCTGCGACTGTGCTTGCATCAATCGTAATATTCTATCATGAGTTCCGGACAGGGCTACCCGACAAGAACATCCTTTTTCTGGTCATCACGATTCTTCTTTCACTGTTGATGGTCAGCACGCTCCGCTATCACGGACTCAAGGAGATCGATTTCAGGGAGAGAAAGCCATTCTGGTTTCTGATAATATTCGTCCTGATCCTCTTTGTCTTATTCATCCATCCCTCGACAGCGGTATTTATTTTTGCAATGTCATACCTCTTTTGGGGTATAATTGAAAATATCCTCTTTCTCATAAAGAGGAGGGGTTTGAAGAAGATGCAACCGTTAGAAGGAGAAAGTGAGGGGCAGGAAAGGGATGAGGGTCATTAAGATTTTTGACACAACCCTGAGGGATGGTGAGCAGTCACCAGGGGCATCCATGAATGTGGATGAAAAACTCCAGGTGGCAAGACAGCTCGGAAAACTGGGCGTTGACATCATAGAGGCAGGCTTCCCCATCGCCTCGCCTGGCGACTTTGAGGCGGTAAGGAGGATCGCTACAGAGCTCAGGGGTGCGACGATTGCAGGTCTTGCGCGGACAAGGGATGAGGATATAGACAGGGCAGGGGAGGCATTAAAACCTGCTGAGTCAAAAAGGATCCACACATTTATAGCCACATCAGACATCCACCTGCAGTATAAATTGAGGATGTCCAGAGAGGATGTTATTGAGACTGCAATAAACGCTGTAAAGAGGGCAAAAAGGTATACTGATGATGTGGAGTTTTCTGCTGAGGATGCAACCAGGTCTGACTGGGATTATCTCTGCAGGGTTATAGAAGAGGTGATAAGGGTTGGTGCAAAGACGGTTAATATCCCCGATACAGTGGGGTATACCGTGCCGCAGGAATTCGGAGAGCTGATAGAATATCTGATGAATAAAGTGCCGAATATTGATAAGGCTGTGATCTCTGTTCACTGCCATAATGACCTCGGCCTTGCTGTTGCCAATTCCCTTACCGCTATCCTTAAAGGTGCAGGTCAGGTGGAATGCACCATCAATGGCATTGGTGAGAGGGCAGGGAATGCATCAATGGAAGAGATTGTAATGGCCCTGAAGACACGGCCAAGGTTCTTTAATGCAGACACGAGGATAGTAACACAGGAGATATACAAAACGAGCCGCCTTGTATCCAAGATAACAGGTATGGTCGTTCAGCCCAATAAGGCGATAGTCGGTGCAAATGCCTTTGCCCATGAGGCCGGGATACATCAGGATGGTTTTCTTAAAGAGAGGTCGACTTATGAGATTATGCGGCCTGAGGATGTGGGTATCCCAAGCTCAAAGCTTGTCCTCGGGAAACACTCGGGAAGACACGCCTTCAAGGAACGGCTTAAGGAACTCGGATATGAACTTTCAGAGGATGACATAAATCGGGCCTTTGAGAAATTCAAGCATCTGGCGGACCAGAAGAAGTATATATTCGATGAGGACATTGAGACCCTTGTTTCAGAGGAGGTATCGAAGATTCCAGAGGTTTACGGGCTTGTCGATCTCTCTGTAACAAGCGGCATAAATATAAAGCCCACTGCCGCCCTGAAGCTGAAGGTGAATAATGACATTATAGAAAAGATGGAGCACGGCGATGGTCCTGTCGATGCTGTTTACAAGGCAATAGCGGCCATCACACAGACAAAGAGCAGCTTACTGAAGTTTGAGGTAAAGAGCATCACAGGCGGGACAGATGCCCTCGGTGAGGTGACAGTATCCCTCCAGGAAGATGGCAGGACTGTCAGGGGCCACGGGGCCGATACCGATATAATCATCGCAGCGGCAAAGGCATATATAAATGCCCTGAACAAGTTAGCGATTAAAAGGAGACAGTAGCCTGTCCTTGTACCGAAGGCTGAAGTCTGAAGGCAATAAGGCTGATGGAAACCTTCAGTCTAAAGCCTTCAGCCGTCTGGATAGTCTTAATAAGTTCCGCCTTTTTCATATTACCGGCCTTAACAGCTTTTCCCTTTGCGATAGCCTTGATTTCTCGTAGTTTCATAATACCTCCTTATCTAATTTGGATTTCTAAAGGTATAAGCTTCCTGTTTTTTAGGTCTATTTCATAGAGTTCGAATGGAGGAGGTGGAGCCTCATAGACCTTAAATGGTGGTTTTAGCTCTTTAACTAAAGAAGATACGGCTGTTATCGTTTCTGCTATCTTAGCATCAAATTTCTGATCAACCTGCGTAAGCCTCCACCCATCCTCAAGCTTAAAGCTTCCATCAAAGCTTCCGGATGTCCCGCCTATAACACTGATCGAATATTTTTCTTGCATGTCAGGAAGGTAGATGATCTTGGCCTCACGAATAACATTCTTCATTCTAAGGTGGGGATGCAACACCCCCTCATTAGAGGTTAGCAGAAATATCAGTGTTGTCAAGCGGAGATGCTGAAATGAAAAGGGCTCTAAGATTTCACATGATCTGTGATGTATGCTGCTGCCTCCTCAACCTTTACCCTCGATGACTCCCTTGTCTTTCTGTCCTTTACCTCTATGAACCCGTCCCTGAGATTTTTCTCCCCGATTATGATGTGGGTCGGTATTCCGATGAGATCAGCATCCTTGAATTTTACCCCTGCCCTTGCATCCCTGTCATCAATCAGGACATCTATGTTTGCTGACCTGAGTCTCCTGTAAAGGTCTTCGGATATCTCGATAGTTTTAACATCCTTCATATTTAAAGGCAGTATCTCTACGTCGAAGGGTGCGATGCTTTTAGGCCAGATGATCCCGTCCCTGTCATTGTTCTGCTCTATGGCTGCTGCCGCTATCCTCGCAGGCCCTATGCCATAGCTTCCCATTATGACCGGCCTTTCCTGGCCGTCTTCATCGAGGTAGAATGCCTTGAGCGGGATCGAGTACTTTGTGCCGAGTTTGAAGATATTCCCTATCTCGATGCACCTCTCAATCTTCAATGGAGCACTGCATTTTGAGCATCTATCCCCTTCCTTTGCTGTATGTATGTCATGCCATTTTGCATCGAAGTGGAGGCCGGGTCTTATGCCCTTTATGTGGTAGTCTTCCCTGTTTGCCCCTGTGATATAGACTCCATCCTTTATATTCAGGTCAGCGATTATTTCAACCTCATGCCCCATCGGGCCTATAAATCCAGCCTCAACCCCGAGTATCTCCTTGACCTCATCTTTCAGTGCTGTCCTGAAGGGGCCTATTATCTTCTGCATCTTCTTGTCGTGTAGTTCCTGATCACCCCTGAGCAATGCAAGGACAGGTCCCTTTGCTGCCATGAGGAGAAGGCTTTTTATGAAATAATGCGGTTTTATCCCGAGAAAATCTGAGACCTCATGAACCGTTCTCTTATCAGGTGTATGGACCTCCTCAAACGGCCAATCCTCGAATCTAACCTCTGGAGAGAGAGAGATAGCAACCTCCACATTCGCCCCATATCCGCAGTTTTCGCAGAGAACAATCTCGTCCTCCCCGGCAGGGCTCGGGGCCATAAACTCATGGGCCACAGCACCGCCCATCATCCCGGGGTCTGATTCTACCTGATAGAACCTCAGCCCGCACCTCTTGAATATTCTGTGATATGCTTCTGCATGGAGCCGGTAGCTCTTTTCAAGCTCCCCTTCTGATGCATCAAAGCTGTAGCTATCCTTCATTATGAATTCCCTTGTGCGGAGGACACCGCTCTTCGGCCTTGCCTCATCCCTCAGTTTTGTCTGGATCTGATACCATATCTGGGGGAGATCCCTGTAGGAACGGATCTCCTTTGATGCAAGCCATGTCATTATCTCCTCATGTGTCATTCCGAGACACATGTCCCGACCTGTCCTGTCCTTTAGCCTGAACATCTCATCGCCTATGGCATCCCATCTCCCTGTCTGCTGCCATATCTCTGCAGGGTGGAGTACAGGCATTGATATTTCCTGAGCCCCGATTGCCTCCATCTCCTCTTTCAATATCCTGTTTATCCTGTTCAGTACCCTCCAGCCAAGAGGCAGGAATATGTATAGACCAGCAGCGAGCTGCCTCACATACCCTGCCCGGAGCATCAATTTATGGCTGACAGACTCAGCCTCAGAAGGGGTCTCCCTCAAGGTGGGTATAAACATCCTCGAAAAACGCATATCAATCCTCCGTTGAAGCTATGATTAAGTAGACTAAAGCATTATGAATCCATAGTCAAGACCAACATTTCGTCATTCTGAGCGAAACGAAGGATCTTAACTATAGATGCTTCACTCCGTTTAGTATGACAGCAAAGGCATCGGTCAGGTTGATTGTGATGCCCCAAAAGTGTTAAATTATCTTATCAAAAAGGGGGTAGATCTTTATGCAGCAGCGGATACCTATGACGCCCGAGGGTTACCAGAGGCTACAGGAAGAGCTCGAGAGGCTTCTTAAGGTGGAGAGGCCGCGGAATATACAAGCAATAGCAGAGGCACGCGCCCACGGTGACCTTTCAGAGAATGCAGAATACCACGCTGCAAAGGAGAGGCAGTCCTTTATTGAGGGAAGGATTCAGGAACTCCAGGCAAAGATAGCCCTCGCTGAGGTTATAGACCCTTCAAGGATAAGTCAGTCAAAGGTAGCCTTTGGCGCAACAGTCAGGGTTTTAGACACAGCAGCCGATGAGGAATATGTCTTTAAGCTGGTAGGGCCTGACGAGGCCGATGTCAAGAAAGGTAAGATTTCTGTGAGCTCACCTGTCGGCAGGTCTTTGCTTGGCAAGGAGATAGGCGATTCAGTGGTGGTCAAGGCACCGGCGAGGACTATGGAATACGAGATTTTAGAGATAAGCTTTGAGTAGATACTTCCGGGCAGAAATAGCAGAAAACAGACAGTTAAACAGAGATTACAACCTTCTCACATTCATTCCCTCAGGCGGTTCAGAGGAGCCAGAACCCGGTCAGTTTTTCATGATCGGCAGATGCATGGAAAGGACCCCCTTCAGGGATCTATATGACCCATTCCTGAAGAGACCCTTCAGCATCTTCAGAATAACCCCGGTAGGTTGCCAGATACTTTATAGGATAAAGGGCAAAGGGACGTCAGCGCTGAGGGATGCAGGGGAGGGCACCTTCTTGGATGTTATAGGACCTCTTGGAAATCCTTATCCAATGCCTGAAGGGGTTGATATCCCTCTAATCGTTGCAGGGGGAATAGGTATAGCCTCGCTGATGTTCCTTGCGGAAAGACTTGCGGGAAGGGCATACATATTCTACGGCGCAAGGACGGGGGATGAACTTCTCTTCATGGATGACCTCAGGGGTTATGCTAAAGGGCTTTTTATCAGCACAGATGATGGTTCGATAGGCAAAAAGGGCACTACTTTAGATGTTCTGAACGATTTTCTGACACGCTGCTCATCGCCTGTCACCCGCTACTTGATCTATGCCTGCGGTCCCGGACAGATGCTTAAGGCAATATCAGAGATATCGAGAAAAAGAGGAATCACTGCTTACATATCTGTTGAGGAGAATATGGCCTGTGGTGTTGGTGCCTGTCTTGGCTGCGCAGTAAAAACAGCACGGGGCTATAAAAGGGTGTGCAGCGAGGGGCCTGTATTCGATGCAAATGAAATCGTTTGGAGTGATGGGTATGAACTTAGCAGTAAGCATAGGCAGCTTAAAACTTAAAAACCCTGTCATGACCGCATCGGGGACCTTCGGCTATGGTGAGGAGTATTCTGAATTCGTTGACCTCAACAGGCTCGGTGCAATTGTAGTAAAGGGGCTATCTCTGCAGCGGAGAGAGGGTAATCCACCGCCGCGCATTGTGGAGACACCGTCAGGGATGCTTAATTCAGTCGGGCTTCAGAATATAGGCATCGAGGGTTTCATTAAAGAGAAGCTTCCATTTCTAAGGCGGTTCAATACGCCTGTTATAGTCAACTTCTTTGGCGACACCATAGATGAATACGTAGAGGCTGCCAGGAGTCTTAGCTCTGTGGAGGGCATACATGGCCTTGAGATGAATATATCCTGTCCGAACAAGGAGGCAGGCTGGATCACCTTCGGCACAGACCCGAAGGCGACCTGTGATGTTGTCAGTGCTGTAAGGAGGGTTACAGGCATTACCCTCATTGTCAAGCTCTCGCCCAATGTGACCGACATCGCCCTTATGGCCAGGGTGGCTGAAGAGGCGGGCGCTGATGCGGTCTCTCTGATAAATACCATAGCAGGGATGGCAATCGATATCAAGACGAGAAGACCAAGACTCGCCAATGTCACAGGTGGTCTGTCGGGCCCTGCAATAAAGCCTGTTGCCCTGAGGATGGTATGGGAGGCATACAGGGCTGTCAGGATACCGATCATAGGGATGGGTGGTATAATGAATTCAGAAGACGCTATAGAATTCATGCTCGCTGGTGCAACAGGAGTTGCGGTGGGCAGTGCCAACTTTGTAAACCCGACTGCGACCGTTGATATAATCAACGGCATAGAGAGATTTATGGCAGAACATAACATAGCGGATATAAAAGAGCTCATCGGAGGTATTGTATGCAGGAGCCAATCATAACGCTCACCACGGACTTCGGCTATAAAGACCCCCTAAGTGGCATTATGAAGGGTATTATCCTCGGTATAAATCCTGCTGCAAAGATCATTGATATAACCCACGGAGTAACCAGATACGATGTGAGAGAGGCTGCGCTCACAATCGGTATGAGCTACAAACAATTCCCTCCGCGCTCTATCCATGTTGTTGTTACAGACCCTGGCGTTGGCTCTGAGAGGAGGCCCATCCTTGTAATTACAGATAACTATTACTTTGTAGGGCCTGACAATGGCGTTTTTTCTCTCATATACAATGACAACGAGCAGTGCCGGGTCTTACACCTGACAGCGGAGCACTACTTCATGCCTGGCAGGAGCGCCACCTTTCATGGCAGGGACATATTTGCCCCTGTTGCTGCATGGCTTTCAAAGGGCATCCTTTCATCTAATTTCGGTGATGATATAACCGATTATGTGAAGCTCCACTTTCCACTCCCGACAATGCCTACAAGGACGACTATCGAGGGTGAGGTCATCCACATCGACCACTTCGGTAATGCCATAACGAACATAAGGGTCGGTGATCTGAACCGGCTCAGTGATGTCAAGCCAGAGGCGGCGATGAGGGTCATCATGAAGGGCAGGCAGATACCGCTTATGCAGTATTACAGCCAGGCAGGGGACAGGGGGCTTTATGCCCTGATAAACAGCATGGACTATCTCGAGCTGTTTGTTTATCGGGGAGACGCAGCATCAGAATTCGGGATAAAGGTTGGCGATACCCTCGGGGTAATTGTGCTATAACTATGTCTGGGTTGAAGTAATCTGCGGCATTATAGTAAAATAATCGAAACCCTGACAGGAGGTTGCTATGCCGATCTATGAGTATATGTGCATGAACTGCGGTAACAGCTTCTCAGTGCTGCAGAAGATGGGGTCCTCGGAGAAGGACACCGCCTGCCCTGAATGCGGCTCTAATAATATAAAAAAGAAGGTATCCCTTTTCTGTTCCACATCTCCAGAAGGTGGTTTTTCCCACTCCTCCTTCTTTTCAGGTTCTGGAGGAGGCTGAGGCCATGCATCCTGCTGAACCATGAGTTCAGAAGGCTGTAAAAAAATCTTGACATTTTCTTCCCCAAGCAATAAAATTTGAAGGACGAGTTGAAGGGGCGGTGGTCCCTTTTTAATTTTTAATATTTTCTTGGGGGATAGAGTCCCTCAGAGGGAAGGGAAAATGGCATACAAACTTCTCTTATCCGATGACAGTATAACGATTCAGAAGGTGGTGGAGCTCGTCCTCGCTGAAGAGGGCTTCGAGATCAAGGCTACAAATGATGGCGAGGAGGCACTCTCTGCTATCCAGACCTTCATGCCCGATGTTGTTCTGGCCGATATCGAGATGCCAAAGGTCAACGGGTATCAACTCTGCGAGAAGATAAAGACAAATCCCGACACAAAAGATATACCTGTTATACTTCTGGCCGGCGCCTTTGAGCCTCTTGATGAGGAGCTTGCAAAGAATGTCGGGGCAGATGATTATATTGTAAAGCCCTTCGAGTCGCAGGAATTGATAAGCAAGATAAATGCTGCAGTCGCTTCAAAGGAGATGATTCATGAGGCCCCTGCTGCGGCCTTTGCTGCAGAAGAGGCACCGGAGGTGGTTTCAGAGGAAGACCTGTGGGCAATGGAGGAGATCCCCTCTGAGGCCGTCCTTGCTGAGGGGCTTATGGAGGAGACGCGTGTCGAGGAGGCCATTGCAGAGGCCCCGGAGTTTGCTGAGGCGGCCGAGGTCGAGATCGAGCCTGAGAAGGCTACTGCGGCAGAAGAGGCCGCCTTAGAGGAAGTGCCTCCAATAACACCATCACAGATAGAGTTACCATCAAAGGAAGATGTTGCTGATATGGTCAGGAAGGCTGTTAACGAGAGGGTCTCGACAGAGTTATCGTCTATCGATATAAAGGGTTCCCTGCTTTCGGCCCTGACCCCTGTCATAAGGGATTCTGCTGAGAAGGTCCTCTGGGAGGTTACCCCGGAACTTGTAGAAAGGCTCCTGAGGGAGATGCTTGAAAGCACCTTTGCCTCCCTCGCGAAGGAGATCGAAAAGGTTATCTGGGAAACAGTCCCTGACCTTGCAGAGACCATGATCTCGAAGGAGATAGAGAAGATCAAGTCGGAATTATAGAAGAGTCGGTTTTGTTTCCCCTGATTCCTCCTTTCCTGAAATGGCAGAATTAGAGAAGAGTTATAACCCTAAAGGAATAGAAGAAAAGTGGTATGCCCTCTGGCTTCAGGGCGATTACTTTAATCCTGATACTGTTCAGGGCGAGCCTTATTGTGTTGTCATTCCCCCGCCAAATGTCACGGGCTCTCTGCATATGGGTCATGCCCTTAATGCAACCCTTCAGGATATACTCATCAGATGGAAACGCATGCTCGGGTTCAGGACCCTCTGGCTTCCCGGCACCGACCATGCAGGCATTGCAACCCAGAATGTTGTTGAGAGAGAGCTTGCAAGGAAGGGACTTGACAGGCACAGGCTCGGAAGGGATTCCTTTATCCAGGAGGTGTGGCAGTGGCGAGCAGAGTATGGCGGTAGGATAATAAACCAGCTTAAAAGACTCGGCGCATCCTGCGATTGGTCGAGGGAGAGGTTTACAATGGATGAAGGGCTTTCGAGGGCCGTGAGAGAGGTCTTTGTGAGGCTCTACGACGAAGGGCTGATATACAGGGATAACCGACTTATTAACTGGTGTCCGAGGTGCCACACCGCCCTTTCTGACCTTGAGGTTGAACATGAGGAGATCGACGGCATTCTCACATATATCAGGTACCCCTTTTCTGATGGCAGCGGTTATATTGTTGTAGCGACGACACGGCCTGAAACAATGCTCGGAGATACTGCTGTTGCAGTGAATCCAGAGGATGGCCGTTATAAGCATCTGATAGGAAAGGCCGTCAGCCTGCCATTGACAGGAAGGACGATACCTGTAATATCAGACAGCGCTGTAGATGCATCTTTTGGAACGGGTGCTGTTAAGGTTACACCTGCCCATGACTTCAACGATGAGGCAATTGCAAAACGCCAGAACCCGCCACTGCCATCCATTACAGTGATAGGAGATGACGGAAGGATGACCGGTGAGGCTGGCAGGAAGTACTCGGGTATTGATAGATACGAATGCAGGAAGATAGTAGTTGCAGACCTGAAGGCCTCAGGCCTTATAGAGAGGGAGGAGAGATACAGACATTCTGTTGGTCACTGCTACAGGTGTAAGACGATCATAGAGCCTCTGCCCACGCTCCAGTGGTATGTGAAGGTCGGACCCCTCGCAGCAGGGGCGATCGATGCTGTAAGGTCGGGAAGGATAAGGATAATCCCCGAGATGTGGAATAATACATACTTTTCATGGATGGAGAATATAAAGGACTGGTGTATCTCAAGGCAGATATGGTGGGGACACAGGATACCTGTGTGGTATTGCAGGGAAATGCGTAATGAAGAATGCAGGATGAAGGATGGTGTTATAGCGAGCAGGGAGGCACCGGTGCAATGCCCTTACTGCGGCTCTAAGGAACTAACCCAGGATGGGGATGTTCTGGATACATGGTTTTCTTCAGCCCTCTGGCCGTTCTCTACCCTCGGCTGGCCTGATAAGACAGAGGACCTCAAGACCTTCTACCCGACAAGCGTCCTTGTCACGGGTTTTGACATACTCTTTTTCTGGGTGGCGAGGATGATAATGATGGGTCTGAAGTTTATGGGTGATGTCCCATTCAGGGATGTTTATATCCATGCCCTTGTGAGGGATGCAAGGGGGCAGAAGATGTCTAAATCAAAGGGGAATGTTGTTGATCCGCTTGTTATGATCGATAAATATGGAGCAGACGCATTCAGGTTCTCTCTGGCGGCCTTTGCAGCCCAGGGCAGGGACATAAGATTCTCTGAGGATAGGGTCGAGGGCTACAGGCATTTTGTGAACAAGCTGTGGAATGCGGCGAGGTTTATAATGATGAACCTGAAGACGATCGATGCTCAGCAGTTATGCCTTCAGCATCTGGCTCCGGGGGAGTCGCAGACCTCCGGGGCAACCCCTTCGGCCGTCAGCCTCGACCTTGCCAGCAGGTGGATATTGAGCAGGCTCGCCGCTACTGCCGATGAGGTCAACAACGCCCTTGAGGGTTACAGGTTTAATGATGCAGCAAACAGCGTATATCAGTTTATATGGCATGAATTCTGCGACTGGTATATAGAGATGTCGAAGCATGCCCTTTACAGCAGCGATGAAGACAGGGCAGGGACGGTTGCCACGCTTCTCTATGTCCTTGACAATTCCCTCAGGCTGCTGCATCCCTTTATGCCATTTGTTACAGAGGAGATATGGCAGGGTGTGAAGGGCTCTGTGTCTGCGTTAGGCGTTTCCGAGGGCCTGATGCTCTATGAGGGCAGAAGTATTATGCTCTCGAGATACCCTTCGTCCCTCTCAAGGGACCATCAGGCCGAGGATGAGATGTCCTTTATAGTAAGGGTTGTGACAGGCGTCAGGAACATAAGGGGGGAGCTGAATATCTCTCCTGCCGCTGAGGTGAGGGTCCTTGTCAGGACCTTCTCGGATGATGCCGAAAGGGTCCTGAAGGGCAACCTCCATTTTATAAAGAGGCTCGCAAAGGCCCGAGAGGTCGAGATAGGGAGGGATGTGGAGAAGCCGCACCTTTCTGCAACTGCGGTCACTAACCACTTTGAGGTATACGTCCCTGTAGAGGGGCTTTTGAATATTGATGCAGAAATTGATAGACTTATAAAGGAGAAGACAAAGGTCGAGGAGTCTTTAAGGTCTCTTGACAAAAAACTCCTGAATGAGGATTTCTTGAAGAGGGCGCCAAAGGAGATAATCGAGAAGGAGAGGGCAAGGTATCGGGATCTTGTCCTTAAGGACGAGAGGCTTGAGGGAAGTATTAAGAGATTAAAAGAGACGGGGGTGAAGAGATGATCGAGCCTGAAGCAAGGGAGATTGAGGGGGAAGACCTCGAATTTATAGAGGCAGAATTTGTTAATATCAAACAGAGCACTGTCAGGTCTATTGAAGGAGGGCATGTTGAGCTCCAGCAGGTCGGAGCCCTCAGCATAGATGGAGAGAGGGTCGAGGTTACGCAGGGGGCCGCAGTTATAGTACGGGGTGCAGATGTGAGTCTCAATCAGAGCATGAGTGTGCTCACAGCCGGGGGCAATACGAGTCTAAATTATTCCTTCTCCCCTGTATCGCTCTCAAGGGAGATGACTGTGAACAGGAGCGCTGCTGCCATTATCGGCGCCAGGGATATAAAGGCAGAAAATACTTCGTCACTACTGATGATAGCGAACAGGGTGGAAGGAGAGGTGACGACCCTTCTTGACTGGCGTTCTGCCCTTGCCCTGGGCGCTGTTATAGGTGGCGCGCTCGGCCTGATCTCGATTTTTAGAAAGAGGTGATCAAGGGATGGCTTAACCCTTTTTTCCCCTTAAATTAAGGGGGTTTTAAGAGAATGTAGACTGATGTATATACCATTCAATGTAAAAAATATAATCCGTCTTGCCCTCGAGGAGGATGTGGGGAATTGTGACCTCACGACCTCGCTCCTGATACCTGAAGGGCAGAGGTCGAGGGCATTGATAATAGCTAAGGGGAATTTTATTGTTGCAGGCATACCATTCCTGCAGGAGGTGTTTAATATCCTCGACCCGGAGACAGCCTTCAGGATATTCTTCGATGATGGCTCGAAGGTTAGAAAGGGTGATATAATCGCCGAGGTTTACGGCAATTCAAGGACGCTCCTTTCATGCGAGAGGGTCGGTCTTAATATCCTCCAGAGACTCTCAGGCATCGCTACCCTTACGAATGCCTTTGTGGAAAAGGTGAAGGACACTGCCGTGAAGATCGTTGATACGAGGAAGACTACCCCGGGTCTGAGATTCATGGAGAGGTATGCAGTGAGGGTTGGTGGTGGAAGCAACCATAGATTCGGTCTCTATGATGGTATACTGATAAAGGACAACCATATAGAGACAGCAGGGAGCATAACAAACGCCATTAATGCCGCAAGGAAGGCCCACCATTTATTAAAGATAGAGGTGGAGGTTGAGAATCTCAATGACCTTAAAGAGGCATTAAAGGCAGGTGCTGATGTGGTTATGCTCGATAATATGCCCCTCGAGGATATGAGAGAGGCCGTCAGGATGGCAAAGGGTAAGGTCATTATCGAGGCATCAGGGAACATAAACATAAACAATGTGAAGGCGGTTGCGGAGACAGGGGTTGATCTGATATCCATCGGTGCGATTACCCATTCGGCCCCTGCAGCAGACATCAGCATGAAGATAGTGCGATAGGTTATCTGAAACTGTGCTCATCTGAAGGGAATATTCCACGCTCAACCTCTTCTCTGTACATCTTTAAGGCCTTCAAGGCATCTTCTTTGAGGTTTGCATACCTTTTTACGAACTTCGGGACGAATCTCTCGAATAGCCCGAGGACATCGTGTATCACCAGGACCTGGCCGTCACAGTGAGGCCCGGCTCCTATGCCGATGGTCGGGATGGAAAGCTCGTCTGTAAGCCTCTTTGCCAGATCCATGGGTATGGCCTCGAGGATTAATGCAAAGGCCCCCGCATCCTCAACCATATGGCCCTCCTCTATTAACTTCCTTGCAGCATCCTCGGTCCTGCCCTGAACCTTATAGCCCCCCATTCTATGAATCGCCTGCGGTGTAAGGCCGATATGCGCCATAACCGGGATATCCGCCCCTGTCATGGCCTTGATGTGATCTATGACCTCAGCGCCCCCCTCGATTTTTATTGCAGATGCACCCGCCTCTTTCAAAAACCTCCCTGCGTTCCTTACAGCATCCCCGACCCCTGTCTGATACGACAGAAAGGGCATATCCCCTATCACCATCGCATTTCTGGCTGCCCTTGATACCATCTTTGTATGGTAGAGCATCTCATCCATTGTGACAGGCAGGGTGTTGTCAAGTCCCTGAACGACCATGGCGAGGGAATCGCCTACAAGGATTGCATCAACCCCTGCCTCGTCAGCTATCATTGCAAAGGGATAGTCATAGGCCGTTACCATGCATATTTTCTTATTCTCTGCCTTCCTCCTGAGAAAATCATTTACCGTTGTTCTGGCCATATTGTCTCCTTCTAAATCAATTCCTGGTGGTTCAATGCCTCGATTGTTCTGTTAAAGCTGTTGAGGTCTTCTACATTATTGGTCTTTGCCTGCGGGTCTATCCTCTTTATAAGCCCTGACAGAACCCTTCCAGGCCCTACCTCTACAAAGGTATCTATCCCAGAATCGATGATCGACCTTATGGAGTCCTCCCACAGGAGAGGGCTGTTGAGCTGGCGGATGAGGGATTTCTTTATGCTGACAGTATTATGGAGGAATAAGGCATCAGCATTGTTTACGACCGGGACCGCAGGGTTTCTGAACTCTATCCCATTGAGTAACTCTGCAAGCCTGCTTGATGCCTCTGCCATCAATGTGCAGTGTGATGGAACGCTGACCGCAAGGGTAACCACCCTCTTTGCCCCCGCGTCCTTAGCCCGTTTCATTGCCTCCTCAACAGCCTCTTTTTCCCCTGCAATCACGACCTGCCCAGGACAGTTATAATTGGCGGGTGATGCGAAACCTGACTGTAAAGACAGACATATCTCATCAACCTTATTTCTTTGTAGACCGAGTATTGCAGCCATGAGCCCCCTGCCTGACGGGATGGCCTCCTGCATGAACTTCCCCCTTTTTTCTGTGAGCTTCACGGCATCGCTAAAGGAAAGGACATCTGCTGCAACGAGTGCGGAATATTCCCCTAGACTATGGCCGGCAACGACCGAGGGCCTTATATCCCTCGATAACAATACCCTGTATATCGCAATGCTTACTGTCAGGATGCAGGGCTGTGTCCTGTAAGTTTTATTGAGCTCATCCTCAGGGCCGTTAAATGATAAACCTGCGACATCATAAGCGAGGGCCTCTGATGCCATCTCAAATATCTCCCTGGCCTCAGGGAAGGTATCATACATCTCCTTCCCCATCCCCACATACTGTGAACCCTGGCCAGGGAAGACAAAACAGAGCCTTACAGACATCGTCGATCCCTTATTATTCCTTAATCTCCCTGATCTTTCTTATCAATATAGGTACTACCTTGTAAACATCACCAACAATCCCATAGGTAGCTATGTTGAATATAGGGGCCTCGGGGTTCTTGTTTATGGCGATGATTATGTCAGAGGACTGCATGCCAACGAGATGCTGGACTGCGCCAGAGATTCCGCATGCTATATATAGCCTCGGACAGACGGTCTTGCCTGTCTGTCCAACCTGATGGCAGTATGGGATCCAGCCCTCGTCAACAGCGGCCCTCGATGCCCCAATAGCACCGCCGAGGACCTCTGCAAGTTCAGCGAGGAGTTCAAAACCCTCTGGACCACCAAGTCCCCTTCCGCCCGAGACAATAATGTCTGCCTCTTGAAGATTCACAGTTAGATCAGAGACCTCTTTTATCGTCTCTATGACCCTCGTCCTCGATGATAAACCATGCCCGCTGACATTTATAATCTCGCCTTTTCTGTCTTTATTGTATTGCCCCCGCTTCATCACCCTTGGCCTCACAGTCGCCATCTGGGGCCTGCTGTTCGGGCAGAGGATGGTCGCCATGATATTGCCCCCGAAGGCAGGCCTTATCTGTAGGAGGTTCCCTGTCTCACTGTCAATCTCAAGGGATGTGCAGTCAGCGGTAAGCCCTGTCCTGAGCCTTGCTGCAACCCGTGGTATAAAGGAACGGCCGGTGGGTGTTGCTCCTGCAAGGACTATTTCCGGGCGATGTTCTTCGATGAGCAGGGAGAGCATCTTCGAGTATGGCTCGTCATTGAACCCCTCAAGGCCCGGATCATCCGAGATGAATACCCTGTCTGCGCCCCATCTAATGAGTTCCAATGCCTCGGACTCAGGCGCGCCAAAGAGAACTGCAGAGAGCTCTGCCCTCCGCTCATCAGCGAGGCCTCTGCCTATGCCCAGCAGCTCGTATGCGATAGATGCAACCCTGCCATCTCTCTGTTCTGCGAAGACCCATACACCTTTACAGGCTGATGGCTGACGGCCTGAGACTGGCGGCTGCCCCCCTTCTTCAACTACCTCTATTATCGCCCCTTCAGGACATACGCTAAGGCAGGCCCGGCAGATCTGGCAGTATTCATTTATAAATGCCTTTCCACTGGTTGTCATTACTATCGCCGTGAACGGGCATGAAGCCACACAGGTTTCACACCCTGTGCATCTGTCTGCATTTACAACTATACGCATTTAAGACTCCTGAGTTCCTGAATTAATGCCTCTACCTGCTGCTCTACTGTGCCTTCGAGGGTCTTCCTCTCCTTTCTGGGCCCTGGTGCAAAGATATTCTTCACCTGCGTTGGTGATCCCCTGAGACCGATCCTGTCCGCATCGGCCTCGATGTCCGAGGAGGTCCATTTCTTTATCTCTGCCTTTTTTGAAGCGATCTTACCTCTAAGGGAGGGCAACCTCGGTTCATTGAGCTCCTTAACTACTGTCAGGAGGACAGGGATTGACGACTCAACAATGTCATAGGATTCATCCATCAATCTCTGAACCCTTATCGAATCCGCTTTAATATCCTCTATCTTCCTTACATATGAGACATGGGGGATATTTAGAAACTCAGCTATCTCAGGTCCAACCTGGGCAGTGTCCCCATCTATGGCCTGCTTGCCGCAGATTATGATGTCTGCGCCAATTTTTGAGATAGCCCTTGAGAGCGTATAGGAGGTTGCAAGCGTATCAGAGCCAGCAAATGCCCTGTCTGTGAGAAGCACTGCATCATCGCATCCCATCGAAATGGCGTCCCGGAGGGCAGACTCGGCCTGGGGAGGTCCCATGGTTATCACCGTAACCCTGCCACCGATATTGTCCCTTATCTGGAGGCCGGCCTCTATGGCATGCATATCATAAGGGTTAATGATGCTCGGGACACCATCCCTTATGAGTGTGTTTGTCTCCGGGTTGATCCTCACCTCAGCGGTATCAGGCACCTGCTTGATACAGACTATTACATTCACCATCGTCCTCCTGAAATGATACAAGTTTTATTATACAATATTTTGGTCGGGGGAGGTAAAGTATGCGAATTGCCTCATCAAAAATCTTTACGAAACTGAATCAGTACCTCATTTAAAAATCTTTATGAATGAGGGGGTATCAGGTATGGGATAGTCTAAAAGAAAGGCTCTGCAGCGGTTTTACGAAGTAGGATGCCCTATCCCTTTTTCAACAGAAGATATACAGTTGTCATAACCATTGAGCCGCCTATGCCAGCGATACCGAGCAGGGAAAGTCCTTTGAGGTATCTTTCGAGGGTTGTTGCGGTCTCATCATGCCTTCCTGCTATATCGAGGATAAGCGCCCATCCTGGTGAGAATGTGCCTATGATAAAGAGGGCTGTCATCAGGATGGAGGTTGGCACATACTGCCACATGCAGTAAATGCAGTGGTGATATGGTAGATGCATAACGCGAGGCGCTGTTACCTCAAACATGGTGAAGATGGTGATCACTGCATTTGTCAGTGCGATGACAGCACCGGTTACTGTGAACCTGAGGGTGCTGGAACCTTTCAGACTGATGCGGTGATACGAGATGAGATGCAAAACGATAAAGGAAAGACCGGACAGGTAATAAAGAGGAAGCAGATACCGCTCGTAGCCTTTCCCCAATATGGAGACAGAGACAGAAGCGGTCATCCTTTCGGGAAGATCAAAGAGGGTAGTGCAGCATGCAACAGGGTTGCTGACCCTGAAGCCGGTAAGGTAAAAGAGGTCGAGGCCGCTGTCTGCAAATATAAGGATACTGACAATAAAGAGAAACAGGAATTTTCTCTTGAAGAGAGGGGCGGTCTCCGTCGTTCTGTCGAGGTGATTTAAGAGCATCCACCCGCCTATGGCAAAGGATACCGAAGGTTTGAATATCTGGACAATGCTGCTGAGATAGGGTTTGACCTGCGTCACACCGAAGATGCACATTGCCCCCGGCACATCAGGTACAAAACTCTGGAGGGTTGCATAGAAGAATGGCCATGAAAGGAGTCTCACAAAGAGTACGGCTACGGCTATGTTAAGCAGGAGATAAGACCTGTTCTCGATGGCTATCCTCTCCTCCATGAGACGGACATCACCCCAGCTCATGTAAATCCTGACAGAGGAGACCGCAAGCAGAACCGACAGGAGCACTGTCAGCAGGGCAACAAAAAGGGCTATAACCGCGAAGGCGTTTATTATCATTTTAAGGTGTCCTGATGCCTGTCAGATGACCACGCCTTAATTCGAAGATCAGGTCAGCCCTCTTTAACATGCTCTCATCATGGGAAGAAGCGAGGATGGTCTTGCCCTTAGCCCTCAGGTCTTCGAGGATGCCTATTAGCAGGGAGATGTTTTCAACATCGATGTTTGAGGTCGGCTCATCGAGTATTATTATCTCGGGGTCATTTATGAGCGCCCTTGCAATTGCAACCCTCTGCTGCTCTCCCCCGCTTAATTCTTCAGGGCGGTGATGGGCCCTTTCCATGAGACCGAGCCTGTTTAAGAGTTGTAGGGCCCTCTGTCTTCTCTCCCTTTCAGTTACACAGAGGGGGATGATGGGGGCTGCAGTGTTTTCCCATGCAGAGAGTTTCGGGATGAGGTTGAAGTTCTGAAAGACAAAACCTATACGCTCCCTTCTGATCCTCGACAGTGCAGCGTCAGAGAAACCGCTTATGTCCTTGCCATTGAGATACACCCCGCCCCTGCTCGGCCTGTGGATGGTGCCTATAATGCACATAAGCGTTGTCTTGCCTGAACCTGAAGGACCGCTGAAGAGGGTAAATGAGCCCCGCTGTATCCTTAAACTCACATCCTCAAGTGCCCTGACCTCATATGGCCGGCCCTCGTTATAAACCTTCCAGACCCCCTCGCACCTGATCAATTCATTATCTCTCATCCCTTATCTCAATGCCTCGGCTGGCGGAACGATTGCGGTCTTCCATGTTGAATACATACCTCCCACAATAGTCAGTATCAGTGCAAAGAAGAAGGATAATATGAACGGCAGGGGCATAAACCTTGATGGGACGGGGAATGGAGGCATGCTCCCGGCTTCTGCAATAAAGATCTGGGCAATGAAAAAACCATTTAGCAGCCTTACCCAGATGAAGGATAGAATAAACGCAGCAGATGCACCTGCTATTGCGAGCATCAGGTTTTCAAAAAAGACCATCTCCATTACCTCATGGGTCTGCCACCCCGATGCCTTCAGTATCCCTATCTCTTTTTTCCTGTCTGAGAGGCCAAAACCTGATGACACCAGAATGGCAGGGACTGCAAGGGCAAAGGCAACAGTGTAGAGTATGAGAAAGATGCCGCCCCTCATATTGAATCCCCTCTCGATATAAGATTTCACAAGCCCCTTTGTCTGGATCCTGAAATAGGGGTTCATCCTCTGGAGTGCCTCGGTCACAGATACCTCAGACCCGGGCCTTATGTATACCGCTATGTCTGTCACAAAACCCTCCATCTCAAACATGGCTATCAGGTCATCCATTCTCATCATAACCAGCCTCGATGTCCATATGCCTGATCGGGAGTCGAATATCCCTGATATGCGGTAAACCTTTTTGAGGATATAGGGCCTGTGGTCAACGATTGCAAATATCCTCACCCCTATGCTGAGACTGCTGCCGATATTTAGCTTCAGTTCATCGGCAAGGGCCTTCCCGATGACTACCTCTCCGCTTCCTGGCGGTGAACCCTTGATAAAATTCAGGGAGGGGGGCTTTTCATCATCCGAGATGCCTGAAAGGACGGCAAGTCTGCCTTCTATATACGTCCTGCCTATGACCCTCGGGACAGCCCTTACAACCCCCTCGATTTTCTTTATCTCCCCTGCCGTCTCGATCGGGATCACACCGTTTTTGCCGTAAAGGTCCATGGTAACATAGATATCTGCACCCTCATCCACTGATATCACTGATTGGGCTTTAACGCCCTCCAGAACGGCTACAGATGAGATGAATGGGAAGAGGACCGCAATAAGACAGAGCACCACAACCATGCTCCTGAGTTTGTGTCTCAGGATATTACCTGTGGCGGTGTAAAGGAGATTGATATGTTTTATGAAGGGCAAAAGGGCGTTCTTCAAGGCTCAGCATTCCCTACTGTTACCCCAAAAAGTCGAAGACTTTTTGGGGACCCCTTTGTTTTAAGGACTGCGGTATCTGTCACTTACTGCTGTGGACCTCCTTCCTTGCCTCCAATAATGCCTGCTCAAAAGAGGAAACAGTGCCTCCATATCTGAGGGCAAATCTCTCTGCCTCTTCCTTTGTGGAAAAGGCGATCTTACTTCTCAGGGTCATTGTCCCCGGGGCGCTTGAACCTATAACATAATATGCCCTATCAGCATCGAGCATCCTCTCAGGATGGAGGTATTCTGCGACCTTCACATCACGCGGTTCTTCCTTCAATTTCATACCCATAACAGCGACGCAGTGTATCGAACAGGTATAGAATCTCCCCTTTGATGTCTGGAACTCATGCCTCGTCCTCGCAAACTTATTCCTGTCCATGCCGCAATTGTCACATCTATCTTTGGCTGTATATCTCTGAGGGTTTTTGATGGGGTGTTCGATATTAAAGACCTCGAATGAGGCAGCGGCCTGCGAAATTAAGAGGACCATGGAGAGGGTAACGATCAGTCCATTTTTGACCATTCAAAACCTCCTAATAAAGGTGTATGTGCCTGTAAAGAGAGGGGCTATCGCATTCTGATCTCTTTGATATCACCAACCGACAATCCCCTCTGGGGTGAATAAATGTAACCTGATGGTATAGGCCACAGGTTTGTCTCGTCCACATAATCAACCCTCGGGTCATAGCTTATAAAACCCCACTCAGGGCTTATAGATGCACCAATCCCCAATCCAGACACATAACGCTCAAAGGACCTTACCTCGGCGAGTTCATGTCCCTTCCACAGGTAACCCTCGATAAGAATAATTATAAGGGATACCATAAGCAGCAGGCATATAGAGAAGATTAATATCGACCTCTGACGATCCATAAATACCATTTTACCATAACCTAATCGGGCCTCTCCATGGTTCTCGACCATGGTGATTTATCTATTACCTCCACTACCCTTATAAGGTAACCGAATGGATAGTTATGCTGGTAGATATGGAATCTCTCAAACTCAAAGAGCCTCCTTGAGGCAAGAAGGAATCTATAATGAGGGTCTTCCTTGCCCAGTATCTCAACCCTCCCATTGACCTGAAAGCTTATGTATTGCATCTTCCCGGCCCTTTCTGCCATACCGACATAAAGAAGGCTTGCATAAGGGTTTTCCCTGAGGTTTTCAAATGCCCTTCCTTCAAATATCTCAAGCCCGCCGAGGATGGTGGGGTCAAAATTATCTATATTGCTGTAAAGCCGCTCAATTGCAGCGACCCTTCTATGCAGACTCTCATTCCACGGCATTGCCCTCACCTCTGCAAGGGTGCCTTCATAGATGTCTGTATAGTATTCGAGAAGTTCCTTTTCTGGAAGCAGCCCGATCCCCTTAACGGTCATATTTACAGGGAAGGGATGCCTTTCTATGAAGGGTCGCCATGTGACCATCACAGGCAGATGTGCTGTAAAGTATTTAAGCGGCCTCCCTTCCTTCATGTCATTGAGGAATCGTATTCTTGAAGACACAAGCCATTGAAGAAATTCTCCTGGAATAACATTTAATGCCGCCTGTCTCTGTATCGATTTTTTCACAGCTCCCATCCCCTGTATTGCTCTGACTTTGCAACAAAGACGCTGCATGGCGAAAATCTCACCACATTCTCTGCCACAGCGCCTATGTCCATACCTTCAACAAAGTGTCTGCCTGTCCTTCCGATAAAGATCAGGTCAGCCTCCACATCCGAGGCATACCCACATATCCTTTTGTAGATGTGGCCTTCGAGGACCTCCTTGACCCTGACAGGACCCTCGCCTGTAAGACCCCATCCACTCAGTTGTGATCTGTCTGTAGAATCCTGACAGAAGACCGAGGCCTCTGCCCTGTCAAGTACCATACAGCCAACCCTCGCAAGCCCTTTGTCTATAAACTCATCGTGTATCTTCTCCTGCTGCCTCGAATTGAAGGAAAAACCCTCTCTGTTTATAAGGGACTCCTTTAACCTGCCGAATAACTCTTTGTGCAGGGCAGAATCGAAGACATAGATCAGATGAAGTTCAGCACCGTATAGCTCAGCAAACAGGCCGGCCATCCTCAGGGCATTTAAGGCGGTATTGCTTCCATCGAGACAAACAACAAATTTAGGATTCGTGGTTTTGAGGGGTCTTTTTACGATCAGGAAGTCCCTGTCATTACTCCTCAATACCCTCAGGCATACGCTCCCGATAAAGCCATTGCTATTGCTGTTGAAGCCTGAAGAGCCCATAATGATCAGGTCTCCGCCCTCCTCTTTTATTATCTCGTTCACTGCCTTGAAGTTTTTGCCTTCCCTGACAACAGGCCTGAAACTCACACCGGCAGGGGCAAAGATGCCCTCAAGGGGTTTCAGATATGAGAGCGATATCCTCTCCATACCGACATTTATCAGCTTGCTATGCACATCCCTCTGCTGCTGTAATATCTCCTCCTTCTGGTACATCTCGGGAAGGGTTGGTTCCATTATCCTGAAGGCACCTTCATGCATAAAGGCATTGTATGCATGGATGCCTACAACCTCTGAACCTAATGCCTTTGCAAGGCCTGAAGTAATCGCCGCTGCCAGCATCGATGTATCGCTGTTGTCAATGGCGAGCAATATCTTGTTTATCCTTCTCTTGTGCATAAATGTGACCCTCAAGACCTCCCTGGTTTCAGCATCTCCTGTGTGACCTCATTAAATCTCACTATCCTGCCGCCGTGGCTTTTTATATATGCCTCTGCCTTTCTGGGGTCTGAGAATGGGACGAGGGACTCCCCCATAGGTCCCATCATGTCTCCGCCAAAGACGTAATACGCCTTCTCTGCATCTATCCAGCCCCCTTCTGAACTACCCATGTTATTCACGTATATGGCTACTATATCGCTCGGTCTGTCAGGCTGGAGATAGAAGAGGAACATGTCGAGGGTGCTGCAGAAGGCGTCGTATCTTCTGTTCTTGTAATGTATCTGTGCCTTTGCGCCTGGGAAATCAACTATAATCATACCGCAGACCCTACAGGCGTCGTCTCTTGTAAGCCCAACAGGGGGAGGCTTTTGCCTCTCCCTGGAGCAGGACACAAAAAGGCAGGCAGAAAACAGCAATAATAAGATGCACTGAAGCAGCACCTTTCTCACTTCTCTTTAGGCCCCTGCCCCTTTCTGAGCCTTCTGTGCAGTATCATACCCAATCCCAAAACTGCTAATGATACCACGGGAGGGAGTATATATACCTTAACAGGCATTGGGGGCTCGAGCATGGCGTAATACCATGCAGAGATAGAACCCCTGATCCCATCCTCGCCATTTCTTCCGTCATAGACAGCGACCGAGAAGGGGATGAATCTGCCGATCTCAAATGCTGCGTCCTCCTTGTCATTTGTATTGATCGCCCTCCTGAAGATGACCCTGTACAGGCCATCATTATATGCGGCTACTACCTTTACATCCTGTTTTTCCTGCTGGGACACCTCGACAGGGCCTCTTGCGTTAAGCTCTGCGGCAGAACTGTCCGATGCCTTCCACTGCCAGATATTAACGGGCATTTTCTTGTCGCCCATAAAGAAATACGGTTTTTCACTGCTACCGGTGGTCTTTAAAGGGAACTGAATCCGTGCAGCATCAGCAGGCGATCCATCATCACCCTTGTTCGGCTTCTTGTCTGTCCATTCGAGCATTATCGCCACCTCAGAGGTGGTATAAACCCCTCTCACCCTTACATTCGTTATTGTGGATGTAAAGTTGCGCGGTTCAAACATTATCTGCCCTCCAGTCGGGATGTCGAGGTAATCAAGACTGTCCCATGCCCTGTCGTTGGTTGTGGAAGGGATGGAATCCACCTTCTTTACCCTCAGGGCGACTCCGAGTCTTCTCTGCAATTGACGGGATTTTACAAAGCAGGCAATTGCCCATCTATCATCATCCGAGAGGGAGTCCTGATAAGAGGTCATGGGTGTTCCTTTATTGCCTGTGGTTATTGTGAGAAATACATCCTCAAGGGTAAACCCCTTTCTGTGCTCCCACGGATATGTCTGATTGCCAGGGTATATCTTATCACCCCAGTCATCCTTGAACCCTTCCTGCCAGGACTTTTCTCCATTGCCCCTGCCCCCTTCACCATGACACTCCCAGCATTTTGCAACCTCTTTATATAGCTTTGCACCTTTCTTAATCATCTCATCTGAACAGGAGGGTACTTTGCCGATCTTTACTGGTTGTGGTTTGGTCGAAAAGACATCAGGGGCAAATTTCTTCAGGTGCTCGACGAGGGCCTTGACCTCGTCATCTGTGAATCGCGTCCACGCAGGCATGGAAGTCCCCGGGTTCCCCTTCCGTATCATCCTTGTCAGGTCCTCATCGGTTGGTGGTTCGCCTGATGGGGTTGATGTGAATTTGTATGTGCCGAGTGTGAAGTCCCTCGGTTTCGGGAATGTGAACTTTGCTGCGTATCCATCGCCTTTGCCTTCGTATCCGTGGCACTGGGCGCACCACTGATCGTAGAGCTGTTTACCCCTGTCCTCAGAAAAGGCAATGCTGACAGGCAGCAGTATCATAATGATTATAGTCAGATAAAACCTCATCTCAAGACCTCCTCCATCTTATTATTACCATGTCCTCGGTTTGTTACCCGATGCCTCATAAATAAAGAGGATTACCTTCCATATCTCGTCTTCGTTAAGGAAGTCCTCAAAGGAAGGCATGGCTGAATCCCATGGATTAGAGCCTGCGGGCAATCCCCTCCATCCCTTAGCTACCCTCCAGAATACAAAGGACTCTGGCAGCTGGGCTATTGTGTCTGTGCCCCTGAACGGCAGAGGAGGCGGGTTGAATGCCTGCGCAAAATGTCCTTTGCCGTCGAGGTCATCTCCATGGCAGTAGAAACAGTTCTGGTAATATATCTTTTTGCCCTCTTCAAGATATTTCTTGAAATTGGCTGTATCCTTTCTCAGTGGATTCTCGAGGCCGAGTATCCTGATGGTCTTGCCCTTGAAGTCTATCTCTGTGGGCGGTTCTGGGTGGACAATCCTTGCCGATACAGGTGGTTCAAACCTTGGCTTTACCTTGAGGTATGTTATCACCCCTGCAAGTATAGGGATCGCAACAAAGACGATAACAATCCTCTGAACCCTTCTGTCTTCATCGGCAAGGACTGATTTTATGGGCCTCAGGAATGCCCTGAAGGTCTCCTCCTGGATCGAGAAGTATATCAGGAAGGCAAAGACAGACATCGCCATATACATCACTACTACCTGGCCCGGAAGCGGCGGCATTATGAGGGACATACTCTTCAGTGCGCCATATATGGCTATCAGGATGCCGAGGAAGTTAAAAAAGGGTGACTTTTTTATTACAGAGATTACACAGATTGCAATACCGGATAGGGCTATTACAGGGTATATCCACATGATTACTTACCTCCCTTCTCGGCCTTCTCTATCTGGGCCTTAAGGGCCTCTGCCGAGGCTGGATAAGAGACCGTTACCTTTCCGCCCTTGCTCTGCAGAAAGGCTGTAACAGCTATGAGCTCACCTTCTGTCAATGAGGTTGGTGGTTTATGAACAGGAGGCATGATATTATCAAATCCCTTCTCAACATAGGCACCCGGGTTGACGAGAGACTCGAAGGCATAATCCTCGGGTTTCATATTCCTTTCCTTTGCCTCATCTTCGATGCTCTTTCCTATAGTGGCTATGGCAGGTGCCCTCATGCCTGTCTCAGCCTTCATTGGGTGGCAGACCATGCACTGTCCTTTCCCGAAGACTATTGTTTCCCCAAGGGTGATCAGTTCTTCCTGAGAGATGCCTGCCTCGATCTTTAAAACCTTTGGGGGGTGAGATTCGGATTGAGGGAGAAAATAAACCCCTATATAAGCGAAAAATAGATTCAGTCCTATAACGACTACCGCGAGTTTCAGGATGCCACTTTTCATCTTCTACCTCCTCTCCTCGATCACTTTTTCCAGCTTCATGGTGCTCCAGAATACAAAGGCTATGAGAAGGAAGAAGAGGATGGTCACAATTGTCACTATGACTGCTGCGGTCCCATGAGCTGGCAGATAGGCGTCTGGGCTTGTATCCTTAATTATCCCGTACACATGCCAGTACTGACGGCCGCCTGATCTCATGTATCCCATCATGCCCATGAGCCATGTAAATGTCACGGTTATACCAATAAGGGCATACTGGGACCTTTCAGGCATCTTTCCCCATCTCGGTTCGCCTATTATCTTTGCACCCTTATACATCCTCTGATCGAGGACATAGAGGGCGATCAGGGAGAGGAAAAAGACACCAAATTGGATAGGCGAAAGCACCTTCACCCTGATGGCAGATGAGACCATATAGCTGTAAACGCCGATTGCCAGGACAATAATGGACGAGACTGTTATTATAAATGCCCTCAACATATGTCCTGTCTTTGCCCATGGCACGACAGGTTCTTTGTTGCTCATCCTGAAGATGGCGAAACTGATGAAGGTGGCAAGATAGGATATTATGACAGCGGTATTTTTCGAGGCCATAACACCTAAGTTGCCGAGGGCAGGATGGTATGCACCTATTCTCCTTGCCTCTTCGAGGCTGAGTGCAACGCTGTGGGGTGTGAGCCAGATGGTATAGCCGAGTAATACGACAATGAAGAGGAATTTCACATACTTAAAATATCTCTCTCCACCAGGCATCTTGTTGAGGGATATCCAGAGATAGTAATTGATAAAAAACAGGATCGCCCCTATCAGTATCGCCTGCATCACCCACATCCAGGCAAAGAATCCACCCATTAGCTGGATGCCCATCTGCTCGTTGAAGGAGTAAATCTCAACGCCGAGGAGATAACCTATGCCGGGGAGGATCAAGGAGAAACCTATGGCTATCATTGCGGAGGTATAACCCATCCAGTCATAATAGGCCTTTTCCTCTTCGGTCTTTGCTGTGATAAACCTGTAGGCAGCATATGCAGCAGCTACGCCTGCACCAAAGACCACATTTGCCACAAGCCTGTGAAGGGACAGCGGTATCCACATGTAGGTCTTTATGGCGTGCCATCTGCTGATGAGCTCGCCTGATGGGCTGACACCGCCCGGTGTGGTCATATACCCGACCCACGAGCTGGTTATCAATAAAAGTATAGTGCCCATTAAATTTAAGAGGACACCGAGCATCACATGGATGCCCTTCTTTTGCCTCATCTTATCCCATGAATAAAAGTAGTAATAACAGACAAATACCTCGCCGTACATCACGATGATGTATGCCCACCATGTTGGGCCGAGTATCCTCAGGAGATGGTCTATAAATCTCGGATAGAGGATCGGAAGGCTGATGAGAAGTATCGAGCCCATTATGGCGGTCAGGGTGTAGGCAAGGGTAAAGAGCTTTGTGAAGTCATAAGCGATCCTGTCGAGTCTTTCATCAGACCGCCTCCAACCTAAGAATTCCATTGCTACTGCGAATATCGGAACCCCCAAGACAAAGGCAGCAAAATTCAGGTGAAGCTGGGCTATTATCCAGACCCAGACCCTGCTACCGATCAAAGGGAAGAATCTATAACCGTCCTCTGTTGGAGCGGGTAGCATCCTCCCAAGTAGATAAAGGAGTATAAACCCCGCTCCAAGGATGGCGGTTAACTTGATAAACCCTTTGACCACTCCCTTCTTTACAGTTACTTCTGCCATAACTCCCCCTAATTCTTATGTTTTTAGCAAAACACTACTGCCGCCTGCGATAGAGCAGTGGATGCTATTGGAGCGACAACGGTACTGCCGCCCTGATTCAGGCTAATGGCTAACGGAGAAAGGCTTAAGCTCTCTGCGCCATTAGCCTTTTGCCTTCAGCCTGTAATCATAGAACTATCGCACTGTTATTCTTCTCTATTTGTTTTTTGAAATATCAACCCTACTTCTTTGTGAGCGTTACATTCAGTTCAGAGGCCTTGCCTGCTGATACCTCAACATCCTTTGTGATCTCTTTGAATCCTTCATGCCATATCCTCACCTTGTATTTCCCTGGCAGGAGGTCCTTTATCTCAAAGTTTCCGTTTGCATCCGTTATAGCCACATATGGATGCTCAGAGGAATACACATACGCCCTCATCCATGAGTGTGCATCGCACTTCACAGCAAGCAACCCTGCTACCCTGTTGGGTTTTGTTATGACCTGATCCTTCCTTGGCAGTGCGAGGTTGTAGACAGTCCTTCTCTTGCTGTTGAGCAGGACGCCGAGGTTCGTATTGTGCAGTATCGGGTCGCTGTTTTTTATCACATAGTTTGCACCCTTGTATGAGATGCCTACAAGGGGCTCGAAATAACACTTTTTATTGTCGATGGTAATATCGGTCTTCGGGGCAGCCTTTCCCTTCTTGACATCTTCCACTATCACAAGGACATTCTTCACCTCGAGTGACGGCGACAGGATATACATCATAGCCTTCTGGCTTTTACCGCAAAATTCGGTGTCCTTGTCGATGGTTAAAACCGGATCATCCACCTTTGCCGCTGCCTTGACCTTGCCCTTAATTCCCCCTCCGTTTTTCACATCTACGACCTCATATGCAAGGGAGGCCCCTGCGAACAACATCGAAAAAACTACCAGAAAAGTTAGTGTCCTTTTCATCTTTAAACCTCCTCACCGGGGTCCCCAAAAAGTCAGAGACTTTTTGGGGTGCCCTGTTCTTGTTAAGAATCTTAGGACCCAAGGTCCTGGGTTTTCTACTTTATCCAAATAACATTTTCATTTCAGTAACCAAAGTCACTATCACCCCCTTTCCATGCAATAGGCCAGAGGCTATGGGCGATATGTGCATGTGCTTTTCACTTACACTTCCACTCTATGGCCTATAGTCCATCGCCTATAGCCTTTATTATCTTATGCAGCTCGTGTTCATGTATATAGTGCCCTACTACCTTTCTCACGACCCTTTTTGAGTCCACGAATACGAGCACAGGCACATAGTTGATCCTGTATGCCCTCAGGACATCCTCCCTGTTTCCAGCAAACATAGGGAATGTGAAGCCGAGTTCTTCTTTGTATGCCCTGATAAGTTTCTGGTCCTTTGCCATCACATTGATGCCGATGATCCTGAGCCTCTCCCTGCCAAATTTTTTCTCAGCCCTCTTCAGATGCAGTATTATCTGTGTGCAGTAATAGCAGGCGTTGTGTGTAAAGTATATAATCGTCGGCCTGTCGATAAGTGTGCCTATGTCTGTGGCCCGGTTGTTTTCGTCGAGCAGTATGAATGTGGGTACCACACCACCCTCCTTCACACCTTCACTGGCGTAGAGCGGGGTCCCCAAAAAATCGAAGATTTTTTGGGGTATCAGTAGCGATGACAGGAGGGTCATAAAAATCATTGCTAAGGGCCATAATATCTTCATCTAAACCTCTATCCTTAAGACCTCATATCTCAATCTGTTTCTGTAGTGATGGCCGTATATCAACGGTATCCCGTCTGCCTCTATATAGGTATAGGGGAATGTGTTTAATGGGGTCTTCTGTGGAGGGCTAAGGGTTATCCCCCTTCCGTTTGACATCCTTATCCTGTTTGGAGGGATCTTCCCGAAATAAAAGTCCCTGAGGTCAGGCCTCCGCTTTGCCTCTGATAGGTCAACAGGCATCCACCTCTGATTGCCGATATAGAAGCTCAGCCAGCTATGGGCATTGATGCAGTCGGCCTCGACCTCGCCTGTCTTTTTAATGGCTGAAGGGTAAGGTAGCGCTATTCCCTGGTGCCATCTAACAGGTATCTTCCTATACATCATCATGCTCCTGAAGAGGGCATGGAATTCATCGCACCTGCCCTTTTTATCCTCAAAGGTCAGGGTACTGATCCCCCTTCCGCACGCCTCATGGACATAGGTTAGGCTGTCAATGAGGGCATCATATATCCTTCTGCCTATCCTTACAGGGTCATTCTCGTTGCCGACAAGCCTATCCACATACCCAGCGATCTTTTCATCCCACCTCTCCCACTCGGATGGCTCAAGATACCTTTCTGGTCTCTGCTGCCTGTCTTCAATGATGCCTGCTGTCTTTCTCCTTACTGTGTAATTCATGGCTATGCCCTCACCTGCATTCAGCCTTTCGGTCTTGAAGTAAAACATCCTGTTTTTAAACATCGGGTCTTCTGTCAGACGGTGCTGTATCTTAGACCTGACAGAAATGTCTGCAATGTTCTGTTCATGGTCGTTGGTCGGAATGGGCATCCATATGTTTATATCTCTGCCCTTTGGCGATTTCAGGATCTCTGTTATGTATGTTATCTTCAGGTTTATGGCCTTCACCCCTGTGTCGCTTACTGGGAGGGCCAGGAGGTCTTTTGACTGCAATAATGCAGCGGTGAGTGCAAGTGCACCAGAAAGAAAATCCCTTCTCGTTACTCCACAGGTTCGCATTTCACATCCACCTTTTTGGGTTTATTCGCTGCGGCATCGACGGAGACCGTGAGCACGATCATCTTTTTGTCCGGGTCATTTGTCCAGACCTCCACAGTCCTTTTCATGCTTCCAGGTCTATCCTTTGTGTTCAGGGTTACCCTTATCCTTCCCTTCTCTCCCGGCCCTATCTCTGTCGAACTGGCAGAGGCGCTTGTGCACGCCCTTCAGGATGGAATGAGGTCTTTTATAAGCAGTGGTGCATCACCCTCATTTGTGAATTCGAATTCGTGAGAGACCACATCACCCTCCCTGACAGTGCCAAAATCATGGGTTGTTTCTGAAAACCGTATCGATGGTTTTGTATAGAGCCTTTCGATAACGGACCTCATCTCGTCCTCTGAAAAATCAAAACCTGCCTCATAAACGATAAGGCCGCTACTGTCTATAACCGCAACCTTAGGGGTATACTCAATGTAATATCCCTCGGGCAGCCTTCTATCCTTAATCCTCTTTGAGGTTATGCCGTAGAACTTCCACAGTTTTATGAGCTCACCCTTCCTGCCAGATAAAAACATCCACCTGTCATCTCTTGTCACATCTATACCATAGAGGCTGAAGTAGAGCCTCCGTTTTTCAGGTTTATCCCTCTCAGGGTCGACCGATATATGGACATAGGCGACGGCGCTGGGGGAGTTCATCGCTTTATCGAGCGAGAAAAGACGCCCTGTTATGATCGGGCATCTGACAGAACAATTGGCATAGGAGAATGTGAGAACTACCACCCTGTCCTTCATCTCACGGAGTGAGACTGTCCTGTGGTCCCAGTTACTGAGGTTGAAGTCGATGGCGTTTCTTTCAGCCGCTTTGCAGTCAAAGGCGATTATCAGAAGGGATATAATTAAAAACCACTTATTTCTCATATAAGATCTCGATCTCTGCTGTTTCTCCCGGTGAAAGTTTCACCCTTTTGTCCTGCCAGCCAAGACCTTCATGCCAGACCTTGAGCAGATACTCGCCAGGGGGAATATCGTTAATCACAAATGCCCCTTTTTCATCAGTCACTGCTGCATATGGGTGGTCGAATATAAATATATATCCTCTCATCCATGGGTGTGAATTGGATGTTACCCTTATGAACCCCGTGTCAGGCTGGTACCTGTGAAATTCTTTTATCGGTTTTTCGATCTTTCTTCCTTTATTCGGGAAGGCAATGTTATAGATAGTTGCGCCGTCCTTTAATGGTCTTGCTGAAACCTTCCTCTGATACTCAAGCCAGAGCTTCAACTGAAGCGTGTGCAGGATATCATCATCGTTTTCAAAAATGAACCTCCCTCCAACAAAACCGATACTGACATGCGGCTCCACGCTGCAGTTCTTTATCTTGAGGGCAACTGCTGTGTCTCTCGGAATGGGTTTGCCCTTCTTCGGATTGTCTATAAAGACGACCACGTTCTTTACCCTGCCGCCTGTGATGATATATTTGCCGGGTTTCTGCTCACTGCCGCAGATGTCAACATTCTTGTCTATGGCTATGGTCTCCTCAGAAGGCATAGCACCTTTAAACCTGACCACTCCTCTGATGGTTGCACCATCTTTAACCTCTACCACCTCATGACCCAGCGCAATCCCTGCAAATGCAACCATCAGTAAAAGCAATACAGCAACTACAATATACTTTCTCACGATCTAACCTCCTCGAATTTAGTTGTTACCATTACAACGTTCAATGAGCGATAGTTTATAGGCGATAGTGTATGTGTAGATGTGTCGAAAGTTTAAAGTTATCAGAACACTGAGGACTTCTGACTTTCGACTTTTAACTTTTGAACTTGTTATAGCCATTCACTTACACATTCACTCTCTTTTGACTGTCGCTCTATCGAACTTCTGTCTTCATGTCAGATACCTTCTTTTAAAGAAGTGATAACTCATAATGAGCGGCAAGGCCACCCATATCAGTGATATAACCCAGAGAACAGGTGTCTTCATATATGCAGGCATCTCAACCGTTGCCAGCCCTAAGAATACCTTCAGCTCACCAATGGACAGAAAGTTCAAGATGCGGTATACATCTACAGGGTTCAATACCAACAATGCAGAGAACACCTCATTTCCAACAGCACCTTTAGTGATTATGAGAAGGCCCACCAGCCCTAAGTCGTAGAGCACCGCAAAGAAAAGCCAGATAAAGACTGTAAAGGCAATGACCCTTGCCCTTTCGTTAAAGATGATGGATACCAGAAAGGATACGCTCAGGAAGATAAGACCGAGGATGACCGAGTTCAGCATGAATACAAGATAACTCGACAGTGCCTTTACGCCCGGGCTGAGCAACAATACCACACCTGAGATGCCGAGTCCAACCAGTGTTGAGATGGCAAGTGCAATGGAGAGTCCGAGAAACTTCCCTGCGATGAACTCCCCCACTGATATAGGAGAGGACAGATATATTTCGAGCGTTCCCTTATCTCGCTCATCCGCGATTATACCACCGCCGAGGGTAAGGGCGAGGATGGGGATAAAATAGGTCACAAGGCTTGTAAGGCTGGCGATGGTGGCATCCATTCCCCTGAGGCCAGCAACACCGGAGGTGGCCCCCCCAAAATATGAGATAACAATGGTGAATGCAGCAAACCCTGTGGCAATAACTATTACCCACCTGCTCTTCAATTTATCTGAGAGCTCTTTATGGGCTATTGCCCTCATTGCATCAGTGAATACCAAAGAATACCTCCTCAAGGTTTGGCTCCCTTATGGAGAGGTCGAGAAAGCTGCCTCTCCTTTCCATGATTGCTGAAAGTATCCTGAGTTTGTCCTCCCTCTGGATGCTTGCCGTAAGATAGCCGTCCTTGTATCCGATGTCCACAGCACCTTCCCTCTTAAGCAGGTCCTCCATAGAGCCATCCCTATCCTTAAGGGTTATATAGACCTTTAAGGGAAGATTAAATCCCGAATATAGCTCATCAAGACTGCCGAGGGCCCTGAGCCTGCCTGACTTCATTATGGCCACCCTGTCTATCTTATCCTCTATCTCAGCCAGTATATGGGATGACAGGACAACAGTCAGTTTTTTTCTTGACCTCACATCGTCAAGAATATTATAGAACTCCTTTGTTCCAACGGGGTCAAGGCCTGCCGATGGTTCATCAAGGATGAGAAGATCAGGGTCGTTTGACAGGGCCTGTGCAAGGTTGAGCCTCTGGCGCATTCCCTTAGAATAGCCGCCTACCTTCCTGTCTATTGCAGCATCCAGTCCTACCTTCTTTAAAATATCGGCCACACCCCCGAGGTTACCGCCCTTAACCCTTGTGAATAATTCGAGGGTCTCTCTGCCTGTGAGGTTGTCATAAAAATTGACCCTTTCAGGCATGAAGCCTATCTTTTTTCTGACCTCTTTCCAGCCTTTTTCATCCAGCTCCTTGCCGCCCAGCAGTATCCTCCCTGATGACGGCCTTATAATCCCGAGCATGATCTTCAGCAGTGTTGACTTGCCTGAACCGTTGGGGCCTACGAGTCCGAGCATCTCCCCTTCCGCTATCTCGAGGGACACAGAGTCGACAGCCCTTATCTCACCAAAGCTCTTTGATATGTCATTGAGTTTTATCATAATCGCCTCAATGGGTAATGGAGAGTTTATCTATTTCTCCGTAATATTTTTCGGGTTTAAATGGATATCGCCCCATTAATTCCTTCCAGTCCCTATGCAGAGGCAGCACAGATGGTCTGTTATCAATAACCCTCGGAACCTTTAGAAGTGGAAACTGCTTTTCGAGCATCCAGAGTAGCTGGAAAGAGGCGCTTGCATACAGGAGTTTGGCAGATGGATACCTCCAGAATATGTGGTCAACCACTGTATTGGACTCGTAAGGCAGGTCACCAATGCCGTCACCATTCATGTCCCATCCGAGGTAATCGCTCCAGTAATTGCCGTCCCATTGCTGGTTTCTACCAGCAACGAATTTCACCTGAACCTCATTGCTGATAAAGGAATTTCCATTAACACCATTGTCCTCTGAGCCACCCCAACTGTGAATGCCGATATTGTTATTCATAACCAGATTTGATATAACCTTATTGAAGATCGAATTGTATAAGAATATCCCCTTTGTATTTCCTATAATAACATTATCTCTGATCTCGCTCCTTACGGTCTGGATGAGGAGAATGCCGTGAGTCTGATTGCCTGCAGAGACATTGTTATTTATCTCTGAATGTTTGGTGTACATAATGGCGAGACCAACGAGGTTTCCCATTGCATGGTTATTATTAAATAATCCCCTGTCGACCCACATCGTATGGAACGCATAGCGGGAATCACTTATCTCATTGCCTGTGAATCTTCCGTCATGGGATGCCTCAACATACACACCATCGCGGCAGAAACTCAATCGGTTCCCCTTCACTGTAGCCTCCTGTGCATCGATTAGATAAATGCAGTTTCCCCTGTAATTTCTATCCAGCTCCTTTCTGCCCTCAATAACATTCCCCTCGATCCTGACCCCCATGGAGCTCACGGCCCAGATGCCGAACATTATATTCTTAAGGTGGTTGTTCCTGACCGTTACATTGTCAGAACCCTTTGAGATTATTATGCCTGTGCTCTGGGTGTCTCTGACAGAATTGCCGTGAATAAGTGTAAGGCCCTCTACCGTGACCCCTGACCTCGAGATCTCGATGATATTGCCGCCTTCTCTCTCAAGGACAGGATTATTTATGCCCTTCAGGTGGATAGGTTTATCAATCCTTACCGTCTCGTTGTAGCGACCTGCCTTAACCTCTATAACATCCCCATCCCTTGCCTTTTTCAGCGCATCGCTGATTGTTGGATAATCAAGGCCTACGACCAATGTCCTTGCATATGTTGACGGTGGTGTTAATAGCATGATAAAGGCAACGGATAGCAGGCAGCAGGCAATAGAGACCTTTTCTTTTTGCCCTTCGCCTCTTGCTTTCCTCTTCTTTTTTATAAGGGCAGGGCATCTGTCTTCGTCCCAGAAGTTGGCCTGGCATACGAGGCAGTCAAGACATTCGTTGGTGTCAATCTTACCATCCTGTCTTATAGCCTGAGCCATACAGTCCTTTTCGCAGATCCTGCATGTCCCGCACAGGTTATGCCTTTTAAGCCTTATCAGGGGTAGCACCCTGATAAATGACGGGATGCTTAATGCGGCCCCAAGCGGACAGATATAGCGGCAGTATGCCCTGTATATCACAAGCGACCCTGCTGTTATTGCCATGAAATAAATCACAAAATACCACTGCCTGTTGAGTTTTAACACGAAGGTCTTGAATGGCTCGACCTCGGCAAGGTATTCAGAAAGCATAAAGCTATAAAAGGATGCCCCTAATATAACAGCAAATACTATATATTTTAGATATATCAGTCTCCAGTGGATCCTTTCCGGAAGGGTTAACCTTAATTTCGGGAAGATCCTGTCATAGATTTTGTTCAACAGCTCTACCATGGCCCCGTAGGGGCAGAGCCATCCGCAGAAGACACCCCGCCCCCATACGATAACAGTAAGAAAGATAAAGAGAAAGGTGAGGAATATATAAGGCTCAAGTATATACAGGCCTAAGGGGAATGACCCTTCTCTTATCCCGTTGAGCAGTATGACTATATTGGTTGTAGTTGGCTGTGCCTTGATCAATAGACCTGTATATAAAAATGAGAAAACAATGGCAGCATAATAGACCATATTCAGGGTCCTTCTGCCCTTTGCGAGTCTGTCCTTGAAGACCATTATCAGGAAGATCAGAAAGAGGAACCCCAGGTAGATGCCTATGGTTTCGCATTTCTCAGCCCAGATCTGCATCCACGGGGTAGCTTCAATACCTTCACTTCTACCCCTGAACAGATAGTCTATGATGCCTCTAATTACCTGCCAACCGCTATCCATGAATTATTCTGTAAACCTCTCCGGGATCTCATATTCTATAGAGAATGATCTAAATTCCCTCTTTGCAGCAGAGGCACGGAATGAAAGGACGAGACTTAATTTGAATGGCTCGGTCGGATCAAAATCCTTATCCCTCAGGATAAATATCCCCCCTTCATTTATGGATGGAGCACCCTTTGCGTGGAGGTCGGACAGCACCCTGTAATCCCTGTCAGTAAATACATAGACCTTGGCGCCCTGTTCGATGTTGAATCTGTCAAAGACCCCACCGCGGGCAAAGCCCGAACCCTTGAATGAGCCCTTACCCTTCGAAAATATCGCTATTGCTGACTCGCCGTTCTTCAGACGGCCCATGATATCTCTGTAAAGGTTTTCACCAAGAAGGTTTCTACCTATAGAAGGGGATGTTACGACGCCAACATAAAGGTCAAGATATACCTCATCACCTTCAAGTCCGAGGTCCCTCGACTTTATTACAAGGTTTTTCAGGGCGCCAGACTTCCTCAACTCATCCCATGAAAGGGATGTGTATCTTTGACTGATCTTGCGGTGCCTTCCCTTGGCTGCCCTGGTTATACCTGTTTCTGCAGCAACCCTTCTTGCGCTCTCAAGTATTATGGAGTTCTGGACAACAGCAGTAACTGTTGCTCCTGTAATGGCATCCATGGATATTTCCCTTCCGACAGACAGCGCATTCCTTATATTTTTACCCCTGTACTGCTTTATAAAGTCAAGATAATTGTCCTCCTTGAGCCCTATCAGGACTATCGGTTCAGAGTGAAAGAGGAGTTTCACCCCTGTGATGGTGCCATTTGTATCCATACCGATCAGCGTTTCGAGATGCTTTCCTGAATAGCCGACCAGTTTTCCTGCCCAGTCCTTTGATATAAAGACATATCCGATCAGTTTATTGTCCCTGTATCCTTCCCAGTAGCCCCTCTTCTGCACAAATCTCGTCGCCTGAAGGACATCCTCTAACTTATAGCTGTATCTGTGCTCAAAGAACTTCCACTGGTCGGTATTGCCCGGTAGCGGCCAGAAAATAATAAAAAGCAATACACCCATTACTACAATTCTCATATCCTTCCTTTCTACCTTATACAGAGTAGGGGCACCCCAAAAAAGTCAAAGACTTTTTTGGGGTGCCCGGTAAAGACCACCTCTGAGTGAGCACCTCTTAGTATCTTATGCCTCCACTATGAACCTCATCCTCATCTCCATATGGAGGGCATGACAGAAGTTTGTGCAGTATGCCCAGAATACCCCTGGCTTATCTGCAACAAATGTTACTGACTTTGTTGCGAAGGGAGGGACCACAAAATTTATATTGTAGTTCGAGAGGGCAAACCCATGGGCGAGATCAGATATCTCGTCATGGTTCGTCACGATTACAGTAACCCTGTTGCCCTTCTTCACCCTGACCTCTGAAAGCCCGTAGACCGGGGCATTTGCAGTAAGCCTTACAATGACATCGTTTCCCTTCCTCTCGACGCCGCTCTTTGTTACTGCAAGTGGATGTTCAAACATGTTGTAGCGGTCTTTCACCTTTGGCTCTATTATGTCCCTCCTTACTATTATGCAGTCATGGGGTTCGATATAAGCTGAGCCGTCATGAACGAGCTTCAGTTTATCGCCGCTTATGTCAATGAGCTGTTCACACTCTGGCTTGAGGGGGCCAACATTAATGAACCGGTCCTTTGAGAACTTATTGAGTGATACGAGCCACTTCCCATCTGCCTCTCTGGTCTCTGACATTGATGACATGAGGTGTCCAACCTGGTAATGGATATCGAGCACATCCACGATCGGCTTTTTCTCACCCTTGACAGCCCTCTCAATGTTCCATTTCACATTGGTGCTGTCGATGAATACGGATGTTATGGCATTTCCCCTTCCGTCAAAGCAGGTGTGGAGAGGTCCAAGCCCTATCTCTGGCTGTGCAACAATGCACTGTTCAGGCTTTATCTTTCCTGCAAATGCCTGATCTACCCTGTCGAGGTCAACTACAGTGCATGTTGGAGAGACCTTGCCCGAGCATATGGCATATCTGCCGTCTGGTGATACATTAACCCCATGCGGGTTCTTTGGAACAGGTATCCTCAGGACTATATCGGAATGCCCCTTTCTCCCATCAATCACCTTCACGCCGTTTATGGTCTTGTAGTTGCCCTTTCTCAAGGCATCCCTTATCCTGTCCCAGTTAAAGACGAGCATGTAGTCGTAATCTGATGCGAGCATCTCGGAGACAGTAACCCCTTTTTCTATGTTGTAGGATGCCGCCATTGAGTACTTGCCCTTATAATCTGTGGCAGCGAGGTCCATATTCTCATCGATCATCACCTGACATACAACCGCCATCCTCTCGGCATCGATTATAGTGTGGACACCATAGTAGTCCTTTGGTGGGACCCTGGGATTGTTAGGAACAGGAACCTGGAATTCGCCATTCACCACAAGCCATTCCGTCTTTGGATACCTCTGGGGGAATAGTCCGTGCATCCCCTGTATATTGGGCACTTCGAGTATCTGGTCCACCTCCATGTAGTCGATCCTTATCCTCGCAACCCTGCAATTTATCTTGTCATTCACAAAGAGATATTTCCCATCGTATGTGCCGTTCACATAAGAGCCGTGGACATGGTGGGTATCACCTGAAAGTTTCCCTCTCAGTAGTTTTTTGCTCTCATTCGTTATACCCCATCCGCTTCCGCAATCAATATTAAAGACCGGTATCCTCTTCAACTCACGCATTGAAGGGATGCCCAAAACCCTTACCTCTCCTGAATGACCTCCGCTCCAGAAGCCGTAGTATGTGTCATACTCCCCGGGTTTTAACTCGTATTTCTGACTTCCGTAGGTGGCTGCCTCGGCGCTGGGTATGAGGGTCTTTTTTGCTGAGTCAGGAATAATCTCCTTTGATATGAGCATACCGGTGCCTGCTGCTGCGCCTGCAATACCCATGAACTTAAGAAAACCCCTTCTGTTGACCTTTTTATCGAATTTATTCTCAGACATTGTTTTAACCTCCTTATTTGATTTTCTTGTCAAGACCTTACTTCTTGCTCTGACCCTTCGCTGCCACGGTCTCCTTGACACGTCCCATAAGCACGAGTGTATATGAGACAAGGTGCCATCTATCCTCTTCACTCATAGAGTCTTCGTAGGACGGCATCCCAGCACCGTCAAGACCTGTCGTATAGGCAGTATATACATTTTCTGGGGCAAATCCCATCTTGGTAGCACCGGTGGTAAAATCAAAGGGCAGTATCTTGTCACCCCAGTCATCCTTGAGGCGGTCAGCTTTTGGCCCATCGCCTTTGCCCTGCTCGCCGTGGCACTCCCAGCACTTCATCTCCTTGTATAACTTTTTGCCCTTCTCTATAGATGCAGCAGTGCCGACCCACGCGGGCCTTTTAACAGGGATGGGCTTGCATGGTTCTTCTTCCTTCCATCTCTTTGAAAAGGTCTTGATATACTCAATGACAGCCTTTCTCTCATTCAGAGGCACATCCTCGTGCGAAGGCATGTATGCCCTCGGTATGCCGTTTGTTACCACTCTAAGGAGGTCTTCATTTGTTGGCAGACAGCCTGTAGGTGTTGTGCGGAATCTGAAGACACCTGTTGTAAAATCCCTTGGGTAAATGGTCCATACCATACCCTTCTTTTCGAAGCGGTGGATTATACCAACCAAACCCTTGCCATCGCCCTTCTCTCCATGACATATTATACATCGGCTTTCATAAACCTTTTTGCCGAGCTCTATCGTCTTTGGATCAGCAGCAGATACGATACCCTGCAGGTAGAAGAAGGTTGCGACTGCGATGGCGACCCCGCTAATGGTAAATCCAGATACCTTAAACCCTTTCTTTAACTCCATCATCTTAGCCTCCCCACTTTTTTTTGTTTTTGTTAAGGTTAAGTAAAAACCTTTACTGCCTGTCATTCTGAGCAAAGGGAAGAATCTCTAAAGGTGAGACCCTTCACTCCGTTCAGGGTGACAGATGGTTATCTAAAAAGGGAAAATGAAGAGTGTCTAATTTTCACCTCCTTTTGTCCGTGTTCCGTGCTCCGCTCCCGTGGCCCGTTTCACGTGGCCCGTTTCACGCACGGAACACGGTTCGGATATTCATAACCTTAAAAAGCAAATGTCATGCCCGGAGCCGGGATCTGGTTTCTACCATTCCTGATGAAAGCGATTTTTTACTGGTTTTCGTTATCAGGCAGTAGTTTTGATGAATACATGATGTGCGGGGCCTTTGCTATGTTTTGGGACATTTATGACACATATCAGGGGCTTTTATGTCCCAATCCCGTGTCCCGTCAGGGCGATAGTGTATGTGTAGATGTGTCGAAAGTTTAAAGTATAACATAAATTCGCTGGCTGGAACGATTCTTGATTATCTATCACGCATGAGACGCCTGTTTTTTGTTATAACGATCTTCTATCTCCTGCTCTCTACTGTCGGGATAATCTCTGTAAGCACACGGTTATTGACAGTAAGAGATAAGGTGGAATCCCTTGCCGAGGCCCAGAGGAGCCTTATAAAAAGGGCTGAGTTCAAGGGTCTGATCTATGGGCTTCAACGCTCTATCGAACAGAATGAGGGGCGATCAGAGGTAATGCAGCTCATTAAGAGGTCAAAGGAGGTCATCGGCGAATGTTACGGCTGTCACCACCCCGAGCAGATTATTGAGAGGATTAAAGAGGCGGAAAGGAATGTGAATCAGCTTGTAATGTATGGTGAAAGCGATAAGTATCAGAACCTTCTTGCCGTTACAAAAAGGGTCATTCCCTTTGTCGAGACCGCCTATGAGAGGGCAACCTTCCTTGCAAAGGCGAGGCTCGAATTAGCAAGGAGGGAGATCAAGAGGGCAGAAAGGGCAGGGGCACTGACGGTCATCTCAGGGATCCTGCTTTTTTTCATCTTTTCTGTCATAGCCCTTTATCGCGTCTCAAATCTCCAATCGAAGGTGAAGGACAGAGAGGAGGGATTGAAAAACTGGGCTGAACAGTGGCAGCAGACCTTTGACTCGATTCAGGACTGTCTCCTCATTCTGGACGAAAGCGGCAGGGTAAAGATGATAAATAAATCGGCAAAGGTGCTCTTCGGAGAGGGTATCACAGACCGTTTCATTGTCGATATACTCGATATTCCCTCAATCAAAGGGTGCGAGGACCTGTTCAGTTCCTCCTCAGGCTGCGAGTTTTCAATGGAGGGTAGGCTATTTCATCTGAAGGCCTATCCCCACAGAATCGACCAGCGTGATAAAGGATACATCGTCGTAATAAGGGATGTGACAGCGGACAAGGAGATGCAGCAGAGATTGATCCAGGCTGAGAAACTCTCGGCCCTCAGCAGGATGATGGCAGGTATTGCTACGGAATTATATAACCCCCTTGCATCGGTAAGTGAGTACAGCGAGGTCTTGTTGGACATATCCTCTATAAACAAGAGGATAAGGGAGATAGCTGATAAGATAAGTATGTCCACATCAAGGATGAGCGGTGTCGTTGGAGAATTGCTTCTCTTTTCGAAGGTCCCTCTCTTGAATAAAATACCTGTTGACCTCAGGGACCTGCTTGACGAGGTGCTCGGATCTATCAGGAAAGGGATGGATTTAAGGGATTTGAACCTAACAGTAGAATCGGAAGGTGTAACAATTCCTATTGACAGGGCGAAGATGCAGCGGGCCCTTTTTAGTCTTATCACAAATTCTATCAACCGGGTTATCCGTTCAAAAAAGGGTGACAGCATAATGATACGGTGCTACGAGGAAATGGGATTGTCTCATATAGATATATCTGACAACGGCCCTTTCATACCGAGACATATGACTCACAGGGTTTTTGAACCCTTTTTCTCAGACGGTGAGGATAGCAGAAAGGTAGGTCTTGATCTGAGTATAAGCTACAACATAATAAAGGCCCACGGCGGTGATATCATTGTTAAGAGCACGGCGGATGAAACAGTTTTCTCTATAGAACTCCCCCTGGTTAATTCCTCGACCTCCTGACATCGAGCTTATGTCTTTTTATAAGGCGGTGTATTGTCTTTCTGTTTATGCCAGCCCTTTCAGCGGCCCTACTGATATTTACTGATGAGCCATCAAGTAAGGATTGCAGATAATTCCTCTCGAAGGCTGTAAGCCATGCCTCCTTGGCTTCTTTATAGGAGAGGTTCTCAGGAAGGATCGGTATCGACTTATTAGAATGCAGTTCCTCGGGTAAATCCTTTAACTCGATCACCTTCTTATCACTCATTATTACTGCCCTTTCTATAACGTTCTGGAGCTCTCTGACATTGCCTGGCCAGGAGTAATCCTCAAGTGCAGACATGGCCTCTGCCGATATAGAGTTCGTCTCCTTCCTGTGGAGGCTGGTAAACCTTTTAAGAAAATGGAGGGCCAGCAGTGGTGTATCCTCCCTCCTCTCACGAAGGGGCGGGATGTTGATGTGTATTACATTCAATCTGTAATAAAGGTCATCACGAAATGAGCCTTCCTGAACAGCCCTCTTCAGGTCCCTGTTCGTGGCCGATATGATCCTTATGTCAACAGGAATAAATCTATTGCTGCCCAGTCTTCTTACAACCCTCTCCTGGAGTGTCCTCAGCAGCTTTGCCTGAAGGGTCAGGGACATCTCTCCGATCTCATCAAGAAAGAGCGTCCCTTCATGGGCAGTCTCGATCAGGCCCTTCTTTGTGGTGCTGGCGCCAGTAAAGGCGCCCCTTTCATAGCCAAAGAGCTCAGACTCAAGGAGATTTTCTGGCAGTGCCGCGCAGTCAACGGGTATGAAGGGCTTCGTGTTTCTGTAACTCCTCGAATGAATCACACTTGCCACCATCTCTTTTCCCGTTCCGCTCTCCCCTGTTAACAGGATATTAGCATCCGTTGTCGAGACCCGACCGATTATCTCTATAACCTCCCGCATCGCCTCTGATTTTCCGATGATCTCGAGCTCAGCACAGGCCCCGAGTTGCTCCTTCAATTTCTTGTTTTCGTCAGCGAGGGCCTTATATCTTATCGCCCTTTCGAGGATTATCCTCAGTTGTTCTGATGAAAAGGGCTTTGAAATAAAATCGAAGGCCCCCCTCTTAACAGATTCAACTGCAGTGGGAATATCCCCGTAGGCCGTGACTAAGATGACAGGTATACCCTGATTTAAATCCCTGATCTTATCGAGAAGATCAAGGCCGCTCATACCAGGCATCCTCAGGTCGCTGAGGATCACATCAGGGCTGTGTGAATCTATCATCTCGATGGCCCTTCTGCCGTCCCTCTCGGTGAGGCATTCATAACCCATCTTCCCGATGAGACGGGAATAATTGTCGAGCATTTCCTCCTCGTCATCTATTACGAGGATCCTTGCCTTCAGCATAACTGCCCTCCTTAACAGGGACGCCCCTTAACGGGAGATATACCGTAAAGATACTGCCTGTATCGAGTGATGTCTTAACAGCGATATCTCCACCGTGATTTTTAATAATGCCATAGCAGATGGAGAGACCAAGCCCTGTCCCTTTGCCGAGTTTCTTCGTTGTGAAGAATGGATCGAAGATCCGGTGGATTATCTCATCAGGTATCCCGGTCCCTTCGTCCTTTACCGCTATCTCTACAGAGCCGCTTTTTTCGGATGAAATATGGGCATCGATTGTTATCCTTCCTCCTTCGGGCATCGCATCTATGGCATTGGAGATGAGATTTCTGAATACCTGTTCGAGCCTGTCGTGGTCGCCGTATATTTCAGGTATATTATGATGGATGACTGTCTCTACAGAACAGTTGTTCTTCTTAAGGTCTTCCTCAAGCAGCCTTATAACCTCATTAATTATGGCCTCGAGCCGTACGGGTCTAAATTCGACAGGGTGCGGCCTCGAAAATATCAGCAGGTCATGAACTATCGAGGATGTCCTGCTGGCATAAAGATGAATTACGTCGAGGTCTTTCAAGACACTCTCAGGGAGGGAAACCTCCCCGGCCTCCATCCTCAGGCACTCAATCCTGTTTAATATTATGCTCAGGGGGTTGTTGATCTCATGGCATAAACCGGCGGCAAGCTCACCGATTGCTACGAGTTTTTCTGATTGGAGGAGTCTGTATCTTGCCTCTTTGAGTTCATTTATCTTTTGCCTCAACATCTCGTTCAGGAAGCTGATCTCCTTATATGCCTCCTCCATCTCCTGTCTTTCCCTCTTCAGGGTCTCAAAGAGTCTGTAGCGTTGAATCGTCATCGATGCCTGATTGGCGATCGAAAAGAGCACATCCATTTCATCCCTGGACATCCTGCCCTCCCCATGAAGGGAAACGGAAAAGACCCCGTTGACATCATTGCCTGTAAGCAGGGGGATGCATATATGAGACAGATAGTCAGATGATACTTTCCTGTTCTGACAGATAAGCCTGTAATTGTCGCTGCCGCAGGCTATAAAGGGAAGGCCATCCCTTAGTGCGGCACAGGCATTGATACTGGAGTTAAAATGTATATCAGGGGGAAGACCGTCAGGTGTTCTGAATGCTGCGAGATTCAACATGCCATTGTCGGCTGTGTATAAACAGGAGGTATGAAGGTTGAAGAGGTTATTCACCTCGTTCACTATTGCCTTAAGGGTATTGCTTATGTCGAGCGGGAGAAAGCCTGTTATATTGTTGAGCCTGATAATAGTAGAAAGGGCCTTTCTTGACCAATCAGGGGCATTCCCTGCCGTCCTGGCCTTTTCTGATATATGTAGCGCCTCTCCCTTCATTTAGAGTCTCTCGCAGCCCTGACAATGGCCATAATATTGTCTGCCTTCGCCTCGAGCGGTATCTCACAACCCGTGCCAATTATAAAATCTCCTCTTCCCTCCGCCTCGTTGATACAGACCCTTACCTTCCTGTCGATATCTTCTGGATTAGCAGAGACGAAATCATAGGGTTTCAGATTACCGTTCAGGACGATGCCCTTGCAGAGAGAAAAGGCATCACCAATAGGCACTTCGTAATCGATGGTAGCCAGATTTATCCCTGTTTCTCTATAATAGGGTATTATCCTCTGCGTGGGACCTGCTATGCTTATCCATGATATGAGTGAACCGTGGGAAGAGAAATACTCAAAGACCCTCTTAAGCCTCGGTGACTCAAACCTGAGAAAGTGAGAAGCTGGTATAACATCAGGCGAAGAGACAGGATCAAAGACAATAAGACAATGGGCCCCTGCCCTTAGGAGTGCTTTGCCATAGACCTTTGTAACCCCCTCTGTAAAATCAAGGAGCCTCATCACCTTTCCAGGCTCATCGATTAATTTGTAAAGAAATGTCTCGAGTCCCATCAGGTGAGCGGCTATGGTGATAGGCCCAACAACACAGGCAGCGATAAGACATTCATTGTTTGCATATTTCCTGAGAATCCTGCAGGCATCAACAACAACAGGCATCCTTCCATCATTAACAGGGTCAGGGTTTGTCAGGTAATCTACCGAACCTAAATCCTTCAGGACAGGGTCGATTATGTAGGGATAGGCATCATCGCTGTAATGTAATTTGCAGCCTATAGCCTCTGCCTCCACAGTGAGGTCAGCAAAGGCAAAGAGCATATCATAACCCATCTCCTTCCTTGTCCTTATCTGGGATTCGGCAAGGACCTTACTGTCCGTTACATATTGATAGACCCTGTAGCCATTAAGCCTCGCCGTCACGCCAAAGACCTCAGGAACTACAGGTCTGGCATCGGGAGGGGTTCTCTCAAAAACACTCATAACCCTCTCAAGGGCTGTCATATCTAAAAACCCGAATCGAGATAATGTATTGCATCAAAGGCATCCCTTGCGATGTAATCCACATTTATGTCTTTAGGGTCTGCCTGCTGAATCGCAGCGCCGCCAGCTATAACCTTTATCCAGCCGAGGCCTTCCCTCTTAAGGATATCCTTTATCTCCCTTATATAGGGTATATTTATGGTTAATAGACTGCTTACCCCTATATATCTTGCCCCTTCAAGTATAGCCATCCTCACGAAATCGACAGGGTCGGCATCCCTCCCGATATCGATGACCCTGAATCCCCTCGCCGTCAGCAGCATCTCAACAACATGTTTCCCGAGGTCGTGGATGTCACCCTTTATGGTACCGATGACAATGGTCCTCTCAGGATTGCCTGCGTGCTTCGAGGATCGATAAAGATGGGGTGAAACGACCTCATCCATGACCGCCATCATGGCCCGACCCGCGAGCATGATCTCGAGGAGATTGAACTCCTCATTTGTGCATTTTACATCGAGGGTCCTGAGCGCTACAGTTAGACCGTGCGAGATGAGTGATTCGACTGGAAGGCCGTCTCTGAGGAGTCTGTCAGATACCTCTATGGCTCGTTCTGCCTCACCATTTATAACAGCCTCTATAAGATCATTTAGCTGTATTGATACCAACACACTTAATTATATCATACAATCAACACTATTAGCATCACACGAATGGGTACCGCTTCACAAACCTATGTATTTAAATTATTTAACCCTCCCCATTAATTTAAGTGTGTATGAGACGAGATGCCACCTATCTTCCTCTTTCAGTGAGTCCTCGTAGGAAGGCATCCCTGTCCCGTCAAGACCTGTTGTGAATGTGATATAGACATCCTCAGGCGAGGTTCCCCTCTTTAATGCACCCGAGGTGAAATTGAACGGCAGTATGGGATTTCCCCAGTCGTCCTTGAGTCTGTCTGATTTGGGCCCCCTGCCTCTGCCGTCCTCTCCGTGGCATTCCCAGCACTTCATCTCCTTGTATATCTTCCTGCCCTTCTCAATGGATGAGGCACTACCAACCCACTTTGGCTTCTTAACAGGGATTGGTTTGCATGGTTCTGATTCCTTCCATATGGATGAGAATGTCTTTATATACTGTATTACAGCCTTCTTTTCTTCCAGAGGAAGTTCCTTATGGGACGGCATGAACGACCTTGTAATGCCCCTGTCCAATAACTGCATCAGGTCAGCATCGGTCGGTGTACACCCTGTGGGGGTAGAACGGAACCTGAAGACGCCGACTGTGAGGTCCCTCGGCCTCACATCCAGTATCCGGCCGCTCTTTTCGGCCCTCTTCATAATGCCTACGAGGCCCTTTCCGTCACCCTTAGACCCGTGGCATATCATACAGCGTTCTTCGTAAACATTCTTTCCCAGGTCAGCCATGTCGCCGGCCCCCGGTGCATAATCAAATAGCAAAAAAGGCACTGATAGAAGTATCAGAGAGAAAATCATTGCAGTATCCTTGAACCTTCTGTTGAATCCTTCCATCTTTATCCTTCCTCTCAATATCTAATTTTATTTCTTTTTTGATAGCGTCTTTACATAGGAGACGACATCAGCTATGTCCTGGTCGCTCAGCCCGACACCATTCTTGCCAAAGGGAGGCATCGGCGTTCCTGCCCTCCCATCGCGCACCGTGATGGCAAGGAATTCAGGGTCTGCCTCCTGGACCACAGGATTCCTCAGGTTAAGTCCCAGGGAACCCTCTCCTCCCTGCCCCTTGTTACCGTGGCAGAGGGCACACCTGACCCTGTACAGATCTTCACCATGTTTAATATCAGCCCTGAACCTTGTAAAGGAGAAGGGTTCGGGCTTTGACTTTGGCCTCTGCCTCGTTATGAATTCGATTATTTTATCAATCTCACCATCTGTGAGTCCTGCAGCAGAAGCCTTCCATGCCGTCATCTGCGTCCCTGACCTTCCCTCTTCTATGATCCTTTTTAGATGTTTGTTATCCACTGTCTTGAGGAATGCAGGATTCATGATCGCAGGTATTGTCCTGTTAAATATCTCGTCAAACACGCTGTCCTTGCCCGTGGTGTGGCAGGCGATGCAGAACATTTTGTAGAGGGACTCGCCATCGCCAGGCCTTTCCTGAAATCGCATATCCCTTATCCGCCTGTAGGACCTCGGCATCTCCTCTGCCCTCAGCGACAGCACATATGTTGTCAGATAGTCTGCCTCTTGCTCTGTGACATTGACCTTCATCTCGCTTTCTGGGGCTACCTCCCTCGGATCGATAAAATGCTGTCTATGCCAAGCATAGATGGTCTTTTCGCCCTTTACATTCCTCATGGGAAAATAGGCATAGGGCTGAGAGCCAACAACATCGAGGGCCTTTCCAAGGTCTCCGCCGACACCATTGAGTTTATGGCATCCCCTGCATCCCTTCTCCCTGAAGAGCCTTTCTCCCTTTACAACCCGGTCTGCGCCTTTATTATTCAAAAACTCAAGGTCATGACATTGTGCACAGGAGCTCTGGATGTACTTTAGCGGTATAATGGGGAAGTCCCAGTGGGTATCCCTTCCTGCACCAGGGTATTCCACCCGAGGTGGAGGGGTTTTCAGACGGTATGAGATAGGGTAATCGAACTGGGTTACCGGTATTATGCCGTGTGCCTCCTTTTTATTGGTAGCGCGGCCCTGACCGTAGTGGCAGACGGTGCATCCAAACTTATCAATAGGGTGGTTCTTGAGGTAATCCCCGCCGTGCTGTTTGAAGGGAACAGGGGCGTCTGCCATCAGTGGATTGTCAACACCGATATGGCAGTACATGCACCGGTCGACCCTCTTGAGGCTTTCGAGGTAAATCTGCTGGTGTTCAATCTTTAATGCCGCTGCCTTTTTCCTCGATGCATCATCCCTGGCCTTTTTTATGAGCAGCTCTCTATAGTCAGCCTGATACCTTTTCCATTCGGGCGATATTTCTCTATAAAAGGCAAGTGCTATAAAAATAATGAGAATCAAACCTGATATCAACAGCAAAGACAGGTAAAATCTGCTACGCATATCTCTCCCTCTTTATCGTGAAATTTTTTTATGGTCATTTATTGACCGAACAGTGCTAATGTAAAGGCCATTGGCTCTTTGACCAGAAGAATTCCCAGTTAGGCCCCCTGAAATAGGTACCCATGGCTGTAAATAACACATAGCTAACGAGGAACATTGTAAACAGTGCAATGGCGCCCATCCGCGTAGAGCCCGTCCTCTTTATCACGAAAATTGACCATGCGATCATGAAGCCGACCCAGATGTTCCCCGGGTTTATCAGGGTGATTAACATCTGGGGAATTTCAGGCCACCAGTTTCTGAACCATCCGAAATTTACCACAAAGGCGAGTATGCCGATCACAACCGCAGCCCCGACGATAAGCGCCTCAAGGGCTATAATCCTGCCCTGTTTGCCGGAAAACCATATGCCGACATGGTCCTGTTCTCTGTCAAGGTAAGGGATAAGGGCGAGTCCGAGCAGTGCAATTCCTGGCAGACCGACCCCACCCATAAAGGCAGAATATGAGAGGAGTTCCTGGAGTCCAAGGAAGTACCACGGGGCCTTTGCAGGGTTTTCAGGTATCAGTGGATTGGCGAGTTCCTTGAGAGGTGCATCTATGTAGAACGAATAAACAACGACACCTGCAAGGGTGAGCATGAATACTGCAAGCTCTGCAAGCAGGAGGTTTGGCCAGCTCAGAACGGTATTTTCGATGTCTCTGTCAACAGCAGGTGTTTTGCCGTGGGCGAGCTCCATCAGGCCATATGTCTTATGGGTGGTAAATATCCCGCCTCTCTTCTCAGGAGGGGAGACATAAAAGATATCTCCCTCTTCTGGTGTAAAACTCTCTGGTTTTGTAAGCCCTCCGTCCTTTCTTATCCTCCAGAAGTGAACGCCCAGGAATATGAACAGGAAAATGGGCAGAAGCATTATATGGAGCAGGTATACCCTTGTGAGAGACTCCTTTCCTGCTGTTAGACCACCGAGGAATAGCTCCTTGAAAAAGCCTCCGATGTCAAGATATCTTGTGATGCCGAGGGAATCGGTAATCTCCCTCGGAGACTGAATGATATTTGCAACAATGACCAGTGCCCAGTAAGAGAGCTGATCCCATGGGAGCATATAGCCTGAAAGGTTAATACCGAAGGTGAGGATGAGGAGCATGATGCCGACGACCCAGTTGAATTCTCTCCCTGCCTTGTACGAACATGTATAGAAGACCCTTGCCATATGGAGCATCACAAAGATTATCATACCCTCGCCGCCCCATTTATGGATGTTTCTTAAGAGTTTCCCCGCAGTCACAACATAGTTAATATCCTTTACAGAATTATAGGCATTCTCTATGCTTGGATTGTAATAGACCATAAGGAGAACACCCGATGCAACAGTGATGATAAGCAGAAAAAAAGAGATGAGTCCCAGACCGAAGGTGTAAGTCGGCCTTAATGTGTTGACATGTGTCTTGACCCCCTGTATATGGAGGAAGAAGTTGTTGAACATAACAGCGGCCCTTGACATATCAGATGTTAGTCTGCCGCTTCTCAGGAAAGAACCGAGGAAGGAATCCTTGAGAGATCTGAGATTCTCTGTGAACCTTTTTATTCCAGACCTATTTAAGTCGCTCATCTTGGTAACCCCTTCTTTGTAAGATCATTTAGCTATACAGATATTTTGTTCCCCTTGGCACCTCTTTTGCAGCATCAACAACAAGGGTGCCGTCCACATTCTGGGTTATCTCAAACCATGGAAGTCCCCTCGGTGCCGGTCCGGCAATTACATTGCCGTTTTTGTCGTATTTTGAACCGTGGCAGGGACACTGAAATCCCCATTCAGTGGTAAACACAATACATCCAAGATGCTGACATATGGCGGTTATCGCGTAGATCCCGCCTTCGTCAGCGAATACAAAGAGATTCTTTTCATCTATCTTTTTTATGGTGCCTGCTGGAAAATTCTCTGGTTTTCCGATGTTGAATTTCATAGATTCCTCGTAGCGAACATTAGGCTTGAATATCCGCAGGGTGCCGGCTAACACACTCAATGCTGACAGTATCGCAGCGCCAAAGGCCGCAAGGCCGAGGAAGTCACGCCTGGACAGACCTGCCTTATCATGTGTTTCGTTATTCACTTACAAACACCTCCCTGAATATAAATCTCTCCATAGTAATAGCATTGACAGGGCATCTCTTTGCGCAGAGACCGCATCTGATGCATCTGTCCTCATCCTTTATTATTGCCGAGCCTATCCCGACTGGTTCCTTCCCGTATCTGTTTTTGTAAAGTGCCGTCAGTTTTTCATCACCCCTGATGTTTTCGAGACTTACGAGCCTCAGGCAGTACTCAGGGCAGACGTCAGCACACCCCCCGCACAGGATGCATCTTTCACCATTGAATATGGTATTGACTGCACAGTTAAGGCACCTCGCGCCCTGCTCCTCTGCCATCTCAATGGTAAAGCCGGACTCAACAGGTCTGAACATGTCCTTCACCCTTTCCCCTGGCTGAAGTGTAGGCACGGGGACCCTCTGTATCTTTTCATAACCCTCTGGATGGGAAACCCTGTTGTCTGCAACCTCTTTTTCATATATACTTGAATGCGCCTCAGAGGCCTTGAGGGTCAACTTTCTTCTGCTGATATATTCATGTATTGCAATTGCAGCCCTCTTGCCGCTTGCAACCGCATCGATAACGAGTTTCGGGCCGTATGCCAGGTCGCCTGCCACAAATAGACCTGGCACAGAGGTTGTAATCCTGTCAGGGCCGACCTTTATCATCCCCCTGTCCGTCATCTCTACATCGAGACCGCTTTTTTCGAGGAATGAAAGGTCGTATGCCTGGCCTATTGCGAACATCACTGTATCTGCAGGGATGGTCATCAACTCTGACTCGTCATATCTCGGATTGAATCTCCCCTCGCTGTCATAGACAGAGAGGCACCTCTTGAAGGTTATCGAACTGACGTTGCCGTTTTCATCTGTATCAATCTTATGAGGGCCAAAGCTGTTAATCCTTTTTACCCCCTCTTCTGCTCCCTCTTCTATCTCAACCTTATCAGCAAGCATGTGCTCAAGGTCCTCGATGCATACGAGTGAGACGGACTCGACGCCTTTCTGCCTCAGCGAGGTCCTTGCCACATCATAGGCAACATTGCCGCCGCCGATCACTACAACCCTTGGCCCTATCTTTACCCCTTTTCCTGTGAAAACATCCCTCAGAAAATCCACTCCACCGATGACACCTCTCGCATTAACACCATCTACTGGGAGTATCCTCGACCTCTTTGCACCCACGGCTATAAGGACTGCTGCGGACTCATCGTACAGTTTCTTCAGGGGAATGTCCCTTCCTATCTGGACACCGAGTTTTATCTCTACACCCAGGGCCTTGATTGCATCTATCTCTGCCTGAAGTATCTCCCTCGGAAGTCTGTATGGCGGAATGCCTACGGCACACATACCCCCGGCTATATTTTCCATCTCGTAGATTACAGGTCTATAACCCATCAGGGCAAGCTCATGTGTGCAGGCCAGTCCTGCCGGCCCTGCACCGACTATAGAGACGGGTCGGGACGTCTCTCTGGCAATGCCCATAATCCCTGATATGCCGATGCCTTCCTCCCTGAACCTAACTACAAAGTCCCTCGCAAAATCCTTCTTGTCTCCATATATCTCTACGCCGTATTTCTCTGTGACAAACCTCTTTAATGCCCTTATGGATACGGCAGTATCGATCCATCCCCTTCTGCATGCAAGCTCACAGGGTGCACCGCAGATCCTCCCGCATATGGATGCAAGCGGGTTTGGCATCCTCGCTATCCAGTAAGCCTTCTCATAGTCCCCGTCCGAAATTGCCCTTACATAGCCCCTCGAGTCGGTATTAACAGGGCATCCTGTCTGACACTTTATGTTCTGTCTCCAGTATCTGTAGTCTGGAATCACTACATGGAAAGTCTGTTGTGACATCAAGTTATACACCCCGAATAAGGTTACAATATTTTACAAATCTTTTTACTATAACCAGACGCGAATAGATTTTTCTGTGACTTAAGCCACAACCCTACCTGTGCTACTCTCTATAGAATGGAAACAGGGCATTTCTATGTGTCTGACAATATTATTATAATGTAAACACTGTTTTAAGCAAATTCAACCCGAAGCATCCCTTATTTTGGACGCTACTGGATGCTATCATATTCAAGGAAATGATTGACATATTCTACTGGAAGTTATAAATTCTAACCAGAAGGCAGAAAGGAGGTTGAGATGCCAAGAGTAAATACATGGCTGATGGGTCTTATGGTTTCCCTGCTTTTCCTTCAGGGATGTACTGCAGATAAGCACTTTGTGAAAAAAGACGGGGTGTTGACCTCAAATTTAAAGGTGGTGCGATATGAAACACCAGGCATCCTGAGAAGTACCATGGCCGAGACATTTTTTCTCACAGCCGCTACAGTGGCATTGCCAGGCGGTTCTTTATTGTTTGTGCTAAGTGATGAATACGCAAAGACAAGGGGTGAGAAGATGCAGGTAAAGATACCTGATTTTGGTTATCTTGTGATGGATAAATTTACCAGACGATTGAACAACGAAGTACCGAACTGGCCAGCATTGACCATTGTTGACAAACCGGTGAAAGAGGAGGAGGGCACCCCAAAAAGTCAAAGACTTTCTGGGGACCCCAGTGAGGATTTTGTTGAACCATTCACCTTGATAGAGATCAGGGTAAAGAGACTTGCCTATGGCTATCTTGATTTCATCAGGGGTGGAGGCAATGGTTTTTTAAGCAAGACCGTTATAACGATGAAAGACCCTGAGGGTGATGTGCTATGGCAGAAGACCTTCACCTATCTATCAAAGGATTTTAACAGGGACAGGGATGTGGATGAGCTTGAGGCTGATGATGGGAAGCTCCTCAGGGAGGAGCTGGAATTTGCTGCTGAAAAGACCGCATCAGAATTCATTAAAGACTTAAACGGAGAGGACCCGGTGGCAGAGGTCAGAGATAGATCGTGAATGTTCTTTTTTGCACTACGTTAGTTTACGCATGGTTTCTTAGTAAAATAGTTCTAAGGCTTCAAACAGTTCAGTTATTATAGAATTTGATATAACAATCCCCTTTCGTGTAAGTCTGAGATAGTTTCCATCAGCTATGAGCAGGCCTTCATCTATCAATTCTTCTGATACCTTTATGAGGTCAATGCCGAGGGCATAGCTGAACTCCCTGATATTCAATCCCTCTGTCTTTCTCAGACCGAGGAAGATAAACTCTTTTATTGCCTCTTCGCAGGAGACCTCTATACTTTCATCAATAGCAAGATTGCCTGTTTTTGAAAGCTCAATGTATCTCTTAATATCGCCTGTATTCTTCATCCTTCTGTCTCCAATAAAGCTGTGGGCGCCTGCACCAATGCCTATATACTGCCCCCTGTTCCAGTAATTGAGATTATGTCTGCATTCAAACGCGTCCCTTGCAAGATTTGATATCTCGTAGTGTCTGTATCCTGCAGATGTCAGCATATCTATTGCATGATAATACATCTCGACAATGGCATCCTCCTCTGGTTTTCTGAGTTTCTCCTCCCTGATATATTCATACAATGGCGTGCCTCTCTCAGGCGTAAGCTCGTATATGGAGATATGTTCAGGCGAAAGCTCTATCGCCCTTGAGATATTGTATTGCCAATCCTTCATCTTCTGCCATGGTATGCCATATATCAGGTCGATGGAAAGATTCTTAATCCCGCATCCCCTTATCAGTTCTATAGCCCTTATCCCATCAGATGCACCATGTATCCTGCCAAGCAGCCTTAACTCCCTGTCTATAAATGACTGGATGCCGAGGCTGAACCTGTTTACACCAACCTCTTTCAGGGCTATGACCTTTTCTCTGTCGATGGTCCCTGGATTTGCCTCGATCGTTATCTCAGCATCAGGGGATATATCGAAGACCTGCCTGAGATGCCTGAATGACCTAACTAATTCACCTGCTGGCAGGATCGTTGGCGTTCCCCCGCCGATATAGACCGTCTTTAACTCTCCGGCTATGCTGCTTCTGAGTTCTGATTCCTTAGCAACTGCCGTAATATATTCCACCGCAATGTCCTCATCATAGGGTATGGACAGGAAATCGCAGTAGATGCACTTGCTAATGCAAAAGGGGATGTGGATGTAGAGGTATTGAACCATCGTGATTCATTTTACAGGTTATGAAAAATGCTTGACAAGTCCTCTGCATTCTGCTAAGTTGTTTTCTAAATACTGAGAGTTTTAGGGGAGGCGCTTTGGTATTCGATTTGCACAGACAGAATTGAGGCTTATCGAGATAAAAGGCGTTAATACAGAAGGCCGTGGCATAAAGATGCCACGGCCTTATTTTAAATACGGGGCTGTCAACTTTCTTTTTTAATCCTGAATCCTGCGTGAAAATATCATAATTTTAACTTTTCTACCTGTTTTAATGCGTACTCAATCATGTCTCTATACCAGAAATTTGATGGAAATTTTAACGCAGGTTTATTATCTGTCCTTACTAGTTCTCCTGGAACAAAAAGCATCTGAGCCCTTAATGTTTTAAGAGTCATGTTTTGAAACTCCTTCGGTAAACACAAACGCTTAAACCAATTTATGAGATTATAAGAAAACAGAAGAAGGTGAAAATACGCCTCATTGGCTGCAAAGTGTTTTGTGGGAATCTTTGCTAATGGATAATCTCCTTTTAGTTCTTTGATGATAAGCTCTACGGCGGCCCTACTATTATAGAAATTCCAAACATTTAAGGGTTTAAGTTTTAGATTCGTAACAATAATCTGGTAGCTATATTTGCCCATAGAAAAAAGGTTTAGTTGTTCTGAAGCCTCCTCTGGTATAGGACGTCTTATAACCACAAAACGATATTTCTTTTCCCACTCTCTGGGCTGATAATCAAATTCTGAAACTGGAATCTAAATCAAAAATAACCTTCGCAGGTAGAGCAGGTCTCTGGATCATTATCAGAAGTATTTTGTCGTGGAGTTTTCTTAATTTACTGAGTGCTAATGGAGCCATCCTCAAGAGGAAACGCCTTAGTGTTGTAGGATTGGGATATGCTGTTAGTTCTGTGAGATATTGGAATACCCCATTCTGTTTAAGGAGATGGAAGGTTTCTATCCGTCCAAGTCCTAAAATTATAGGGTAAAGAATGGCTAACATTTCCTCTGCTATGCTGTAACGATTGTTCCTTTG